>CAYQYY010000008.1:43903-175939 GCA_964421845.1 uncultured Clostridia bacterium
GAATAACGGAGCATTTAAAGATCCAAGCGGTACAGTATATGTAGAGTATGTAAAAGATAGTGGTGCTACTATTGAACTAAACATATGGAAGTATTGGTACGATAGTGAAACTCCATCTGAAATACCACAATTTAGAGCTACCTCTTTATCAGGAAGACCTGATAGTATAACTGTTCATTTATTGAATGAAAATGGAGTCCAAGTTTCTTCTTCAATTATAACTCTTGATGAATATGGAGCATGGTTTGGATCATTTACTGTACCTAAGTATGATTCAAATAATGAAGAGATCGATTATTCGAATTATACAATAGAAGAAGAACTTCCAAATAACTATATTTATAGATTCGTTAACAATGGTAATGATGGCTTCCAACTGTATAATATCGAGGCCGTGAATGTACCTGTTAGCAAAATATGGGAAGGTCCTGTAGGGGATGATGTTACAGTAGTATTGTTAGATCCTGAAGGAGAACCAACAGATTATATTGTAACTTTAAATGAAAAAAATAATTGGAGTGATTCATTCAAATTACCTAAGTATGAAATTGGTGAAGCATGGTGGTTATTTGATGAAATTGATTACTCTGATTATACTGTAGCTGAATTATATGTGGATGGATACATTACTGAAGTATCAGGAAATGTATATGATGGGTTTGTGGTTACCAATACAGCCAATGCAGTAAATTACACTATTTATTATATGGAATTGGGAACTAATTTACCGGTAGCGGATACAGTGACTAAGTCAGGAATCTATGGCACTGAAGTAACAGAACATGCAATAGATGTAGATGGCTATAATAAAGTTGGTCAAAACGTAAAAGTTATAACATTAGGACTGAACGAAAATTCTATTACCTTCTATTATTCAAAACAAGATGTAATAGATGAATCTGATCTCTATGAAATTAACTGGATGTATGAAACTGATTATAATACCAATGCTTACAACAAGAGATATGAAACTGATGGTGAAGGATCTGTAACAGAAAATGACATTGCTAATTATGTACAGTTACACTATGATTCAGGTTATACTTATGTAAGAAGAGTTATAACTCAAGATACTGTAGAGGTAATCGAAGTTATAGATGTTACTACTGATTCAGCAATAACAGGGTCAGCAGTTTCAGCATTAGGAATTAAGTTGGTTACAACAACTACTGTAGATTTGTATTATGATAGAAATTACACCGACGGTGGCGATGATGACGATGACGATGATGACACAATCATCAAAGATCCTGAAGTTCCTTTAGCAGACCTTGAGAAAGAGGATCACTTCGCATATGTAATAGGTTATCCGGATGGAGATGTTAAGCCGGGTAATAACATTACAAGAGAAGAAGTTGCGATGATATTCTATAGGTTGTTGACAGATGAGAGTAGGGATGAGTTGTTGAGCGATGTGAATACATTTACTGATATTACATCAGACAGATGGTCAAACAGAGCTATATCGACATTATATAATGCGGGTATAATTAAAGGATATCCAGATGGAACATTCAGACCGTCAGATCCGATATCAAGAGCAGAATTTGCAACTATTGCAGCTAAGTTCGATAAACTTGAGCTACAAAATACATCTAAATTCACAGATATATTTGGTCATTGGGCAGAGAAGTATATAACTTCTTCGGAAATAAAGGGATGGATTAAAGGTTATCCTGATATGTCTTTTAAACCTGAACAAGATATTACAAGAGCTGAGGCAATGACATTGATAAACAATGTATTGGAAAGATCGGTTCCTGAAGAAAACATACATCCTGATGCAATGTTCTGGCCTGATATTAAAAGTGATGATTGGTATTATGAAGCTGTAATGGAAGCTACAAACAGTCATGATTATATTTATGAGGAAGACGGAGATGAACTTTGGACCGGCTTGAAGGCCAATAAAGTATGGCCGTAAATTTATAGGGCTGTCTCTTAATAGGAAATTGAATTTCCAAGAGAGACAGCTCTCTTTTTAGAAAAATTAACAATTTATTAAACTTGATAAAAAAATAATACACAAGTGATGTTTAACATATGGTTTTTGAGGTATAAACTATATTAATAAAATTTAACTTAATATTTGGCAAACCTATCGAAAGATAGGGACGCAAAGCTTAGAAATCTAAAGTATTAATTACTATGATAGTTCAGCTGCAAATTATTTTATAAAAATATTTTGCAGCTTTTTTTATACACAAAGTACATAAGTTTTTCATAATATAGTTAGATTTTAATAAATTAGAAAGGAGAAGATATTATGAGTAAGATAGTGTTTAAAAAAGTTATTTGTATAGTAATAGCAATGTTAATGTTAATACCTGTTCTACCAAATACTTTTGTCGGAGCAGAGATTAATGATGAAACTGAGCAAATTGAAATAAATGTTGAAACAATGTTGTTAGAATTTGTTCCAAACTCTATTACAACTCCTTCGGCTTTTAATGCAGAGCAATATGGTAAATTAAATATTAAGGTACAGGAGTTGAATGATGCGCTTGACGGTTATGAAAATGTTGTAATTACATTTACGAACATTACAACCAATAAAAAATATGATGCTACAAATGAAAATATGATTCATGACGCTGACCTGGGTGACTATATAATAACAATAACAGCCGGTATAAAAGAATTTATTGTAAATGCTAAATTTAAACAACAAGGTAAATATCATAATGTTATAAACAATGAATTTACCACAATGGATCCAAAAACACCTACAATTATTTTTGAAGATATAACAATAAAAGAAAAATTCATTCCAAAACCTTCTATTAAAATAGAAAAGACGGGAACTTTCAATAATGAAATTAATAATGATTTCGCAGATGTTGGAGAAACTATAAGCTATGAATTTTTAGTAACTAATACCGGAAATGTTACATTAACAAATATTTCGGTAACAGATAAATATATTCCTTCAACAATAACCGGTGGCGTTACTGTATTACAACCTGAACAGTCAACAACGTTTAAAGCAAGCTACACGATTACACAAGAGGATATAGATAATGGTAGTTTCTATAATGAAGCTACTGTAACAGGTACACCTCCAACTGGAAAAGATGTAAGTCATACGGATGAAGATACCGTAACTTTAAAGAAATTTATACCTGCTCCTCAAGCAGAAATATCATTATCAAAAGTAGGAACTTTTAATGATGAAAATGAAAATGGATTTGCAGAAACAGGAGAAACTATAAACTATAAATTTACAGTTACAAATACGGGAAATGTTAAATTAACTAACATATCAATTACTGATGAATATATTCTTTCATCAATAATCGGAGGAGAATCTGAATTAGAAATAGGCGCTTCAACAGTATTTACAGCAGTTTATACTATTACTGAAGCAGATTTAAATAATGGAGAGTTTTATAACAAAGCAACTGTAACAGGAAAAGTAAGTGACGATAAAAATGTTAGTGCCACTGATGATGATAAAGTTGTTTTGATAAAGATATCACCGGCAATATCATTAAAAAAAGAAGGAACCTTTATTGACAATAATGATAGCGGTTATGCAGAGGTAGGAGATACTATATCCTATAAATTCACAGTTACTAATACAGGAAATATAAAATTACAGACCATAATAATAAAAGATCCAAAAATCAAAGGTGATATAACAGGTAATACGATAGATTTGGAAGTTGGAAAACAAACAGTATTAGTAGGAACATATGTTATAACAAGTGAAGATATAAATGCCGAAAGAGTAGAAAACACAGCTACTGTAGAAGGTTATTATACAGAGGTGGATAATGTAACTGATATAGATACTGAAACTTTGAAATTAATAGTAAAAAAAGATTCCGGTGGTCCTGAAGATCCTGGTGGTCCTAAAGACCCTGTAGATGATGACGAAGAAGATGAGGATGATGAACCGGGAGTTACAATCGATGAACCCGAGGTTCCGTTAGATGGAGGAATGACATTAGAACCGGTTGCACCTGAAGATATACCTGAGGTTACACCTGAGGATGAAATAATTGAAGATCAGGCAGTTCCTTTAGCGACATTACCTGACACGGGGTATACATTAAATACAACTATATTGGTAATCATCGGAGCAATGATGATAATTGTAGGATTGATTTTAAACAAGAAAAAGGGTACAATAGTATAATACTCAAAAGGAGGAACAATTTGTTCCTCCTTATTTAAAAGGGATGATATTATGAGGAAGTATTTATCATTGTTTTTGATAACAGCGGGAATATTAATAATTGGTATTGCTGTTTATCAAAAGGTTTCTACTATATATTATCAAAATAAATTAATTAATGAATACAGTGAATATATTGACACATTAAAAAAAATGGAGACCGGAGAATTAAAGGCAGAAGCAGAAAATGTAGTATATAATGATACGATGGAACCTTTGGCAGATGAAACAGAACCTGACAATGCCAGTGAACCTGAAACTATAGAAGAAAAGCCGGCTAATAAAGTTCCGGATTATGATAAGCTTTTAAAAGGCAAGACTATAAGCGGAATTATAGAGATTCCAAAAATAAATGTAAAGTCAGCCATTCTTGAAGGTACTGATGACAGTGCTTTAAAATATGCAGTAGGCCATTATCCCGGTTTAGGGAATTTGGGAGAAGGCAATTATGTTTTGTTAGGTCACAGAAATTATGTCTATGGTCATTTTTTTAGAAATCTTGATCACTTGAAAGAAGGTGATGAGGTTATTATAACAAAGGATGGAGAAGAGTATATTTATGTTGTATATGAATCATTTGTGGTAAAACCGGAAGAGGTATGGGTGCTCAATCAAACAGAAGCCCCTATTATTACGATGATTACATGTACACCTATGGGAACTTATACAGACAGGTTGATTGTAAGAGCAGCTTTGAAGGATGTATAGAATTGATTAAGGCGGAGTGAATGCTCTGCCTTTTTAAGTAGGGAGATTTTCTGGTATACAATGTGTTTAATTTCACAAAATGAGGGTATAACTTTAGGTGGCAGAATTTTCACAATATATGTGATAAATATAGGAGGATTTATTTATGCAGACACTTAAATTAAAAGAGGATCTTTATTGGGTTGGCAGCTTGGATCCGGAACTTAGAGTATTTGATATAATAATGTTTACTAAGTTTGGTACTACATATAATTCATATGTAGTTAAGGGTAGCGAAAAAATAGCGCTGATTGAAACCGTCAAGCTTAGATTTTTTGATGAGTATATTGAAAAATTAAAAGAAGTAAATATAAATATAGATGATGTTGATTACATAATTGTTAATCACACTGAGCCGGATCATACAGGAGCTATCGAAAAGCTATTAAAAATGAATCCAAAAATACAGTTAGTTGGATCTAAGCAAGCAATAGATTATTTGAACTTTATATGCAACACGGAGTTTAATTCAAAAGTTGTTAAAGACGGTGATGAACTTTCGTTAGGCAATAAAACATTCAGGTTTTATGACGCTAAATTTTTGCATTGGCCAGATACTATTTTTACTTATTTAGTTGAAGATAAGATATTGTTTACATGTGATGCTTTTGGAGCTCATTATGCTTTAGATACTGTTTTGAAGAGTACTGTTAAAAATAAAGAAGAATATATGGAGGCATTTAAATATTACTTCGATAATATTCTCTATCCTTTTAAAACTTTTTTTGTTCAAGCAATCGAAAAAATTGAAAACTTGGATATAGATATGATATGCACCGGACACGGTCCTATACTTGATGAGAATCCATGGGAAAATATTCAGCTATCTAAACAGTATTCATTAAAGGAAAAACCATTTGAGGGCAAGTTAGTCGTTATACCTTACGCATCTGCTTATGGCTACACCAAAGAGATTGCGGACAATATCGCAAAGGCAATCAAGGATGAAAAAATTGATGTTGAAATGTATGACATGGTTTATGAAGAAAAGGATAAAGTTTTAGAAAGAATTTATTGGGCAGACGGTGTGCTGTTTGGTTCACCTACAATGGTTGGAGATGCAGTTGAGCCGATTTGGAGAGTATTAAACAGCATGAACCCTATAATCCACAAAGGAAAAGCTGTTTCAGCATTCGGTTCTTATGGATGGAGTGGCGAGGCGGTTCCAAATATCATTCAAAGGTTAAAGCAACTGAGATTAAAAACTGTCGGGGAAGGATTAAAAGTCAGATTTAAATCAAGCAAAGAAGAGTTACAAGCTGCTTATGATTTTGGTGTTGAGTTTGTTAATGCAATAAGTCAAAATAGCGATAATAAAAGCGCAATAATTAAAAAAGAAGAAAAGGAAAAAGAAAAAGAAGTTATAAAATCCGAAGTTAAAACATACAGATGGAAATGTACTGTTTGCGGGGAAATTATAGAGAGTGAAACTGTTCCTGCGGTTTGCCCTGTTTGTGGTGTAGGTCCCGAATATTTTGTTAAATTAGAAGATGAAGAAGTAGGAGAATTTTCTGATAAAAAAGAAAATATAATTATAATCGGTGCAAGCGGGGCCGGAATGTATGCTGCAATTGAAATTAGAAAAAGAAATAAAGTAAGTGATTTGACTGTTATATCAAAGGAAGATGTTAAGGGTTATTTTAGACCCCAGTTATCTAAATTGCTTGGAAATGATGATGTAACTATTGAGTCGATGGTTATAAAGGACGATAAATGGTTTAAAGAAAATAATGTAAATCTTTTGTTAGATAAATTAGTTGAAAAAATTGATACTGCTAATAAAAAGGTTATACTAAATGATGGTAAGGAATTAGGATATACAAAATTAATAATTGCATCAGGTGCTGAGGTTTTTGTTCCTCCTTTCCCCGGTAAAGAAAAACAAGGTGTATTTACCTTAAGATACGCTAAAGATGGGAAAGAAATCAAGGAATATGCAAAAAGTAAGAAGACAGGTGCTGTTATCGGGGGGGGCGTTCTTGGGTTAGAAGCTGCTAATGAGCTTAAAAAGCTTGGTCTTGATGTTACCGTAATTGAGGTTGCAGACAGAATCTTGCCGAGACAACTTGATAAAGATGCATCCGAAGTATTGGAGGAAGCACTTAGAAGTTTTGGTGTAAACTTTAAAAAAGGCGTTGGAACAAAAGAAATTATCGGTGGGACACAAGTAAAAGGTATACTTCTTGACAATGGTGAGGTTGTTGAAGCTGAGTTGGTTATTGTTTCAACAGGTGTAAAAGCAAACAGCAAAATTGCTGAAGGAAGCGGAATTGAAATAAAAAGAGCAATAGTCGTAAATGAAAAAATGGAAACCACTGCTAAAGATGTTTTTGCCTGTGGGGACTGTGCTGAATTTAACGGCATAAATTATGCATTGTGGAGTGAGGCAACTGAACAAGGCAAAACAGCAGGAATAAATGCAGTGGGAGGAAATAGTGTTTATGAAAATATTATTCCATCCACAACATTGAATGCATTTGGTATCAGTGTGTTTTCCATTGGTGACGTGGGCTCTAACCCTGAAAAAGAATATAAGACATATAAATCAATAGACAGAAAAAATTATAAAAAATTATACTTTGTGAATGAAATTCTATCAGGAGGCATTTTGATCGGTGATACCAGTCAAACTGTTGACTTGATAGAAGGGATTGAAAAAAGTAAAAATATGGATGAAATGATAGAAAAATTCAAGTAATATAAATTTATTTTTACTATATGTTAGAGCATGGCTATATACATAATGTCATGCTTTTTTTTATTTTTGAAGACATGATATGACAAAATATTTTCAAATTGTCACTTATAATTAAATTCAGATGTTCCCCGCCTCCAAAAGCGGCGGGTTCCACTGAATTTTTTCAGTGGGAATTCTCTTCCCACTGAAACCATTAATGACAGGCAAAGCCCTTATTGAATTGATAACATGGCTGCTGAAGAAAATCCTTCGCTGTGGCTGATGACGAATTTGGAGGTGGAGATGGTTTATTATGTTGAATATGTCTTTGCTGAAAATTTTATTATTGATTTCATCCTGTTATTTATCACGGGTAAGCTGATAAAAAGAAATATTATATACAAAAGATTGATAGCTGCATCTTTAGTGGGGGCATTATATGTTATATTAACCGCATATATAGGAAGACACTTCATGACATATTTTATAGTGAAATTTAGTGTTTCTGTATTAATGCTCATGATTGCTTTTGACAGCAAAGGAATACTTATTAACATTAGAGTCATAATTTGTTTTTATATTACTTCATTGATAATGGTCGGAATTATTACCGGGTTATATTATCTAAATTATGATAGGGTTACGGTAAATGCAATTGTTATATCATTTTTTATTGGTTATGTAGCATTAAGTTTCTTTTTTAAGGAAATAAAATCAAAAATTGAAAAAATGAATTATATGAGAACTGTGACCATAAGTTTGCTGAATAAAAGCAAATCAATTAACGGATTCATTGATACGGGAAATGAATTGACAGACCCATTAACAGGAAAGCCGGTAATAGTCGTAAGTATTGAACGTATCAAAAATATTTTAGATGATGAACTTTATAAAAACATTTTAAGTTTTTATAACAAGGAAAAAAACTATGAGGAAATGTTAAATAATCACGGCAATTTAAATCTAAAGATAATAAGGTTTAATACAATTAGCTCAACAGGTGAAATGATGGTTTGTATTACTCCTGATGATATTAAAATTATAGCTAAAGATAATAGAATAATCACAGCAGATGCAGTTATAGGATTATATCCGAAAAAAATTAGTCAAAAGGAGGATTACGACGCTTTATTGTTTAATAAAATACTTGAATGGGAGTTGGAACAAAATAATGAGCTTGGTAATGTATGTTAAAAAATTTTTTAGAAAATTATTTAACTTTATAATAGATAAGCTGGGATTCGTAGAAGATATTTTTTACATAGGTGGAAGTGATACGCTTCCTGCACCACTATCCCAGGAAGAAGAAAAAGAAATAATAAACAGGTTAAAGGATTCGGATGAAGCGAAGGCCATTTTGATTGAGCATAACTTAAGATTGGTGGTTTATCTTGCTAAAAAATTTGAATCTACAGGAATTAACGTTGAGGATTTAATATCAATTGGAACAATCGGGCTTATAAAGGCAGTTAATACATTTAAGGCAGAGAAAAACATAAAGCTTGCCACGTATGCTTCAAAGTGCATTGAAAATGAAATTTTAATGCATTTAAGGCGTGTGGGCAAGGCAAAGACGGAAATATCTTTAGATGAACCATTAAATATCGATTGGGATGGTAATGAACTTTTATTGTCTGATATTTTAGGTACAGAAGAAGATGTTGTGTTTAAGAACATGGAAAATGAAGTAGATTTAAATTTACTTAATGATTCGATTAAGAAATTAAATAAAAGAGAATACATGATTATGAAATTAAGGTTTGGGCTGAACAATTCTAAAAGCTTCACTCAGAAGGAAGTTGCTGATATGCTTGGAATTTCCCAATCTTATATATCTCGTCTTGAAAAAAAGATACTTAATCGGCTAAAAAAGGAAATCAACAAGGCAGTATAAAAGTACTACTTAAGGAAATAATTTTTAAGGGGGATAAATTTGTTAAAGGGGAAAAACGGCGATGATAAACAAAGTAGTTATATGTGGCGTTAATACTTCTCAATTGCCTACAATTAAAACTTCAGAAATGAGAGGTATGATTAAGAAAATCCAAGAAGGCGATGATGAGCTTAGAGAACAGTTTATAAATGGCAATTTGCGACTTGTGCTTAGCGTTATTCAAAGATTTAATTCTAAAAATGAGCCAGTTGATGATTTGTTTCAAATTGGATGCGTTGGTTTGATAAAGGCAATTGATAACTTCGATTTGTCTTTAGACGTAAAATTTTCTACATATGCAGTACCAATGATTATCGGTGAGATTAGAAGATACTTAAGAGATAATAATTCCATCAGGGTATCAAGATCCATGAAGGATACTGCATATAAAGCATTGCAAGTAAGGGAACGACTCACATCAAGCAGTTCGCAGGAACCTACAATCGCCGAGATTGCTAAAGAAATTGGCGTTGATAAAGAAGAAATCATATTTGCTTTAGAGTCTATACAGGAGCCCATATCGTTGTTTGAGCCAATATACAATGATGGCGGCGATGCTCTTTATGTGGTTGACCAGGTTAAGGATGAAAAGAATATAGATGAAAAATGGATTGAAAGAATAACATTAGAGGATAGCATTAACAACTTATCTGATAGAGAAAAACAAATAGTTGATATGCGCTTTTATAAAGGAAAGACTCAAATGGAGGTAGCTGAAGAAATAGGTATTTCTCAAGCTCAGGTTTCAAGGTTGGAGAAGTCGGCTCTTTCACAGTTGAAAAAAGGGTTCAGATAAAGGTACCATTTTAAAGAGGGGAACCCTCTTTTTTTTATGTAATATTTAGCAAGAGTTGTACATAATTTATAGTATATATTATTAAGGTGGTGAGCTTCTTGACTAACTATTGGGACTTGATAGAAAAAGATGTGGTTAACATTAAAGACGGCGAAATTATGGGCAGGTTCGATGACGTGGAAATAGATACGAAAAAGGGTAAAATTATTGCCTTTTATATAGAAGAAGCAAGCAAGTTTATGGGTATGCTTGGAAAGTCCAAAGCAAGAAGAATTAAGTGGGAAGAAATATTAAAAATCGGTATGGATGTAATAATTGTCAACGTTGATGATGATATCAACAACAGAGCTATTAAAGATATTTTAGAATAACGAAGTCAGTCTTAGCTTTGATTCTATTTTATTTTTTCTGTTTATTTATGTATCTAAATATATAAATTAAACTGGATATTTGAGTATAAATGGTATATTATGTAACATATATAATTCGCCGGAGAGATAAAATTGATATTAAATAGTGTTAAAGACGAAGACAATGTTATTAATACAAAACTAATCAGAAAAAATAATTATCCATATGTTTTTATATGGATAATTTACTATGCTTGGGTTATTGTTTTTACTACCTGGTGGACTGCTTCTCCACTCATTGATTATTATTATGGTACGGAAGTCAGAAACATTATTCACATCATAAATTTGATTTCATCTGCAATATTTGTATTTATTTTGAAGAAAGAAAGATTTGTTGAATATGTGCGAATCGGATCTGTATTAGTTATAGTTTCTGCAGCTGTTTTTTTAACATCTCATAATCCTGTTTTTTCTGTTATAACTGCAATTATTACAGCTGTATTTTTAGGAATTATTAATATAAGCATTTTAATGCCATTCGTATTCATTTTAAACAATACAGAAAAATTCTATGCAGTTGTAATTAGTAACATACTCATTAATATATTATCTCTTGCCAAGGATGCATTTGGTAACGGGAATCTGCATTTAGTTCCTCAGATAGGATCGTTTGTAATTTTAATCATCGGACTTTCAAGTGTGTTATTTTTTAAAAAGAGTGATGCTAATTTTGATGAAGATGAAAAGAAAATTTATATGCCTAAGAGAGTATATATTACTCTTCTCTTGAACTGTATCTTTGCTATAATTTGCAAGGGTTTGGCAAAGGGTATACTAAATATAGCTGTGATTGGTTCCGAATTTCAATTGCTAAACTGGTATTATATAGGTGGAGTAATTGGCTGCATTTTATATTTTTATATTTATAAACTGACCAAAAAAGCAATACAATTATCATGGAATTTAACTTTTGGTTTTATTATTATGGGTCTTTTGTGTTTTTCATTCATAGATCAAATTAAAGGAATAATAATATTATTTTCTTTGTTTTTAGGTGCCGGCAATACTATGGGTATGGTAAATATGTATTATATCCTTGGTGTAATAGGTAAAAAATATAACAGTATAAAATATGTTAGATTTTCCATCTTATTTATCGGTATATGCGGAGGATTATCCGGTGTATTGATAGGAAATCTCATATACGAAATGAATGCTTCTAATGTATCCGTCATTGCATCAATAATTTCTGCAATCGGTATGATATTGTTTTTAATTTTTTCACCTGTTACAAATATATATTACAGTGATGAGTGGGTTGACGATTCTCAAAAAACAGAAATAGATAATGAACATATATATATGTTTAAGAAGTATTCATTGAGTAAAAGGGAGATTGAGGTATGCAAACTGCTTTTAGAGGGATATACCTTGCGGCAGATATCTGCTATTATTTCCATTTCTTATTCTACAGTAAACACTTATTGTACTTCATTATATCGCAAATTAGGAATTAACAGCAGGACAGAACTGTTAATAATTTTTAAGGATTACGCTATAAAAAATAGACCTCATTAGTTCTAATGAGGTCTATTTTTATTATATAATTAGGTTTAGTGAATTGTGGCATATTAAATTTAATGATAGAAATCATTATGGAGGTGATGTTAATTAATGAATAGGAGAATCGTTTTTTTTATTTTGATAATATTTATTACATCCATTATAACTTTATCTTGTACAAGTAAATCTGATGGTGGGGCTGTTAGTGAAGTATCTGACAATAAATCAACAGAAAATACAACAATTGAAAAAAATTCATCTAATGAGGAAGTTAATCAGAATACAAATTACTCTAACAAACGTAGAATTGTTTTTCATGAAACCGTTGTTGATTCTCAAGCCGAATACTTAAATACTCTTGGAGGTGTTGAAGTATCCGGCTTAGCAAGTATTGATATAACTCTTTATGAATCGGAATTCGGAATCTTTGAAGGATTCGGAACAATCACTAGGACCATGGAAATACCTGATGGAGAGTTGAATTTAAAGCAAGAATACATCTATCGGACCGGTTTGATTCATATTGAGAGTGGAAAAGAAAACATAATAGACCCTATTTGTTCATTTACTGAAATAAGAGATGAATTCATCTACATCGATGAGGATGTTCCTTATAATTATAAAAACCAAAAAGATGGAACAATGCAGCAGGATTTACCTGTCATGCTGAAAATTGAAGGAGAAGAGGCAATACTTTCAGTGAAGTTTCATGAACAGGCGACTCTTGCTTTTAAAGGCAAGTTGATAAATATTCCGGAACAAGCCCATAAAGAAGTCGCAGAGCCTGAGGGTATAATTTATATAAACTGCATGTGGTCTGATTCTTTTATGGGTGGCAATGGAGATTATAACGCTATTTTATTAGCATCTTCCGATGGTAATAAAAGCTATTCAGGAAAGATTTCCATCAATGGAAGCGGTAATGCCTTGAACGTAATTAATGAAGAAGTGACATTTTCTATTGAAAGGTTTTATGATGAATTATATGTGAAATCCGGAGGAAAGTTGGAGGATAAATTTGAATATATGGGAGTATTTAGTGCAGCAGGATATGATTTTATACTTCTTTTTGATGGACAGCAGGTAATACTTGAAATAGTTGGGAAAGAAAAATACTTTTGCGGTGGTATTTGTCCAGCTAATGACTATAATATGTTAGAAAATGAAGCTGATAAAACAAGTGAAATGGTGTCTTTCTTATATCGCATAAAAGACAGCGAAACAGAAAACTATGTGGACTACGCACCTCCATCCTGGTATCCTCATGAATTAATTCCTAAGGTGAATTTTTCTGAATATGATGGGTTCATGACCATACCGGTAATTAACGAACAATTTTTTAAATTATATATTACTGAATATTATGAGAATGAAAATCTGGAAGATCTTATTTTTTATTATAGTTCTGCTTTATCTAAGCAAGATAGATATAAGGAATTCATAAATTATGAAAACGGAGAAGCAGTATTTCTATTTACTATGGGAAAATATAATATTCAGGTATTTATGCAGCAGTCAAGTTTGAATCTTACAAGTGTCGGTGTTCAAATTTACTGATTCTATTATAGAAGAAATGTTATGAGGGAGGCGGCTGTGGATGTTTGGGAAAATAAAAAAGATATTATTATATAAAAATAATGAAGAAACAAATTATAGGGATGTAATTTCAGAAAATAAAACATTGGACGATAATGAAGATAAATTAAAAAAGATTTCTATGTTAACACCTCGAGAATATGAATTATATCTTTTGCTGGTGGAAGGTTATACCTTGAAGGAATGTGCATCTAAGCTTTCAATTAAATATTCTACTGTCAACACTCATATGACGTCAATATATAAAAAGCTTGAAGTTAATACAAAAGCAGAGTTGATAATAAAATACAGAAATAAAAAATTAGAAAACAAAGTTTAAACATTAATATGTTTTTTGGCGTTAGTATAACGTCTATAATAATATGAAACTAATATTACAATATTATAAGGAGGAAACAATGAAAAAAATAGTAATGATTATTTGTACCACACTGATGATTTTATCCTTTGTAGTGGCTGTTAACGCAGCAGGGTTGCCGGAGGGTGTTCCTAATGTACTTCCGGCACCAACTATAAGCAATATGGAACTTATGAAAGATGAAGAAGGATTGCCGTATTTTCGTTTGGAATTTTATGTTCCTGAATCGATGTTTCAGCTGAACAGAGATAATCCTACCGGCGGATATTTAGATGTTGAAATGGCAGGTTCTATTGATGGCGTACCCGGATGGGATGATGGTGGCGGATTTAATGTTTATATAAATGAAGAAAATATTGTACCGGGTAAGCAAAATACCTTCTATGTAGTTGAACATCTTGAAGATGAGGGCAGTATGACCGAAACCGTTATAAATTCAAGAGTTTATACATTAAAATATAGATTCAGTTACTGTTATTATTATGGAGAGGGACCAGGCGAATGGGATTATGTATATTCACCATGGTCAAATGAATTATCAAATAAAAATGAAAGCTATTACAAAGATGCAAGTGCATGGGCTGTGACAGAACTTGATAAGGCAAATGAAGCAGGACTTATTCCGGCAATTTTGCAAGGTGCTGACATGACCAAACCTATTACCCGTGAAGAATTTGCAGAACTTGCTTTGGTACTTTATGAAAAAACATCAGGAATTTCAGCACAACCTGTAGAAGTTAATCCTTTTACGGATACTGTAAATCCGCAAATATTAAAAGCATTAAATATTGGAGTAACACAGGGAACATCTGCAACTACTTTTTCACCAAAAGTTTTAATCAACCGTGAACAATGTGCAACAATGCTTTTCAGAACTATAAAAGCAATAGCTCCAAGCGGTGATTACAGTATTGAAGGATTAAAGGATTTTCCTGATCAAAAAAACATATCAGAATATGCAGTCCAACCTACAAAATATATGTCTAAATTAGGCATAATCAAGGGGGATGCTTCTACAGGAAACTTTATGCCAAAAGCAACCACTAATGCAGAGAAAGCTACCGGTTATGGAATGGCAACACGAGAAGCTGCGATTCTCATGTCTGTCAGGACTTACAATGTTTTGAAATAAGAAAAACCATAATTATGATTTTTTAAAAAGGGGGCTTAAAATGGGTAAAAAGACAATTTTAAAAGTTGTACTACTGATACTTTTGCTGTTTTCATTAACTTTGTCACCTGCTTATGCATGGAAAGTTAAAACGCATGTTTACTCTGCAAATTTAGTTTTAGAAGATATAAGTGATGGTTTTGTTGAAATAAAACCGTATGGCAAATTTAAAGTAATGCCTGAATATGTGGAAATTTTAAGGCAGTATCCGGAATATTACAGGGCAGGTGCACTTGGACCGGATCTTTTGCCTGATATGTTAATCGGTCAGACAATATTTCATCCCGGCAACACTTATAAAACACCGGGAGATATGATTAATGTGTTTTGGCAATTGGCTAATCAACTGCCTGATTATTTGCCTTCTCAACAGCAACAACAAATTTCAAATTATATCAGTTCAACGGTTCAAATTGATGTAATTCCACCAAAAGATGAAAGTGACCCTGCAAATGATTGCTTAAAAATGAATAATAAAAAACAGGCAAAAGCTTTTATGCTTGGCTTTATGGCACATGCAGCAGGAGACTATTTTGGACACAGCTATATTAATAAATGGGCAGAGGGTCCTTGGCCTGATGTGACTAATGGTATTAGTGCAGAAGAAAAGAATATAATAAAACGACACTCTGTTTTAGAAGCATATATTGACAGTCAGATCCCGTTAAAGTATAAAGCAAAACAATACAACATAATCACAGCACCACAAAGGTTTTTGTTTGATACAATGTTAGTTGACGGTGAACTGAATATGGAAAACATTGTACTGGACAGCAGGATGGCTCAATTTTTTGGAGATACTGAATGTGTACCACCGCATCTTAAATTATTCTTTGCTATTCGTGATGCATGTGCAAGCAGAATTGAAACAATAAACAACAACAAAAATGGAAATGCATGGGACCAATTTGTTTGGGGCATATCTCTTCAATCTGCTCAAAAAACATATTGTGAAGAATGGATTAAGGATATAGACAGGGGATTAGGTGCATGGATTGATGCCAATGAGAAAGCCGCTCAAACGATGGTTATTGACGGGTATGGGATGGAGCAGTACAAGGCAGAATTGAAAAAATGGTATGACCAATATTTTTGGAGCATGCTTGGTTATCCTGATGTTGCAGTCAGTGTGAAAAACGGATTGGGCAGCGTTTCTGATTTTATAATGGAAATTGTACCGGACTCCGTTGAACAGGATTATAAAGCTTTAAAGACAGACGCAATGAACTATGCTGTGAAGAAGGCATTTAATGTAAATTTAGACGAGTGGATGAAGTTGTTAGATCCGCCGTTAAGTGTTATGCAAACAGGAGGACTTTTCCCTACTAATGCATTTAATACAATTAACAGTGAAATGGGGAATTTTAACACATGTACTAATACTATCGATCAAACATTTGCCCCATTTTCGAATACACTTACTCTTACAAAACTTACTTTGATCGGGAAACCCGGAATCGATGAATTAAGAAGAGTATCCGGTTCGGATAGCTCATTGACATTCCCTCCGTTTGTAAATACTATGACATATTTTATAAGGAATATGGATGTTGGATACGATTGGGATGATGGATGGCCTCTAATGGGTTTCTTTATGTGGGGAAGCAATGAAGATAAGAATAAAATTTTAAATGTAATATTTGATTTGTACCCTGATAAAGTAAAACCAACATTTTCAGACATGACTCAAGGACCAATTGAAATTGTACCGGGACCACGAGCATACGGCTCAGTTCCGGATATTTCAGTTAAATATCATAATGCACCTGACCAGGCAAATGCATCCATAGGACTATACACAACAGATAGTTTATATGAGAACCCGGAACAATGGAAATATTTATCCAGAAAAGTCAATGGTGATTTTCTTGTAACAACTCCGGGGAAAGCAGGCACATATCATTTTAGGATATATGATAATAATGATGTATTGTTGGCAGTGAGTGATGAAATTGAAGTAGTTGCAGTAGAAAAAGAAAATAACAATTCTACGCAAACAACTCCTGCTGCTACAGCCTCTCAACAAGAAACACCTGTTGATAATAACGCTTTGAATGCTGATGCTTTAGATTTGAGTTACTACAGAGGCCGCGTAAATGATGTGCTTAATGTAACTGTTACGGGAAGATTAGATGGATCTGTTTGGGGCAATGGTATTTATACCGATGATTCGGATATATCTACAGCAGCTGTCCATGCAGGCATAGTGAAGTATGGAGAAACCAAGACAGTCAGAATAACAATTCTACCCGGTCAAATGAGCTATGGGGGAGGTTGGCGAAACGGTGTACGTTCAGAGAATTATATTGAATTTGACGGAAGCTTTAAATTTACAGATGTTACATTACCTCTTTCAGAGCAAAGTTTAACTGAAGGAATTGGAACAACCACTCGTGAAGAAGATATATACTTGGTAGAATATCAAGGAAAGCACGGAACAGTAATAAATTTAATAGTAACCGGAGATAAAGAAGGAGATGTCTTTGGTACGGACATTTATACAGATGATTCGGATATTTCATCAGCAGCTGTTCATGCAGGAATTTTAAAGATTGGAGAAACTAAAACAATCAGTATTACAATAGTTCCCGGACAAAGCTCATATAAAGGAACATTAAAAAACGGTGTGAAATCTCTTGATTATGGGGAGTGGGACGGAAGTTTCATGTTTCATGACAATCAAGTGACGCAGCCCGTAACGCCTAATTCAAAGGTAGAGAATGAAATGCTAGCAGATGTTATAGAGAGATATTTTTCTGAAACCAAAGATAATACTATTTATGAAAATTCAGAAAGTAATTATATAATTCTGCAAATTGACAATCCAAATATGAATGTAAATGGTGAGTTCAGTGAAATTGACCCGGGAAGAGGCACTACTCCTGTGATAGTATCATCTCGTTCCATGGTGCCAATTAGAGCGGTTGTAGAAGCGCTGGATGGTACCGTAAGCTGGGATAACAGCAGTCAGAAAATCACGTTAACAGCAAAGGGCAATACTGTAATAATGTGGATTGATAAAAATGAAATTATAGTCAACGGCGATAGAATTACTATTGATGTGGCTCCGACTATAATCAACGGACGAACCTATGTACCGTTAAGATTTGCAGCTGAAAATCTCAATACTAAGGTTTATTGGATAAATACTACCAAAGAAGCTGTTATTATTTATTAATATTTAGATAGATTTAGAATAAAAAAAGTTTTGAGGATGACGCCCTCAAAACTTTTTTTCAAATTTTAGAATTGATTCAATGGTATTTTTGGAAAATTCTTCTGCTTTCAAAATTGTTTCTATAGAATCGATTTTTACCGGAGTGTGTTTCAGCATAACTTTTTCGTTGATATTTCCGATATCCAGGAAACTTATTTTTTTGTTTAAAAATAAGCTTACGCATATTTCATTTGATGCATTTAAAACTGCAGGCATTGTACCGCCAACCTTTAAGGCATCAAAGGCAAGCTTTAAGCATTTAAATGTTTCCATGTCAGGCTTTTCAAAAGTTAAATTGCCTATTTCTGATAACGACAGAGATTTATAGCTATTCTTAACCCTCCTTGGATAAAACAAAGCAAATTGTATTGGCACTCTCATGTCAGGGAGACCAAGCTGGGCTATTGTTGAATGATCTCGAAATTCAATGCCGGAATGTATTATGCTCTGGGGATGAACAACTACCTCTATTTGTTCAGGATTAACATCAAACAAGAATTTTGCTTCAATTACCTCTAAACCCTTGTTCATTAATGTGGCTGAGTCAACAGTAATTTTTTTTCCCATTGACCAGTTAGGGTGCTTTAGTGCATCTGCAATGGTAACTGTTTTTAAAAATTCTGTGTTTTTACCTCTGAAAGGTCCGCCTGAAGCTGTGAGTATTATTTTATTAATTGATTTTTTGTCATTAGCCATTAAGCTTTGAAAAATTGCGCTATGTTCTGAATCAACGGGCAATATTTTAGCATTGTATTCTTCTGCTAAATTCATTATGAAGTTGCCGCCTGTGACCAAGGTTTCCTTGTTGGCTAAAGCAATAGTTTTATGTTTCTTAATTGCAGCAACTGTGGGCTTAAGTCCAATCATACCTGATACGGCAGTTACAATAATTTCACTTTTTTCAAATTCTGCTGCTGCAACCAGCCCTTCCATTCCTGACATTATTTCAGTTTTAATACCGGCAGGAAGCATATTTTTAAGCTGTTTTGCTTTATCAACCTTCATTACCGAGCAGAGCTCCGGCTTAAATTCTATTATTTGTTCTTTTAAAAGTTCTATATTATTGTTTCCTGTAATAGCACATACTTTTATTTCTTCGAAATATTCTCTTACAACGTCCAATGTTTGTGTTCCAATGGAACCGGTCGAACCAAGTATACTTATATGTTTCATGGGTGCTCCTTTGAGAGTATTTATAATTTTGGGAGATTTCTAACTGTGTTCGGAATGATGCAAGATCCTGGCGCCTATAGAGGCGGGGGATATTTAATTTTAGTTATATTCTATCACATCTAAAGCATATTGCAATTAATTAATTGCAAATGAACCTGTTGCTGTATTATTTTAAAAAACACTTGTAATAATTCTGAGAACAGTATATTATATATTATTATATAATTAAAGACAGCGGAGGAAAAATGTTTTACAGTTATGAAAGCACAAGGAACTCAAATCTAAAGGCAACTGCTTCTTTAGCCGTTCTTAAGGGTATTGCTGATGATGGCGGTTTATTTGTTTTAAGAGGTATAAGTGATAATAAAATTGATATAGAAAATTTATTAGGTAAATCTTACATAGAAATTGCGGAAACAGTTATCGGCTTGATGCTTGATGATTTTCCGAAGGATAAAATAAAAGAATGTGTTAATAAGGCATATACAAATAAGTTCAGCAGTGAAGAAATCACACCTATCGTAAAGGTGGGAGATTCATTTATAACAGAGCTGTTTCATGGCCCTACATCGGCATTTAAGGATGTGGCTCTTTCAATACTTCCTCATTTAATGACAACTTCCTATGAAATGAATGATACAACAGGAGAAGTTATAATACTTACAGCTACCTCCGGTGATACCGGCAAAGCTGCTTTAGAAGGATTTAAAGATGTAAACGGAACAAAGATAGCAGTTTTTTATCCTGAGGCCGGAGTCAGTGAGGTACAAAAGGCACAAATGGTAACACAGGAAGGGGTCAATACCTACGTTTGTGCCATAAAAGGAAACTTTGACGATGCACAAACAGGAGTAAAAAAAATATTCACCAATAAAAAACTGTTAAAAGAATTTGAAGAAAACAATAAAATATTTTCTTCAGCAAATTCCATTAATATAGGAAGATTAATACCACAAATAGTTTATTACTTATACACTTATGTTAAGCTTGTTGAGAGTAATGTTATAAAAAATTGGGACGAAATAAATTTTTCTGTTCCAACCGGCAATTTCGGAAATATATTGGCTGGATATTATGCTAAAATGCTTGGACTTCCAATAAATAAGCTTTTGTGCGGCTCTAATGAAAATAATGTGTTGTATGATTTTATAAAAACTGGAGTTTATGATAGAAACAGAAAGTTTCATAAAACCATATCACCTTCTATGGATATTCTTATTTCAAGTAATTTGGAAAGATTATTGTATTATATGAGCGGAAAAAACAATGAAATAGTAAAAACTCTGATGGAGCAATTAAGTTCTAATGGCAAGTATGAAGTTTCAACAGAGATGAAGGAAAAAATTAATAAAGAATTTTTTGCGGGCTGTGTGTTTAAGGAAGACACTGTAAGAACAATTAAAGAGGTATATGATAAATACAGGTACCTTCTTGATACACACACTGCAGTGGCTTATAAAACATTAATGGATTATAAAAAGGAAACCGGGGATGAAACTGTGAGTGTTGTGTTATCTACAGCAAGCCCTTTTAAGTTTTCTAAAAGTGTATATGAAGCATTGTTTGGAGAAACAGATAATAATGAATTTGCAATAATGGAAGAACTTTCTGAAAAAACAGGAGTTCCGATACCGGAGAATTTAAAGGGATTAAATAATAAGAAAGTGTGTCACACCACTGTGTGTGAAGTGGGTGAGATGGAAGGGTTTGTTAGATTATGGTTAAAGTAACTGTTCCTGCAACTACTGCAAATATCGGTCCTGGCTTTGATACATTGGGGCTTGCTCTGAATTTATATAATGTTTATACATTCGAGGAAATAAATGAGGGACTGATGTTTGAAGGTTGTAAGGAAAAATATAAAAATAAAGAAAATTTAGTATATAAATCGTTTGAAAAAACTTTGAAAATATTAGGCAAAAATGTTAAGGGGTTAAAAATATCGATGGAAACCGATATACCGGTGTCAAGGGGTCTCGGAAGCAGCTCTGCATGTATAGTTGCAGGTGTTTTTGGTGCTAATGCTTTATTAAATGGCAATTTATCAAAGGATGAGCTGTTTAAAATTGCTGTAGAAGTAGAAGGACATCCTGACAATGTGGCACCGGCTGTTTATGGCGGTTTAACCGCTTCGATTGTTGAAGATAATGTGGCATATTGTGTAAATTACAATATCAGCGATATAATTAAATTTTGCGCTTTAGTACCGAACTTTGAAACTTCAACCCAAGAGGCAAGAAAGCTACTGCCATCTGAAGTTTCTTTTAAAGATGCGGTTTTTAATATATCAAGAACGGCAGTTCTTTTAAAAGCATTAGAGGAGGGTGATTTTAAAGTTATAAACGTAAGTTTAAAGGATAAGATGCACCAAAAATACAGAAAAACTTTAATCCATGAATATGACGAGATTAAGAAAATATGCATTGATAATGGTTCAACGGCATTTTTTATCAGCGGGTCGGGACCGACTCTCATGAATATAACTGATGATTTTGATTTTCCGAACAAAATATATAAAAGTATAAAAAATATGAAAAACAAATGGGATATTAAATTATTAACAGCTGATAAATTAGGTGTAACAATCATAAAATAATAAGAGGTGACGTATGTTAAAGAAGTATTTAATAGTTAGCAAGAAAATATTGCCTGATGTTTATGAAAAGGTTATTGAGGCAAGAAATTTAATCAATAACGGCAGCGTTAAAGGTATAAGTGAGGCAGTTAAATTGGTTGGAATCAGCAGAAGTACATATTATAAGTATAAGGATTATGTGTTTTCGCCCTCTGAAAATTCAATTGGCAGAAAAGCTGTAATTTCTATGATGCTTAGGCATGAAAAAGGAGTTTTATCAAGTGTGTTAAATTACATGTCACAAGAAAATGCAAACATACTTACTATTAACCAAAGTATCCCGATTAACGGAAAAGCATCTGTAAATTTATCCCTTGATATTTCTGATATAGTACAACCAATTGATGATGTTATTTTAGAACTAAAAAAATTAAAGGGTGTAAGTTCAGTAAAATTATTATCTGTGGAGTAAAAACATGTACGGGTTAGTATTAGAGGGCGGCGGCGCAAAAGGCGCATATCATGTTGGCGCGTATAAGGCGTTAAAAGAATTGAATATTGAAATAGGGGGCATTGCCGGTACATCCATTGGAGCAATTAACGGTGCAATGATGGTGCAGGGTGATTACGACTTATTAGAAAAAATATGGTACAGTATTAATTCGTATGAATTATTTGATATTGATGAAAAAGCAATTATAGATTTAAAAAATTTAAATATTCATGAAATTAATTTTTCTTATTTACTTCATCAATCTAAAGAAATTTTGAATAACCGTGGTTTGGATACGTCAAAAATCAGGGCATTGTTTGATACTTACGTTGATGAGGATAAAATACGCAATTCTCCTATTGATTATGGTATCGTAACTGTGAATTTAACTGATAAAAAATCAATGGAGCTTTACAAGGAGGATATACCCGAAGGAAAGCTTACAGATTTTTTAATAGCCAGTGCCAATCTTCCTGCTTTTAAAATAGAGGATATGGGTGGTAAAAAATACTTAGACGGTGGCTTTTACAATAACCTTCCTATAAGTATGCTTATTAATAGGGGTTATAAAGATATAATAGCGGTAAGAACTATGGCTGTTGGTATTGTCAGAAAAGTAAGAAACAAGGATGTAAAGATAACATATATTCAACCAGCGGACGGTAGTTTGGGAAGTATGCTTGATGCACTTGACTTTAACCGTGAAAGAGCTGATGAGTTAATTAAGCTTGGCTATTTTGATACTATGAAGGTATTTAAAGGGCTGAAGGGTTTTAAATATTACTGTGTTCCCTATGAAGGAGATTTTATTGATCTTTTGCTAAAATTCTTAATAGCTAACAAGGAAACAATAAAGTGTGTAGGAAGTACTTTGGGATTTGAAGAAATTCCTATTGACCGCATCCTTTTTGAAAAAATACTTCCACGGTTGGAAAATATTTTAGATATGAAGGGAAGAGCTGATTATGAGGATATTTGCTTAAGATTGGCTGAAAGAATTGCAGAAAAATTAGGAGTTGAAAGGTTTAAAATCTATAATTCTTTGGATTTTTTGAATTTGGTTATTGATGAATTCAGGAAAAATCCTGTTGAATTCACTAAAAATGTTCCTGCTTTTGTCAAGCATAACAGGATATTGTCATTGGCAGTAAAAGAAGATTTGATAGTAGAGGTTTTTACGGAGCTGTTTATGAACAATTGATAGGCAATAGGTGAGCAATTGAATAGCGATAGATTAAAGAAGGGACGCTTTCGCGTCCCGTTTCTATTGTTTATCTATCGCAAATCAATTGTTAAAATACTCAACTATCCCATCTGCTATTTTTTCAACTATTATATTTTGGAAGCTTATGTTGTGGATGTTCATTTCTTCTTGAGGATTTGACATAAAGCCGATTTCTATTAAAGCCGCTGGAGTATTAGTTTCTCGTAAAACTTCATAATTTCTGTCTAATATTCCGTCTCTGTATACGCCGTTAATAGTAATTGCATTTAAATAAATTGATTCTGCTAAATTATAGCCATGTGCTTTATCTTTGTATTTTATTGTGTTGTAATAGGTTGAAAGTCCAAAATAATCACTGTTGTTTAAGGAGTTGTGATGAATTGATAAAAGTATATCTGCTTTTAATCTATCAGCCATTTTTCCTCTTTCTTTATTGGTGATATACGTATCATTTTTTCTTGTCATATGAACTTCTGCGCCTAATGATTCTAATACATTTTTAAGCTTATTGGCTACTTCAAGGTTGATATATTTTTCGAATTTGCCTGAATAGCTGATTGAGCCGGGATCTTTTCCGCCATGTCCGGGGTCAAGGAGTATTATCTTTCCGGATAATGGATTAATTTCTTTCAGGTAATCATCACTAACCCATCCGACTATTCCGCTCTTAGCAACAATTTTGCTCCAGCCATTATTAGTTTCTATAACTGTTACAACTTCTCCCTTTTTAAGGGTGGTAATCTTTTTATTATTAGCGGATGGTCCGATTCTTAAGTTTAAATCTTCTATAGTTTTTTTATGACCCAAATTGCCTTCTGAATAATAATTGCTATTGTATGATGTAAGCCACCCTGCTACGTAGCCAATCTTTCCATCAGGAAGCTTAACTTGCAACCACCCGTTTTTTTCACCTGTTACTTTAAGGGTATCATTTTTGTTTCCTTGAGTTATTACTTTGCTGTTAGTTGATGCATTGTCACGAATATTGATAGAGTCATATAATAGCACTATTTCTTGAAATTCATCATATTCAACGGATGTTAGCCAGCTTGCTATGTAATATTCATTGTTGTTGTATTCAATTATGTGCCAGCTGTGATATGTATCAATATATTTCACCTTATCTTTAGGATTAAGCTGTCCGATTGTTTTGGAACTGATTGTAGGTGATGTTCTTATATTAATGTTATAATTTGTGTT
The DNA here is from genome assembly GCA_964421845.1 of uncultured Clostridia bacterium. Classification (GTDB taxonomy): domain Bacteria; phylum Bacillota; class Clostridia; order Tissierellales; family Sedimentibacteraceae; genus Sedimentibacter. The sequence continues at coordinate 69,161 of CAYQYY010000008.1, forward strand.
ATTGACAACAAATTTTTGTGATGGTACCGTAACGAAATATTTTTCTATCCAACCGGTTTTCCCATTGGTAGTTTTAACATAGCACCATTCTTCGTTTTCTTTTAATATATTTAATTTAGTGCTTATTTTAAGAGTTTCATTAATATTAGAAGTATAATCTGCATTATCATACAAAGCGATATTTGATATGTTTGTATAGCCAATTTCAGCATAAGCAAAGGAAATTGAAAGGGTTAATATTAAAATAACAATAATAAAAATTTTTTTCATACTGTCCCCCTATGTTATATTTTTATAAACATATTATACCATTATTCGACATTTTATCAATTACAGTTATATTACACTTAGAAAATAAATAACTTGATACTATCATTTGTGTATTATATAATAATTTTAAAGTATAAAGAGGAGAGATTCTTATGAAACTTTATAATACACTTTCAAAATCAATTGAAGATTTTAAACCAATAGATGAAAATTTGGTAAAAATATATACTTGTGGGCCGACAGTTTATAATTACGCACATATAGGCAATTTAAGGACGTACATACATGAAGATATACTTGAAAAAACATTAAGATATATAGGTTATCCTGTTAAAAGGGTTATGAATATAACTGATGTAGGACACCTTGAATCGGATGCTGATGACGGTGAAGATAAAATGCTTAAGGGTGCTAAAAGGGAAAATAAAACAGTTTGGGAAATCGCACAACATTATACGAATGCCTTTTTTACAGATATTGAAAAATTGAATATTAAATATCCGGATATAGTTGCGAAAGCCACAGATTATATTAATCAATACATAGAGTTTATAAAGACATTAGAAAAAAAGGGCTACACTTACTTTACAAATGGCAATGTATATTTTGATATAAAAAAGGTTGATAATTATACTAAGCTTTCAGGTATGGATTTAGAACAATTAAAGACCGGCTCACGAGAGGATGTCTCTATTGATGAAGCTAAAAAAAATCCTCAGGATTTTGTTTTGTGGTTCACTAAATCAAAGTTTGAAAATCAAGCTATGAAGTGGGATTCACCATGGGGAGTAGGTTATCCGGGGTGGCATATTGAATGCTCGGTTATCAGTTTATCTAATTTAGGTGAACAGATGGATATACACTGCGGTGGTGTTGACCATATTCCTGTACATCATACTAATGAAATAGCACAAACTGAAAGCTACACGGGAAAACAATGGGTTAAATATTGGTGGCACAGTGAATTTTTAATAGATAATGAGGGAAAAATGAGCAAATCGAGCGGTGAATTTCTAACATTGTCACTATTGGAGAGAAAGGGATTTAATCCGCTATCCTACAGATATTTTGTCTTAAATTCTCATTACAGAAAACAGCTTGCATTTTCTTTTGATTCACTTGCGTCTGCTGAAAATGCATACTTAAAATTAAAAAGTAGAATTAAATCATTACTGGCTAATACTGAATTAAATGAAGAAACAAAACTAAGCGAGTCAGCAGCTAAAATTAAGGATGAATTTAAAAAATGTCTTGAGGATGATTTAAATACTGCAAATGCGTTGACTGTTTTATTTAATATGTTAAAAGCAGATGATGTTACTAATAATGAAAAGATAAAATTAATAAAAGATTTCGAACAGGTGTTGTCACTTAACTTATTAAAGGATGAAGATAATGACAATGATGTTCATGATGAAATGGTTGAATATATTGAAGAAATGATTCAAAAAAGGCAGGAAGCTAAAAAGAATAAAGATTTCCAGTTAGCAGATTCTATAAGAGCAGAGCTTTTAGAAAAGGGCATCATGCTGGAAGATACAAGACAGGGTGTAAATTGGAAGAAAATAAATTAAACACAAAAACAGATGAAGAATTATTAGGTAATTTAAGTAAAACTTTAGATGATTCAACAAAAAAATTTCTTATGTATTCACCTGCACAGTTAGCTTATGCAGGTGATGCTGTTTATGAGCTTTTAGTGAGGAGCTATATTATTCATAACCATGACATTAATGTAAATAAAATGCATAAACTAACAGTAAACTTTGTTAAAGCAAATTCTCAAGCATATGCAGTAGGTAAACTTGAAGATGAGTTAACCGAGGAAGAAAAACGTGTTGTTAAAAGAGGAAGGAATGCGAAAATAACTTCTTCGCCTAAAAATGCTGAAATGATGGATTACAGATATGCTACCGGTTTTGAGGCATTGTTTGGATACCTTTATTTAAATAATGATATTAACAGGTTGATGGCTTTATTTTATAAAACAGTTGAAATAATAAACGAAAAGGATGAAAAAAATGAGGATAATTGAGGGTAGAAATCCGGTAATTGAAGCTTTAAAAAGTGGGGCAGAAATTGACACCATATTGATGAACAGAGATGCAACTGATTCGTCATTAAAGAAAATAGTTGAACTTGCCAAAGAGAGAAATGTCCTTGTAAAAAACGTGGATAAGGCCACACTTGACAGAATAAGTGAAAATAAAAGGCATCAGGGTGTCATAGCAGAAGCAATGGAGTATGAATATAAGGAAATTGATGATATTTTAAATCTCGCAAAAGGAAAAGGCGAAAAACCGTTTGTTATAATTCTTGATGAAATAACAGATGTGCATAATTTAGGAGCAATCATTAGGACTGCAGAATGCTTAGGTGCACATGGCATCATCATACCTAAGAGAAGAGCTGCTCAGGTAAACGGCGTTGTAGCAAAGTCCTCTGCCGGAGCCGTTGAGTATCTGCCAATCGTTAGAGTTACAAATATAAGCAACACACTTGAAGAATTGAAACAAAAGGGTTTGTGGATATATGGCGCTCATATGGACGGTAATAACATATCTGACGAAAAATTCGATACACCTGTTGGTTTGGTTATAGGAAGCGAAGGTTTTGGAATCGGAAGATTAGTTAAGGAAAAATGTGACACACTGGTTAAAATCCCTATGAAGGGTAAAGTAACTTCTTTAAATGCATCCTGCGCTGCTTCAATAATAATATATGAAATAATGAAGCAAAGAGGATTTTAAAATGGCACGCACCAAAAAGGAATATTTGTTTGTCGATGGTTATAACATAATAAATCAGTGGCATTATTATAAAGAAATTTCAAAGAACATAGCAAACTCAAGGAATAAGCTAATAGAGCTTTTAGTTGAATATCAAGCATACAGAGGCATAAATGTAATTGTTGTTTTTGATGCTCATCTTGTAAAGGGAAGCATTGAAAAAAAAGAAACAGTTGCAGGGGTGGAAATTATTTATACAAAAGAACATGAAACTGCAGACAGTTATATAGAAAAACAGCTTGATAAATTAGGAAGACACGAAAGAGTACAGGTTGCAACCTCGGATTCAGCAATACAACAGATAGTAATCTCAAGGGGAGGTACCCGAATTTCCGCACAGGAAATGCTAATAGAGTTAGAAAACGCAAAAAAAGACATAAGAACAAAATATGAAAAAAATCGACAAAAAGGTACAAATATAGACCAGGTTTTAGCCCCGGAAACTTTGGAAAAATTAGAAAAAATGAGAAGAAATATATAATGTCTTGACACTAATTGTAATAATGCATATAATTTTTATACTACAATCGCGAATTTATAGAATCTAAATTCGTAAGTTGTACAATGCTTTTTAGAAATATTTAAATCTTAATTTAAATTATAACGGGGGGAAATTAATGATAAGTTCTATTAGCATTTTTAGTAATTTGGATTATCAAAAGGCATATAACACTCTTTCTGATGAAGAACTTATTCGGAAAATAAAGAGTGGCGATGAGCACGCTGAAAGATGCTTGTATAAGAGGTATACATATATAATTAAAAGGATTACCGGTTCGTTTTTTCTTATTGGCGGAGGAATCGATGATTTGTTTCAAGAGGCAATGATTGGTCTAATGAAAGCAATTGATGGATTTGATGAAGGTTTGGGAAAGGGTTTCAGGGGTTTTGCAGAAGTGTGTATCAGAAGGCAAGTTATTACAGCCATCAGGAAAACGAAATCCTATGAAATGTTAAGCAATATTACAACGATCTTTGATTTTTCAAATTATGATTATGAAATTAATTATGCAAGTTTTCATTCCGACTTAGGGAGTTTAAATCCAGAACATGTATTTATATGTAAGGAAGAAATTAAGCAATATTATAATATAGTTTCGGAAAAATTAAGTAAATTTGAAAAACTTGTTTTTACTGAGTATGAAAAGGGTAAGTCATACGAAGAAATTTCTGTTTCCTTAAATAAAAGTATCAAATCAATTGACAATGCTTTGCAAAGAGCAAAGAAGAAAATCAGTAAAAATAGAGATAAAATATTGTGTTAGTTTATAAAATGGTTAATTTGGTTTTAACCATTTTTTTAGTGAGCCCGGAATGGCGAAAACTTAAAGAAACCCGGTATCTTAATTGATAAGGCGTTGCAATCATTTTGTCAGACAATTGCATATAAAATACTGCAAAGTATTAGCTTTATGTTCATTATTATGAAGATAATATTTTTTCAAGTTTTTGTTTTTTTTATTGTACTAAGATGATTTTTGCTATTGATTTATTGTTGTATTGTGGTATAATGTACATTGACATTTTTTATTACGTATCTGATGCTTGGATACATTGGCATAATGCTTGCGTAGCTCAGGTGGTAGAGCACTTCATTGGTAATGAAGAGGTCGGCAGTTCGAGTCTGCTCGTAAGCTCCAAATATGCGACTAACGTCGCAATAAACATTGAATAATGATAATTAATAATGAAATGGGAAAATAGGGAGGATATAAAAATGGCAAAAGCAAAATTTGAAAGAAATAAACCGCACGTTAATATAGGTACCATTGGGCACGTAGACCATGGTAAGACTACTTTAACAGCAGCAATCACAATGACATTAAACAAGAGATTCGGAACTGGAGAATTTATAAGCTATGATAATATAGACAAAGCTCCGGAAGAAAGAGAAAGAGGAATCACTATTTCTACTTCTCACGTTGAATATGAAACAGCAAACAGACACTACGCACACGTTGACTGCCCGGGTCACGCTGACTATGTAAAGAACATGATTACAGGAGCAGCACAAATGGACGGTGGAATCATAGTTGTATCTGCAGCTGATGGTCCAATGCCACAGACAAGAGAACACATCCTACTTTCAAGACAGGTTGGAGTTCCAAGATTAGTTGTATTCTTAAACAAAGAAGACATGGTAGATGACCCTGAATTAATCGAATTGGTTGAAATGGAAGTAAGAGAACTTTTATCAGAATATGAATTTGACGGAGACAATACTCCAATCGTAGTTGGATCAGCATTAAAAGCATTGGAAGATCCGGACGGACCATGGGGAGATAAAATCGTTAAATTAATGGAAGAAGTAGACGCATGGATACCAACACCTGAAAGAGACGTTGACAAACCATTCCTAATGCCGGTAGAAGATGTATTCTCAATCACAGGTAGAGGAACAGTTGCAACAGGAAGAGTTGAAAGAGGAATATTAAAAGTACAAGATAAGATTCAAATTGTTGGACTTTCAGAAGAACCAAAAGAAACAGTATGTACAGGTGTTGAAATGTTCAAGAAATTACTTGATCAAGCACAAGCAGGAGACAACATCGGAGCACTTCTTAGAGGAGTTCAAAGAACTGATATCCAAAGAGGTCAAGTTCTTGCAAAACCCGGTTCAATAACACCACATACAGAATTCAATGCAGAAGTATACGTATTAACAAAAGAAGAAGGTGGAAGACACACTCCATTCTTTAACGGATACAGACCACAATTTTATTTCAGAACAACAGACATTACAGGACAAATCGACCTTGAAGCAGGCGTAGAAATGTGTATGCCTGGAGATAACTCAAGATTTATCGTTAAATTAATCCATCCTATCGCTATCGAAGAGGGATTAAGATTCGCTATCAGAGAAGGCGGAAGAACAGTTGGATCAGGAGTTGTTACTAGCATAATAAAATAATTAAAAAAGTATTGACAAACATATTTTATTATTGTAAAATAAATTGCTATAAAAAAAGCTTTTGCTTTGGCAGGAGCTTTTTTTAGTGAGTTTTGTAAGCACTTCAACATTAAAAAAATGTTGACAGTTGAATTTATTTATGATATCTTGAAAAAGATAATGAGCTATGTTAAACAAGAGTCCGGAGGTGTGGAATGAGAGTAGCAGTTAAGTTAGCTTGCACAGAGTGCAAACAAAGAAACTATGATACAGAAAAAAACAAGAGAGAAAACCCTGAAAGAATAGAATTAAATAAATACTGCAAGTTCTGTAAAAAGCATACTTTACACAAGGAAACAAAATAACCGTATTGAGGTGTTGTAAATGTCAAATAGAGAAAATGAAAAACCAAAATTTACAAGTAGGGTAAGCAGTTATTTTAAAGGCGTTAAAGCTGAAATGAAAAAAGTAAATTGGCCTACTAAAAAGGAATTAACAAATTATACTGTAGTTGTACTTGCTACTACTTTTGCTATGACACTCGTAATTTGGGGATTAGATCTCATATTCCAGAACTTGGTTGCATTGATTGTATAATAAAGGAGCACGGGTATGAAACAAGAATCACAAGGATCAAGATGGTATGTTGTTCATACATATTCGGGACATGAGAACAAAGTTAAAGCTAACATCGAAAAGCTTGTAGAAAACAGGGAAATGCAGGATATAATTTTCGAGGTTAGAGTGCCGGTTGAAGAAGTAGCTGAAGTTAAAAACGGCAAGAAAAAAATGAAAGAAAGAAAAATGTTCCCAAGTTATGTAATCATCAAAATGATAATGACTGATGAATCTTGGTATCTTGTAAGAAATACGAGGGGAGTAACCGGCTTTGTTGGTCCAGGGTCTAAACCGGTTCCTTTAACTGATGAAGAGGTTAAGGCACTTGGTGTTGTTGAAAGATTACCGGTAATTGAACTTGCACCGGGAGATACCATTAAGGTTAAAGAAGGACCATTTGAAGATTTTATTGGTGCTGTTGAAAGCATCAGTCAAGAAAAAAGAAAAATTAAAGCTTTTGTATCAATGTTTGGAAGAGAAACTCTTATCGAACTTGATTATGATCAGATTGAAAAAGTATAATACTTTATCAATATATACATGCGTTTCGTATGAAGGAGGTGCAACATATGGCTAAAAAGGTAACAGCTTTAGTTAAACTGCAAATACCAGCAGGGAAGGCAACACCAGCTCCACCGGTTGGTACAGCGTTAGGACCTCACGGTGTGAATATAATGGGATTTTGTAAAGAATTTAATGCAAAGACAGCTGATCAGGCAGGTATGATTATACCGGTAGTATTAACTGTTTATCAGGATAGATCATTTACATTTATCACTAAAACTCCGCCTGTAGCAGTTCTAATAAAGAAAGCAGTTGGAATTGAAAGCGGTTCAGGAGAACCGAACAAAAAGAAAGTAGCAAAGCTTTCTAAAGAAAAATGCGAAGAAATCGCAAAGTTAAAAATGCCGGATTTAAATGCCAATACAATTGAAGCAGCTATGAATTTAGTAGCAGGTACTGCAAGAAGTATGGGTGTAACGGTAGAAAAATAAGACAATGGCACAGTGGGAGGCCGAAGGGCTGTTAGACCACTAAGGAGGATAAGAACATGCCAAGAAGAGGAAAAAAATATCAAGACAGTATGAAATCAATTGATAAATTGAAACTATACGACTTGGAAGAAGCTGTAGAAGCAATGCTTGTAACAGCAAAAGCTAATTTTGATGAGACTATTGAAGCTCACGTGAAATTAGGCGTAGATTCAAGACATGCAGACCAACAAGTAAGAGGCGCAGTAGTTCTGCCGCACGGAACAGGTAAAACAGTTCGTGTTTTAGTATTTGCTAAAGGCGATAAAGCTAAAGAAGCAGAAGAAGCCGGAGCAGATTATGTAGGCGAAGCTGAATTGGCTGACAAAATTCAAAAAGAAAACTGGTTTGATTTTGACGTAGTTATAGCAACTCCGGATATGATGGGTGTTGTTGGTAGATTAGGTAGAGTATTAGGACCGAAGGGCTTAATGCCGAACCCGAAATCAGGTACAGTAACATTTGATGTAGCTAAGGCAATTCAGGAGATTAAAGCAGGTAAGGTTGAATACAGATTAGACAAAACTAACATTATTCACGTTCCTGTAGGAAAAAAATCTTTCGGTACAGAAAAATTAGTTGACAATATTAAAGCTATAATGGATGCTATAATCAAAGCAAAACCTGCTGCTGCTAAAGGTAAATACTTAAGAAGTGTTACAATAGCAAGCACAATGGGACCTGGAATCAAGCTTAATACAACAAAACTAATGGATTAATGTATTGACTTAAGAACTATTTGGATTTATATAAAGCGAAAATTAAATATATTACCGCAGACAGTTGGCACTCTTTGAGTTTAATTATCCAACCGAGGTGAGAAAAAAGCTTATAAAAGTTTCTCTTCGTCTGCGGAGAGATTTTTCTTTTTGCACAAAAAGATATCTTTTTAAGGAGGTGTAATGTATGAATCAATCAGTTTTAGAACAGAAAAAACAAGTTGTAAGCGAAATAACTGAAAAATTAAGAGGTGCAAAATCAATTGTTTTAGTTGAATATAAAGGTTTATCTGTTGAAAAGGCAACACAGCTAAGAAATAAATGCAGAGAAGCAGGTGTAGAATATAAGGTTTATAAAAACACTTTAATGCGTTTTGCTTTTGAAGAGTTAGGATATAAAGATATAACAGTTAACTTGGAAGGACCAAATGCGATAGCTATATCTCAAACAGATGAAATATCCGCAGCTAAAGTTACTAATGATTTTGCTAAAACAAGCAATGATACAGTTGTGATCAAAGCAGGTATAGCTGAAGGTAAAGTAATGAGTGCTGATGAAGTTAAGGCATTAGCTAACGTTCCGCCAAGAGAAATTCTACTTGGACAATTGGCTGGAGTATTACAAGGAAACATCAGAAATCTTGCTTATATGCTTGATCAAATTTCAAAGAAAAATGAAGAAGTAGCATAAATAAAAATTAACATTGAAAAATTAATATTAAAAAAACAAAATAAAAGAAGTTATTACAAATTAATAGGAGGATATATAAAATGGCAAGTGAAAAAATCACAAAATTTGTTGATGAAATAAAACAATTATCAGTATTAGAATTAAATGAATTAGTAAAAGCAATCGAAGAAGAATTTGGAGTATCAGCAGCAGCTCCAGTAGCAGTTGCAGGTGCAGTAGCAGGCGGCGCAGCAGCACCGGTTGAAGAAGAAAAAACTGAATTTGATGTTGTTCTTGCAAATGCAGGAGCAGGAAAAATCAAAGTTATAAAAGTAGTAAGAGAGTTAACAGGTCTTGGATTAAAAGAAGCTAAAGATGCAGTTGATGGAGCACCTACTACATTAAAGACAGCTGTTTCTAAAGAAGAAGCTGACAAAATGAAAGCTGCTTTAGAAGCTGAAGGCGCAGTAGTAGAAATTAAATAATTAATAACATTTTAAAATGGGGACATTCCTTTAAGGTCTATCTCCAGGGGCTGACTCTCCTTAAAGGCGACTCTCCCTTCATCTGAAAAAGACTTTACATAATGAGTAAAGTCTTTTTTGTAATATGTATAAAATTGCTAATTAAGTTAATAATACTTAAGGTGCATTTTGTAAAAAAATTCTTGACAAAAAAAATTCTTGGTGATATTATTATATATTGCCATGAGCATAAAATGTTGGCACAGAAATTGTATGCCAAAAAAATTAAACTAAGGGGTGAAAGAATGCCGCATCCTGTGAAAATAGGTAACAGAGTGAGGATGTCTTACTCTAAAATTGATGAGGTTTTAGATTTACCGGATTTAATAGAAGTTCAGAAAAAATCTTATGAATGGTTCCTAAATGAGGGACTTAGAGAGGTTTTTGATGATATTTCGCCAATTGAGGACTATACCGGCAATTTGATTTTGGAATTTGTTGATCATTCTTTGTTTGGTGAGCCGAAATTTAGCCAGGTTGAATGTAAGGAAAGAGATGCAACATATTCGGTACCGTTAAAATTAAAAGTGAGATTGATTAACAAAGAAACGGGTGAAATCAAAGAGCAAGAAGCATTTATGGGCGAGTTTCCTCTAATGACTGAAAAAGGTACATTTATAATCAATGGAGCGGAACGTGTTATTGTAAGTCAGTTAGTTAGATCACCAGGTGTTTATTTCAACATGACAAGGGATAAGGTAGGTAAAGAATTATATGAAGCTACACTTATACCAAATAGAGGTGCATGGCTTGAATTTGAAACAGACTCAAATGATATAATTTACATAAGGGTCGATAGAACAAGGAAATTACCTGCCACAGTGCTTGTGAGAGCTATGGGGCTTTCTTCTAATTCTATGATTATCGATACTTTAGGAGAGACTGAGCAGCTTTTGAAAACACTTGAAAAGGACAACACTACCAATTCAGATGAAGCCTTAATAGAAATATATAAAAGGTTAAGACCGGGTGAACCACCTACATTAGATAGTGCTTCATCATTGATAAATTCATTATTTTTTGACCCGAAAAGATATGATCTTGCAAAGGTTGGAAGATATAAATTCAATAAAAAACTAAGCTTTGAAAACAGAGTAATAGGAAAAAGGGTTGCTGAAGATATAATTGACACAGAAACCGGCGAAATTTTAATACATAAAAATGATGCAATCGATAGCGAAGCAATATTTAAATTAGAAGCATCGGGCATTTTTGCTATCAATGTATTAAACTCTGATGAAAAAGTTACTAAGATAATTACCAATAAATTTGTTGATCCAAAGACATTCGGTTTAGATATAGATTTTGAAAAATTAGGATTAAAGGAACGTGTTTTCTATCCTGTAATGAAACAAATACTTGAAGAAAACAGTTCAAACGAAGATATAGAAAAAGCAATAATAGATAAAATGAAGCTTTTATCTCCAAGACATATAATTGTTGAAGACATGATTGCCTCAACAAATTATCAATTATGCTTATTTAAAGGATTAGGTCAGACAGATGACATAGACCATCTTGGCAACAGAAGATTAAGATCTGTCGGTGAACTTTTACAAAACCAGGTAAGGGTTGGTTTGTCAAGAATGGAGAGGGTTGTCAGAGAAAGAATGACAATTCAGGACGTTGATGTTGTAACTCCTCAGGTATTAATTAACATAAGACCTGTTTCAGCTGCAATCAAAGAATTTTTTGGTTCCAGCCAGCTGTCACAATTTATGGATCAAACAAATCCATTGGCAGAATTAACTCATAAAAGGAGAATGTCTGCTTTGGGACCGGGTGGTTTAAGCAGGGACAGAGCGAGCTTCGAAGTAAGAGACGTTCACCATTCTCATTATGGCAGAATGTGCCCTATAGAAACTCCTGAAGGACCAAACATCGGTTTGATTACATCCCTTGCAACATATGCAAGAATAAATGACTATGGTTTTCTTGAAGCCCCATACAGAAGAGTTAACAAAGAAACAGGCCAGGTAACAGATATTATAGATTATCTTACTGCAGATATAGAGGATACAAAAATAATTGCACAGTCAAATGAACCATTAAACGACGATGGTACATTTGAACATAACCGTGTTGTTGTACGTGGTATTGACGGTATTAATGAAATTGTATCAAGAGACATGGTTGATTACATGGAAGTTTCTCCAAAGCAGGTTATATCCATCGGTACAGGTATGATTCCATTCCTTGAAAATGACGATGCTAACCGTGCGTTAATGGGTGCCAACATGCAAAGACAGGCAGTTCCTTTGTTAATTACAGATGCACCAATCATAGGAACAGGCCTTGAATATAAGGCAGCAAAGGACTCAGGTGCAGTTATAGTAGCTGAACGTGACGGTGTTTGTCTATCTGTTACCGCAGCTGAAATATTAATAAGAAGAAATGATAACGGCATGATTGACAGATATCCACTTTTGAAATTCAAGCGTTCAAACAGCGGTACATGCGTAAATCAAAGACCTATCGTATATAAAGGCGATGAAATTAAAAGAGGTCAGATAATTGCCGACGGTCCTTCTACTGATAACGGTGACATGGCAATAGGTAAGAACCTTCTGATTGGATTTATGACATGGGAAGGTTACAACTACGAAGATGCCGTGTTAATGAATGAAAAATTAGTTATGGATGATGTTTTAACGTCAGTTCATATCGAAGAATATGAATCCGAAGCAAGAGATACAAAATTAGGTCCTGAAGAAATAACAAGAGATATCCCTAACGTTGGAGATGATTCTTTAAAGGACTTAGACGAAAGAGGAATTATAAGAATAGGAGCTGAAGTTAAATCAGGAGATATTCTTGTAGGAAAAGTTACTCCTAAGGGAGAAACAGAGCTTACTGCCGAAGAAAGATTATTAAGAGCGATATTCGGTGAAAAGGCAAGAGAAGTTAGAGACACTTCTTTAAAGGTCCCGCACGGCGAAACAGGAATTATCGTTGACGTAAAAGTATTTACAAGAGAGAACGGCGACGAATTAAGCCCTGGAGTGAGCAAGATGGTCAGAGTTTATATTGCTACAAAACGTAAAATAAATGTAGGAGATAAAATGTGCGGTCGTCACGGTAATAAGGGCGTTATATCACACATTATGCCTGAGGAAGATATGCCGTTCTTACCGGATGGAACTCCGCTACAGGTAGTATTAAATCCACTTGGTGTTCCTTCTCGTATGAACATCGGTCAGGTGTTAGAGGTGCATCTTGGCTTAGCCGCTAAGAAATTAGGATGGAATGTTGCCACACCGGTATTTGACGGTGCTGTTGAGGATGATATCTGGGACGCTCTTGAAATGGCTGGTTACCCAAGAAGTGGTAAAATAGATCTTAGAGACGGACGTTCAGGAGAATATTTTGACGGTCCGGTAACTGTTGGTTACATGTATATGCTTAAGCTTCACCATTTGGTTGATGATAAGATACATGCTCGTTCAACAGGACCTTACTCATTGGTTACTCAGCAGCCATTAGGCGGTAAAGCACAATTCGGAGGACAAAGATTCGGTGAAATGGAAGTTTGGGCATTGGAGGCATACGGTGCTGCTCATACATTGCAGGAAATCTTAACTGTCAAATCAGACGATGTTAACGGTAGAGTAAAAACCTATGAAGCCATTGTTAAAGGTGAAAATATTCCGGAACCGGGTATCCCTGAATCATTTAAGGTACTTGTAAAAGAATTGCAAAGTTTGTCTCTGGATATTAAAATTATTACCAGTGAACAGGCTGAAGTTGAAATAGTCGACACTATGGATAGTGAAGATGATTTACCGGTTGAAGGTGAAAATTTAAGTGACATCAGATATGTCGATGAAGATGGAATGAACATTGTTGGCGACGAACAAGATGGCACTGACGCTTCAGAAGATTTAGAAGATGTAGATGTGGAAGACATAGATGATATAGATATCTATGAAGAAGACATTGAATTAGAAAACAGCGATTATGACAACGATGATGATTTCTAATGTAGAGGGACACACCTTTAATAAAGGGATAGTCTTTGCAGGTAAGCATTAAGTGAATGTCCCTGATTAGGAATGTCCCAAAATATGCAAGGACCGATTGAAATAAAATTTTAAATGAAGGGAGCGAACTCCTTGATAGATTACAATAATTTTGAATCAATAAGAATTGGCTTGGCCTCCCCGGACAAGATCAGACAATGGTCAAGAGGAGAAGTAAAAAAACCTGAAACAATAAATTACCGTACGCTTAAACCTGAAAAGGATGGTCTGTTTTGCGAAAAAATATTCGGACCAACAAAGGATTGGGAGTGTCATTGCGGAAAGTATAAAAGAGTCAGATACAAGGGAGTAGTTTGTGACCGCTGCGGAGTAGAGGTTACAAAAGCAAAGGTAAGAAGAGAAAGAATGGGACACATAGAGCTTGCTGCTCCTGTTTCCCACATATGGTACTTCAAGGGTATCCCATCAAGGCTTGGGTTGATACTTGATATGTCTCCAAGAGCTTTAGAAAAGATATTGTATTTTGCACAATATGTAGTTACAGAAGCAGGTGACACATCTTTATCAGAAAAACAGCTATTAACTGAAATGGAATACAGAGAGTACAAGGATCATTATAAAAATGCTTTTAAAGCTGAAATGGGCGCAGAAGCAATAAAGAAACTTCTTGAAAAAATAGACCTTGAAAAAGAATCTGAAGAGTTAAAGTCACAGCTTAAAGACAGCAAAGGTCAGAAAAAAATAAGAATAACAAGAAGATTAGAGGTTATAGAAGCGTTTAGAGTTTCAGGTAACAGACCTGAATGGATGATTCTTGATGTAATTCCTGTTATTCCGCCGGAATTAAGACCTATGGTTCAGCTTGACGGTGGGCGTTTTGCCACATCAGATTTAAACGACCTTTACAGAAGAGTTATAAACAGAAATAACAGATTAAAAAGATTGCTTGATTTAGGGGCTCCTGACATAATCGTCAGAAACGAAAAAAGAATGCTTCAAGAAGCAGTTGATGCTTTGATAGACAACGGAAGAAGGGGAAGACCTGTTACGGGTCCGGGAAACAGACCTTTAAAATCTCTTTCAGATATGCTTAAGGGTAAACAAGGCCGTTTCAGACAAAACCTGCTTGGTAAGAGAGTTGACTATTCAGGACGTTCGGTTATTGTTGTTGGTCCTGAGCTTAGATTTAATCAATGTGGTCTGCCGAAGAAAATGGCTCTTGAATTGTTCAAGCCGTTCGTAATGAAAAAATTGGTTGAAAACGGAACAGCTCACAATATAAAGAGCGCAAAGAAAAAGGTTGAGAAAGTAGACACTGCAGTATGGGACGTATTAGATGAAATAATTAAAGACCACACTGTTATGTTAAACCGTGCTCCTACACTTCACAGATTAGGTATTCAGTCATTTGAGCCGGTTCTTGTGGAAGGAAAAGCAATTAAGCTTCACCCATTAGTATGTACTGCCTATAATGCGGACTTCGACGGTGACCAGATGGCTGTTCACGTACCATTGTCAGTTGAGGCACAGGCGGAATCAAGATTTTTGATGATGTCCACAAATAACATCCTTGCTCCAAAGGATGGAAGACCTATTACAACTCCTACACAGGATATGGTTCTTGGAAGTTACTACATGACTCTTGAAATTGAAAATACGACAGGTCATGGAATGATATTTAAGGACTTTGATGAAATGATGATGGCATATTTTAATAACAATATTGACCTACATGCCAGAGTTAAAATAAGAAAAACTGTTGATGATGAAACAAAATATGTTGAAAGTACGGTAGGAAGATTCATATTCAATGAAAATATTCCTCAAGACCTTGGCTTCGTAGACAGAGAAAAGGATAAATTCTCTCTTGAAGTTGATAAGACGGTTACTAAAAAATCATTAGAAGAGATTATATACAGATGCTTTAGAAAATACGGCAACTCTAAAACAGCTGACGTATTGGACGGCATAAAATCTACAGGATATAAATATTCAACAAGAGGAGCTATTACTATAAGTGTAAGCGACATAACAGTTCCTGAAGAAAAGAAAGAGCTTATTGAAAAAGCTGAAAAACAAGTTATCGAATATGAGAAAAAATACCGAAGAGGTTTGATGACTGACGAAGAAAGATATGAAAATGTAATTAAAATTTGGAACCAAACAACAGAAGACGTAACAGAAGCTTTGATGAACAATTTGGATCCGTTAAATTCTATTTATATCATGTCAGTATCAGGAGCCCGTGGAGGACGTAACCAGATTAAACAGCTTGCAGGTATGCGTGGACTTATGGCAAGTGCCGTAGGTAAGACTGTTGAGGTACCGGTTAAGTCAAACTTCCGTGAAGGACTTTCAGTTCTTGAATTCTTCTTATCAGCAACAGGAGCTCGTAAGGGCTTAACGGATACAGCTTTAAGAACAGCCGATTCAGGTTATTTGACAAGAAGGTTGGTTGACGTAAGCCAGGACGTTATCGTAAGAGAGGTAGATTGCGGAACAACTGACGGTATCGAAGTTGAAGCATTTATAGATGGTAAGGAAGTTATAGAAGAATTAAGTGAAAGATGTGCAGACAGATATGCTTCTGATGATGTTATAAATCCTGAAACAGGTGAAGTGCTGGTTAAATCAGGAGGATTTATCTCTGAAAACTTAGCACACAAAATACAAAACGTCGGTATTAAAAAAGTAAAAGTAAGATCAGTTCTTACTTGTAAAACACCACACGGTGTATGCTCAAAATGCTACGGCACGAACTTAGCAACAGGTAAGTTGGTTACTGTAGGAGGAGCCGTAGGTATTATAGCTGCTCAGTCAATCGGAGAACCTGGTACACAGCTTACAATGCGTACATTCCATACCGGAGGTATTGCAGCAGCAAGTGACATTACTCAAGGTTTGCCGCGTATTGAAGAACTTTTTGAAGCAAGAAAACCAAAAGGTCAGGCAATTATTTCTGAGATTCCTGGAAAGGTTACTTTGACAGAAAAAGTGCATAAAAGAGAAGTTACTATTACTAATAATGAAGTAATGGAGAGCAAGACATACTTGATACCATATGGTTCTAAAGTATTGGTTAACGATGGTGATTATCTTGAAGCTGGAGATAAGATTACCGAGGGCTCAATTAATCCTCATGACATATTAAACATTAAGGGTATGAAAGCATTAGAATCATACATCCTTATGGAAGTACAAAGAGTTTACAGAATGCAGGGTGTTGATATCAGCGACAAACACGTCGAGGTAATTATCAGACAGATGGTTAACAAGGTTCGTATTGATGAATCGGGGGATACTTCACTTCTTCCTGGAAGCTTGGTATCAACGTTTGAATTTAAAGAACAAAACGACTTGGCATTACAAGAAGGTCTGGAACCAGCAACCGGTGAAGTTGCATTATTGGGTATTACCAAATCATCCTTGGCCACGGATTCGTTCCTTGCATCTGCATCATTCCAAGAAACTACACGAGTACTTACGGATGCTGCTACTAAGGGTAAGGTTGATAACTTGATTGGTCTAAAAGAAAATGTAATTATTGGAAAGCTTATTCCGGCAGGAACAGGTATGAAGAAATACAGAAATATAGGCATAACAAGCAAAGATGTAGAAGTAGAAAAAGATGAAATCGCTGTAAGTGAATAAGCAGATGACCCAAATCTTTGATTTGGTGTCAGTCGCTTATGCTGTAAGTGCAAAAAGGAAGGGGACCGATGTCCCCTTCCTTAAAAAAAGTATTTGACAACTAAAATTATTGATGATAAGATATTTGAGTTCCGATTATTCGCAAATTTGCGGATTTAGGGGGATTGAAATGGATATAAATAAAAAAATAGTAATAGGAAAGAAGCAGACTTTGAGAGCTTTGCATAGAGACGAGGCTCAAACTATTTATATATCAAAGGATGCTGATTTGCATGTTACTAAACCTATCGCAGATGTTTGCAAGGATAAAAATGTTGAAATAATATATTTTGATAGTATGAAAGATCTTGGAGCGTCTGTCGGTATCAATGTAAACGCAGCGGCTGCTGCCGTTTTAAAATAAAAATAATAAACCAAAGGAGGTGCAAGAATGCCATCAATTAACCAGTTAGTGAGAAAAGGAAGAGAACAAGTTACTTATAAATCCAATTCTCCAGCGCTAAATGTAAGCTATAACACACTTCAAAAAAAGATGAATGAATCTAATTCACCGCAAAAAAGAGGAGTATGTACATCAGTTAAAACTGTAACACCTAAGAAACCAAACTCAGCCCTTAGAAAAATTGCCAGAGTTAAATTAACAACAGGTGTTGAAGTAACTGCATACATTCCGGGTGTAGGCCATAATTTACAGGAACACAGTGTTGTTCTTATAAGAGGCGGAAGAGTTAAAGACTTACCAGGGGTTAGATACCATATTGTTAGAGGTACCCTTGATACAGCTGGTGTTGCTAAGAGAAAGCAAGCAAGGTCCAAATATGGAGCTAAAAGGGAAAAAGCAAAGAAATAATAAGATGATTCCGGCACACTATGCTAGGTTATGATGCATTAAGCGCCATAATATATATGAACAAAAGCATGTTGTGCACGACGGCATTAATTATTGTCGAGTACCTGTGAATTAAAATTATATTAAGGAGGGAAGTAAAGTGCCAAGAAAAGGTCACATACCTAAAAGACAAGTAATGGAAGATCCTATCTACAAAGATAAGGTAGTTTCCAAATTGATTAATCAACTTATGTATGATGGTAAAAAAGGTGTTGCTCAAACAATTGTTTATGATGCATTTGACATTATAAGAGAAAAAACAGGTGAAGAACCAATAGAGGTATTCACCAAAGCAATGAACAACATCATGCCAGTACTTGAAGTTAAAGCAAGAAGAGTCGGCGGAGCAACTTATCAAGTTCCTGTCGAAGTTAGACCAGAGAGAAGACAAACTTTGGGATTGAGATGGCTTGTTAGTTATTCTCGTAAAAGAGGAGAAAAAACTATGCGTGAAAAGCTTGCAAAAGAATTAATGGATGCAGCTAACAACGTAGGAGCAAGTGTTAAGAAAAGAGAAGATACACATAAAATGGCAGAAGCTAATAAAGCATTTGCACACTTTAGATGGTAATAATCTAAGTAGTAAGGTTTTATACGCAGCGTGAAGGAGGGAAATAATGAGAGAATATTCTTTAGAGAATACGAGAAATATCGGTATTATGGCGCATATTGATGCGGGAAAAACAACTACTACCGAAAGAATACTGTTCTACACTGGGAAGATCCATAAAGTAGGTGAAACTCACGAAGGTGGAGCTCAAATGGACTGGATGGCTCAGGAGCAGGAAAGAGGAATAACAATAACTTCAGCTGCTACTACTTGTCATTGGAAAGATGTAAGAATAAACATAATAGATACACCCGGTCACGTAGACTTTACAGTTGAAGTTGAAAGATCCTTAAGAGTATTAGATGGTGCAGTAACAGTATTTGATGCAAAAATGGGTGTTGAACCTCAATCAGAAACTGTTTGGAGACAGGCAGATAAGTATCATGTACCAAGAATTTGTTTAATAAATAAAATGGATAAATTAGGTGCAAATTTCTTTTATTCAATGGGAACAATTGTAGACAGATTAAAGGCAAATGCTGTAGCAATCCAGTTACCTATTGGTGCAGAAGAAAACTTTAGAGCTATCATAGACTTAGTTGAGATGAAGGCAATAAACTATGGTAATGATGAAGGAACAGATGTTACTATTACTGAAATACCAGAAGAATATATAGACCAAGCAAATGAATACAGAGAAAAATTAGTTGAAGCCGTAGCAGATACTGATGAAACATTAATGGAAAAATATTTAAATGGTGAAGAAATCACTGTTGAAGAATTAAAAAAAGCAATAAGAATTGCAACTATTAATGTTAAGATAATCCCTGTACTTTGCGGCACATCATACAAACATAAAGGTGTCAGATTAATGTTGGATGCAGTACTTGATTACTTGCCAAGTCCTACAGAGGTTCCTCAGATGAAAGGATTTGATCCTGAAACTAAGGAAGAAATAGTTGTGGGATACAGGGATGAAGATCCTTTAGCAGCTTTAGCATTTAAGATTATGACTGACCCATTTGTTGGAAAGTTAACTTTCTTTAGAATTTATGGCGGAACATTAGAATCAGGCAGCTATGTATTAAATTCTACTAAAAATAAGAAAGAAAGAATCGGTCGTATTCTTCAGATGCATGCAAACAAAAGAGAAGAAATTAAAACATCTTATTCAGGAGACATAGAAGCAGCAGTTGGTTTAAAATTAACTACTACGGGAGATACATTGTGTGACCCCGAACACCCGATTGTGTTGGAATCTATGGAATTCCCTGAACCAGTTATAGAAGTAGCAATTGAGCCTAAGACAAAAGCAGGTCAAGAAAAAATGGGTGTAGGTCTTCAGAAACTTGCAGAAGAAGATCCAACATTCAAGACATATACAAATCCTGATACAGGACAGACAATTATTGCAGGTATGGGCGAACTTCATTTGGAAATAATCGTAGATAGATTGCTACGAGAATTCAAGGTTGAAGCAAATGTTGGTAAGCCGCAAGTTTCTTACAAAGAAACAGTTACAGGTAATGCAGATGTTGATATGAAGTATGCAAGACAATCAGGTGGTAAAGGTCAATATGGTCATGTTAAAATTACCATGGAACCACAAGAGCCGGGTGCTGGCTTTACTTTTGTCAACGCAATCACAGGCGGAGTTATCCCGAAAGAATATATACCGGCTGTTGAAGCTGGAATCAGAGGTGCATCTGAAAATGGCATCTTAGCCGGCTATCCGGTAATAGATTTTAAAGTAACATTGTATGATGGTTCATACCATGAGGTAGACTCCAGTGAAATGGCATTTAAGATCGCCGGTTCTATGGCGTTTAAGGATGCGATGAAAAAAGCAACACCGGTATTGTTAGAACCATATATGAAGGTTGAAATAACAACTCCTGAAGAATATTTAGGAGACGTTATGGGAGATGCTAACTCAAGAAGAGGAAGAATCGATGGATTCTCTGACAGAAACGGTATTAAGGTAGTAGATGCTTTCGTTCCGTTATCAGAAATGTTTGGTTATGCAACTACTTTAAGATCTATGACTCAAGGTAGAGCAAGCTATTCAATGGAATTCCACCATTATGAAAGAGTTCCAAACAATGTTGCAGAAAAAATTATTAATAAATAACCGTAGGAGGATATAAAAATGGCAAAAGCAAAATTTGAAAGAAATAAACCGCACGTTAATATAGGTACCATTGGGCACGTAGACCATGGTAAGACTACTTTAACAGCAGCAATCACAATGACATTAAACAAGAGATTCGGAACTGGAGAATTTATAAGCTATGATAATATAGACAAAGCTCCGGAAGAAAGAGAAAGAGGAATCACTATTTCTACTTCTCACGTTGAATATGAAACAGCAAACAGACACTACGCACACGTTGACTGCCCGGGTCACGCTGACTATGTAAAGAACATGATTACAGGAGCAGCACAAATGGACGGTGGAATCATAGTTGTATCTGCAGCTGATGGTCCAATGCCACAGACAAGAGAACACATCCTACTTTCAAGACAGGTTGGAGTTCCAAGATTAGTTGTATTCTTAAACAAAGAAGACATGGTAGATGACCCTGAATTAATCGAATTGGTTGAAATGGAAGTAAGAGAACTTTTATCAGAATATGAATTTGACGGAGACAATACTCCAATCGTAGTTGGATCAGCATTAAAAGCATTGGAAGATCCGGACGGACCATGGGGAGATAAAATCGTTAAATTAATGGAAGAAGTAGACGCATGGATACCAACACCTGAAAGAGACGTTGACAAACCATTCCTAATGCCGGTAGAAGATGTATTCTCAATCACAGGTAGAGGAACAGTTGCAACAGGAAGAGTTGAAAGAGGAATATTAAAAGTACAAGATAAGATTCAAATTGTTGGACTTTCAGAAGAACCAAAAGAAACAGTATGTACAGGTGTTGAAATGTTCAAGAAATTACTTGATCAAGCACAAGCAGGAGACAACATCGGAGCACTTCTTAGAGGAGTTCAAAGAACTGATATCCAAAGAGGTCAAGTTCTTGCAAAACCCGGTTCAATAACACCACATACAGAATTCAATGCAGAAGTATACGTATTAACAAAAGAAGAAGGTGGAAGACACACTCCATTCTTTAACGGATACAGACCACAATTTTATTTCAGAACAACAGACATTACAGGACAAATCGACCTTGAAGCAGGCGTAGAAATGTGTATGCCTGGAGATAACTCAAGATTTATCGTTAAATTAATCCATCCTATCGCTATCGAAGAGGGATTAAGATTCGCTATCAGAGAAGGCGGAAGAACAGTTGGATCCGGAGTTGTTACTAGTATAATAAAATAAAGAAGCCCTAACCCTATTTTTCAGAACGATTTTCCTGAAAAATAGCGGTAGGTCTTTCGCAACGAATTCCAAAAATATGCGATCAAAGTGAGCAAATATTTTTGTGAATGAGACTGCGTGCTGAACATTAAATGTAAAAAATAGCTTTCGAAAGAAGGCTATTTTTTATGAGATTCTTCGGACATGTCAAGAAATTTATACATGGTATTATGAATTATTTTACATATGTAAAATAATTGTACATTAAATAGTATATTTTCTGTACATTATTATATAAAAACTATTCAAAATTTGAATTTTAATATGTTGCATTTTATGTATTTAATTACTTAAGCTATTTAGCCCTGAAAGAAAAAAGAAGAGTTGGCACAGTAGTTGCTACAATCAGTTATGAAAACATTATCAACTATTCTTAGGAGGAAACTTATGGATGTTTTAAACGGTTTTGTAGATTGGGCAAATGGTTACATTTGGGGCGTCGGTATGCTTCTGCTGATCGGTGGCGCCGGTGTTTACTTTACGGTAAGCTTGGGATTTTTCCAGTTTGTTCGCTTTAAGGATATGTGGAGTCGAATTCTTGAAAAAGGTGACTCTGAATCCGGTATCTCTGCTTTTGCTTCATTCTGTACAACAATGGCTATGCGTATAGGTACAGGTAATATAGCAGGTGTTGCTGTTGCAATTTATATGGGTGGCCCCGGTGCTATGTTTTGGATGATACTTATAGGTATGACTAACTCTGCTGTTTGTTTTACTGAGTGTACACTTGGGCAGCTATATAAAATTCGTGTTGATGGTGCATACCGCGGCGGTGGTGCTTACTGTGCAGAGCGTGGTCTTGGCTGGAAAGCATATGGTACATTCATGGCTATAGTCTTTGGTTTGGCTTGTGCTTTATTTATGCCGGCAGCTGCAACATACACTATTTCTGATGCGTTTCAGCAAGCAACAGGTATTCCGATGGCTGTTACATCCGCTGCTGTTGCAATATTACTTTTTGCAACAGTATTTGGTGGAATCAAACGTATCAGCTCCGTAGCATCTATGATAGTTCCATTTATGACAGTTGTATATATGGCGGTTACTCTTATAGTAATAGTTGTTAACATTACCAAAGTTCCTGCTTTGATTGCTAACGTTGTTACTTCAGCATTTGGATTAAATGCTATATTTGGTGCCAGTATTGGTGCGGCTATTCAGCAAGGCGTTAAAAGAGGTACGTTTTCATCTGCTTCAGGTATGGGTGAATCAACACCGACAGCAGCAGCAGCTGAAACAAGCCATCCTATTAAGCAAGGTTTATCAAATGCCGCTGGTGTATGGTTAGATACAGTTATTGTATGTACATGTTCAGGTCTTTTGATTCTTTTAACGGATACTTTCAATACAGCAGCTGGTTACAATGGCAGCGGCATTGCTGCAGGTGTTGGAGGCGGTGTTGTATACGTTCAAGCGGCTGCCAGTACAGTTCTTGGTGGATTAGGAAATATCTTCATTGCAGTTATGCTGTTATTATTCTCCTTTACATGCTTAATTAGCTATTACTATGAAGCAGAAACAGCAGCTCTGTATTTATTCCAGAAATCTGATCAACAGAGAATTCGTAAAATCATAACAAGATCTTTACAGTTCGGTATGCCAATATTAGTATTCTTCTGGGGTATCATTGAATCCTCTACAGCTTGGAATCTTTCAGACCTTGCTCTTGGTACGACTACATGGGTTAATATGTTAATAGTAATATTATTATTCCCAAAATGCGTTGCTTTGTACAAAGACTATGTTGAGCAAATGAAAGCAGGCAAGGATCCATACTATGATCCTGATAAGCTTTATTGGAAAGGTGTTGATGTGGAACTTTGGAGAGAAATCAACGCAAAAAGGAAACAAAATAGCAGTACAATTTAATAATTTAGATATAGAATAATTAAATTCATCATCCGAAAATTTTGGGTGGTGGATTTTTTTATATTGTGATATGATATGTTTTTATCCCTCAATATTATAAATATCAATAAAGTCAATTATTAAATTTATAGATTTACTAAAAAGTATTATAATTCAAGCAAAGTACAAACAAATGTGTCTTCGAGAACACAATTATTATGAATGCAAAGTAACAATTATTAAGATTGTGTAACAAATCGAAAAAAATGAAATTAACACTTGATTTATGCGAATAATTAGTATATTATAATAAAGCTTGCCACATGCGATGACGTAAAAGGTTGCTGATTTTACAAGGAAATCAGGTAATTTTTGCAGAGTATGTCCTGTTAAGAAACAGGGCGACCGGTATTGTATTTTTTAAAAAAACAAGAAACGCCCGGCTGGGTTTATCGATGCAATTCCGAGTTGTATGGATGACATACGAAGAAGGAGGTAAAAAAATGGCAAACGCACAGAAAATAAGAATTAGGTTGAAAGCTTATGATCATCAATTAATTGATCAATCTGCACAAAAAATTGTAGAAACAGCTAAAAGTACCGGTGCAACTGTAGCAGGTCCTATTCCGCTACCAACAGAAAAACAAGTTATAACAATACTTAGAGCAGTTCACAAGTACAAAGATTCAAGAGAGCAGTTTGAACAAAGAACTCATAAAAGATTGATAGACATAACTAACCCTACTCCAAAAACTGTAGATTCATTGATGAAATTGAATTTGCCTGCTGGTGTAGACATTGAAATCAAATTATAAGAAAAAGTAGAGAGAAATATATTTAAGTACACTCTGCTTAGAATGATTGCCACTAAGGTAATCCGCTGTAAGAAAATAGGAGGTGTAAAGATGAAAGCAATTCTTGGTAAAAAAGTCGGAATGACTCAGGTGTTTACAGAACAAGGTGATGTTGTTCCTGTAACAGTTGTTGAATCAGGCGATATGGTTGTGGTTCAAAAGAAGACAGTTGAAAAAGACGGATATGACGCAATCCAAGTTGGATTTGGCGATGTAAAAGTTAAGAATGTTGTTAAACCTAAAAAAGGTCATTTTGATAAATCAAAAGTAGAACCAAAAAGATTTTTAAGAGAATTCAGAGTAGCAAACATTGATGACTATGAAGTTGGTCAAAAAATCGGCGTTGATATTTTCCAAGTCGGAGAAAAGGTAGACGTTGTGGGAATTTCTAAAGGCAAGGGATTCCAAGGATCTATAAAAAGACATGGACACCATACGGGTGATGCTAGTCACGGTTCAAAATTCCACAGATTGAGGGGTTCTTTGGGAGCTTCAGCAGGTGTTGGAAGAGTAGTAAAAGGCACAAAAGCTCACGGACATATGGGTCATGAAAAAGTAACAGTATTAAACCTTGAAGTAGTAAGAGTAGACGCTGACAAAAACGCTATACTTTTAAAAGGTGCAATACCGGGACCTAAAAAAGGTTTAGTAAAAATCAGAGAAGCAGTTAGAAAATATAAGTAATAATTGCACGGAAAGGAGGATTAAAGATGCCAAAAGTAGCTCTTTATAATATAACAGGCAGCCAAGTTGGAGAAATTGAATTAAATGATTCTATATTTGGTGTAGAAGTAAACACTCATGTAATGTATGAAGCTGTAAAAAATTATTTGGCTAATCAGAGACAAGGAACTCAATCAGCAAAAACAAGAGCTGAAGTAAGAGGCGGCGGAAGAAAACCTTGGAGACAAAAAGGAACTGGAAGAGCAAGACAAGGTAGTATAAGAGCACCTCAATGGAAGGGCGGCGGAGTTGTATTTGCTCCAAAACCAAGAGATTACAGCTATTCAATTCCTAAAAAAGTTAAAAGATTGGCACTTAAATCAGCATTAAGTTCTAAAGTACAAGATCAAGAAATTATCGTTGTAGATAGCTTAGCGCTTGAACAAGCAAAAACAAAAGAAATGGTTAAGGTGTTGAAAAATCTTAACGCTAACAAAAAGACATTAATAGTTATTCCTGAAAGAGATGAAGTTGTTTTAAGAGCAGCAGCAAATATTCCGGGAGTAAAGACAGCATATGTTAACACAATCAATGTTTATGACATTTTAAACTGTGATTCTTTCTTAATTACAAAAGAAGCAGTTAATAAAGTGGAGGAGGTGTACGCATAATGCGCGATCCACACGATATCATAAAAAGACCTATTGTAACAGAAGCAAGTATGGATGCTATGGCAGATAAAAAATACACTTTTGTTGTTGATAAGAAGTCAAATAAAACAGAAATAAAAAATGCAGTGGAAAAAATATTCGGAGTTAAAGTAGCAAGTGTGAACACAATTAACATGCTTGGTAAAACAAAAAGACAAGGCATACATGTTGGGAAAAAAGCTGACTGGAAAAAAGCTATCGTTACTTTAACAGAAGACAGCAAAACAATAGAATTCTTTGAAGGAATATAGTAACAATAGGTTAGCAGTTGGGATGCAATGGATTAGCAGTTGATAAGCAATTGATTTGATGTTGTCATTCTGAACGCAGTGAAGAATCTCATTGTTAAATAGTAAGAATAATTTTATCGTAAGATAGAAAATCATTAAAAAGGAGGAAAATCTCATGGGTATTAGAAAATACAGACCAACCTCTCCGGCGTTGAGACAAATGACAGTTTCAACATTTGAAGAAATAACAACTAATGAACCTGAGAAATCTCTTTTAGCTCCATTAAAAAGCAAAGCCGGAAGAAACGCACACGGAAGAATAACTGTACGTCATCAAGGCGGTGGAGAAAAGAGAAAATATAGAATCATAGATTTTAAAAGAAACAAAGATGGAGTACCGGGCAAAGTTGCAACAATCGAGTATGATCCTAACAGAAGCGCAAATATAGCACTTATTAATTATGTAGATGGAGAAAAAAGATATATCATTGCTCCTCATAAATTAGAAGTTGGTGATACTATCGTTTCAGGACCGGATTCAGATATTAAAATTGGTAATGCACTTCCTGTAAGAAACATCCCTGTTGGTACAATGATTCACAACATAGAGTTAAAACCAGGCAAGGGTGCTCAAATGGTACGTTCAGCTGGAAATGCTGCACAGCTTATGGCTAAGGAAGGCAAATATGCACAAGTTAGATTACCAAGCGGTGAAGTTAGAATGATCAGCATGGACTGCAGAGCGACAATCGGTCAAGTAGGAAATTTGGATCATGAGAATATAACAATCGGTAAAGCAGGTAGAAAAAGACATATGGGAATCAGACCTACAGTAAGAGGTTCTGTAATGAACCCTAACGATCACCCTCACGGTGGTGGTGAAGGTAAAGCTCCTATAGGTAGATCAGGACCTGTTACACCTTGGGGTAAACCGGCACTTGGTTATAAAACTCGTAAGAAAAATAAGAAATCTGACAAGATGATCGTTAAGAGAAGAAACGTAAAATAGGGATGGTTTTGTGAAAGGAGGAAATAGTGAATGGGTAGATCATTAAAAAAAGGGCCTTATTGTGAACCAACGCTTATGAAAAAGATTGTGGAAATGAATGAAGCCAACAATAAAAAAGTATTAAAAACTTGGTCAAGAAGATCAACAATATTCCCCGAAATGGTAGGCCATACATTAGCTATACATGATGGCAGAAAGCACGTTCCTGTATATATAACTGAAGATATGGTTGGACACAAATTAGGTGAATTCGCTCCAACAAGAACTTATAGAGGACATGATAAGACCGATAAATCTTCAAAAGTTAAATAAGAAGGGAGGCAAGCTTGAATGGAAGCAAGAGCAGTTGCTAAAT
This sequence comes from uncultured Clostridia bacterium, assembly GCA_964421845.1. GTDB lineage: Bacteria > Bacillota > Clostridia > Tissierellales > Sedimentibacteraceae > Sedimentibacter. The sequence continues at coordinate 96,793 of CAYQYY010000008.1, forward strand.
ATATAAGAATATCACCAAGAAAGATGAAATTCGTATGTGATATGGTAAGAGGTAAAAATGTTGATGAAGCTTTAGCAATTTTAAAATTTCACCCAAGCAAGGGAGCTAAAATTTTAGAAAAAGTAGTTCAATCAGCTACAGCTAATGCTGAAAACAACTTTGACATGGATAGAGATAAATTATATGTTTCTGAAGTTTACGCTAATCAAGGACCAACTCTTAAGAGATGGAGACCAAGAGCAAAAGGAAGCGCATATAAAATACTGAAAAGAAGCAGTCACGTAGGTGCTGCAGTAAAAGAAAGAGAATAACAACTGTAAAGGAGGTAAAAAATGGGTCAGAAGGTAAATCCTCATGGACTTAGGGTTGGTATAATCAATGATTGGGACTCTAAATGGTATGCTGATAAAAAGAATTTTGGTGAAAATTTAACTGAAGACTACAAGATTCGTGAATTTATAAAAGAAAATATGAATCAAGCGGGTATTGCTAAAGTTGATATCGAAAGATTTGCCAGTAGAATAAAGGTAAGTGTGTTCACAGCTAAACCGGGTATGATAATCGGAAAAGGCGGTACTGGTGTTGATACATTAAAGAACAGTATCGAAAAAATCACCGGCAAAACTGTAATAGTTAATGTAGAAGAAATAAAGGTTCCTGAATTAAATGCACAATTAGTTGCTGAAAATATTGCTAGTCAAATTGAAAAGCGTATATCTTTCAGAAGAGCTATGAAGCAAGCAATGCAAAGAACAATGAAAATGGGTGCTAAGGGTATTAAAACAAGCGTATCAGGAAGATTGAACGGTGCTGATATGGCAAGAACTGAAGGATATTCAGAGGGTAAAATTCCTCTTCAAACATTAAGAGCTGATATCAGCTATGGTTTTGCAGAAGCAAATACAACATTCGGTAAAATCGGTATCAAGGTTTGGATATGCAGAGGCGAAGTTTTAAGAAAGAAAGGTTCTTTATTATCAGATTATCAAGAACCAACAAGAGCACTTAACGATAACAGAGATAACAAGAAAAAAAGAAGACCAAACAATAATTTTAAGAGAGATAAAAAGTAATAAGTCCTGAAGGAAGGAGGAAATTATTATGTTAATGCCTAAAAGAGTAAAACGCCGTAAACAACAAAGAGGAAGAATGACAGGTATTGCTACAAGAGGTAATACAATCACATATGGCGAATATGGGCTTCAAGCACTTGAACCAGCTTGGATAACATCTAACCAAATAGAAGCTGCCAGAAGAGCAATGACAAGGTCTGTTAAGAGAGGCGGTCAAATTTGGATTAAAATATTCCCGGATAAACCTGTAACAAAGAAACCAGCCGAAACTCGTATGGGTAAAGGTAAGGGTTCACCAGAGTACTGGGTGGCAGTTGTAAAACCGGGCAGAGTATTATTTGAAATGTCAGGGGTATCTGAAGAAGTAGCCAGAGAAGCAATGAGACTTGCCATGCATAAATTGCCTATCAAATGCAAATTTGTCATGAAGGATCAGGCATCAGAGAAGGATGGTGAAGCAAATGAAAGCTAATGAATTAAGAAATAAATCAGTTGAAGAGTTAAATAAATCAGTTTCTGATTTGAAAACGGAACTATTCAACTTAAGATTTCAACTTGCAACCGGAGAACTTGACAATCCGATGAGAATAAACAAAGTCAAGAAAGATATTGCACGTGTTAAAACTGTTCTTAGAGAACGTGAGTTAAACATTAATGCGCAGTAATAAGAAAGGAGGATCTTTACTTTGGAAAGAGGCAACAGAAAAGTAAGAATTGGAAAAGTAGTTAGTAATAAAATGGATAAGACAATAGTAGTTGCTACTGAAAAGCTTGTAGCACATCCTCTTTATAAAAAACAAATTAAAATGACTAAAAAATATAAAGCACATGACGAAGAAAACAAGTGCAACATAGGAGATACAGTTAAAATAATGGAAACCAGACCATTATCAAAAGAAAAATGCTGGAGATTAGTTGAAATATTAGAGGAAGCTAAATAGACCCTAAGACAATTGAAGGGAGGTTAAGTCATGATACAAACTGAATCAAGGTTGAGAGTCGCTGATAATTCAGGAGCTAAGGAAGTTCTTGTAATCAGAGTTATGGGCGGATCAGTCGTAAAATATGGAAACATTGGTGATATAATTGTATGTGCGGTTAAATCTGCAACACCTGGTGGAGTTGTTAAGAAGGGTGATGTGGTTAAAGCTGTTATCGTTAGAACTAAAAAGGGTGTTAGAAGAAAAGACGGCACTTATATAAAATTTGACGAAAATGCAGCTGTAATTATTAAAGAAGATAAAACACCGGTTGGTACTCGTATATTTGGACCTGTAACAAGAGAATTAAGAGATGGAAAGTTTATGAAGATAATCTCATTAGCACCGGAAGTACTTTAATAGGAGGTGTATAAAGATGCACGTTAAAAAAGGCGATAAAGTTGTAGTTATAGCAGGCAGCGATAAAGGCAAATCAGGAAAAGTATTAACAAGTTTACCTAAAGATAATAGAGTCATCGTTGAAAATGTAAATATGCTTACAAAACATCAAAAGCAAACAAACCAGATGCAGCAAGCTGGTATAGTACACCGAGAAGGTTCTATTAATGCTTCAAATGTTATGCTATATTGCGATAAATGCAAATCAGGTGTAAGAACCGAAAAGAAAATAGAAAATGGTAAAAAAGTAAGAGCATGTAAAAAGTGCGGTCATGTTTTTGAATAAGCCAAGGAGGGAGGTATAACCATATGGCAAGATTAAAAGCCACATATAATGAACAAGTATTGCCTGCATTGATGGAAAAGTTTCAATACAAAAGCGTTATGCAGGCACCTAAAATAGAAAAAATAGTAATTAATATGGGCGTTGGCGAAGCTAAAGAAAACCAAAAGTTTTTAGAAAACGCCGTTGAAGAAATGACTATTATTGCAGGTCAGAAACCTGTAGTAACTAAAGCCAGAAAATCTATATCTAACTTTAAATTAAGAGAAGGAATGGCAGTAGGTTGCAAGGTTACATTAAGAGGAGAACATATGTATGAATTCTTCGATAAATTAGTAAACATTGCCTTACCAAGAGTTAGAGACTTCAGAGGTGTTTCAAAAACATCATTTGATGGTAGAGGAAACTATGCTTTAGGAGTTAAAGAGCAGTTGATATTTCCGGAAATAAATTACGATAAAATCGATAAAATAAGAGGTATGGACATAATTATAACAACAACAGCAAACACTGACGAAGAAGCACGTGAACTGTTGAGATTAATGGGTATGCCTTTTACTAAGTAAGGGAGGGAAACGATAATGGCAAAGACATCTCTAAAAGTTAAACAACAGAGAAAACAAAAATTCTCAACAAGAGAATATACAAGATGCAAGATTTGTGGAAGACCTCATGCTTATTTAAGGAAGTTCGGCATATGCCGTATATGCTTTAGAGAACTGGCTTATAAAGGTCAGATACCCGGCGTTAAGAAAGCCAGCTGGTAAAATTTTATAAAATGGAAGGAGGTTACTTACATGGTAATGACAGATCCTATCGCAGATATGTTAACGAGAATAAGAAATGCTAATCATTCAAAACATGAATTTGTTGATGTTCCGGCTTCTAAGATTAAAAGAGAAATAGCAAGTATATTGTTAGAAGAAGGATACGTTAAGGGCTTTGATGTTATAGATGACGGTAAACAAGGTATTATAAGAGTTGAACTTAAATACCAACAAAATAAAGAGAGAGTTATAACTGGCATTAAGAGAATATCTAAACCTGGACTTAGAGTTTACGTAGGCAAAGATGAAACTCCAAAGGTATTAGGCGGTTTAGGCATAGCTATACTTTCTACTTCTAAAGGAATAGTTACAGATAAAAAAGCAAGAACACAGGGTGTTGGCGGAGAAGTAATCTGCTACGTATGGTAAAATAACGAATAGGAGGTGCTAAGATGTCAAGAATAGGCATTAAACCTGTAAATATACCTGCAAATGTTGAAGTGAAAATCGACAATCATAACTATGCAGTTGTTAAAGGTCCAAAAGGTCAGCTTGAACAACAGTTGCCACAATCAATGAAAATTGAAATTGAAGGCGCAGAAATCAATGTTTCAAGACCTGATGATCAAAAAGAACACAGATCACTTCACGGACTTACAAGAACTCTTATTAACAATATGGTAGTTGGAGTTACTGACGGTTTTTCTAAAACACTTGAAATAGTAGGTGTTGGATATAGAGCACAAAAACAAGGAAATAAATTAGTATTAAACTTAGGTTTCTCTCATCCTGTTGAAATGGAAGATCCACAAGGAATTGAAACAGCAGTTGAAGGAGCTAAAATAATAGTAAAAGGAACTGATAAACAGCAAGTAGGAAATTACGCAGCTATAATCAGAGACTGGAGAAGACCTGAGCCATATAAAGGCAAAGGAATTAAATACTCTAATGAAGTTGTTAGACGTAAAGCAGGTAAAACTGGTAAATAATAAGTAATTTATGAAAGGAGTGAGTATTAGTGCTTAATAAAATTGATAAAAATCAAAAGAGAAAAGAAAGACACTATAGTATAAGAAACAAAATCGTAGGAACTCCTGAGAGACCAAGATTGAATATTTTTAAAAGCTCTAAGCACATATACGCTCAAGTAATTGACGATGCTACAGGAACAACTCTTGCTTCTTGTTCAACATTAGATAAAGAGTTATTAGCGCAGGTAGCTGAACTTACTAAGACAGATGCAGCAAAATTAGTAGGTAAAACAGTAGGAGAAAGAGCGAAAAATAAAGGTATAAATGCAGTAGTTTTCGACAGAGGCGGATATTTATATCACGGTAGAGTAAAATTACTTGCAGATGGAGCAAGAGAAAGCGGACTTGAATTTTAATAAGGAGGTTAGTCATGGAACAACGTGGACGTATAGATGCAAGCCAACTGGATGTTAAAGAGAAAGTTATCAGCATCAACCGTGTAACTAAAGTTGTTAAAGGTGGTAGAAACTTTAGATTCAGCGTATTGGTTGTTGTTGGTGATGAAAATGGTCATGTTGGTATAGGAATGGCTAAAGCTATAGAAATTCCGGATGCCATCAGAAAAGCAATCCAGGATGCTAAGAAAAATATGATTGAAGTGCCACTGAAGGATACAACAGTGACACATGAAATAATCGGCAGATTTGGCGCAGGCAGAGTTCTTATTAAACCGGCTAAGGAAGGTACAGGTATCATAGCAGGAGGTCCTGTTCGTGCTGTACTTGAGTTAGCAGGAATCAGAGATATAAGAACAAAATCATTGGGATCAAGCAATCCAAGAAATGTAGTTAATGCAACAATTGAAGCCTTAAAACTTCTTAAGAAACCTGAGGATGTAGCAAAAGTAAGAGGTAAATCTGTAGAAGAAATTTATTGCTAAGAGGTGAAAATTATGGCAACAATAAAAATAAAACAAACTAAAAGTTTAATTGCTAAAACACCTAACCAGGTAAAAAACATGAAAGCTTTAGGTTTAAGAAAAATAGGCCATGTAGTTGAAAAAGAAGACACCCCTCAAGTAAGAGGAATGATTAAAAAAGTTGAACACATGGTAGAGGTTATAGAATAAAACTATAAGGAGGTGTTAAAATGAAACTTCATGAATTAAAACCTAATCCGGGCAGTACAAGGGAAAGAAAAAGATTAGGCAGAGGTACTGCAACAGGACAAGGAAAGACAGCCGGAAGAGGTATGAACGGACAAAAATCACGTTCCGGCGGTGGAGTAAGACCAGGATTCGAAGGAGGACAGATGCCTCTTTACAGAAGATTACCAAAAAGAGGGTTCACTAACATTTTTGGTACTCAGTTTGCTGAAATAAATGTTGAAGTATTAAACAAATTCGAAGATGGAGCAGAGATTACTCCGGAACTTCTTAAATCAGAGGGTATATTAAAAAAACAACTTGATGGTGTGAAGATACTCGGAAACGGTGAACTTGCTAAGAAGCTTACAGTTAAAGCTCATAAATTCAGCAAATCAGCGGTAGAAAAAATCGAAGCTGCCGGCGGAAAAGCTGAGGTGATTTAAGTTGTTTGAAACTTTAAAAAATGCATGGAAAATACCAGATTTAAGAAAAAGAATGATATTTACCCTTTTAATGCTTGTTATATATCGACTTGGCGCTGTAATACCTGTTCCGGGTATAGACAGAGCGGTTGTTCATAACATGTTTCAAGGTACTGCGGGTGGCTTATTAGATTTCTTTGACATGATGTCCGGTGGTGCTTTTAAGGATTTTACAATATTTGCATTAAATATTTATCCATACATTACATCTTCAATTATTCTTCAGTTGTTGGCAATTGCTATTCCAAAGCTTGAAGAGATGTTTAAACGTGAAGACGGAAAGAAAAAAATGGCTCAATGGACCAGATACGTTACTGTTATTCTTGCGTTGATTCAAGCTACTGCATATGCTGTTGGATTCTTTAATTCAGCAATAATTGAAAAAAACTTTTTATCAATTTTGTCAGTGGTTATAGTATTGACAGCAGGAACAGCATTTTTAATGTGGTTGGGTGAGTTAATAACAGACAAAGGTATAGGCAACGGTATTTCATTGATAATCATGATCGGTATAGTATCAAGATATCCTAAGGATTTTGGAACAATGATATTCCAAGTGCAAAACGGTGCAGTTAATATACTTGAAATTATATTATTCCTGATATTTGCATTTATAATAGTAGTTGGAGTTATAGCAATTCAACAAGGCGAAAGAAAAGTCCCTGTTCAATATGCTAAAAGAGTAGTAGGAAGAAAAATGTACGGCGGACAAAGCACACATATTCCTATGAAAGTATTAATGGCAGGAGTTATGCCGGTAATATTTGCTTCAACACTTTTGGCAATACCACAAACATTGGCGTTCTTCTTCCCAGGCATGGCAGAAAATGTTCAAAAATATTTCTCAGTTGCTCAAAGCCCAGGAGTATATATTTATACTTTATTAAATATATTACTCATTATATTCTTCACATATTTCTATACAGCGGTACAGTTCAATCCGTTTGAATATTCAAATACCCTGAAAGAAAATGGCGGTTTTATACCGGGAATAAGACCAGGCAGACCGACCGCGGAATATTTAAACAAGGTTTTAAACAGAATAACAATTGCAGGAGCTGTAGCACTTGCTATAATAGCAACAATACCGACTTTAGTATTCTCGTTCACTGACTTAAATATAAACTTTGGTGGAACATCATTATTGATAGTAACAGGTGTTGCTCTTGAAACTATGAAGCAAGTAGAAGCACAAATGTTGATGAGACATTACAAAGGATTTTTAAAATAAAGAGAGGTAAGGAAAATGAGAGCAATTTTATTGGGACCTCCGGGAGCCGGAAAGGGAACTCAAGCAGAAACAATTGTAAAGGAATTTTCAATACCGCATATTTCTACGGGAGATATATTTCGTCAGAATATTAAAGAAGGAACTGTTTTAGGAAAAAAAGCAAAAGAATACATGGATCAAGGATTACTTGTTCCTGATGAATTGACAGTAGAATTAGTAAAAGACAGATTGCTTCATGATGATTGTAAAAATGGTTTTCTGCTAGACGGGTTTCCAAGAACAATTTTTCAGGCAGATGCCCTTGAAAATGCATTAAACAGCATGAATCAAAAGCTAAATTTTGTTATAAATATAATAGTTAGAAAAGAACTCCTAATTGAAAGGGCTGTTGGAAGAAGAGTGTGCAAGGACTGCGGTCAAACATACCATATGTCTTTTAATAGGCCAACAATAGAAGGAACTTGCGACAATTGCGGCGGCGAACTGCTTCAGAGAAAAGATGACACTGAAGAAACAGTTACAAAAAGGATTAATGTTTACCAAGAGCAAACAGAACCTCTTATTGAATATTACACCAAAAAAGGTATAATAGTTAACATAGACGGCGAGAAGCCTATAACTGAGGTTGGCAAAGAAATTGTTGCAAAATTGAGGAATAAGTAATATGATTATTCTCAAGACAAAAAGAGAAATAGAAATAATGAGAAAAGCCGGACGTTTGGTAGCATTAGCTCACGAATTGGTGAGAAATAATATAAAACCCGGTGTTACAACAAAAGAACTTGACCAATTGGTTGAAGAATTCTTAAGATCTCAAAACGCTATTCCTACATTTAAAGGTTATAACGGATTTCCATTTTCAATATGTGCTTCTGTAAATGAAGAGGTGGTGCACGGATTTCCATGCGACAGAAAGCTAATAGAAGGCGACATTGTCAGTATAGATATCGGTGCAACATTTGATGGATATGTTGGTGACAGCGCAAAGACTTTTTTAGTAGGTGAAGTAAACGATGAAAAAAGTCGATTAGTTGAAGCAACTAGACAAAGCTTCTATGAAGGTATAAAGTTTGCTAAAACTGATTACAGATTATCTGACATTTCCCATGCAATACAGCAATATGCTGAGTCAAAGGGTTTCTCTGTAGTAAGAGATTTCGTAGGTCATGGAGTTGGTAAGAGTATGCATGAATCACCGCAAATACCTAACTTCGGAAGACCAGGCAAAGGACCGCGGCTGCAGGAAGGAATGGTCCTTGCTATCGAACCGATGATTAATGCAGGAACATATAATGTGAAAATACTTGACAACGACTGGACAGTGGTGACTGTTGACGGTAAACCGTCGGCTCATTATGAACACACGGTTGCAATAACAGATGGAGAACCGATGCTTTTAACCGTACTATAGGGGTGATTTTTTGGAATTAACAACAGATATTAAGATTGGTCAAATAGTGAAATCTAAAGCAGGCAGAGATAAAGACAGAGTTTTTATAGTATGCGAGATTTTAGATGAACAATTTGTTTTGGTGTGTGACGGAGATCTTAGAAAACTAAGTTCTCTCAAGAAAAAGAAAGTGAAACATTTAATGATTTATAATACAGTGTTGACAGAATTTGCAGAAAAGTTACAAGGAAATGAAAATTTAGATGACGCATATGTAAGAAGGATATTAAAACCTTATTCGCAAAGTGTGTCTAAAGAAATGGAGGTTGAGTGATCAATGTCCAAGAAAGATGTAATAGAAGTCGAAGGGAAAGTCCTGGAAGCACTTCCTAATGCGATGTTCAAAGTTGAGCTTCAAAATGGGCACCAGATTTTAGCGCATATTTCTGGAAAACTGAGGATGAACTATATCAGGATTCTTCCGGGGGATACAGTTAATGTTGAATTATCACCGTATGATTTAACAAGAGGAAGAATAACCTGGAGGAAAAAGTAAGGAGGTATTACAATGAAAGTAAGACCATCAGTAAAACCTATGTGCGAAAAATGCAAGATTATCAAAAGAAAAGGTAGAATAATGGTAATCTGCGAAAATCCAAAGCACAAACAAAAACAAGGCTAATGAGCTGATAAATATTAAGTAACTACGAAGGTAGGAGGTGTAACTTAATGGCCAGAATCGCTGGTGTTGACTTGCCAAGAGATAAAAGAGTTGAAGTTGGTTTAACTTATATATTCGGTATTGGCAGAGCAACTTCTAATAAAATATTAAAAACAACAGGTATTAACCCGGATACAAGAGTTAAAGACCTGACAGAAGATGAAATACAACAATTAAGAACTGAAATAGATAAGCGTCCTGTTGAAGGTGATTTAAGAAGAGAAGTAGCGTTGAATATTAAGAGATTAAAAGAAATCAACTGCTACAGAGGAATAAGACATAAAAAAGGATTGCCTGTCAGAGGACAAAATACTAAAAATAATTCAAGAACAAGAAAAGGTCCTAAGAGAGTTTCAGGAAAAAAATCTAAAAAGTAAAAGGAGGGACTTAAGTGGCAGCTAAAAAACAACAGAAAGTAACAAGAGTAAGAAAAAGAGAACGTAAAAATATTGAAAAAGGCCAGGCACATATTAAGTCAACTTTTAACAATACACTTGTAACTCTTACAGACTTGCAGGGAAATGCAATTTCTTGGGCAAGTTCAGGCCAATTAGGTTTTAAGGGTTCAAGAAAATCTACTCCTTATGCAGCAAGCATGGTTGCTGAAGAAGCTGCAAAAAAAGCTATGGAACATGGCTTGAAAACAGTAGAAGTGTACGTTAAAGGACCGGGCTCAGGCAGAGAAGCTGCAATCAGATCTTTGCAAGCAGCGGGCTTAGAAGTTAATTTAATAAAAGACGTTACTCCGATACCACATAATGGTTGCAGACCACCAAAACGTAGAAGAGTATAATAGAAACGAGGTGAAAAGATGGCAAGATATACTGGACCTGTATGCAGAATTTGCAGAAGAGAAGGATTAAAGTTATATTTAAAAGGTGACAGATGTTATACTGATAAATGTTCAATCGGCAGAAGAAATTATGCTCCGGGACAACATGGTCAAAACAATAAAAAATTAACTAACTATGGTATTCAGTTAAGAGAAAAACAGAAAGTTAGAAAATATTATGGCGTTTTAGAAGGACAATTTGCAGAATACTTCAGAATGGCTGATAAAATGGCAGGAAAAACAGGTACTAACTTATTAAAGTTATTGGAACTTAGATTTGATAATGTCATTTACAGATTAGGTTATGCAAGTTCAAGACCTGAAGCAAGACAATTGGTAGTTCACGGCCACTTTACTATAAACGGTAAAAAGGCAGATATCCCATCAATGATTTTACAAGTCGGCGATGAAATAAAAGTTAAAGAAAAGAGCCAAAGCTCAGATAAATTTAAAGCTTTAGTTGAAAACCACAAAAGGACTGCACCACAATGGTTGCAGGTAGATCCTGATAACTTTGCAGGAAGAATAATTGCTGAACCTGCTAAAGAGGATATTGAAATACCAATAGAAGAGCATCTGATTGTCGAGTTGTACTCTAAGTAATAAGTAATTTAAGAATTATTACCCTCGGCAAACATCACATTCTAAGGAGGGTTGGGATGATAGAAATAGAAAAACCTAATATTACGTTAATTGAAAAAAATGATGATAACTCGTATGGGAAAATAGTAGTTGAACCACTTGAAAGAGGTTATGGAACAACACTTGGAAATTCACTCAGAAGAATACTTCTTTCATCGTTACCTGGAGCAGCTGTAACATCAATTAATATTCAAGGTGTATTGCATGAATTTTCTACAATACCCGGAGTGAGAGAAGACGTTACAGAAATAATTCTTAACATTAAAAATTTAGCTGCAAAAATGAACGTACCGGGACCGGCACAGCTTTTGATAGATGCAAAGGGACCAAAGGTAGTTACTGCAGCAGACATAATAACAGGAACTGATGTTGATATAATTAATGAAGATTTGCATATTGCAACCTTGGAGGAAGGCGCTGAGCTCATTATCGAAATGGAAATGGAGCAAGGCAGAGGTTATGTAGTAGCAGAAAGAAATAAGAAGGACAGTCAAGCAATAGGCGTTATCCCTATAGATTCTATCTACACACCTGTTAAAAAGGTAAATTTCACTGTTGAAGATACCAGAGTTGGTAACAGAACAGATTTTGACAAATTGACAATCGAGATATGGACTAATGGTACAATTGAACCCGAAGAAGCAGTTTCTTTAGGTGCTAAAATATTAAATGAACATCTTAACTTATTCATATCATTGACCGAGCATGTTAATGACGTTGAAATAATGGTAGAAAAAGAAGAAGATGAAAAAGAAAAAGTATTGGAAATGACAATAGAGGAACTGGATTTATCAGTTAGATCCTACAACTGTCTGAAGAGAGCAGGTATTAATACTGTTGAGGAGCTTACATATAAGTCAGAAGACGATATGATGAAAGTAAGAAACCTTGGTAAGAAATCTTTGGACGAAGTAGCTAAGAAACTTGAGGAATTAGGTTTATCTCTTAGAAAAAATGATAATTAGCTGTAAAAGGAGGACTAAGCATGGGTAGTCACAGAAAGCTTGGTTTCAAGTCTGACCACAGAGTAGCGATGCTTCGTAATATGACAGCTGACTTAATTAATCACGGCAGAATTGTTACAACAGTAACAAGAGCCAAAGAATTAAGAAGAGTAGCTGAAAGAACTATCACTCTTGGCAAAAGAGGAGACCTACATGCAAGACGTCAAGCAGCAGCTTATTTATACGATAAAAATGCTGTAAGTAAGTTGTTTGAAGAAGTTGCTCCTAAATACAAGGAAAGAAACGGTGGATACACCAGAATTCTTAAATTGGGACCACGCAGAGGCGATGGAGCAGAAATGGCGATAATAGAATTAGTATAGATGAAATGAAAAAAGCAATTTAAATTAAATTTTAAATTGCTTTTTTGTTCTAATTTTAATTCAAAAAGGGTTTTACCAGTTATTCACTGTTTGATGTCTATGTGAATATTATATATTATAACAAAATTCATAATGTCGATAATATATAGAAAGGAATTAAAAAATGATGAACAATAGAACCATGAACATGGGTTACTACTTTCTTACGCCTATTAATATAATAAATAAAATGAGAAGCTTGTGGGAAGAACACTCCTTTTGGACGAGAGAATTTATTATAAGTGCTGTAGATGATTTAAAGGATTTACAACCGGTAACAGACAGGTTACTTCGTAATCCAACTGACTTTGGAGATGTTTTAGAACCCTTTTACGGTCAAGGAGCAAGAGAATTTGAAAGATTGCTTCGTGATCATTTGCTCATAGCTGCAAAGCTTGTTACGGATGCAAAAAAAGGAGACACTCAGGCAGCAAATGCAGACAGAGTTCAGTGGTATCAAAATGCAGACCAACTTGCAGCACTGCTTGCAAATTTAAATCCATATTGGTCATATAATGAGTGGAGAGATATGCTTCATATGCATCTAAGTATGGTTGAGGATGAAGCAACAAGAAGGTTAATGGGTCAATATGTAAATGAAATTATGGTATTTGATAATCTTGAAGAGCAAGCACGAGAAATGGCGGATGCTATGAGCAAAGGCATTATAGATCAATTTAAACTTTATGAAAATAGAATGAGATTCTAAAGCTATTAAAAAACAGTGAAGTATTAATTTCACTGTTTTTTAAACAGATATGTATTTTTTGTTTGTTATTTATTTATATTGAAAAATATACAAGATATGATAAAATGTTATATATATTATCATAATGGACGGACGTGAATATATGTTAAAAATAGCAATTTGTGACGATTCTGTGGAGTATGGTGACATTGTTACACAAATAGTTAACGAAGTGATGCTTAAAAATAATATAAATCATAATATAAGCACATTTAACTCCGGGAAAGAACTAATTAAATCATTTATAGGAAAACGTTTCGATATCATATTTTTAGATATAGAGATGCCTGAGATTGATGGTATTGAAACAGGATTAAAAATAAGAGAAATAGGCGATAATGCAATTATATTTTATTTGACATCTCATAAAGAATACGCTTATGATTCTTATAGAGTTAAAGCAAGAGATTATTTATTAAAGCCTGTGAGCTTTTCTACAATTGAAAAAGTATTGCTTGAATGTATTAAGGAATTAGAAGGAAATTTAAATTATTTAGACGTAAAGGATATAAAGGGTATAATTCACCGGATATCAATTGATAACATCACACACATATTAAGAAAGAAGGAAGATAGAAAATTACATATATATAGCTTAGATAAAAAAGAAGTAGTCGTATCACAAACCCTTGAAAGTATAGAGAAAGAGCTTTCAGGCAAAGAAAACATCATAAGGTCAAACAAATCCTGTATTGTTAATTTAGATCACATCAGAGAAATTAACAAAAATATTATTATTTTCACTAATAACAATGAAGAAGAGGTAAGCAGGCGCTGTTTACCTGAATTAATAAGTAAATTTAAAATAAGAAAATAGGTGGTGAGACAATGATTATATGGTTCATAATAGAAATAATTGTTAATTTTTTGCAAGTACTTGTAATTTTTAAAACGTATAGTTTATATTATAACAAAAGATTTAGCTTTAAGTATCTGATAGAATCCTCCATATTTACCATGATATTAGTATTAAGTATTTTAAATCATAATGTATCTATTGACTTAAATCCTTTTTATTATTTAGGATATATATTTCTGATTTATATAACCTCTATAATCATTTTTGAAGGTAACTTAATATCAAAAGCCTTTATAATACTATTATTAATTACCATTTTGGGTATTTGTGAGCTTTTGGCGGCAGTGCTGGTTACATCAATAACCGGTCTTGAGATGGCATTAATATCAGAACAAAATTTTATGAGATTTGAAGTAATGGTTATATCACAGACTCTTTTTGTGTATTTTTATTTGATTATGAAAAAAAGAATTGATAAAAATAAAATTAATTCACTTAATAACAAATATTATTTATTTGTAGGAATAATTTTTTTATTAACGGTAATAACAATAATATTCGTTATATGGATGAATGTAAACATTGATACTAATGAAGTTGTTAATAAATATTTAGTTTTAATCAGTATATGCGTTTCTCTTTTATCTATTATATCAATTGTATTAACTGATAGAATAATCAAAGATATGGATGAAAAGAATAAAAATGAATTAGAGCTTCAGAAAATTAAAATGGAAAATACATATTTCTATGATGTAAATTCAGTTTTAGAAGAGATTAGAATTTTAAAACATGATATGAGGGGAGAGCTTGCTATCTTACATGGATATAATCAATTAAACCAAAGGGATAAAATTGATGCCCATATTGAAAAAAAATTAAAAGAGATGGATATACATCTTATACAACAAATTGACAGTGACAATGTTATAACATCTTTTTTGAATTTTAAAATAAAGGAAGCAATCTCCAAAAATATTAATGTTAATGTACAAAGTAATTTAACAGACGATAATGAAATATTAATAGATAAGGAAGAAATATGCAGGATTTTGAGCAATATAATGAATAATGCAATTGAAGCAAACGGTGATTGTGATGAAAAATACATTAAATTATCTATAAACATGATTGATAAATATTTTATAATAGAATCTGAGAATCCGTTTAAAGGAGAACTATTGAAAGAGGGTAACAAATTTCTAACACGCAAAGAAGATAAAACAAAGCACGGCTACGGATTAAAAAGTATAAAAAATATAGCAGAAAAATATCATGGATTTATGGAAACAATCAGTGATGATAACATTTTTAAAATGAATGTTCAAATGTTGAACGAAAGCTTAATAAATATGCACTCGTATAATTAATTAGATAAAGAATTTTTATATGAATATTCTTTTAAAACGTTAAATTATATGGCTTCGCCGTTCGGGCGTTGATATCAACCGTTTAGACAATTTTGATGAAAAATGTTGAATATTATACAACTTTATTGTATTATAATTATAACGTTTGAAAAGGAGGGATGAAAAGTGAAAAAAACTTTATCCTTTTTCTCATGTATTGCTATGCTTTTAGTGGCTACTGCTCAAACAACTATGGGGACGACATGTATACTGTGGGTAAACCAACCAAAAGTACCGCAATGCCTGTTAAGAAATGATAAATAAGTTATCTGTATTATTATCTGAAGAAATTAGCTTAAAGCTAAATTCTTCAGATAATGACAAAGAAATATATGCATACAGTATTGAAGTATTATTGTCATTATTGATTAACATTTGTATTCTTACTGTAGCAGCATATATATTAAAAAAACTAGCAGAACTTATAATTTTTACAATTTTTTTCTCAGGGCTTAGGATTTTTGCCGGAGGATATCATGCTAAGACACATATAGAGTGTTTTTCTGTAACGCTGATAATATTTTTTATATCAGCATTGAGTAACACCTACTTTAGAACATTTGGTGAAGAGATTTTAATTTTTGGAATTCTATTTTCGACACTAATGATTTTTTGGCTTGCACCCTCCGCATCAAATAATAAACCTTTGAGTGAAAAGGAACAAATAAAAAATAAGATAATAAGCAGGGTAATAGTTATAACCTTTAATTTAGCAGTTATTGTTTTATATTTTATGAGAGATAAAACTGGTTATATTTATATTACAGCAACTATGGCAATGATTATTGAATCGATCAGCTTGGTGAAAGTGAAGCGTGTATAAAATTGGGGGTAGACAGTTCTTGATGAACTGTCTTTTTGTATGTACGCCATTAAACTGATGAAAAAACGTATTAATAAAAAGAATATTTTTATTAATATCGTTGAATGATTGGCAAAGCCCGTATTGAAATAGAAAAACTTTTATAAGTTCAGTTTATATACAACATAAATACTCATAAGAATATAATACAGTATAATATTACAGAGGAGAGAATTATGTTGATACATGTTGTTAAAAAAGGGGAAGTATTATGGCAAATTGCTGCTTACTACGGGGCTGATATATATGCAATTATAGAGCTTAACAGCCTGAAAAATTCAAATATGTTGTTAGAAGGCCAGGCGCTCATAATTCCTGCTCCTGGACTATTTTACACCGTAAAATACGGAGATACATTATGGAGTATTGCTAACAAGTTCAAGATACCTATTCAAGAGATGATGTATATTAATAAAATTGTGAATCCAAACATTTTATATCCTAATGTAACATTGATCATACCTCAAAAACCAAAAAAAGGTATTGAAGTTAATGCATTTACCTATGTGAATGGAGTTAATGATATTTCATTATTAAGAAATACTATTGATTACTTGACTTACTTGTCTCCTTTAACCTATTCTGTTCAGAAGAACGGTACGCTTTTATCAATATATGACGACCAGGCAATACAGTTTGCCATATTAAACAATGTGATTCCTGTGATGTCCATATCAAATATTGTTTATAATATAGTAGATGAGGATATAATGCATTTTATCTTAAATGATATGCAAGCAGAAAAGGTTTTGCTTGAAAATATAGTTGCGACCATGAAGGAAAAAAATTATAGGGGGTTGAATGTATATTTTGAAAATATTTCACTAAGTGATAAAGAGGCATATAATAACTTTTTGCAGCTATTATCAAGCAGATTGCATCAAGAAGGTTTTTTTATTTCTTCTATTTTAGCTCCTAAAGCAAGTGAAAAACAAAGTGACACCTTAGCTCATGATTATGAGGCACATGGAAGAATAGTGGACTATGTGATAATTATGCCATTTCTTACAAGAAGAACTGAAGCACCGCCGGGACCTATCTCACCTGATAATGAAACTAAAAGTGTACTTAAATATGTATTATCTGTTATACCTGCAGATAAAATTTTTATCAGTTTTCCCATTTATGCTAAGGATTGGGTCATTCCTTATGTGAAAGGGCATGAGACTTCTACAATAAGCATACAGGAAGCTATGAACAGGGCATATAAATACAGAGCCAAAATACATTTTGACGAATTATCACAATCTCCTTTTTTTAATTATGTTGATGAAGAAAATAAGATGCATGAGGTTTGGTTTGATGATGCAAGAAGTGCAATTGCAAAGTTTAATATTGTAAAGGAAAACAACGTACGGGGCTTAAGCTACTGGACATTGGGATATCCGTTCCCTCAGAATTGGAGATTGTTAGCGGAAAATTTCGTTATTATTAAACAATAATTAAAGAGAAGAATCAAAACTTTATGATTCTCCTCTTTAATTATCGTCTTATAGGTGTTATTATAAATTCATAGTCCGGGTGCTTAGAAGTAAGTGGTGTCAATAGAATAGTGTATTCAGTAGTTACATCGGTATATATTTCTATACCCATTACATTAACCGGATAAAATCTAAAGTGTTTGACTGTCATGTAATATTGTGATAAGGGATAGGCATTTTTATCTATTATCGGTAATTCTATTACCGGTACCCTTCCTTCATCATCTGTTACGTGCCTTGCTATTAAGATTCCATCTCCTACCTCACCGTAAAAACCTCTTATATTAAAAAGAAATAAACTGACCTCGGCAAATGTTATCGGTTCATCATTTTCTTTGTTTCTTACTGTGATAGATAGGCGTCCTGTATTTATATTTTTCCCGAGATTGAAACATATATCATTTCTATAAAATTTGCACCATTTATTTTTCAAAAACATCTTCCCTTTCTTAAAGATTGTGTTATATTTATATTGTATTATATGTCTTTTAAAAAAAGTTGATTATCACTATTATTTATAATAAAACCGATCAGACGATAAAAATGACCATTTAGCCGTTTTATTTCAAATTAATTAAAAAATTCAAACATGTATTTTATAGAATTTATTATTGTAAATTTATTGGAATAGTGTTATTATTTAATGCAGTGAAAATAAATATGCAGGTGTCTATATGATTGAAAATATAATAAAAATTGAAAATGTTAAATATAAATATGACAAAGAAAGTAATGTTTATGCTTTGAATGGTGTTGACTTAAATATAAGAAAGGGTGAATTTACTGCCATTATAGGTCACAACGGTTCCGGTAAATCTACACTCGCTAAGCTTATAAATTCTATATTACTTCCTACAGAAGGAAAGATTTATGTAAAGGGAATGGATACTGCTGACGATTCAAAGCTTTGGGACATTAGGCAGGCAGCAGGTATGGTATTTCAAAATCCGGACAATCAACTTGTAGCAACCATTGTGGAAGAAGACATCGCATTCGGTCCTGAAAATCAGGGTGTTGAACCGGCTGAAATCAGAAGGCGTGTAGATGAGGCATTAAATACAGTTGGCATGTATGAATACAGGAAAAGACCTCCCCACATGCTTTCGGGAGGACAAAAGCAAAGAATTGCAATTGCAGGCATACTTGCTTTAAATTCTGATTGTATAGTGTTGGATGAACCGACAGCAATGCTTGACCCTTCAGGAAGAAGGGAAGTAATGGATACACTTAGAAATTTAAAGAAAAACGGAAAAACAATTTTGTTAATAACCCATTATATGGATGAAGCTGTTCAGGCAGACAGAGTGGTTGTCATGGATAAGGGCAATATAAAATTAGACGGTACTCCAAAAGAAGTGTTCAGAAATATTGATGAAATAAAAAAGTTCGGATTAGATGTTCCTCAGGTTACAGAGCTTGCTCAGGAACTTGCAAAGGAAGGTCTTAATATTCCCTGTGATATAATAGATGTAAAGGAATTGGTGGATTTGCTATGTCAATAAAAGCAGAAAATATAAAATATATTTACAGTGAAGGTACCCCTTTTAGAACTGTGGCTTTAGACGATATAAACATTGAGATTAATGAAGGTGACTTTCTTGGCATAATAGGTCACACCGGTTCAGGCAAATCTACTCTTATTCAGCTTTTTAACGGATTAGAAAAGCCAACAGATGGCAAAATAATTGTGAATGACATAACCGTAGGTGAAGATAAAAAACTACTCAGTAAGGTGCGTCAGACCGTTGGATTGGTTTTTCAATATCCTGAATATCAGCTGTTTGAAGAAACTGTTGCTAAGGATGTTGCATTTGGTCCAATGAATTTAAATTTGCCACAGGATGAAATAGATAAAAGAGTAAAAGAATCTTTAGAATTGGTTGGCTTTAATTATAATAAAATAAAAGATGCTTCACCATTTGACTTGTCAGGAGGACAGAAGCGCAGGGTCGCAATTGCAGGTGTGTTGGCAATGAAACCTGATTATTTGGTTTTGGATGAGCCGACTGCGGGATTAGATCCTGCAGGTAGAAACGAATTATTTGAAAAAATAAAAACACTACATAAAAAAGCTAATGTAACTGTAATTTTAGTATCCCACAGCATGGAGGACATTGCAAAGTTAGTAAACAGAGTGGTTGTTTTATATAAGGGTAAAATTCATATGGAAGGAACTCCAAAAGCAATATACTCCAAAGCAGAAGAGTTATTGAAAATTGGACTTGGAGTACCTCAAGTTGCTGAAATTGTCAACGAACTCAGGAAAAGAGGTTTTGATATTAAATCGGATATACTCACTGTTGAAGAGGCAAAAGAAGAAATATTGAAAGAAGTGAGGAAAAAAAATGTTTAAAAATTTAACTATCGGACAGCATTACCCTGTGGATTCGCCTGTTCATGAACTTGACCCAAGGGTTAAGATAATTATGACATTTGTTTTTATAATATCCTTATTTCTTATTGAAAATTTTATAACCTATTTAGTTGTAGCGCTATTTTTAACCATTGCCATAAAATTGTCTAAAGTTCCTTTAAAATTTGTTATAAAGGGACTAAAGCCCATTTTAATGATAATAATAATAACATTTATTATAAATTTATTAATGACACCGGGTAAAATCATTTTTAAGGTTGGTTTTATAAAAATAACCGAAGAAGGATTAAGGCAGGCTGGCTTTATGGCTATTCGCCTTACTTTATTGATTATGGGAACGTCACTTTTAACTTTGACTACATCTCCTATCATATTGACGGATGGCATTGAAAGCTTGCTAAATCCTTTTAAACGTCTTGGACTGCCGGCACACGAGCTTGCCATGATGATGACTATAGCTCTTCGCTTCATTCCTACATTGATGGAAGAAACAGAAAAAATCATGAAGGCACAAAAATCAAGAGGTGCTGATTTTGAGAGCGGAAATATTATGAGCAGGGCGAAAAACTTAGTTCCGTTGTTAGTGCCGCTTTTCATAAGTGCTTTCAGACGAGCTGATGAGCTTGCCATGGCTATGGAGGCAAGATGCTACAGAGGCGGAGAAAACAGAACACGCATGAGACAACTAAAAATATCAAAAGGTGATTATGTTGCAACTGGTATTTTTATAGTATATTTTGCAGCAATAATTATGATTAAAATATGGTAAGAAATATAAAGCTTATAATAAGCTATGATGGTACTGAATATCACGGGTGGCAGACTCAATCAAACAGGGCTACAATTCAAGAAACAATTGAACAGGCAATATATATAATAACGAAACAAAAAGTTAATTTAATCGGTTCCGGAAGGACTGACAGTGGTGTACATGCTTTAGGTCAGGTTGCAAATTTTACTGCTGATACTAATATACCTGAAGAGAAAATAGGAATTGCATTGAATTCGATTTTGCCAAGCGATATAAGGATAATTGATTCAGTCGATGTTTCTGAAGAATTCAATTCAAGATTTGATGCAATCGATAAAACGTACATGTATCAAATTTATAATGACAGAGTTTGGAGTCCTTTTTACAGTAGATTCTCTTGCTTTGTTCCTGTTAATTTAGATTTAGATAAAATGAAGGAAGCAATTAATATTTTAAGAGGGACTCATGATTTTAAAGGGTTTATGGCTTCCGGTTCAGATGTCAAAACAAGTATCAGGACAATTTATGAAACGGAGTTGATTCAAGAAAATAAATTAATTAAATTTTTCATTAACGGAAACGGATTTTTATACAATATGGTTAGAATAATAACCGGAACATTAATAGATATAGGCAAAGGTACAAAGAAAATAAATTGTATAGATGATGCAATAATCAATATGGATAGAACATTGTTGGGCCAGACTGCACCGGCTCAGGGGTTATTTTTAATGAATGTAAATTATGACAAAAAAATAATAAAAGCTTGACAATACAATGCAAGTAATATAAAATATTTAAGGTATGATTAAATTGAGATAAAAACCATTCCAATGCCCCGGAGTTAGGTTTTTTCGATATATTATAATTAATAATTAATTTAATAGTAGAAATACAGGAGGAAACACGATGAAAAGCTTCTTGGCTAAACCTAATGAAGTTGAAAGGGCATGGTATGTGATCGATGCCGAAGGAAAAACTTTAGGTAGACTTGCAACAGAAGTTGCTAAGATATTAAGAGGTAAACATAAAGCAATATATACACCACACGTTGATACAGGAGACTTTGTAATAATAGTTAACGCTGAAAAAGTTGTATTGACAGGTAAAAAATTAGATCAAAAATTATACAGACACCACTCACTTTATCCGGGCGGATTGAAGGAAACTCCTTACAGAGACTTGTTTGAGAAAAAACCGACACAACCGGTTTATCTTGCAGTAAAAGGAATGCTTCCAAAAAATTCACTTGGAAGAAAAATGTTAAAGAAACTTAAAGTATACGCTGGTCCTGAGCACAACAATCAAGCTCAAAAACCACAAGTATACGAGTTTTAGTGAGAGGAGGACTATAGAATGGATGTTCAATACAGAGGCACAGGCAGAAGAAAAAAAGCTATAGCAAGAGTAAGATTAGTACCTGGTACAGGTAAAATTCTTATAAATAAAAGAGAATTAGAAGATTATATCAAATATGAAACTTTAAGAGTTTTAGTTAGAGAACCGTTAATGATTACTGATACTATGGGTCAATACGACGCATTGGTAAGCGTAAAAGGCGGTGGATATACAGGTCAAGCAGGCGCAATCAGACATGGTATATCAAGAGCTCTTTTACAGGTAGACGCTGAATTAAGACCAATTCTTAAAAAAGCCGGATTCTTGACAAGAGATTCAAGAATGAAGGAAAGAAAGAAATACGGTTTGAAAAAAGCAAGAAGAGCTTCACAGTTCAGTAAGAGATAATAAAAATATTGGGACGGAATGCCGTCCCTTTATAAATATAATATATAGTGTTTTTCTTGGCACCCACTTAAAAAATCAAGTTTTTTTGTGGCTCCATAGAATTCTATTCGAAAGGAGTTTTTTTAATGGAAAAAATTAAAATTCAATTTATAACACGTACCGCTCTTATAGCAGCAGTATATGCCGCTTTTACCTATGCTTTCGCATGGATGAGCTATGACCAGATACAGTTCAGAATATCGGAAATATTAGTTTTGTTTGCATTTATAGAACCAAAATATGGACTTGGCTTGATATTAGGGTGTATATTGGCAAACTTAGCAAGCCCTTTAGGAGTTATAGACATTGTGGTTGGCTCATTTGCAACCCTGTTAGCAATAATGTTCATTGTTTCAGTAAGAAAGCTGTTGGGTTATAATAAAAAAGCACTGATAATTGCAAGCTTAGGGCCTGTAATATCAAATGCTTTATTGGTAGGCATAGAATTAACATATATGTTTAACACTCCGTTTATATGGAATGCAATTTATGTAGCAATAGGAGAGTTAGCTGTTGTAACCTTCATGGGTACAGTTATATTGAATTCAATTATGAAAAACAACAATTTAATCGAAAGATTATCGATGTAACCAGACTCGGGGACGATTATTGAATTTTAATTAAATATGATCGTCTCCTCTGTTTTGTCATCCACCGGTAGCGAAGGAACTCCTGATTGTACTTGCACGCCCATAGGCATCCAGAATCTTAGCCCGTTTTTAACCATTTCAAACTCAACTTCATCATATATATAATTTTCTCCATCTATACATATATTGATAGGTTCTTTGCTTATAATTTTTACATGTTTACATTTTTTATATGTGATAATATTTTTAAGCTTTTCATTGGTTAAATGAGTTCCTTCCTTATAGCTTCCTATCAAACTTAATATTTTTAATTTTGATATATTGTTTACGAAGCATAAATCTATTATACCGTCATTTACTAAAGCTTCGGGGGCACATTTGTAGCCACCACCGTAAGAGTGACCGTTAGCTACAACCCCAAGTAAAAATGACCCCTTTAAAACTTCACTATTATCAATTATTACTTCTACGTTTTTTCCTAATTTTTTTGACAAGTTATAAAGTACGGACATTATATAACAACCTGAGCCGGTTATAAAAGGAATTTTTTTAAACATATGCATACTGAATGCTGCATCAGCATCAAAGCCAATATTGCATACAGAAACAGCATATTCTTCCTTTACTTTTATTAAATCTAAATATACCTTTTCGCCGTTAATTTGGTAGTTTACATTATGAAAGTAATCATAATTGTTAAAGTTCTTAATAAAATCATTACCCGAACCGCAGGGTATGACTCCTACATATGCATTTTTATGACCTACGCATGCATTAACAACTTCGTGAAGGGTACCGTCGCCACCACAAGCATAAAATACAATTTCATCATTAGCCAAGGTTTTATTTGTAATGAATCTCTTTATATCTCCCTTATATTTAGTGAAATACACTTCATAATCTATACTTTTTCCCATTAGCTCATTGTGTATTGCTTTTTCTATCTTCTCTTGAAGCTTACCTTTGCCCGCTACCGGATTAATTATAAAAATGTGTTTCATAGCTCCTCCTGTTAATCCATTATTAAATTGTTAAGCCATTTTTTGCTTCTGTATCTTTTTATTACTACAATTGCTTTAATTAATTCTTCGCTGAATACTATGGCAAGTACATAATGTATAGGTAATTTAAACAAAAGTACCGAAATAAATGATAGCGGAACTCCAATGAACCATATTGAAATTATATCTACAATCATGCAGAATTTTGTATCCCCGCCTGCTCTTAGTATACCGCATATAAACAAATAAGAAAACATCTTAGGTGTAAAATATAGCGAATAAACAATTATTGCCTTATTTAAGTAATCACTCGTTATAGGTTTTTTGTAAAACTGTTCATAATTACCTTACAATAAAATGAACGTGAATATTTCACGTTCAAAATGTTAACTGAATATCTTGTCATTCTGATGGTATCGGCCCGAAGAATCTCACTGCTTGAATATAAGATTCTTCACTGCCTTCAGAATGACCAAATTTGTTTATTTTGTACCAAACAATCTGTCTCCGGCATCTCCCAATCCCGGTACTATATAACCGATTTCATTAAATTTTTCGTCAATTGCCGCGGTATATATTTCTACATCAGGATGAGCGTTTGTAACTTTTTCAAGTCCTTCGGGAGCACATACCAAGTGGATTGATTTTATTTTTTTAGCACCGTGTTTTTTTAAAAGTGATATAGCCCCAATCATTGAACCGCCTGTGGAAAGCATCGGTTCAGTAATTATTACTATTCTGTTTCCTATATCACTTGGAAGCTTGCAGTAATATTCCACCGGCTGCAATGTTTCTTCATTTCTGTAGAGGCCTATGTGACCAATTTTAGCATTAGGTATTAAATCAAGCATTCCGTCTACCATACCGAGACCTGCTCTTAAAACAGGTACTATTGCTATATCTTCTCCTGATAATGCTTTACCGACAGTTTTAGCAATGGGTGTTTCAATTTCAATATCTTTAACCGGTAAGTTTCTTGTAACTTCATAAGCCATAAGCATGGCAATTTCTCTAACCAGTTCTCTGAAATCCTTAGAGGATGTATTCTTGTCTCTTAACATTGTCAGCTTGTGTTGAATCAACGGATGAGAGACCACTTTAACGTTACTCATATATGCTCCTTTGTTTAAATAAGAATTGTATTACTTTTGTTCATATACTATAATTATTATATAATGAAAGCTCTTTGTCAATTCATTTTTTCTTAAGAGGTTAATATGATAAAAGGTGTAGGAACTGATATAACAGAAGTTGATAGAATTAAAAAGAATTTGCAGTATGAAACATTTATTAATAAAATATATTCTGCAAATGAAGTTGAATATTTAATAAAGAGGAAATTTAATCCTCAAACAGCTGCAGGAATGTTTGCAGCAAAGGAAGCAGTGTCTAAAGCTTTAGGTACCGGCTTTTCAAACTTTGGTCCATGCGATATTGAAATACTAAAGGATGAATTAGATAAGCCTTATGTGAATTTATTGAATAATTCATTAAAGTTAGCAGAAAAATTGAATATAAGCAATATATGTGTATCTATTTCTCACACTTCAGAATTAGCAATAGCTTTTTGTGTAGCGGAATAAGCATATTTCTTTATATCCCATCATATATCTATTATATAACGGGCATAGCCCTTATTGAAAAATGGGAGCAGGTTAATTATATGAAGTTAAAAATAGTATGCTTAATTTTATTTGTGATAACTGTTTGTGGGTGTTCTAAGGTAAGTGATAACCCCTTCATGATTCCTGTTAATTATACAGGAGAAGCTGTTATGAAGGTGTATACGGAAAACAGTGAAAATGCTTATAAGGTTAGTATTATTTGCAGGGATACAAATTACAGTTTTAAAATTGATTCAGGAAAAGAATCATGGAATTCAGCTTTTTTGTCAGGCAACAGATGTGTTTTAAACAATGATAAATTTCCTGAAAGCAGTGTAGTGATTGAGAATTTTAACATAACAGATTCATTGATTTATGATTTTGACTTAAAGAAATTTGACAGGTCTTTTGATGTAATGCCGGAAGAATTGATTTACTTTGATGGTACTTATAAGCATGTTTTGAACTTTAGCAAAGAAAACCTGCTTCCATATTCAATATTTATTTATAAAAATGATAATTTGGTAAAAACTATTCTCTATGGAAAAATAAACATAGAAGAAAAATAATTTTCTCAGTTAATACAAAACTTACCATACAACTATTATAATTATTGTGTTAAAATTACATAAGATATGTTTAAATGAACTGAGTTTGAGTAATCGAGGTGTGTGATTTGGCTGACAATAAAAAAATATTAATTTCAATCCCTGAAAACTTACTGAGGGAATTGGATAATGCAGTTAAAGAAGAGGGAACTAATAGAAGTGATTTCATAAGAAAATCTATTAGATATTATTTAATTGAAAAAAGAAAATTAGAAATCAGAAACAAAATGAAGGCCGGATATTTGGAAATGAGCAACATCAATAAAAGCATTACAGAAGAATACTCTGAAGGAGATTATGAAGATTTTTTAAGCTACGAAACAAAATTATTGGGAAGTGAATAGTTTGATAGTAAAAAGGGGAGATGTTTACTATGCCGACTTAAGCCCGGTTATTGGTTCAGAACAGGGAGGCGTAAGACCGGTTTTAGTAGTACAAAACGACATTGGAAACAGATATAGCCCTACAGTTATTGTATCTGCAATTACATCACAGATTAATAAGGCAAAGTTGCCTACTCATATAGAAATAAGTTCAGAGGACTTCAGTTTACCAAAGGATTCAGTTGTGCTTTTAGAGCAAATCCGTACTATTGATAAAAAACGACTGAAGGAGAAAATAGGACGGTTTGATACAAACCTAATGGGTGAGGTAGATGATTGCTTGAAAATAAGCTTAGGGCTTATAGATTTTTAAATTTACATATAAAAAAGATTTGTTTAGAAACAAGTCTTTTTTTGTTGATTACTTTGTTATTCGCCGTAATCGAAGAATCTACTATCTTAAAGCTGAGATCCTTCACTGCGTTAAGGAGGACCGTCACACGCTTCATTCGTCTTCTTCCCAAATTATTTCTATTGAATTATTAAGATACAAATGTTATATTAAGTAGACAAGTTTTATGCAGTAAAATGGAGGTAATGATCAAATAATGGTATTTTCGAGTTTAGTATTTTTATATTTATTTTTTCCAATAAATTTAATTTTTTATTTTATCAGCAAAAATAATACCTACAGAAATATCATTCTGTTGGGTTTTTCTTTGTTCTTTTATGCATGGGGTGAACCGTTTTTTATATTTGCATTATTATTAAGCGGTATCATCAATTATTCTTTTGCATTGATAATAGACAAGTATAAAGGTACATTTAAGAGTAAGCTTGCTCTGTATGCAGCTATTATAATCGACTTATCAATGATTGGAATATTTAAATATTATAACTTCTTTGTCAATAATATCAATTTTGTTTTAAATACAAATATTGGTCTCAGCTCAATCGGATTACCAATCGGAATTTCGTTTTATACATTTCAAATAATATCTTATGTTATAGATGTTTATAGACAAGACGTACCTGCTCAGAAGAAATTTTATAAGCTTTTACTGTATATGTCACTGTATCATCAATTGATAGCAGGACCTATAGTAAGATATATCGATGTTGCTAACGAAATAGATAATCGGGTTATAACACCAAGCAATTTTAGTTATGGTATAAACAGATTCATAATCGGATTATTAAAGAAGGTTATTATAGCCAACACGGCAGGAAAGGTTGCAACCGTATTTTTGGACAGCAATTTGAAAGAACTTTCAGTTTTAGGTGCTTGGCTCGGTATAATAATGTATACAATTCAAATTTATTTTGATTTTTCCGGTTATTCGGATATGGCTATTGGCTTAGGAAGAATGTTTGGATTTACTTATAAGGAAAACTTCAACTATCCGTATATAGCAAAAAGTGTACAAGATTTCTGGAGAAGATGGCATATTTCTTTAAGTTCATTCTTTAGAGATTATGTATATATTCCTCTTGGAGGCAACAGAAAAAACTTTGTTCGCAACGTAATGATAGTATGGATGCTTACAGGATTTTGGCATGGAGCCAGCTGGAACTTCATAATATGGGGCTTATATTACGGTGTTTTCTTATTGTTAGAAAGAAAATTCTTATCTAAAGTGTTGGATAAAATCCCTGCATTATTGTCCCATGTGTATTTGATGCTGATAGTTATAATCGGTTGGGTATTTTTCTATTTTATTGATATTACAAAAGGAATTGAGTTTATCAAAATACTGTTTGGCTTTGGTAATAATCCTTTATATGATATTAAGTTTGAAGTTGAATTTTTCAATAATGTTATATTCTTAATATTTGCGGCATGTTTAAGTACGCCTGTATTTAAAAACATATTTGAAAAATTAAATGATTTGATAGTAATTAACGATTATAAACCGTCAAAAATTACAATTGTGGTATTTAATGCCGTTATTTTAATAATAAGCACTATATTGTTGGTCGGGCAAACTTATAACCCGTTTTTATACTTTAGATTTTAGAGGTGCAACATGAACAATAAAAATCAATTATCGTTTCTTAATATTTTTATATTTATTTCTTTAATATATATTATTGCTGTTTTAAACATGTTAGCTCCTAAGGACAAAACAGTTTCTGAGGTTGAAAACAGGACATTGGCGCAAAGGCCGGTTTTTAGCATGGATGATCTTTTATCCGGGAAGTATTTCAGGGATTTTGAAAGTTTTTTTGCTGATCACTTTTTTGACAGAGAAAAGTTAGTTAAAATAAGCAAAGATATAACAGCTCTAAAAGGCATAAAAAGAGATGAAGAAGTATTTTTGGTTGATTTTGACGGTCAAAATGTTGGAGGAAATGAAGATTCCGAAAAAGAAGAGAAACCTTCTGACAATAATACAACCGGAAGCACAAAGGGTAATTTATTAATTTTAAACGATACAGTTATGGAACTTTATAAATTTAAAGAAGATAAAGCCAAGCTGTATGCAGATATGATTAACACTGTGAGTGATAAATTAGGCAAAGATGTGAAGGTATATTCTTTACTTTCACCTATCCAAATTGAGTTCTTGAACAATGATAAATATAAAAATTTATCTGATTCGCAGCAGGATGCGATTAAATTTGTTAATAGCAATTTTACAAACAATATAATATCCGTTGATGCTTATACACCTATAAAGGAACATATAGACGAATATGTTTATTACAGAACCGACCATCACTGGACATCTCTTGGTGCTTACTATGCATATACTGCATTTGCTAAGCTGGCGGGACAAGATGTTGTGTCATTAGATGATTATAAAAAAGGTGAAGCACCGGGATTTTTAGGTCATATATCAACTGTTAATCCTTCCGAAAAGGTAAACAATAACCCGGACAATGTAATTTATTATAATCCGCCGGTTAAAACTGACATGAAAGTTTTTTACTATGATAAAAACACAGGTGAGAAAAAATCATATAACGGTAAAGTAATAACTAAGTCATATGCTGATTTGGATCAAAAGTACGGGATTTTTTTAGGTGGGGATTTCCCTCTTGGAGTTATCAAGACAAATGTTAAAACAGATAGAAAAATCATGGTTATAAAGGATTCCTACGGTAATGCCTTTATTCCGTTTTTAACACCGCATTACAGCGAAATATATGTAGTTGACCCACGACATTATAAAGAAAGTATAATTGATTTAGTTAATGAGAATAATATCGGCGAAGTAATGTTTTTAAATTATATATTAACAACAAACTTTGACAGCTTTATGAACAGTGTCTTGAATTTAGTAAAATAAAGATATTTATAGAGATTAGGTTTCTTTTTATACTTAATCTCTTTTTTATATAAAAAATATTTAACCGTCCCGAACTGGGTAGTTGCTTCCCTAATACATGAATAAAGCAGTTGGTAATGATTAATGAACCTTATCAACTTTTTTTACGTCTAAATATAAGGAAATATCTCCTTTAAGGAAATTTTAAGGCCAATTTGATATAAATATTATATAAATAAAATGAAAGTGAAAAATTGATAGAATAAATTATGAAAGAAAAAAATAAAAGAAAAAATATAATGCAATTTATGGCGGTGTTTTTATCAACAGCTGTTTTGTTATACTTGGTTGCAATATACTCCAATATTCCGTTTATTGCTAAATATAGGGAACTATATATTGAAACCGCTATGTCAACCATGTCTCACCAATGGCTTGCTACCAAGTTTATCCCGAAATCTGTTATAGATGAGGCAATAAGCCAAAGAGACAATGCAGACATAAAAAAAGGAAACGGAAATTCATTTATTAATAAAGTCAAGAATTTGTTCCATTTAAGAGGAAGAGACTGGTTTGTCGCGGAATTTGATGAAATAGACATGGAGAGCTTTGATAAATATGCAGAGAATAATCCAGAAGCATTAAAAGACGGATATGAAAATATACAAATCGATCAAAGCAAAGTCGGTAATGCGAAAACCGGAATAATTACAAATCAGGGAGACAATGTTGTAGCAATAGATGCTAAAAACAAAATTCTTATATTGGAAGTAAAAGGTGAAGGTTATAACGGTAGACTGGCTATTGCTAAAGATGCCGGCAAGGTTAGAGTAGGAATGGCGGAAGGATTGAAAGAAAACATAAATGGAGAAGGCAGTCAAATTGATGAATTATCCAAATATAACAATGCCATACTTTCCATAAATGCCAGCGGCTTTGTTGACTACGACGGCAACGGAGACGGAGGACAACCGATTGGGGCAATAATTCAACATGGAAAAATTATAAATGCTTCTGTTGGCGGAAATTGGTTTACAGTGGGCTTAGATTATAATAACTGGATGTCAGTAAAAAGAAATGCTGCCGATAATAAATTAAGAGATGCTGTGGAGTTTATGCCTGCTTTGATAATTGACGGAGTAAAACAGGTGGAAGGTTCTTCAGGATGGGGTATCCAGCCGAGGACGGCTATAGGCCAGAAGGCAAATCAGGATGTATTAATGCTGGTTATTGATGGAAGACAATTGAACCACAGTATTGGTACGACGGTCGGAGAATGCGCGGAAATTCTTGGGAGATACGGTGCTGTCCAGGCATGTAATTTAGATGGCGGAGCAAGTTCAATAATGTACTATAACAATCATCCGGTGACAATACCTGCAATCAGATATGATGTAGGGAGATGGATTCCAAATATTATAATGGTAGAGAAATAAAATAAAGACATTTTGAATTTCACTTGGAATATGTTCGTTACAAAAGGAATACCTAAATATTTAGGTATTCCTTTCTTAATAACGTCCTAACATCACCAATCATATACAATGAACCGACAAAGGCAATATATTCACTTTTGTCAATGCTTTTAACTATTTTTATAATATTCTCATAATTATCTAAAGCAGTTACATTTATATCATAATGCTTTTCAATTAAATCAGCTAAATCAGATGATTTCATTGCTCTTGGATTATTTGGAGTCAATGTGTATATTTCCTTGCAAAGAGGAACTATAAATCTTAAAACATCTTCCGGATTTTTATCTCTTAACATGCCAAAGAACAGTGTAATTTTATTATCCTTGAAATATTCCTTCACTGCTTTAGAAAAATATTCAATTCCATTTATGTTGTGACCACCGTCAAGTACTATGACGGGATTTTCGTGTAATATTTCAAATCTTCCTGCAAATCTGCAACTTCTTAAACCTTCTAATATATTTTCTTCTGTTATGTTATAACCTGATAATTTTACTATTTCAAGAGTTCTAAGTGCAGTCAATGTATTATAAAGCTGATGCTCTCCTAAAAAGCTTATTTTAATTTCAGGCAAATTAAACACATCGTTTTTTAAATATTTAAACCATTGTCCGGTAAGATTACCATCTGTTTTTTTAATGTTATTTTTATTTGTCAAATAATAATTAGAATTTCTTGACTTTGCAATATCAACTATTGTATTTACAATATTATCTTCTTGGGGATAAATTACAACATTTGAATTTTCTTTTATGATACCTGCTTTTTCATATGCAATTTTCTCTAATGTATCGCCTAAGTACTCCATATGGTCGTAGCTGATGGATGTAATCACTGAAACTAATGTATTTGTTACTGCATTGGTGGCATCAAATCTGCCCCCTAAACCTACTTCAAGTACTAAAAAGTCAATCTGTTGTTCTTGAAAGTATTTAAAGCCAATGGCAGTTACAACTTCAAATTCGGTAGGGTGATTGTAACCTTCTTCAAGCATTATCTGAATTTTTTCTTTTACCAATGAAGTAATTCTTGCTAATGAATCCTTATCGATATGTACTTTGTTTATTTGAATTCTTTCAGTAAATTCCTCTAAATAAGGGCTTATAAATAATCCTGTCTTGTAACCTGCCGTCATCAATACATCGTGTATCATGTTGCTTGTGGAGCCCTTGCCGTTTGTTCCGGCTATATGTATGATTTTATATGAATCCTGCGGATTTCCTAAAAGCTCTGTTAATTTTTTTATATTTGTCAATCCTAATTTTGAACCGAATTTATATGTAGAATGAATAAAATCAATTGCTTCTTGATAATTCATAATGCCTCCTAAGTGTTTTATACACTATTATTATATAATTTAATTATAAGTTGTCAATTTAAATTGATTATGTTAGAATATCTTAGAATTTACGAACAGCTTTGAATTTTAGAATAGTTTAAATAGAAAGGAATTACAATGATAGATTTTAAAAAACTTGACAGGGAATTATTAAAAGTTGAAAAACCCGCAAGATATGTTGGTAGCGAGCTTAACTCCGTCATAAAAAATAAGGAAGATGTTAATATAAGATTTGCATTTGCATTCCCTGATGTATATGAAGTGGGTATGTCTCATACAGGTCTTCATATATTGTATCATTTATTAAACAGTAAAAATAACATATGGTGTGAAAGAGTTTTTGCTCCTTGGACCGATATGGAAGAAATATTAAGAAAAAACAACATACCTTTGTATGGCTTGGAAAGCAAGGATGAGTTAAAGGAATTTGACTTTGTTGGTTTTACACTCCAATATGAAATGAGCTACACAAATGTACTAAATATGCTTAGCTTGGCAAATATTCCACTAAGATCAAAGGACAGGGCCAATGAATTGCCAATTGTAATAGCCGGAGGTCCATGCGCATACAATCCGGAGCCATTGTATGAAGTAGTAGACTTATTTACAATCGGTGAATCAGAGGAACTGATACTTGAGTTAATGGAGCTTTATGAAATCGAAAAGAAAAATGGCTTTAATAAGCTTTCGTTTTTAGAAAAAGCTGCACAGATAGACGGTATATATGTTCCTCAGTTTTATGAAGAAATATATAACGATGACGGTACTATTAAGGAAAGAAAAGTACTAAATGAAAATGCAAAAGAAATAATCACAAAAAGAATAATAAGGGATTTAGACAAAAGCTTTTATCCTGAGAAAAGCATATTACCATACATTGATGTTGTTCATGACAGAGTTGTATTAGAGGTATTCAGAGGATGCACAAGGGGATGCCGTTTCTGCCAGGCGGGAATGGTATATAGACCTGTTAGGGAGAAAACACCCAATACTCTTATTTCTCAAGTTGAAAAATTAATTAATTCAACCGGACATGATGAGATATCTCTTACTTCTTTAAGCTCCGGTGATTATTCATGCCTGCCTGACTTAACATTACAATTGTTAGATAAATATGAAAATAAAAATATAAGCATATCATTGCCGTCTCTTCGACTTGACTCCATGACTTTTGATATTATAGAAAGATTGCAGGAGGTTCGAAAGTCCGGACTTACATTTGCCCCAGAAGCAGGAACTCAAAGGATGAGGGATGTTATAAATAAAAATCTCACTGAAGAACAAATATTGGGACCTGTGGAAACTGCCTTTAATTTAGGTTGGTCTACTGTTAAATTGTATTTTATGATTGGTCTTCCGGGAGAAACTATGGAAGATGTTATGGGGATAAAAGAACTTGCATATAAGGTTAAGGATAAATTTTTCCAAAGACCTAAAGAAGAAATTAAAGGCAACCTAAAGATAAATGCCAGTGCCTCATGTTTTGTACCAAAACCATTCACACCGTTTCAATGGGTAAAACAGGACAGTATGGATGAATTTTATGACAAAGCGAAATCATTGCAAAGAGAGATAAAAGATAAAAAGGTTTCATTCAGTTATCATGAACCAAAACTCAGCTACTTAGAAGCTGTGTTTGCAAGGGGGGACAGACGTCTTTCTAAAGCACTTATAAAAGCTTTTGAAAAAGGATGTCGATTTGACGGATGGTACGATGTGTTTGATTTTAATAAATGGATGGAAGCTTTTGAAGAAACAAATACAGATCCTGATTTCTTTGCTAAAAGACAAAGAGAGTTATCAGAAGTTTTACCATGGGATTTTATAGATACGGGAGTTACTAAAAAGTTCCTAATCAGTGAATACAATAAGGCGATGGAAAGTTTAACCACAGGCGACTGTAGGCAACAGTGCTATAACTGCGGTGTTAACCATAAATTAATAGGAGGTGCTTGCCCTCATGTCATTAATCGTTAAATATACAAAGCTTGGAAATTTAAAATATATATCACACTTAGATGTTTTAAGATTTATTCAAAGGGCTGTTAAAAGAGCAGGAATAGATGCAAAGTATTCAGAGGGATTTAACCCTCATATGAGAACATCCTTTGGATTTCCTTTATCATTAGGCATAGAAAGCATAGGTGAATATTTTGATATAGAATTAAATGAAGATATCACGCCAGATGATTTTGTAAATAAAATGAATGCTGTGATGCCTAAAGAAATGCAGGTATTAAACGCAGAGTATTCGGACGATAGCCGTTCATTAATGGCAAGAAGCTCATATACAGAATATTTATTTAATATTGAATTTAATGATGTTGATATGAATAAGCTTAAAAGCTTATTAAATGAAATTACTGAAACAGGTATTGTGTTTAGTAAACAGAAAAAAAACAAGAAAAACAAATTAGTAACAAAGGAATACAATACAAAAGATTTTATCACATACCTTAATGCAAATGAAAAACCGGGCAAGACAGTAATAGAAGCAACCTTTAAAACAGCAGAAACCGGTAGCATGAAAGCAGACGATTTAATAAAAATAATTTCTGATAATGACTTTAATATAGGTTACTACACAATATTAAAAGTAGAAACATTAGACGAAAACAAGAAACCGATATTTTAGGAACGATAGTTGTGTAATAGAATAGATAAATATGGGAAAATCTTCATTAACAAGGAACAATTTATATATAAAATACGTCTTATATTGCACAAGACGTATTTTATTATATCGCTATGTTAGATAATAATGGTGATATGTATACACTTCGCTAAAATGTGCTATAATATAAATAAGAACATATGTTTAGCGAGGTGTACTTTATGTCAAGTGTAAGCACTCTTAAATTGGATATTAAGGCTTTATCAGATTTTGAACTTCAAGATTTATTTAATTACATTGGGGAAATTATGTCCCTCAATTCACTCTCTCGCAATCTTCCCAAAGAATTTAGAGAAACAAGATTTTCAAAAGGAGAAGTTTGTCCTCACTGTGCTTCTGATAATATTGTTAAGAATGGTAAATTAAATGGAAAACAAAGATATAAATGCAAATCATGTAATAGGACTTTTAATGACCTAACAAAATCTGCTTTATCAAGCAAAAAACTGCCTTTAGAAAAATGGATAGAATATGCTAAATGTATGGTTCTCGGTTATTCTATCCGAAAGAGTGCAAGGATTATTGAAGTATGTGTAAAAACTTCTTTTTATATGAGGCATAAAATACTTGATTGTATTAGAAATTACATGGGTATATGGGATGTTGATGGTGTAGTAGAAATGGATGAAACATTTGTAGCCGAAAGTTTTAAAGGGAATCACAAAAAAAGTGGATTTACCTTACCACGCCCTGCTCGTAAGAGAGGAAAGCAAGTAAAAAAACGAGGTATAAGCAATGAACAAGTATGTGTAGCAACTGCAATTGATAGAAATGGAAATATAATTATGGAGATGTTATGTAAAGGCAGAATGGGTTATAACGACCTTGAAAGGCTATA
The DNA here is from genome assembly GCA_964421845.1 of uncultured Clostridia bacterium. GTDB lineage: Bacteria > Bacillota > Clostridia > Tissierellales > Sedimentibacteraceae > Sedimentibacter. The sequence goes on from CAYQYY010000008.1 coordinate 133,013, forward strand.
TAATACTCATATAGACAACAATTCTATAATTTGTACTGATAGCCATAAAAGTTATATTCAGTTTGCAAAAGACTTTAAATTAGATGTTTTTTGCAATAGCAAATTGTAACAAAATGCAATGCAAAAGTGTAACACCCCTTCTATATATTTAATTACTAATTTTCTTTCATTAAGGAATGTTCAAACCTCCAGCTATCACGGTCAAATACAACTAAATGGCTATGGTGAACTAATCTATCAATTAGCGCAGCAGTTAACTGATCATCATAAAAAATACCGTTCCATTTACTGAATTCTATGTTAGTTGTAATAATTAGGCTGCGTTTTTCATAGCAGTCTGCAATTACTTGAAATAATAGTTGTGAGCCCTCTGCATCAAAAGGAATATATCCCCATTCATCACATATAAGTAAATCTAATTTGGATAGCCTTTTTAAAAGTTTTAGTAAAGTTCAACAATTGTTTGATATCTTGTATCCATAATGGTTACAGTATCACTGGTTACTTTTACATAAATTGATTCTTTAGCAAACTTAGGTGATGAAGAATAATAATTCCCATCAAAAGCAACTTTACCATATTTATCTGAAATTCTACTTTCAAACCTGCATACTTCAAATGAAACTGGATTTAATGAAAGCATTGTTTGCTTGTCCTCTTCGAAAAGGGACTTATGCGTTTCATTTTTTACATAATGTATACGAATATTGTCTTCTTCTGATAATTCAAATAATCTTTTATTGAATTGATTAAAGTCAAGAATGATCGGAACAGGTACGAAGAAGTTTCTTCGCTCATAACCTACTTTGTTTTCAACATTACCTTTTTCCCAACCAGCTGCACCATTACAAAAGAAAGCTTCTATGCCGTAATGTGTAATGAATCTTGAAAATGTATCAGTTAAAGTTCTGTCATGACCTTTTCCAATATGTGCGACCGCTGTTGAAAGATTATCAAAGACCATTCGATATGGTACTTTTCCCATATGTTCGATAATATTTTTAATTCCTTGCAGCAAGCATTCCTGATTTTCTCCATGAAAAACCTGGCAATATGCTGCATTGCTATATGGAAATGACATAGTCAGTTTTAATGCATCATGCATTACTTTTGCATTATCGTAATATGAAAAATGCCCGAAATCAACCTGAGCTTCTCCAGGTGGATGATAAAGTGGGAGATACGCCCTTTGCTGTTGTTCAAATATCTCTTTACGTTTTTTAGACACATAATATTGAACGGTGCGAAGTTTTACATGTAAAACTTCAGGATATTCTTTCTTTAATCGGTCATAAACATGTGTTGCAGTATGTCTTTGTTTATGTGGAGCCTTCAAATCTTCTATTAGCCATTCATCAATTATTGACTTTAAAGGATCTAATAATGATGGTAACTCTTTAGGTGGCTTAGGTATTTCGTTAAAATCAACCTTCTCCAAATGTTTTTTAATTGTTTCATAATGATATCCGGTGCGTCTCATTATTTCCCTTATAGAAACGCCTTCACATTCATACATTCTTTTGATATACTTAATATCATCCATTGTTAACACCCTTTCTTTTCCTCCTCCAGTTCTCATCAAACTAAAGGATAATGGTTTTGAAGGGGTGTTACAATGGTTTTGAACACTTAAGTGTTACAGTTTTTGATTGCACAATGTTACACTTTTATTTTACACTAAACAAATTAGACCATAAACGTATAATGAGAGGTCATTATAAAAATGGTATTTATCATATTAACCACATAAATAGTTTGCATAGTAAGTTCAAGGGATGGATGTATAAGTTTCATGGAGTATCAACAAAATTTCTGGTAAATTATTTATATTGGTTCAAATGGTTAGAGCATTTTAACGAAGATAAGGAAATAGTTAAAAGCAAAAATATATTGATTTATAGCACCACTTCCTTTGTCGATACGAGAATTAGTCTATATAAAGAAAGAGAGCCTATTTTTGTATAGTTTCTATTCTACTTAAATTTAAAGTTATTATTATCATATAAAAATTCTATAATTTAATAAACACTAATGCCAAATATCAAAACAAGGAGTGATGTTATGAAAAGAAAATTTTTATCAATCATTTTAATAATAACTATATTTACAATGATTGGTTGTAGTAATAAAAAAATTAATTCCCAAGAAAACTCTAACACTGATGTTGCAACGAACACCAACAATCCTTCTATAGACAATAAAATTGAAAATACAGAGACTTCACAATCCCCTAAAACACAAAGTCCCACTATTTCGGTTGAGAAAATCTCCAGTATTCTCTCAACAAAAAATAATAATGTAATAGATACATTAGGTCTTTCTGATTCAGACCTAATAAAATCATTCAATGACTCAAATTTCTATGAACCTGTTTTTCGTTGTGAGAAGTTAGGTGTCTTAATTGGTTTTAATGGGGCTTCGTATGATACTATTGATAAAGTCAGAAAAGAAAACGAAACTCCTAATTTTATTATACCTATTAATGAAACTGTAATTAAATTTGACAACAATATTAACTTTCGTGTTGGAGACAGTATTACCCAATTTGAAGCAAAGTTTGGAGACGGAAAAACTGGTAAAGATGTGAATTTAAAAGGTGACAAACAATTATGTTTCCGAACATATGATATTAATAATCTTGAAATTAAAATTACATCACTCAATGGAGATGATTTTAAGAAATATGATGTATATATTTCCAAGCAAAGTAATCGTAAAGTGCTATTCTGTTACTTTGTCATCTCATTATATTAAGCATTATAGATGAATTGCTCGTCTATAATGCTTAAATGGTTTTTCTTAATGTTTAAGCCATTGGTTTGCTTATATCACTATTTATATCTAACATAGCGTATTATATTAACAAAAATCCCGGCTAAGCTGTGGGAATGAAGAAATTGTTAATTGTTTTAACTTAATCAATAATTATTTTGAAAATGGATATGCAAATAAATATGGTGCAGTAGCCGGATCATTGGTGCATACGAACGGAGTTTGTATTTATTTATTAATACTATTATTGAAAATGACGATTATGGGGTATTAGTTATCAGAAATAATGGTAGATTTATTTACTATCCAAGTGATGAAAATCTTTTTGAAACTAAAGAAGAAAATGTCTATAAATATGAAGGGGTTTGGTATTTATCGGATAAATTACGATTTACCATAACAAGAACCACATTAAAAAAATCTGGGTTTAATCTTTTGTTTAAAGATTTTGAATACACAAGTAAAATTCATTTCAATTTTATAAAAGATGGTTGGTATAGCGATAATCTTTTCATTAATGACATAGAATTTCATCCTATAGAGAACATTACAGAAAATGAAGAAAAAAGATTATTTCTTGATAATGAAATTATCGATAAGTTTTTAAAAGAAAAAAGTACTATTAAACTTCATTTATCATTCCTTGAATGCTATAAGATGTAAAAAGACATAATAATAAAAATAAAATTAAATATTTACATTTGTGCTACATTGTGTTACAATTAGTCAAAGGATAAAGGAAGTGGTATTATGAGTACAATAACAGTGAGGTTTAATAAAGAAGAAGAAAAGATTTTTAATGAATATGCAAGGCTATATGGAATCCCACTATCAACTTTATTAAAAAATGCTTTAGAAGAAAAAATTGAAGATGAAATTGACCTTAAAGCTATTCATGATTATGAAAAAAGATCAGAAGAAGGCGATGTTGAGTTTTATACTCTTGATGAAGTAAAAGATCTTATGGATTTATAAAACTAACAATGGGATATCTTGATATGGGGATAAAGTATAAAGTTATATTTGAAAAAAACGCGGTTAAACAGCTTAAAAAGATAGATGTTGCCCAACAAAAAATGATATACGGTTATATAAAGAAAAATTTAGAAGGTACTTCTACACCAAGAATGTCAGGGAAAGCTTTAAAAGGAAATTTAAAAGAATACTGGAGATACAGGGTTGGAGATTACAGAATAATTGCAGAAATAGATGATTGTGAAATTAAAATAATCATAATAGAAATAGGTCACAGAAAAGATATTTATAAGTAAAATATAAACAAATCAAAAATAAGATGAAGCTTATTCATCTTATTTTTGAAATTTGTATCAACAGGAGAACTACATGAAAAGTGTTTTAATTAACAGTTCAGTATTTTTTGACCAGGTTGCTATTTTAGAGGATGGTAAGCTGATTGATTATATTCATGAAGAAAAAGATAACAAAAGTGTTATAGGCAACATCTATAAGGGTAGGGTTATGAACATTCTTCCCGGTATGCATGCAGCTTTTATAGATATTGGACTTGAAAAGAATGCTTATTTATTTTTAGATGACCTGCTTTCTGATAAATTTTTAAAAGAAAAAAACATTAAAAAAAGAGATGTTGACAATATAAATAAAGTTTTAAAAAAAGGTGATGAACTCCTTTTGCAAATAGTTAGGGAGCCCATAGGCGAAAAAAACATTTCAGTTACTACTGATATATCTTTAACAGGAAAGTATATTGCCTTTATCCCTAAAAGTATAGAAGTAAATATTTCAAAGAAAGTCAAGAATATAGATGAAAGAATGCGTCTTGAGCAAGTAGGAAAAGAAATCATGACAGAAGGAAACGGTATGATTATGAGGACTTTTTCAAAGGGTTGTTCGAAGGAAGATATACAGCAAGAATACAACATGCTTTCATCGGTTTTTAAAAAGTTAGAACAAAAATATAATTATTCATATGCGCCGAAGCTGCTATATCAAAACAACTCTCTCATTGATAAGCTGTTTTATGATTTTATAGATACTTCGGTAAAAGAAATATATGTAGAAGATAAAGAAACAAAAGAAAAAATAGCAGAACTTTTAATGGGTTATTCTGAATTAAATGACATTAAGATTATAGAAACAGACAATTCCTTTGACAAATACAATGTTGTAAAACAAATTAGCATGCTCTTTGAAAGGAAAGTTGATCTTGATAACGGCGGCTCAATTTTCATTGATGTTACAGAGGCATTGACAGTAATAGATGTTAACAGCGGCAGCTTTGTTGGGAGTGACAGCATTGAGGATACTGCACTCAAAATAAACTTACATGCTTTGGATGAAATTAAAAGGCAGATTAATTTAAGAAATATAAATGGAATAATCATAATTGATTTTATCGATGTTAAGAATAAGGATAATGTTAATTTAATAGTCAATAAGGCAAAGACAATATTCAAGGATGATAAAATTAAAACAAATGTCATCGGTATGACAAAACTTAACTTAATGGAATTAACAAGAAAAAAGGAAAAAGATAATTTTTTTAATTTAATTACAGAAGAGTGTGAGCATTGTAATGGAAGTGGCAGAACAAGTTCAAAGGTTTATATTTTTTTAAAACTTGAAAGTATAATAAAAAGAGTTAAGAAAAATACAACCTCTGAAGCAATTATTTTGAAAACAGGTTCCATGCTTTATTATAAAGTACTTAATGAATGCATGGATATAATAAATAAATTAGAACAAAAATATAATATTAAAATATATATTACAAAGGATAAAAAAATCCTTACAGATGAAATAATTGTTGACAGGACAGGCAAATTAAATTATATTAGTATGTATGTGAAATAGTAAAAATAGTTGACAAACGCAGTATTATTTGTTAAAATCTATATTTGCAAGAGCCGCACGGATCAGGTTAAAACTTAAAGTACCTGCAATGGCGAGCATGGGGAAGAGGAGGTAGTTTAAATGTACGCAATCATCGAAACTGGTGGAAAACAATATAGAGTTCAAGAAGGCGATGTTATAAGAGTTGAAAAACTTGACATAGCTGATGGAGAAACAGTAAAATTTGATAAAGTTTTACTTGTTGCTGAAGAAGGAAAATTAAACGTTGGGAAACCATATGTTGACGGAGCGGTAGTTGAAGGACTGGTTGAAAACCAAGGAAAAGCTAAGAAAATAATAATTTTCAAATATAAAGCTAAAAAAGACTACAGAAAAAAACAAGGTCATCGTCAACCATATACTCAAATTAAAATTGAGAAAATAGTTGGATAATTATGATTACAGTTTCTGTATATAGAACCAAGGAAGAAATAAGAGGTTTTATATTTGAAGGACATTCAGGATACGCTGAAGAAGGAATGGACATAGTATGTGCAGCAGTTTCCATTTTATCATATACAGTTCTTAACTCAATTAACTTAGTGGCAGGCATTGAGCCGGAAGACATAAGCTACGAGGTTGATGAAGACATAGGGTTAATGAGTGTGAAAACACTTAAGAACAATGATAAAACTGATGTAATATACAGGAGTTTTATAGTAGGTATAGAATTATTACTGGAAGATTACAGTCAATATATTACACTTAAATTTGAGGAGGTGTAAACATGTTTTTAAAATTAAACTTACAGTTATTCGCACATAAAAAAGGTGTTGGTAGCTCTAAAAACGGTCGTGACAGCAATTCTAAAAGATTGGGAGTTAAAAGAACTGACGGTCAATTTGTTTTAGCAGGAAATATTCTTGTTAGACAAAGAGGAACTAAACTTCATCCGGGATTGAATGTAGGTATCGGAAGTGATGATACATTGTTTGCTAAAGTTGACGGAAAAGTTAAGTTCGAAAGAAAAGACAAGCAAAGAAAGCAAGTTAGTGTATATCCTTGTGAATTAGAAGCATAATACAAAAAAACACCTACCTTAATGGTAGGTGTTTCTGTATTTAAGGTATGGGGACACATCCTTAGAAAAGGGTTAGCCCTTGCGTGTAAGGGAATGTCCCCAATTAGAAAGGCTAGGAGAATATGTTTGTAGACATAGCAAAAATCAGTGTTAAGGCCGGCAAAGGCGGTAACGGAAGTGTTGCATTCAGACGTGAAAAATATGAACCCATGGGCGGTCCTGCCGGCGGAGACGGCGGAGACGGGGGTAGCATAATTTTAGTAGCTGATGAAGGGCTTAGAACATTGATGGATTTTAGATATAAAAGACATTATCAAGCGGAAAGCGGCGAAGACGGTAGAGGAAAAAAACAATACGGTTCTGATGGTAAGGACCTTGTATTAAAGGTACCAACAGGCACCTTAGTTAAAGATGAAGAAACAGATATTATATTAGCTGATTTAAAAACTCATGGACAACAGTTTGTTGTTGCAAGAGGTGGAAGAGGCGGAAAAGGAAACACGCGATTTAAAAATTCCATAAGACGTACTCCTAGGTTTGCAGAGCCGGGAACAAAAGGTGAAGAAAGAGATATAATTCTTGAGCTAAAGCTTCTTGCCGATGTTGGTTTAGTTGGTTTTCCTAATGTAGGTAAATCGACAATACTTGCTTCTATAACAAGCGCTAAGCCCAAAATTGCAAACTACCACTTTACAACCCTAAAACCAAATTTAGGAGTTGTTAGTATAGGAGAAGGACACAGCTATGTTCTTGCAGATATACCGGGCCTTATAGAGGGTGCCTCTGAGGGAGCCGGTTTAGGACTCGAGTTTTTAAGGCATGTGGAGAGAACTAAGTTGTTACTTCATGTACTTGATGCATCCGGGCAAGAGGACAGAGATCCCGTTGAGGATTTCTATAAAATAAATGAAGAGTTAAAGCAATACAGCGAAAAGCTAACAGGTAAAGAACAGATAATAGTGCTTAATAAATTAGATTTACCGCAAGCACAGGGAAATTTAGAAAGAATTAATAAAGAATTTTCGGAAAAATATGAAATAATTGAGGTTTCAGCTGCAACAGGCGAAGGTCTTGATTTGTTAAAGAAACGTGCCTATGAAAGATTATTGCAAATTGAAGAAGAGATTGACTTTATTGATGAACAACAAATTGAAAGCTTCTACGATAAAAAAGAAAGAGATACAATTGTTGTAACTAAAGAAGAGGATTGCTATGTTGCAGAGGGTGAATTCCTTGAAAGATTGGTTGATTCAACTAATTTTGATGATTTCGAATCCTTTAGCAATTTCCAGAAGGTTCTAATAGATAAGGGCGTCATAAATAAATTAAGAGAGCTTGGAGCAACAGAAGGCGATTTAATAAGTGTCTGCGGAGTAGAATTTGACTTTGTGGATTAAATAGGAAAGGGGACACACCTTCAATGAATGGATAGTCTTTGAGGGTGAGCATTAAAGGAATGTCCCCAAAGGAGAAAAAAATGCTAACAGGAAAACAAAGAAGTTTTTTAAAATCAATGGCTAATGGCATTGATTCAATAATGCAAATCGGTAAAGGTGGTGTAACAGAAAATGTTATAAAACAAATCGATGATGCATTAGAAGCCAGAGAATTGATTAAAATAAGTATATTAAACAACAGTATGCTTGAAGCTAAAAATACTGCAAATGAGATTGCAGAGGTAGTGAGGGCAGAATATGTACAAAGTATAGGTAATAAATTTGTTTTGTACAGACAATCAAAAGAAAAAATAATAGAATTACCATAAGCAGATGACCCAAAAAGGGGGGATTATCCCCCCAATGTTACATCCTGAGTGTCGTACCATTTCATCGCATTGTGAAATTGTTCCGGTGTGAAATCAGGCCACATATCATCGATTGTGTAAAAGTCTGAATAGACAGATTGTACCGGCAAGAATCCGGATAATCTTTTTCTTCCGCCCCATCTTAAAATTAAATCAATTCTTGAAATATCCTTGGAATGAAGACAATCCATAATTGTTTTTCGGTTAGATGAGTTTACGTTAATGTTTGATATATCCCAATCCCAACCGTAATTGACCAAGAAATTAACCTTTATACCACCATTTCCTATATTAGTTCTTTTAGAATATTTTAATAATTCTTTTGGGAACATTGCTGATTTAGTATTGCCAAGAACAAGCAGTGATACATTTTCTTTTGCGATTATATTGACGGCATCAACGCATGCCTTAACAAATGATTCAATTTGAATTTTTGGTCTTTTGCAGTTATCGGTGGTAAAACCGTAATATGTAATTTCATCAATACCATATTCCTGTGCTAATTTTAAAGCTGCGAGACCGGGGTTAAGCCCATAGTCATAACCATCTTGTTTTTGTAATCCTTTATCTTGAGCCCACCTTCTGTTCCCGTCAGGTATAAGCCCTATATGTCTTGGTATTCGCATATAAACACAACCTTTCTCTGTAATAATGGTATTATTTACAATAACTGTGCAATTATTCTTATCTAAATTAATCACAATTTAAATATACTTAAATATAATTAAATTAAGATGTACCCGCCTCTATAGGTGGCCAGTTACACGGGCAAAGCCCATATTGAATAAAAGCACTTAATGAATTTTTAAATATACGAATTTTACAAAATAATAATTAAACTTTTACAAATAATAATTATTATTATTTTACTTAAGGAGGTGAAAAGATGATAAAAGGAATATTGTTTGACAAAGATGGAACTTTAATAGATTTTTCATTATGGATTGATGCAGCAGAAAATACAATTAGAAAGTTAATGAAAGAGTATAATATAGATGATGATAAAATTTTTAATGAGCTTAAAAAATCTATCGGTATAAAAGAAAAAGGTGCTGAACCATTTGGAGCATTAGCAAATAGATCACATGAGGATGTGGCAACAGAGCTTCATTTTATTTTAAGTAAGTACAGAAATATAGAAATAGAACAATTTCAAAAGCATGTGGTAGAGCTTATAAGGGGTGAAGTTTTAAGAGACGATGTTAATTTTAAACCGCTTACAGATATTGGGGCTCTATATAGACATTTAAATTCTAAGGATATTAAAATGGGCCTCGCAACTGCGGATTCATATCAATCTGCAATGCATATGATTGATAAATTAAACTTACATGACAGCTTTGATTTTATTGGTTCTAATGACGGAGAAATGAAATTAAAACCTCACAAGGATGTGTGTGAAAGATTTTGCAGTATGTTTGGATTAAAACCTGAAGAGGTTGCAATAATCGGAGATTCATATTACGATATGCTGTTTGCGAAAAACTCAGGAGCTATAGGAGTAGGAGTACTATCAGGGGTTAGTTGCAAAATTAATTTAAAGGATATAGGTGATGTTATAATACCTTCTGTAAATTCTTTGTTTGATGATGAAGTGTTGTATTCTTTGGATGAAGAAAGCTATGAAATTAGAGAATTATGGACAGCTTAACTTATGAATCATTTTGATTCATAAGACTTTTTTTCTCAAATTTAGTCATAATTTAGGGTAAACAGGGAATATTATGTATATATAACTTAAGGGGAGTGTATTATGAACGAATTTGAGAAAATAAAGAAAATGTATGATAACGGTTTTAGATGTATAAGATATGACGATACTAAAGATGGAGAAATGTCCATTTACTTTAAAAACTTTGAAAGTGAAGAATCTGAAGCAATGAGAATAAAGGGTTTTGAACAAAAAATGCAAATAAAGGATTTTATTAACCAAAATTCCATTAAATAAATATAATAAAGGATATGTTTTTAAGACAATATCCATAGATTCTGTCATTCTGAGGGTGAAGCCCGAAGAATCTCATAGCTATTATGGAGATACTTCGCTATACTCAGGATGACATTATTTTTTTATTAGCTTGTATTGAAAGGTTGTATATTATATAATAATATATTATATAGTAATACGAACGGAGGGCACATGAGTACAGCAGATAAATTATTTATAAATATGTGCAAGGATATACTTGCAAATGGTGTTTGGGATACCGATTATGATGTAAGACCCAGATGGGAGGACGGAACTCCGGCTCATACAATAAAGAAATTCGGAATTGTTAACAGATATGATTTACAGGAAAGCTTTCCTATATTGACTCTAAGAAAGACAAATTTTACTGCGGCTGTGGATGAATTGTTGTGGATATGGCAGAAAAAATCAAACAATGTTAATGATTTAAACAGCCGTATTTGGGATTCGTGGTCAGATGAGACAGGATCCATAGGAAAGGCGTACGGATATCAGCTTGGTATTAAGCATAAATACAAAGAAGGGTATTTCGACCAGGTAGACAGAGTAATTTATGATTTGAAAAACAACCCTGCAAGCAGAAGAATAATGACCAACATTTATAATTTTCAGGATCTTCACGAAATGCATCTTTACCCATGCGCCTACAGCATGACATTCAACGTTTCAGGCAATAAACTTAATGCAATATTAAATCAGCGTTCACAGGATGTGTTAGCAGCAAACAACTGGAATGTTGTTCAATATTCAATATTAGTACATATGATGGCAGAGACATGCGGTTTAGCAGCAGGTGAATTAGTACATGTCATAGCTGATGCGCATATTTATGACAGACATGTTCCTATTATAGAAGAACTTATAGAGCAAAAAGAACATGAAGCACCTACTTTAATAATAGATAAAGATATTGATGATTTTTATAAATTTAACGTTGACAGTTTTAAATTATCTAACTATGAATTTAATCCTTTTAAGGTAAAAGTTCCAATAGCAGTGTAGAGGAGTAATCTATGAAATTAATTGTTGCGGTAGCAAAAAATTGGGCTATAGGTTATAAAGGTGATTTATTGTTTAATTTGCCTGATGACATGGCATTTTTCAAAAATACTACCATGAACAAGGTAGTGGTGATGGGCAGAAAAACACTGTTATCATTTCCTAATGGCAAGCCATTAAAAAACAGGGTAAATATAATTCTTACAACAGACAGAGATTTTAAGGAAGATGGTTGTATAGTTGTAAATTCATTTAATGAATTATTTGAAGAGCTGAAAAAATATGACGATGAAGATGTATTTGTAGTAGGAGGCGGTAAAATATACAACGAATTATATCCTTATTGCAGCGAAGCTCTTATAACAAAGGTTGATGCCATTGAAAATGCCGATACTTTTTTGCATAACTTTGATTCTGATGAAGATTGGTATTTATCCTATGCTTCAGAAATCCACGAAAATAACGGTTTGAAATTTACATTTAACACATATAAAAACAAGGCAATAGTATTGTAAATAGGAGAACACGACACACTCGGGATGATGTGAGAAGGTAAATATGAAAAAATTAATTGCTATTTTTATAATTGTAAGTATGATACTAATATTGGCAGCTTGCCGGGACGAACAAGATAACGTAATAAACCCTAACGAAGATATTCATACAGATAGTGATAACGAACAAGAAAACGTATCAGAACAAGAAAATATAAATTATATGGATGATATCATCAATTTATCAAAAACAATGAATAAAGCGGTAATGACGAATATTGTGACAGAACTGACAGTAGAACAACAGAAGGAATTGCATGAACTATTACACATTGAAAAATGGGTGGAATATGAGCCTGAGGGAAGAGGTGCTTCGTTAGACTTTATAATCCGTAATGACAATGAAGCAGAAATGATTTTTTTTGATGGAAATGGGGTTATTATAGCAGATCCCGAAAAGGATGAAAGAATATACTGTACAGTTCCAAAAGTAATAGTCGAACAACTGAAAATGTTTGGGTTAAAAGTAAGGGATGAAGGAATCAAAAATGGCAATGAACATTTAACTAAGCAAATAAATGAATTTAACAGCTTGATAATTGGAGAACCGGATCAGCTTTACGAAATAGAAGAAAAATACATATATACTTTAAGCGAAGAAGATTTAAAAGAACTGCATTCGCTGCTTAAAATTGAAAAATGGAAAGTATATGAAGGTTCTAATAAGTCTGTCTATAGTGATGAAGATATACCATTAACTTTGCATAAATACCTATATGGTTATGATATGTTATTGCAGATAAAACAATATGACGACTTATATATTGCTAAAAGTCATTCATATGAAGGACCGACAGATCAGGATTATATATTCGAAATACCCGAAGAAATTTATTTAAATCTTATTAATTTTAAAAAGATATTGGAAAAAGACAGATAAAAATAGCGCCATCAGCACTATTTTGTTTTACACCAGGTTAGGTGATTACACAATCTTTGAATCAGCCCATTTTTAATAAATTTTATAAAACGCCTTTTTCCAATTTTCATCACATCATCAAGGATTAATAGTATGGATTATATATTTTTCAAATAATTGTTGACTCAATTAAATTAATATGTTATATTAAGAGAGTATTACAGATGTATTTATTGATTTCACATGTTTTTAGAGATTATATATATGTTGTTGGTATATATAATTTGTAGAAATATGTGAATTTTTTTTAACTACAATGGAGTATAAATAAATATTAGGAGGTACCTCATGAATAAAGGTACAGTAAAATGGTTTAACGCAGAAAAAGGATTTGGATTTATAACAGCAGATAATGGTAAAGATTTATTTGTGCATTTTTCAGCTATTCAAGGCGACGGATTCAAATCATTAGAAGAAGGTCAAGCAGTTAGCTTTGATATTACTCAAGGAAATAAAGGCGACCAAGCAACTAACGTAAATAGAATATAATTAATACTATAGCTATGAACGTTGAAAGTCGGGAACTAAATCCCGATTTTTTATTGCAGAAAGAGAGAGAATATGAAATTTGAAGATTTAAATTTAATAGAAGAAATAAATAAGGCTTTAAAAAATGAAGGATATGATAAACCTACATCTATACAAGAACAGGCTATACCCTATGCATTGAAAGGAAGGGATGTACTTGGATGTGCTCAAACGGGAACAGGAAAAACAGCAGCATTTGCTATCCCTATAATACAAAAAATATATGAACAAAAAATATATGAACAAAAAATTAAAAACTCTAAACGATATGTAAAAGCATTAATCTTAACTCCTACCAGGGAGCTTGCAGTTCAAATAGAAGAAAGCTTTAGAGTATACGGTAGATACACTAATTTGAAATATTTATCGATATTTGGAGGTGTTTCACAAAATCCGCAAACGGAAATGCTAAGAAGAGGGGTAGATGTATTAATAGCTACACCTGGCAGACTTAATGATTTAATAAATCAAGGACAGGTTAATCTGCAAAATGTATCAATGTTTGTACTGGATGAAGCTGATAGAATGCTTGATATGGGTTTCATACATGATGTTAAAAAAATAATCAATGTTATGACGAATAAAAGACAGACATTGTTCTTTTCGGCTACTATGCCAAAAGAAATTACAGAGCTTGTAAATACAATTTTAGTTGATTATGTAAAGGTTGTTGTCACACCTGTTTCTTCAACAGTTGATAATATTAAGCAATATATTTATTTTACAGATAAGGGTAATAAAAAGAAATTATTAGTGAATCTTTTAAAGGATGCTAATATTAATTCAGCGTTGATTTTTACAAGAACAAAACACGAGGCAGACAAGGTTGTAAAAGATCTTATAGCTAATAAAATAACAGCACAAGCTATTCATGGTGACAAATCACAAGGTGCAAGACAGTTAGCTTTAAATAACTTCAAGTGCAGGACAATAAGAGTTTTGGTAGCAACAGACATAGCTGCCAGAGGTATTGACATAGATGAATTGTCACATGTGATTAACTATAATCTGCCTGAAGTGCCGGAAAATTACGTTCATAGAATAGGCCGTACAGGTAGAGCAGGTCATGCCGGAACAGCAATTTCGCTTTGTGAATATGAAGAAAAAGAATATTTAATAAATATTCAAAAATTAATAAAAAAAACTATTACTGTTGTATATGAAAATCCTTATCCTATGTTGATAACTAACGTTGCTACAAAAATAGAGACATCTCAAAAAAACAGAGGATGGAAATGAAAGAAGTAAAAAAAGTTAAAAAGAAAAAAGAAATTTTAAAAAAATCTTATGCAAATTAGGTTAACTATCCAATATTCCTTAACTCCAAATAATTCGTAATTAATAAGCTTTGTAAAGGTATCCGTATATTGACTGCTTGGACTTATAATTTCAACTACAATTTCCGGTGCTTTTTTATATCTTTGAAAATTACTGTTATCCAATCCGCAAATAACAAACTTCCCATAATTTCCAGATGCTTATAAATTGGTCGAGGGGACATTAAAACAATTCCATCAATTAATTCATATTTTTTTCATCGTTAGTTTCTAAATTATTAAATTCAAACAATGAAAATTTCTTATTTGAATATTGTTTCATTGTAACATCCAATTAATTATTTTTTTCAATTATATCAAATAATTTTTATATTAACAATATATAATACATGTACTATTTACGCAAAATCTTTTCCATCGATTTTCCCTTTGCCAACTCATCAATCAGCTTATCCAAATAACGAATTTCCTGCATAGTTGGTTCTTCGATGTCTTCTACTCGTACACCGCAGATAACACCTTTGATTAAAGCACGCGAAGGATTCGGTTTAGGAGCTTCCGCAAAGAAGGTTTCAAAAGTTGTTTGTTTTTCCAGCTGCACTTCTAATTCTTCCAGACTATATCCTGTCAACCAATAGATGATTTCATCGACTTCTTTTTTTGTACGTCCTTTTTTCTCTGCCTTTTTAACATAATGTGGATAGACACTTGCGACACTCATTGTATATATGTGATGTTTGGTCATGATACATCCTCGTTTATATAGTTTTTCTTTATTGTATCATGAAATATAGCCGAATTCAAATGAAAGTCACAATTATTGCTTTTATCATTATACATCAATCAGTATAAATCTGTAACTATGCCATAATAATTAAAAATCACATAATTTCAATGTAAAAGCTTGCGGCATT
The DNA here is from genome assembly GCA_964421845.1 of uncultured Clostridia bacterium. GTDB lineage: Bacteria > Bacillota > Clostridia > Tissierellales > Sedimentibacteraceae > Sedimentibacter. The sequence goes on from CAYQYY010000008.1 coordinate 148,641, forward strand.
ATCCAAAAATCTTAAAATTTTGCCCCATGCGTATGAAAAGTGTTGTTTAAATGAACTTAGAATCATTGTATTATGTATAATTTTACATATTTTGAGGTGCTGAACAAGACAAGCATATTTGTACAATCATATTATGTGTAAATTATATTTTTGTTACAAAAATTCTCTTGAATAAACCTCGAAATTTGTAAAAAAAGTTTTATACAAGTTGGTAGACTGTGGTTTTGGAGCTGCTGCTGATTTTCCTTCTGATGTAAAAGGTAAAATTGCCTTTGTGCAACGTGGCGGTGGAGCAGCTAAAAGCTGATTTCTGTATTGTACAGGAGTCAGCTTTTTAGGTCTCCATTGATATCTGTAATTATTATAATATCTCATATATTTATCAATTATAGATTTTAGTTTTTCAATTGTTGTACAAATTATTATCAAAGTAAAAAAGTTAATAAATTATTAATAATTAGTTTATAGTTATTCAAGACTAACAATGTATTATGTAAATATACTACATAAACGTTTATGATTTAGGTAATTGGGAGGTAAGTAAAATGAAATTTGATAAAAAGTCAGCTATATTTGCTGTTTTTATTCTTGGTGTAATGATTTTTGCAACATCGGCCTTTGCAGATATTATGCTTGGTTCAGGATATCACAGTTTAAAAAGTTCTGCAAAGATAACAATGGAAAAACTAACGAATGAGGTTGACAACTTTAGTATTGATGTTATTATGTCTTTAAAAGTTGACGGTGAAACTTTTATAGAATCAATTGATAATACAAAATTTGACTTTGTAAGTCAAGCAAGAGAATCAAGCGGAACAAATCTTGAAAAAGGTGAACTAAGAGAGAGTTACTGGTACAGTGATGAAAATCAGTCTATATATAAAAATTTTGATGATGGTTCATATAATGTTATAGAGAAGCAAAAATCTAATAATAATGACAGAAAAATATTTGAAAATCCTTTTGGAAAAGAAAGAGTTACGGATGCAGAAAAGATTATGGATGCATTTGTGGGAAGTTTAGAGGATATTATTCAAATCGAAGAATCTGGTGGAAAGAAAATGTATATGGGAAATATATCAGATACAGAAATCCCTCCTCTTGTGAATGCTGTTTCATCCTTTGCATTAAAATATTCTATAATCAATGAAAGGACGGCGGAAAGGCTTGATGTTCCATATCCTAAATCAAATATATATGTAATAGATGCAGCAGGCAAGGCAATTGAAAATGAGGATGGAATTATAGAAAACGGTATTTTTACTGCAAGTATGTCGGCAAAGGATAGTAACGGTACTGAACACATTTATACTGTAGAATTTTTAATTGACATAAAAAATATAAATAATACAGTTGTTGCTGCTCCAAACTTGGATGGACAACAGGTGACATATAGAAAAGAAGGAATTGAATTTGATGCGAAATATATTGGAAAATATAAAAATGACATTGTAAAAAAGGAGAATAACTCTTTTGTGAAACAAGGTGAAAGAATTGTAGAGATAACCTCTGTTGATGAAGATAGCATAAAAGGTAGATATTATGAGGTTTATAAGGAGGGATATGAACCTGATATAGTGAGAAATTTTGAGTTTATTTCGAATTATGATGAGTCAAACCATTACACCATACTAAATTATATAGACGGTAAAGGCGAAAAGGAAAAGGGAATTATCCATCAAACAGGTGTACAAAATATTAGCGTATCATTTGATGTTACATTTAATGAAGATAACACCGGTTATTCATATTCAAATTATGATGATAGTTTTGATAGTTATTTCTTTAGAGTATTAGAATAATAGTAATGGGCGCAAAGGCTTTGGACTTTGCGTCCCAAAACTATTAAGAGGAGGATTAAGTTTGGATAAAGCAATTATAATTGAAAATCTTTCGAAAATATATAAAAACAATCGTGGAATACAAGATATTAATTTGGAAATTGAACGCGGGGAAATATTTGGATTTTTAGGACCGAATGGGGCAGGGAAGACCACTACAATGAAGGTTATGGTGGGACTTATGAAAGCTGATAAAGGTGATGTTAGAATAAACGGTTACAGTATTTCAAGAGACTATGAAAAAGCAATGAAAAAGGTTGGCTGCATTATAGAAAGTGTAACACCTTTTCCTTATTTGACTGCATTTGAAAATATGAAACTGTGTGGAAGAATTCATGATTATGTCGATGAACTACGAATTGATGAATGTTTGGAGATTACAGGACTTATTAAATATAAAAATGAAAAGATAAAAAACTATTCATTAGGTATGAAGCAAAGAATCGGTATCGCCATGGCAATTTTATCAAATCCTGAAGTTTTAATTTTGGACGAGCCTCTAAATGGTTTAGATGTTGAAGGGATGGTTGAGATGAGGAAATTAATACTGAATCTGTCAGAACAGCACAAAACAACCTTTTTCTTATCCAGTCATTTAATACATGATATAGAGCTTACATGTAATAAAGTTGGTATTTTATACAATGGGAAACTTTTGAATGTTGATAAAACAAATAGTATTTTAAAAAACTATTCTTCTTTAGAGAACTATTATTTAAGTGAGGTTGATTTGAATGCAGACTCTTAAAGCAGTATACATAAATGAAATATTCAAAATATCTAAAAAGAAAAAGATCACAGTTGCATTGATATTTTCTTTTTTTTCAGTAATAGTAGCAGCAATTACCGTATATTTCTTAAATAACTTTGCAGGAATAAGCATAACGGGAAGCTCAGAATTTTCCATTATGGTTTTAGCAGTTTTAAGTTATACACTTTTTCCTCTTTTTACTGCTTTTATCTGCATAGATATGTTTGCAGGAGAATTTGCTGATCATACGATTAAATTTACCCTCACCGGACCTGCAACGAGGTTTAAAGTATTTTTAGGAAAAATACTTGCTATCGCTGGCTTAATAATAGCTAACCTTATTTTTGTAATGGCTTTATCCCTTGTAGCTTCCTTGTTTATAAACAGAAGTATGCCATATTTTTTAAAAATATTAATAGCATATATCATGGAATTCTTTCCGATTTTTATCTTTGCATTAGTAGTTGTCTTTATTTCTAATATTACAAAGGGAACAACAAGTGCATTTATGCTTTCTGTTCTTGTATTTTTGTTGTTTAATGGATTAGGCTTGGTTTTTCCGTACTTAAAAAGTCTATTATTTACAGCTACTTTTGATTGGTACAGATTAGCTTTAGGAAGTTATATAAATTTTAGCAAGATACTTAGGGTTTTCCTAATTTTGCTCGGTTATGGTATAATGTTATTTACAGCAGGATATTATCTATTTGAAAATAAGGAAATTTAGGATGATTCTATGAATTTAAAACAAAGATTTTTAACACAAAGTATGCTGATACTCATAGGCACAATTATTATTACCGGTTGTGTCGGTTTTGCTTATGCCTATTTTTATAAGTTATTAAATAAATCTAACGTTTACAGTGGGATAGGTAAAACAGCCATAATTGTGTTCGAAGATGATAATATTATATATAATAATGAGGAATTCGGTAGCCTGCAAATTAGAGAAATGCTAATGAATATAAGTGTTAATAACAATTTTTATGACAATGGGGGTACAAAATACTGCATAAATACAGATAATGTTACAACATTAAATGGTGATAAATATATGATAATAACCCTTAATCCTATTATAAATGCAGGTGATTATTATAGGTCGCTTATTGTATTTGTGTTTATAACTTTTGTGACTGTCTTTGTTGTATCAAGCACAGTTGTACAAAAGCAAAACATGATAAATATTATAATGCCTATTACAAATTTAACAAAGGAAACAGAGAAGTTAAGAAATGGTGAGCTTGAAACAGCAATCACAGAACAGGGGTATGGCGAAATCAGAGAGTTAGGAAGCGCTGTGGAGCAATTGCGTCTTCAGCTAAAAGACTCTTTATACTATCAGAAAAAATATGATGAAAACAGAAAATTCTTAATATCAAGCATATCACATGATCTTAAAACCCCTGTTACATCCATAAGAGGATATTTAGATGGAGTTCTGGATGGTGTTGCTGACACTGACGAAAAGAAGAAGTATTATTTGTCAAAAGCCGTCAACAAAACAAAGCTTATAAATACCATGATAGAGGATTTATCCCTGTACTCAAAGTTAGATTTAAATCAAATGCCCTTTGAAAAAGAAAAGATTAATATTGTAAAGTATATGGAAAGTTGTGTTGATGATAGTTCATCGGAATTTGAGCATGAGGATAAAAGGATAATTTTGGAGAATGAACTTTCGGTTGAATATTTTATTATTATTGATAGTGAAAAATTCAAACGCGTGATACAAAATATATTAGATAATGCTAAGAGAAACATTGAAAAAGAAATTGGGCAGCTAAAAATAATATTAAGGGAAACAAATTCCTCAGTTATACTAGAGTTTAAGGATAATGGCAAGGGAATCAGTAAGGAAGACTTGCCCTATGTTTTTGATAGGTTTTACAGGTCAGATACAGCGAGAGCAGTTGAGGGTTCAAGTGGATTGGGACTTGCAATTGCAAAGCAGATAGTAGAAGGCTTAGGTGGACGAATTTGGGCAATTTCTGAAATTGGTAAAGGTGCATCCATTATTATTTCTTTAAAAAAGTTAATTGATAGGAAGTGATAGTATGAAAAGGATATTAATTATTGAAGATGATAAAAGTATCTCAGAGTTACAAAAAGATTATTTGGAAATGAGCGGTTATGAGGTTGTTTGTGTTTTTGATGGTAACACCGGTCTTGAGTTCATAAAAAATGAAAGATTTGATTTGATTATTTTGGATTTGATGCTCCCTCAAAAGGATGGTTTTTATATATTAAAAGAAATATCAGATTCAAAACAAATACCGGTGCTTATTGTGTCTGCAAAGTCAGATGAAATATATAAAATTAAAGGATTAAACCTAGGGGCTGACGATTACATAACTAAGCCTTTTAGCATGGGTGAATTAGTTGCAAGAGTAAACAGTCACCTAAAAACATATGAAAGATTTAATAACAATAATAACTCAAAGAAGAAACTGATAAGAGCAGGAGCATTATCTATTGATAAAGAAGACCGTAGAGTTTTTGCCGAAGACAATGAAGTTTTTTTACCTCAAAAGGAATTTGATTTACTCTTGTTTTTAGTTGAAAATCCAAATAGAGTTTTCAGCAAAGAAGATCTGTTTGAAAAAGTTTGGGGTTATGATGCTTTATCAGATACAACTACAATTACAGTACATATAGCAAGAATAAGAGAAAAAATTGAGACAAACCCTGAAGGTCGTCAGTATATTGAAACTGTATGGGGAGCAGGATATAGATTTAAAATTTAATATAAAGAAATATCTTTAATATAGGTGGTTAGTTATGGATATGGAATTGTTTTTAAAAAAAGTATATACAGTTGCTTTTAGGTTAACCGGTGAAGAAGAAATTGCAGCAGAAATGTCTACTAAGGCAATTACACATACCATTAAAGAATTGAATGAAGATTATAAAGTAACAGATAATCTGTTTCAATTAACAATTATAGAACTGGTAAAAATATTTCTGAATGTACCGAAGTCACATTGCAATTTTAATTTTAAAGGAATTCAAAAGGCATTATTAGAGCTTAATCCTATAAACAGAGCGGTAGTAATATGGAAGGATGTGTTAGGGTATCGAATATATGACAACATACCCGTATCAGATTTCACTCATGAAGAATTATTAAAAGAACTTGTTCGTGGGAGAAAAGAGCTGAAAGAATTTATTACAATTTCAAAAGTTTAAAAAATGCAATTACTATGTTCAAAAAAAGATTCGAGCCTGCTCGAATCTTTTTAATTCTACTTTAATTATGCATTATTTTTTATAGCTGCCTGTGCTGCTGCTAATCTTGCTACCGGTACTCTAAACGGTGAGCATGATACATAGTCAAGACCTGTTATGTGGAAGAATTCTATAGAAGCAGGGTCTCCGCCATGCTCTCCGCAAACTCCCAAGTGCAGGTGTTCTTTTGCAGCTTTACCAAGCTTAACTGCTGTTTCTACTAATTTACCGACGCCTATTTGATCGATCGTTTGGAAGGGATCCTGTTCAAGTATGCCCGCGTCCTTATAATCTTCTAAGAATTTGCCGGCATCGTCTCTTGAATAACCAAATGTCATCTGTGTTAAGTCATTTGTACCAAATGAGAAGAAGTCAGCGTATTCTGCAACTTCATCAGCTGTTACACATGCTCTTGGTATTTCTATCATTGTTCCAACAAGATAAGTAAGGTCTGAATTTAATTCTTTCTTAGTTTCTTCAGCCACTTCTATTATTAACTTTCTTAATATACTTAGTTCTTCCTTTTTACCTACAAGCGGAACCATTATTTCCGGCACTATATTTAATTTTTCTTCTCTTGATACTTCAATCGCTGCTTCAATTATTGCTCTTGTCTGCATTCTTGCTATTTCAGGATATGATATTGCAAGACGACATCCTCTGTGTCCAAGCATCGGATTGAATTCCTGAAGACCTGCAATTGTATCTTTAAGCTTAGTAACTGATACATTCATATCATTTGCTAGCTCGATAATATCCTCTTCATCATGAGGAATAAATTCATGAAGCGGTGGATCTAATAATCTTATGGTAACAGGTCGAATTCCCATAACTTTGAAAATCCCTTTAAAATCATTTTTCTGCATCGGAAGTATTTCTTCCAATGCCCTTTCTCTTTGTTCAACAGTATCTGAAATTATCATTTTACGTACTGAGAAAATACGGCTTTCTTCAAAGAACATATGCTCAGTTCTGCAAAGTCCTATACCTTCTGCACCAAATTTTACAGCTACTTCTGAATCCTTAGGAGTATCGGCATTTGTTCTTATACCAAGCTTTCTAAATTCATCAGCCCATTCCATCAACTTACTGAAGTTTCCTGATATATTTGCTTCAACTGTTTTTATACTTCCTTCATAAACACTGCCTGTGCTTCCATCAAGTGAAATGTAGTCGCCTTCATTATATTTTTTACCTTTTACGGTCATTACTTTTTCAGCTTCATTCACATGAATTGATTCACAGCCGGCAACGCAGCATTTACCCATTCCTCTTGCTACAACAGCTGCATGAGATGTCATGCCTCCTCTTGAAGTAAGAATACCTTTTGCTTTATTCATTCCTTCAATGTCTTCGGGAGAAGTTTCTTTTCTTACCAATATAACTGCCTCGCCTTTTTGCACAGCCGCAACTGAATCTTCTGCAGTAAAGTATATTTTGCCTGTTGCAGCACCTGGAGATGCCGGAAGTCCTTTTGCTATAGGAGTTGATTTTTTAAGATCTTCGGGGTCAAACTTAGGATGTAAAAGCTGATCTAAAGATTTTGGGTCAACTCTCATTACTGCATCTTTTTTAGTTATAAGATTTTCTTCAACTAATTCAACAGCAACTCTTAATGCTGCGTCTGCAGTTCTTTTTCCGTTACGAGTTTGTAAAAAGTATAATTTTCCTTCTTCTATAGTAAATTCTATATCTTGCATATCTCTGTAATGTTGTTCAAGTGTATGAGCAGCTTCTATAAATTGTTTATAAATTTCAGGCATTACTTCATTTAATTTATCTATTGGTAATGGAGTTCTGATACCTGCAACAACATCTTCGCCTTGGGCATTGATTAAGAATTCTCCAAAAACATTCTTTTCTCCTGTGGATGGGTTTCTTGTAAATGCAACGCCGGTACCTGATGTATCTCCCATGTTACCGAATACCATTGACTGTACATTAACCGCTGTTCCTAAATTATGTGGTATGTCATATAAATTTCTGTATGTAATTGCTCTTTGGTTATTCCAAGATCTGAATACTGCTTCAACTGCCATTAATAGCTGAACTTCCGGGTCTTGTGGGAAATCTGACTTTGTTTCTTCTCTATAAAATTCTTTAAATTCATTAACTAAACTTTTTAGATCCTCTGCTGTAAGATCTGTATCGTATTTGTATCCTTTTTTTTCTTTTGCACCATCAAGGGCATTATCAAACTTTATCTTTGGTATTTCTAAAACTACGTCGCCAAACATTTGGATGAATCTTCTGTAGCTGTCATATGCGAATCTTTGGTTTCCTGTTTTATTTGCCATACCTTCAACGGTGTTATCGTTAAGTCCTAAATTTAATATTGTATCCATCATGCCTGGCATTGAAAATGCTGCTCCTGAACGTACTGAAACCAACAAAGGATTATTTACATCACCAAATTTTTTGCCTGTTTGTTGTTCAAGAATTGAAAGGCAAGTTTTAATTTGATTAATAATTTCTTCTGTTAATTTTTTACCTTGCTCATAAAACTCAGTACATGCTTCAGTTGTAACAGTAAGTCCCGGAGGTACCGGTAAACCAATATTGGTCATTTCACAAAGATTAGCACCTTTTCCACCCAATAGGTATTTTTGAGAAGCATTACCTTCTTTAAATAAGTAAACCCACTTTTTGCTCATAAACATCCTCCATATATTTTTTAAACATTATTATTCTTTTTAAGTTTTCCCCTACAGAGAATTTATTGTTATATCTTATTATTCAAGTAAATCTATTAAATATGATATAACATTATATAAAAAAAGTACAGAATATTTTTTTAAAGCGGTTAATAAAAAGAAATAGGAACAATTACATTTTGACATATTTATGTAAGCAATATATAATTATGAATATATGATAGTATTGAAGAAAAATAATCATTAAAAATGAGAGGAAATAATGAATTTATTAGATTATATTAATTCCCCTGAGGACTTAAGAAAATTAAACAACGAAGAATTAAATATATTGGTAAGCGAACTAAGAGAATACATAATAGAATCTGTTTCAAAAACAGGCGGTCATTTAGCTTCGAATTTAGGGGTGGTGGAATTAACAGTTGCGCTTCACCATTCTTTTAACACACCTATTGATAAAATTATTTGGGATGTAGGTCATCAATCCTATATTCATAAGATTATAACAGGCAGAAAAGAACAAATGTCTACATTAAGGCAATATAACGGATTAAGTGGTTTTCCGAAACGTTGTGAAAGCTGCTATGATGTTTTTGACACGGGGCATAGCAGTACTTCTATTTCTGCTGCAATGGGAATTGCAAGAGCAAGAGATTTGAAAAAAGAAAAATACGAAGTTGTAGCTGTAATAGGTGACGGTGCTCTTACCGGTGGCATGGCATTTGAAGCACTGAATGATTTAGGCAGAAGCAACACAAAGCTTATAATTGTACTTAATGACAATGAAATGTCCATATCTCCAAATGTTGGAGGTATGTCACATTATCTTAGTATGATAAGAACAAGCAACAGGTATTTGTCAACTAAAAAGGATATCGAAAAACTGTTAAATGATATGCCTATTGGAGGCAGAACAATTAAATCCTTCTTAAAAAGAGCCAAAGACGGAATCAAAAAAATGGTAATCCCGGGAATGCTGTTTGAAGAATTGGGGCTTACTTATATGGGGCCGATAGATGGTCATAATGTTGAAGAGCTTTTAGAAGCTTTTAAAGCAGCAAAAAATATTGACGGACCGCTTATAATGCATATAATAACCAAGAAGGGCAAAGGCTACAAGTACGCTGAAAACAGTCCGGGCGAATTCCACGGTGTTTCACCATTTAATGTAGTAACAGGAGAAACCTTGAAAAAATCCAATATACCTACATTTTCGAAGGTATTTGGCAACACTTTATGTGAAATTGCAAAAGAAAATGAAAATGTGGTAGCTATTACTGCAGCTATGACAGATGGTACCGGTTTAACTGAATTCGCAAAAATGTATCCTAACAGAATATTTGATGCAGGTATAGCAGAACAACATGCTGTAACTATGGCTGCAGGGCTTGCTGTAAATGGAATGGTTCCGGTAGTAGCTGTTTATTCATCATTTTTACAGAGAGCATACGACCAAGTAATTCATGATGTGGCACTTCAAAATCTTCATGTTGTTTTTGCAATTGACAGAGCAGGTCTTGTTGGAGATGACGGTGAAACTCATCATGGTGTTTTTGATGAAAGCTTTTTAAGTCAAATACCAAACATGACTATAATGGCACCTTCTGATTATATAGAATTTGAAAATATGCTTAATTTTGCAGTAAATGAATATGCCGGTCCTATTGCTGTAAGATATCCAAGGGGTAATTCAACTTCCATTATTAATAACAGCAATGTATTAATTGAAAAAGGCAAGGGAGTTATTGTTAAGGAAGGCAAAGATATCACAATTGCCTGTTCAGGAAAAATGGTAACAACAGCAGTAAGGGTTAGCGAAATTTTAAAAAATCATAATATTGAGTCGGAAGTAATAAATCTTCGGTTTATTAAACCATTGGATGAAGAATTGCTTAAAAAATCAGTTAACAAAACCAAGAAAGCTGTTATATTAGATGAGGGTTCTTCTTATGGAATAGCATCATTAATAAAAACAATTATACCAAATAATGTGGATGTATTATTAAAAACTCTCCCGGATGAATTTATAAGCCATGGAAGTGTAGAAGAATTGCTAAAAGCAAATAGGTTGGATGCTGAAAGCATAGCTATTGATATAATTAATTATAAATGGAGGGCGCAATGAAGCCAGTAATTGGAGTTACAACTGATAGCGAATACAAAAATGGGTATTATTATCAAAAGTTAAATGAGTGGAACTTGAATTCAATCTCCGATAATGGGGGAATTCCTTTCATGTTTCAGATAACAAGTGACGATGAAACTATCGATAAATATTTGGAAATGGTTGACGGCATACTTTTCACCGGTGGAAATGATGTGAATCCTCATTGTTATGGGGAAGAACCGATTAAAGAATTAGGTCATTTAGATTATAAAAGAGATGAATTTGAAATAAAGCTTTACAAAAAAGCTGCAGAGAAAGATCTCCCGATATTAGGAATTTGCAGGGGCTCTCAGGTTATGAATGTTGCTGCAGGAGGAAAGCTGTATCAAGATATTTATAGTCAGAGGAATGGAACAAACGGTCATAGTTATGATTTTTCCTTCGGGTCTTATGAGTATCATAATGTAGATATTAAGGATAGTTCTAAACTATATGGAATGCTAAAGGTCAAAGAATTGAAAACTAACTCATACCATCATCAAAGTATTAAAGAGGTTGCAGAAGGGTATAAGCCAACTGCTTTTGCAAAAGATGGAATTATAGAATGTATTGAATCAGAAAATTTAGCTTTTGCGGTAGGAGTACAGTGGCATCCCGAGGTAATGTACGATAAGCTGACCATATTCTCCAATATATTTAGTACCTTCATAAAGCAATGCGAAAAATATCGAAATAGAAAGTAAAACATTATAAAAGGTGCTTAGTTTATGGCTAAATGCCTTTTTTTATTAAAAAATATTATTTCCTATTGAAATTAAGCGAAATATACATTAATATAAATGTATAATTAAAAAAAATTAACATTTAAGTATAAATTATTCAGAATGTCAAAAGAAAAAATAAAGGGGTTTGCATATGAATAAAATTGAAATCGTAATAGGTGATAAAAAATACAATGTAAGAACTGATGAAAGTCCGGAATATGTTAAAAATATAGAAAAAATTATTAATGAACAAATAAATATAATAGCAAATTCAAATAAAAGATTTAATGAAATGGACAAATTAATATTGTCATCCTTCGTAATTGTTGACAAATATATTAAGTTAAACAATGAAGTTAATGATTACAAAAAAGAAATATGCGAAGAAATACAAAATCTTAACCAAGAAAAAGAAACAGCAATAAAAGAGAAAGAAGAAACAGTTGAAAAAGCTTCAGAGGCATTTTTAGATAAGGAAAGGTACAGAGAGAAGCTTCTTGCAAGGGATAATGACAGAGAATATTTAAATGGCCAGATTTCTAAACTGCAGGATAAGATAAGTGAACAGGACCAGCAACTTTTAAAAAGTGAAATACTTATTAATGAATTAAAAAATAAAAATGATGAATTGGAAGAAGCTTTAGAAGAGCTTAAAGTGGAGCGCGAGAACTTTACAAAAGAATTAAGCTTTATGAATAATACAAAAAGCAGCTTAAACGGAAGAATTTCTAAACTGCAATTAAAGCTTAATGAAAAAGAGCAAACAATAGCTCAGCTTGAAAAAACTATCCGAGAATTAAAAAATAACAGCGATGAAAAAGCTCAAAGAATTTACAATATTAACGATGAAAATCAAAAATTAAATTTAATAATTGAAACAAAACAAAGCGACATTGAATCCCTTAATAATAAAATAAATACATTACAAAATAAAATATATGAAAAAGACGAAATTATTAACAATAAGGATAAATCAATAGTTGAACATAAATATAATGTCGATGAATTAAAGAAAAAATATGATAATATAAACGATGAGAGAGAAAAATACTTAGAAGAGTTGTTATTACTTAATAACGATAAAGAAAATTTAATGAACTCAATTAATGAACTTCAGGAGAAATTAAACCGCAAGGAAGCTGAAAATTTCCAAAATCAATTAGAAATAACGAAGCTAAAAAAGGATAACAGGGAATTATTAGACATCCTTGATAAAGAAACATCTATTTAAACGTACGGAACGCTTATGCGTTCCTTTTTAAAAACAGGAGAAAAAATGAAGAGAAAAATAGAACTATTAGCCCCGGCAGGAAGCATCGAATCTTTTTATGCAGCTGTAAACAGCGGTGCCGATTCTGTTTATTTGGGAGGCAAATTATTTAACGCAAGATATAATTCACAAAATTTTGATGATGAGCAAATGAAGCATATTATTAAATATGCTCACAATAAAAGTGTAAAGGTTTATGTTACCTTAAACATTATATTAAAGGATACCGAAATATTTGATGCACTGAGATACGCTGGATTTTTATATGAAAATGATGTGGATGCCGTAATCGTTCAGGATTTAGGTTTACTATATTTATTAAAAAAATTCATTCCCGATTTACCGGTAAATATGAGCACTCAAGCGGTCGTGTATGATGAATACGGAGTTAAATTTTTTGAACAGTACAATGTTCAAAAGGTTATTTTGGCAAGAGAAATGTCTTTATCACAATTAAAAGAAACAGTAAAAAACACTAATGCAGACTTGGAGGTTTTCATACATGGTGCTCTTTGCACCAGCTATTCAGGTCAATGTTACATGTCAAGTTTTTTAGGCGGCAGAAGCGGAAACAGAGGAAAATGTGCTCAGCCATGCAGATTGAACTATAGCTTTTATGATAAGGAAAAGGATGAATTATTAGAGGACTTCAGTGAATTTCCCGTTCTTAGCTTAAAGGATTTCATGGCTGGAGAATCAATCGTTGAATTAATTGAAGCAGGAATCACTACGTTTAAAATAGAAGGACGTATGAAGGGTCCTCTGTATACTTCCGAGGTTGTGAAATATTACAGACAAATAATTGAAGATTATTATAATGGTACAAAGACTGATACAACTAATCTTAAGGAAAGAGTTATATCAACATTTAGCAGAGGATATACAAATTCATACCTTAAACCTGATAAAGACGATGAAATGTATGCAAGGATAAGTTCAGGTGTTAAAGCCGAAAACATTGGTGAAATGGAAGAGGAAAATAATGATATCGCTCAAGAATTTTCCGAATATAATAGGAAAAAACTAAAATTTAAAATTAAATTAGAAGTTGGGGAAAGGGCTCAAATTTTTGCTTCAGACGGTAAAAATGATGTATTGGTCAAAAGTGAAGAAATATGTGAAAGCAGCTTAAAAAATGCAGTTACTGATGAAATAATCAATGAACAGTTAGGTAAGCTTGGCAATACAATTTATGTGTTAGAGGATATAAAAATAGAAAAACAGGATAATGTGTTTATAAGAAAAAGTACATTAAACCAGCTTAGAAGAGATGCCACAGAATTACTTTATGAAAAGACAGCGATTGTTCACAATAGGGAACCGATTCATTTTTCTCGCCATGATGTATTTAATTTTGGTGGAAATCGTGAAATAAATAAACCAAAAATAAGTGTTAAATTAAATTCAGAAGATGATTTTAATTTAATAGACAATAAAAAAATAGAAAGAATTTATGTGCCATATAATTTAAATATGGATTTAGTTAAAAAAATAAACGTCAAGGAAAAGTATTTATTTATATCGAATATAGTATCAAAAGCTCAGTATAATATTTTCAAAAACAATATGAAACTATATGAAGAAATATTTGACGGCGTATGTGTTAACAATATTGGAAGCTTTTATTATTTTAAAGAAAACAGCAGTTTGAAAATACATTGCGGTTCGTTTTTTAATGTTATAAATTCGTTTTCAGCAGAGCTTTTAAAAGAAAACGGGGCGTCAAGTATAACTTTTTCGGCAGAATCAAATATCAGAGATATGGAAAGCATAAATAATAATACATCTATTAAAGTGGAAATCAAAGCTCATGAATATGTGCAGCTTATGGTTAAGAAAAACTGTCCAATGTCTTTAATAAAAAACTGCAAGAATTTACAAGATTGTGAAACATGCGAACACAGAAACAAATATTCATTAAAAGATAGAAAAGGTGTTTATTTTAACATAGAAAGGGAAAGCAGATTAACGCATATTTATAACAGTGTTCCTTTGACTCTTATAGGAAAGACAGAGGACTTTATAAGAATAAACATAGATTATTTTATGGTTGATACAAAGTGGCTTGATGATGCAGAGGATGTTATTGATGCATTGTACTGTGAAATTAACGGAGTTAGAACTGCAAATATTTTAAAAGAAAACAGCTTTACCCGCGGCCACTATCTGAAGAATATTTTATAGAGGTTAAACATGAAGAATAAATCAAAATCAGTATTGGAATTTGATAAGATTATTGAAAAACTTTCAGAGTTTGCCGAAACTTCATTAGGAAAAGACGAAGTTAGAAAACTTGATATATCATCTGATTTAGAGGGCGTTAAATTTAAACAGAAACAAACGGCAGAAAGTTTGGCAATAATAATAGAAAAAGGTGCACCGCCACTTGGCGGGTTCACTGATATAAAGGAATATGTCAAAAGAGGATCTGTTGGAGGCATAATATCTCTTAGAGGTTTATTAAATTGTGCTGATTCCTTAAGAGCTGCAAGGTTAATAAAAAACTATGTACTTTTAAACAACAAGGAAGAACGCAGCTACGAAATATTAGAACAATTATGCAACGGTATATACACTGATAAAGAAATAGAAGAAAAAATATATAATATTATTATCAGCGAGGAAGATATTGCTGATGATGCAAGCCCAGAATTAAAACGAATAAGAAGAGAAATACAAATTAAACAAAATGCTATTAAAAACAAAATTAATCAATTAGTTAGTTCTTCTACAATACAAAAATATCTTCAAGAAAATATAGTAACCATGAGAAATGATCGTTATGTAATTCCGGTTCGTAAAGAATACAGAAGCATGGTAAAGGGAATCATTCATGACCAATCATCTACCGGTTCCACATTATTTATTGAACCGATAGCAATTGTAGAAATGACCAATGAAATATCGGACCTCAAATTAGCAGAAAAAAAGGAAGTAGAAAGAATCCTTTTGGAATTAAGCGGCATGGTTGGGGATATTTCTCAAGAAATGCTTACAAACCAGAATATTTTAAAGGAGCTTGATTTCATTTTTGCAAAGGGTAAATTTGCAATTAAATTGAATGCTGTTGAGCCAAAACTTAATGACAGAGGATATATTCGTATCAAAAAAGGAAGACATCCATTAATAGATAAAAACGTTGTTGTTCCTATAGACGCATGGCTTGGAGATGAATTTACCACATTGATTATAACCGGACCGAATACAGGCGGTAAAACTGTTTCTTTAAAAACATTAGGTTTATTTTCATTGATGGGTATGGCAGGGCTTCATTTGCCTGCGGAATATGGAACAGAAATATCTGTTTTCAATGCGGTTTATGCTGATATAGGGGACGAACAAAGCATTGAACAAAGTTTAAGTACATTTTCATCTCACATGACCAATATAGTAAAAATCATGAAAGAGGTTGATGATAAATCCTTTGTGCTCTTCGATGAGTTAGGAGCAGGAACAGACCCTACAGAAGGGGCAGCACTTGCTATTGCCATACTTGATACTCTCCATGACAGAAGAATCATTACTGCTGCAACAACCCATTACAGCGAGTTAAAGCTTTATGCATTGACTACAGAAGGAGTTATAAATGGAAGTGTTGAATTTAACGTAGAAACATTGAGTCCTACCTACAAGTTGCTAATAGGAGTTCCGGGTAAATCAAACGCATTTGAAATTTCTAAAAAATTAGGATTAAGTCAATATATAATTAATAAAGCTAAAAGAACAATAGAAACTGACAAGGTTGAATTTGAGGATGCATTAAAGCAAATCGAGGAAAACCGAATTTATATTGAAGATAAAAAACGTGAAATCGACAGGTTGAACGAAGAAAGCCAAAAGAAGCATTCAACATTCCTTGTAAAGGAACGTAAATCTCTTGAAAAAAGCGAGAAAATGATTAACGAAGCAAATTATGAGGCAAGAAAAATCGTGGAAAGCGCTAAGAAAGAAGTTGCGGAAATCATTAAGGAACTAAGAAAATTAAATGTAGATATGGATAAGGACAAAGTCCGAAGAGTTAATGAATTAAGACAAAGTTTGAATGATAAAACAAAAGAATTTGAAGAAAATCAATATACAGATCAAATATATGAGGATGACAACTACGATGAAGAAACACCATTAGCCAATGGTGATGCAGTATTAGTTAGAAGCTTAAATCAAAAGGGTCATATTATATCGGATGTTGATAATTCTCAAAATGTAATGGTTCAAATCGGATTAATAAAAATGAAGGTAAAAAAATCAGATTTAATTAAAATCAAATCTGAAGAAGAACAAAAACAAAAAACAAATACTTCGCGCATGATAAAATTAAAAACATCTTCTATTAATCCTGCAATTGATTTAAGAGGATTAAACTTAGATGAAGCTCTTCTTGAGCTTGACAAGTATTTAGATGATGCATATATGTCTAACTTAAACGAAGTCCAGGTGATTCATGGCAAAGGAACAGGTGTTTTAAGAGAAGGGGTAACCCAGTTCTTAAAAAAACATAAACATGTTAAAGATTCAAGATTAGGCACCTTCAATGAAGGTGGCGACGGCGTAACAATAGTGACTTTTAAATAATTAAAAAGGTATGGTTATTCTCGGCTTCGCCTCAGGATGACGCAGGTGTCATTCTGAGCGAAGCGAAGAATCTATCACACAAATTACGTGCTATTTTTACAGTTCTACAACCTTTGTAGCAATATTTTCATTAAACATATAATCATGTTCAACAAAAATCATGGTTGGACTAAAGTCCTTAATCAACTCTTCGATTTGAATTCGTGAGTATACATCAATAAAATTAAGTGGCTCATCCCATATATAAATATGAGCGCTTTGAGATAAACTTTTAGCTATCAACACCTTTTTTTTCTGTCCTTCACTTAACTCCTCTAAATTTTTTACAAAATCATCAGAATCCATATCCAATTTTGATAACAGTGTTCTGAAAATACTATCATTAATGTCTTCGTTCAATATAAAATTTTGAAAACTACCCTTTAAAAATGATGTATCCTGTGAAACATAAGATATAACTAAATTGCTTCCTATGTTTACTGACCCTCTGTAATCAATTATTTCACCGATTAATACTTTTAAAATAGTTGATTTACCGCTTCCGTTTTTACCTCGTATAGATACTCTGTCACCCCGATTAACAGTAAAACTTACATCTTTTAATACAGTTCTATCACCATAACAGACGGAAAGATTATCAATATTTATCAATACATCTTTATAATAGTTTAAAGGAATAACCTTTAAAGAATCATATTTTTCAATATTTTTTAGTAACTTTCTTTTTTCTGTTATTGATTTTTCCATTCGTTGTTCAATAGATTTAGCGCGTTTCATCATTTTTGCTGCCTTGTGGCCAACTGCACCTCTATCAAAAACATGCTCTCCAATTTTTGTCTTTTCTACCTTGTCACTCCAACCGGCTGTTCTTCTAAAGCTTTCTTCAAGCTGATTTATTTCTTTTTTAAGCTTCTCATTTTGATTTATTTCAAAATTGTCTTGTCGATTTTTATTTTCCTGCCAGCTGCTGAAATTACCTTTCTGAACTTCTATATTACATTTATTTATTGAAAGTATGTGGCTAACTGTAGAATCAAGAAAATGTCTGTCATGAGAAACCAAAATAAATCCTTTCTTTTGATTTAGATATTCAGCAACACAGTTTCTACCTTCTAAATCAAGATGGTTTGTTGGCTCGTCAATCAACAAAAAATTATTTTTCTTTAAGAATAGAGCAGCAAGCATTACCTTTGTTCTTTCACCGTTACTTAAGGTTCCAAATTTTCGGTTCAAAACTTCTGGCTCTACGTCAAGCTTTCGTACTTCTTTTTCAATAAGTTCATCTATGATATAACCATCATTATAAATAAAAAGATTTAACAGTTCACCATATCGAACCATTGAGCTATCAGTATTTTCAACAATGCATCTATTCATTTCATTTTCCCATAGGGAGAAGGGAGCTATAATGTTTTTTGCAACCTCCATTGTCTCTGATTCGCCATTTGTTTCAAAAGGGAAGTAATCAAAATTCGTCGAGATTGTAATGCTTCCGTTGTATTTATATTTTCCCATTAACAATTTTAAAAATGTGGTCTTACCTCTTCCATTTCTTCCGATGAATCCAAGCTTCCAATCAGTATCAATTTCAAAGGATGTGTTTTCAAATATATTTTCATAACTACCTTCATAACCAAAAGTTAAGTTGTTTATACTTATTAAAGACATAAAAAAATCCCTCCTATTAGAGAGAAAATTAATTTCCATTTACAAAATAATATCAAAGCAAAAATTATTCAGCATTATATTATTAATTATAAAATTAAGGTATGGAATACAATTCACTCTCATTAGTAAAATAACAAAATAAACCTTAAGGGTCCATTTTATTTATATTCATTTACATAATTAAAGCAAATTATCTAATCATTCCACCTATTACCTTTCTTTTTTTTCATTATACAAAAGAGTAATAAATATGTCAAATATGAATTTATCATGAGGTTATATTAAATAGTTAAAATTCAAATAACTTTTGCATTTATACACATAAAACATTATAATATAAAATAAAAAAGCATAAAATACAATAGTCATAAGAAAAAGTTGTTTGGAGGAAAGTATGGATAGACAAATAGTAAGATTAAATATGGATAAAGATTTTGAAGCATTTGAAAAATTATCAGTTATATCTTTTGGTGAAAATACAAACAGCAAAAAAGAAATGTACGAATGGCTTTTTAATAAAAATCCTTACAATAAATCAGGTAATATGATGTATTTATTAAAAGAAGGAGATAAGGTTATAGGTTGTGACGGACTCTTGCCAAATGAACTATATGTAAACGGTAAGATACTGCTTACAGCTCACTCTGTAAAATCAATGACCCATCCCGATTACAAGAAGCAGGGAATTTTCAGACAAATGACTCAAAACTCCTGTGAGCGCGGTCTGCAAGACGGTGTTGATGTTGTAATAGGTTTAGCAAATGATCAGTCATACCCTGCCTATCAAAGATTTAATTGGCCTACATTGTTTGAAAAAGAAGTGTATGTTAAGCCAATATTAATAACAAATATACTTAAAAGAAGAATAAAAATAGGATCCTTGGCTTCTTTAGGAAATTCTCTATATTCTATTTATATGAAAAATAAACTTAAAGTGCAGATGGATAAAGAAATTAAATTTGAAATATTAAATGAAGTTCCTAAAGATGTACAAAAATGCTGGGATAAATATAAATCAAAATATAATGTTCTTCTTGTAAGGGATTACAAATACTTGAATTACAGATATAATATAAGACCGGATGTAAACTATATAACCATATTAATGAAATTAAACAATGAAATAATCGGTTTTTCAATACTTCATAATTCAGTAGCAAATGGTTCAAAAATGACATCTGCAGTTGAATTTTTCACAGACCCTTCAAATGAAAGATACATAAAAGCTCTGGCAAGCGGTGTTTCAAAATATTGTTATGACAATGGTTTGGAGTATGTAGTAGTCGGAACAGGTTTATATGGCGAATACAAAAAAGTTCTATTAAATAATGGTTTCATGATTACAAGAAAACCTCCAAAGAACAATATGATGATTGCCAATGTTCTATCTGATAAGGTAACATTTGAGGAATTAACAGGGCACGAAAAATGGCATATAACACAGGGAGACGGAGAAACAGAGCTGGACTTATGACGATAGATGGGCAATGGATAGGTGGTTGATAACTATGGATAAACGATGGAAATATCTCTGTTTATCAATTGCCAGTCAATTGCATATCCATTACAAAACTATTGATATTCAATTGTTTAATTGACATATAAAAACTGCTGTGTTATCATTACTAACAAATATTACATATTAAGGAATACCAATGGAGGTAGTTATGGATTTTAAAGAAAAGGTTGCTGAAATTTTCACATCCATAGAAACAGATTTATCATTAGAGGATGCTCTTTTATTAATAGAAACACCGCCAAACCCGGATATGGGAGATTTTGCGGTGCCTTGTTTTAAGTTTGCAAAAAAATATAGAAAATCTCCTGCAGCCATTGCAGCAGAAATCACCGAAAAAATAGGCAGCATAGAAGAATTTGAAAAAATTGAAAATGCAGGACCATACGTTAACTTTTTTGTAGATAAAAAACATTATGCCGAAAAAATATTAAAAACCGCTCATAGGGAAAAAGAAAATTACGGGAGTACAAATGTAGGGGAAGGTAAAAATGTTATTGTGGAATTCTCATCCCCGAATATTGCAAAACCGTTCCACATAGGGCACATCAGAACTACTATTATAGGAAATTCAATTTATAAAATATATAAATACTTAGGATACAACACTACAACAATTAACCATTTAGGGGATTACGGAACACAGTTTGGTATGCTTATTTCAGCATATAAGAAATGGGGAAGCTCTGAAATTGTAGAAGCAATTGAAAAGAATCCTATTCAAGAATTGTTGAAACTGTATGTTAAATACAATCAGGAAATAGAAACACATCCTGAATACCAGGAAGAAGCAAGATATTGGTTTAAGGAGCTTGAAACCGGAAACGAAGAAGCTAAAAAGCTTTGGACATGGTTCAGGGAAGTAAGCTTAAAGGAATTTAACAGAGTTTATGACATGCTTAACATCAAATATGATTCCTATGCTGGAGAAAGCTTTTATTCAGATAAAATGCCTGCTATTATGGAGGAATTAGAAGAGAAAGATCTTTTAAAGGACTCACAAGGGGCAAAAATCGTTGAGCTTCAGGAATATGGTCTTACAGATGCAGTAGTGCAAAAAAGTGACGGTTCTACACTTTATGTTACAAGGGACATAGCAGCTGCAAAATACAGAAAAGAAACATATGATTTTTATAAAAATATATATGTTGTTGGAGCACCACAAAAGCTTCACTTTGAACAATGGAAAAAGATTATAGAATTAATGGGATATGAATGGGCTAATGATTGTGTTCATGTTATGTTTGGTACAGTAAGCTTAGAAGACGGTGTTTTATCAACACGTAAAGGAAGAGTTGTTTTCTTGGAAGATGTATTTAAGAAGGCAATAGAAAAAACAACTGAGATTATTAATGAAAGAAATGCTGATTTAGATAATAAGGAAGAGGTTGCAAAACAGGTAGGTATAGGAGCAGTTATTTTCCAAGAATTATTTAATAACAGAATTAAGGACTATACATTCTCTTGGGAGAAGACGCTAAGTTTTGAAGGAGAAACCGGACCATATGTTCAATATACATATGCAAGAACATGCAGTATTCTTCGTAAAGCTGATATCGAAGTAGATGATAATATTGATTATTCAATATTAACAGATAAAGAGGCATTTAATGTTATAAAGAAATTAGATGGTTTTAAGGCATCTGTACTTGGAGCGCATGATAAATACGAACCATTCTTTATAACAAGATACATCGTTGGATTGGCACAGGAATTTAATCGTTTCTATCATGAATGCCCAATAATCGTAGAAGACATTGAAGTTAAGAAAGCAAGATTATTATTAACAAAAGCAGTAAATACTGTATTGAAAAAAGGTATGGAGCTTTTAGGAATGGAAGCACCGGAAAGAATGTAGATGCCCTAACCCTTAACCCTATTTACACTCCTTTTGTCATATTTTTTCATTTTTCAACAATACTTGTTATGTTTCGTCATTGACCTGAAAATAAAGTAAAAATATAATTGAGTTAAGATGTCCCCCTAAACGGGTGTCACTTAATTTTTTCAGTTGGAGTTTGTCTCCTACTGAAAAAATTGAATAACGGGCAAAAGCCCTTATTGAATAATTAACAAACATAAAAGGGTGATAAGATGAAACGTGAAAAATACTTAACAATTCTTCTTGTAATTTGTATATTGTCCTATTATATGATGGTTAATTTAACTTTGGCTCAAGAAACAGATGATGTGTCTCGAAATTATGTTGAACCCAATAACTTAATCATTAGAGATTCATTAATAACTGACCTAAAAGGTTCTTTGTTAAAGGAAAAGAAATTAATCGAATATACACAACAGTTGACTAACTTTAGCTATGATGAATGTCGGTTTATTATCAAAGAAAGCAAAGAAAAAGATTTAGATCCTTTCATAGTTTTAGGTGTTATAAAAAGAGAAAGCGATTTTAATCCTCATGCAAAAGGGGCGGCAGGAGAGCGTGGCTTAGGACAGCTTATGGAAAATACCGCAAGACCTGTTGCGGAAAATATAGGTTATGTATATGACCCGGATAAATTATTTGATGTTAGGTATAATTTAAAATTAACCATAACACAAATCGGCTATTTATATAATTTATACAACAGGGACATTCATAAAGCTCTTACTGCATACAATAGGGGGCAACAGGGATTAATAGATTATATGGAAAACAACATGACAACAAACGCTAATCCGGCAGAAAGTGATTATTCGTTGAAAGTTTTGATTTTTGCAGCAGAGTATAAAAAAAACTTTAGCGCGAATTTAAATTCTTAATTTGCTTTATAAATTTATTAATTGAATGTATAATAGAATCGAAGTAAAAAGATTCTATTTTTTTGTGAGGGTTAAATGCAATCAAAAATTTATAATTTAATAAATAACTGTTATGATGACAATTTTGGAGATAAAATTCCAAATATAAATTTACAATTATTTTTAATTACCGTTAAGTCGCTTATACCCTATGAAGATGAAATAGGATGTTTTTTTGATGTTGAAAGATATGAAAAAGAGCTTGAACTTTTTAAATTATATAAAAACGGTGAGGATGAAACACTAAACCATTATTTTATAAATAAAAAACAATCAACTCAAGAAGACAATCTTTTAGAATCAAAGATAATACCAATAGTTATTTCTAATACTATGTGGGACACTATAATAAAAGAAGTATTAAATGCTGTTACAGTTTATTCCTTTAATAAAATAACATTGTTAGATGCAATAATAATAAGCTCAGTAATTGATGTGTTTTTAAGCAATAATGATACTGATTATGAAATGATAAATGAAATTACCAAGGAAAGGATAATAAGATTTTCTTTAAAAAATTTCTTAGATAAAAACAATATAATTTTAGACAAATTCAGTTTTATTGAATTTGAAAAGGAAAGAATTAAATTATTGACTGAAAATATTTTTTCTGATAAATTCATAAAAAAGTATAAATCCATTGACTACATATTAAATAATAAAACTTTAAAAACAATAGAACAAGAAAATGGGTCAGTATTGACCAATTTTTCTGCATATCTGTATAAGTTAAGAAAAGGTGTTATCAGTCCGGAAAAATTAAAACTGCCACAAGTCATCATACCTGAATTCAAGGAATTTTTAAAATATTCTTCATTCAGTCATCCGTTGTTAGGTAAATGCAAGGTAGTTAAAAGAGATGAAAGAGAAGTTTTAATAAGAAATAAATCAGGTCTTATAAAGGTGAATATATGAAAACATTATTGGTAACTCTTGATTCAAAGTTTATTCATGCAAATCTTGCAGTAAGATATTTAAAAAAGTACTGTAATGATAAAGACTTTAATATAGAAATAAAAGAATTTACAATCAATCAGAAGATAGATTACATATTAAATGAAATATTAGCTGCGAATGCGGATGTGATTTGCTTTTCAACATACATATGGAATGTTGAATATGTAAAAGAAATAGCTTACATTATCAAAGAATCAAAAAAAAATGTAAAAATATTATGCGGAGGACCTGAAGTTTCCTTTGAAGTAGAAGCATTCATGAAAAATGAACCATATATAGATTTTGTTATATTCGGAGAAGGCGAAATATCATTCAAAGAATTTCTTAACGAATTTAATAAAAAAGAACCTGATTTTTCCAAGGTAAAGGGTTTGAGTTTTAGAGAAAAAGAAAATATTATAATTAATGAACAAAGAGAGCTAATTATAAACTTAGATACTATAAATTATCCATATGAAGCAGATGAAAAATTTGAAGATAAAATAATCTATTATGAATCATCAAGAGGATGCCCATTCTGCTGCAGCTTCTGTATGTCATCAATAGATAAAAAAATGAGAGTATTTTCAATAAATAGAGTAAAGAAGGATTTGTCCATGCTTTTCAGAACAAATGCAAAGCAAATCAAGTTTGTTGACAGAACCTTCAATGCTGATTATAAACGTTCAATGGAAATAATGGATTTTATAATTGAACAAAATACAAGTAACATGACAGTCCACCTTGAAATTACTGCTGATATTATTAATGAAAAATTTTTAAATTATATAAAAAAGCTTCCTGTTAATATGTTTCAATTTGAAATAGGAGTACAATCATTAAATGAAACAACATTATCTGAAATAAACAGACACATGAATATCGAAAAGTTATATAAGGTAATAGAAGGAATAAGAGAAAATAACAACATACATATTCATCTTGATTTAATTGCTGGCTTACCCTATGAAGGTTATGATATGTTTAAAAAATCCTTTGATGGAATTCATAAGTTAAGTACAGAAAAAATACAACTTGGCTTTTTAAAGGTTTTAAAAGGTACCAAAATTTATAATGACAGATTAAAGCATGAAATTAGGTACAGAAAAACACCTCCTTATGAGGTGATTTGTACAAAATACATTACTGTTGATGAACTTTTAATGTTAAAAAACATTGAAGAAATAGTTGATAAGTATTACAATGAAAAATACTTTGAAAAATCATTAAATTATATTATCAATAAATTATATCTTGAATCGGCTTTTGAATTTTATGAATCCTTCAGTTTATATTGGAAGAAAAATGATTTGTATAGAATGTCTCACAGCAGAAAAAAGCTATACAAAATACTGTTTGATTATATAAAATATATTGATAAAATGACAAATGAATTTATTAATTATATGCGCTATGATTATGTTTTTAATAATCAATTTGAGGATTTGCCGGATTATTTAAACAGAAATGCTGAAGACAAATATAAAGCAGTTAAAAGACACCTGTCAAATGATTCAACATTTTTGGCTAAATATTTTCAAGAAGCAAAAAATACAGACAAAATAATAAATGATTTCCGAATAGTTGATATAAGTGATGAATCAACATTGTTTATATATAAAGATAAAGATAATATTTTTAACAGATGCAACACATATATTATAAATGATTTAATAGGGGAGATAAACTATGAGCAAAAGAGATAAATATTTTGAAGATTTTTATGAGAAGAAGAAAAATGACATATCATTTATTACTATAAAAAAAGGTGCATCAATCAAGTTCAAAAGCAATGTTTTTATATCTGTTAAGGAGTTGCCATTACCAATCAGAGTTTCTAATTTGTTAAAGGATATAAATAAGCAACAAGAAATGGACGGCATATCACTTAATAATATAATAGACGGAATAATCAGTTTATTCGGCTCTGATGTCGACTTTGAATATTTAGAAGATTATAATCAAATTCTTGAAGAATTAAAATTTGATATAAAGCCATATATAATATATTGTATAAATAAATTTAATGAAAATGAATATGAAGATGGTGTTGTTTATGGCAAGGCATTAATTAATATAGAAGAAAACGAAAAAAGCTGTTTCGTTTACGCTTCTTCATTAGAAAAAATGGGACTTAAGCTTTATTCTGACGATAAAGATGAACTAAGTGGATATTATTTAGAGGAAGCTAACAAATATTTTGAAAAATGTTTGGATTACAACAATAAGTCTGTATTGGCACATTATAAGTTAGGATTTTATTATAAAAGAAGCCAGCAATATATTAAAGCTAAGCTCACTTGGGAGAAACATCAAGAGTATGATGATGATTCACTAAGAATAGATGAAATACGAAATGAATTAATACTATTACAGCCATATGTGGATTTTGAAAATGGTTATAACCTTGTATTAAGAGATCAACCTGAAAAAGGTTTGGACTTATTGTTGCCGTTAGTGAAGGAATTCAATAACTGGTGGAACCTATTATTCTTCATTGGACTTGCTTATAGAATGCTTGGAGAGTATGATATAGCAGAAAAATATTTTGAAAATGTATTAAAACTTGAAAAAAATCAAAAAGATGCTTTGAATGAATTAGGATTATGTAAACTTTGTAGGGGTAAGTATGTTGAAGCTTCTGAATTGTTCTCAGATTTATTAGGATTCGATCCTGGTAACTGTGAAGTGTTTTGCAACCGTGCAGTCGCATATATGTACAATAATCAATTAGAAAGAGCAAAAGAAGATATTCAAACAGCACTAAAAATCAATCCGGATGATCCTGTTGCTTTAGGCATAAAAGCTCAATTAGATATGTAACTCCTGAAAATGTACTTTAATTTTATATAATAAAAACTTAATTACTGTAAAATAATGCTATAAATAAAATGAAAAAAGGGGATTGACAAAGGTAAATATGTGAGCTAAAATAATAAAGCATTTAACAGAAAAATGTAAAATTTAGTTGAAAAATAAGTAAAAAAATTATTGACAATTAAAAACAGTTATGATAAACTAACAAAGCTGTGACTCTCCAAACGGTGGGGTTTAGCAAGAAAAAATTGTCAGTTGACAACGAATACAACTTGTGCTAAACTGACATTCCTGTCCTAAAACGGCAGGAATAAAAAAGCGAAAATTAACAGTTGACAGCGTTAAAAAGATGTGATAGACTGTTCAAGCTGTCCCA
>CAYQYY010000009.1:0-157669 GCA_964421845.1 uncultured Clostridia bacterium
ACTTTGTCATGGCTCTGTGCTTCTTTATATTTTAAGCGAGTAGCTTTACCTCCCCTGATATGTCTTTCAGACTTGTTCTTAAGCAAAACTTTTTTAACTTCGCTTGCAGCTGGAGGGTTCAGTTTGGGAAGACGTTCTGTTACATCCTTATGGACAGTGCTTTTACTGACACCGAACTTTTTCGCCGTCTGCCTCACGGTAGATTCAGTACTTATAATATATTCCGCAATCTCCATGGCTCTCCGTTCTATGTAATCTTTCATTGTTAACCCCCTTTGGCTATACCGTCTTATTTACATTTTTATGCATTTCTTTGTCCTATTAGAACCTTATTGTACTATTTAATATAGTCCATTGGATTAACATTTTTGCCGTCTACAAATAATTCAAAGTGTAAATGTGCTCCTTCAGCTGATTCGATGCTTGCTGTTTTGCCTACATTTCCTATCGTCTGCCCTTGTTGTACCTGTTCCCCAACCTTGACAGAAGCTGATACCAAGTTACTGTAAAGTGTTTTAATGTTATTTCCATGATCAATAATTATTTCCGTACCCATAAGTTCTGATGTATTAACTGATTCAACAGTTCCTGCTAACGCAGATTCAATTATCAGCGTATCCTTTGGTTTAATGTCTACGCCTTTATGTACTCTCCATTCTCCTATTGCTTCATAATAAATTAGGTCGTCCATTGTAAATTCTCTAATTATTTCACCTGCTAACGGCGAACTTAACGAATTAAGATTTGGAGAATCTTTATCGTCTTTAGCATTATCTTTATTATTTTTAGCACTATCGTATTCATTGATTATGTCTTCAATATAATCCTGATAAGGGTCAACATTTGCTCCGATATTTTCATCTTGAGTGTCTTTTTCTGCCATCTTATTTCCTTTATCGGAATTTGAAGTATATCTCCATACGATTGCTGTTGATAATAAAACAATGCAAAGTGCAATAATAAAGAAACTTGTATCTTTGTGTTTTAATCTAATAAAGAAATTTTTCATTTTTGTTCTTGCGTTTTTTAATCTGTTATTTTTCATATAATCCTCCTGCAATTTACTTCTTTATTATATGAAAATAGTGTGTCCCATTTTTTTTATTTAATACAAAATTGTTCTAAAAATTTTAATTTATTCAT
Source organism: uncultured Clostridia bacterium (assembly GCA_964421845.1). Taxonomy (GTDB): domain Bacteria; phylum Bacillota; class Clostridia; order Tissierellales; family Sedimentibacteraceae; genus Sedimentibacter. The sequence goes on from CAYQYY010000009.1 coordinate 1,144, forward strand.
AATATGATAATAAACTTATGATGAAGGGGTTGATTTTTTTGCTAAACCGTCTAATTTATGCTTTAGTTATATTCATAATGCTTTTAACTATACCAAATATATCTTTGAAATTTTTGGAAAGTAAAATGAATATATCTAATTCAATAGTTAAAACGGAGGATAAAAATATTAACAACAATATAGACGAAAACAAAAAAGAAAATAAAGAAGTGCTTAAAAAATCAAATATTAAGGAACCTGAGCTTATAAAAGTATACAATTTAAAAACAAAAGAAGTTATGGTTATTGATTTTGAAGAATACATTAAAGGTGTCGTGGCTTCTGAAATGCCGGCAGAGTTTAACTCTGAGGCACTGAAAGCTCAAGCTGTATCAGCAAGGACATATTTGTTATACAGATTAAAAAAATATCCTGATGGTCAGTCGGAGCATCTGACTGCGCCTGTTTGTACAGGCATACATTGTCAGGCATGGAATTCAAAGGATGATTTAATTGCTTCTCATGATGAAGGATGGTATGAGAATTATTGGGGGAAAATAGAAAATGCTGTGATATCAACAAAAGGTCAGATATTAACATATGAAAACAAAATTATCGAACCGTTGTTTCATTCTACCAGCGGAGGAAGGACTGAAAATTCAGAGGACGTTTTTTCTGCGTCTGTGCCGTACTTAAGAAGTGTTGAAAGTCCGTATGAAGGCGAAGCACCAAAGCTTCATGCTTCAACTAAGCTAAATATCGATGATTTTATCAGTAAAATTAAATCTGTATACGGTGACTTAAATATTACAAGAAATAACCTAAGTGAAAAAATTGTGTTAGGTGAAGTTAGTGAAGGTGGCAAAATTAAATCGATTATTATTGATAGCAAAGAAATATCAGGTCGCGAAATAAGATCACTCTTTAATTTGAATTCAACCAATTTCAGTTTTATACAATCAGGAAATGAAATAGAAATTATAACTACGGGATATGGTCACGGAGTTGGCATGAGCCAGTGGGGTGCTGACGGAATGGCTGATGAAGGTTACAATTATAAGGAAATATTGAAACATTACTATACAGGGGTTGAAATTGTTAGTTTGAAATAAGAGGAGAGATCCTGCGCTTGCGACGGATGACAATTTTATCTATACATATTGATTTTGATATGTTATTATTAATTCATAAAAATTAACTGCAGAAAGGAAAAATTATGATTTTTATAAACGATACAGCTTATAAAGAATTTAAAGAACTTTTAGATAATGCAAAGGTTGATTCCTACAATATAAGAATTGGTATAGACAGGTATGGATGCAGCGGTCCTATGTTTGGAGTATATGTAGATGAAGCAACAGAAAATGACGATGTGGAAACTATTAATGAAGTAAACTTCATAGTCGAAAAATCTGTAAATGAACAATTCGGCGGATTTATAATAGTATCAAATGAAGAAAATAACGGGCATGGTGTAGGACTTAAACCAATAGTTCAACCATCTTCAGGTTCTAATGATGATGGCTGTGGTGGCGGATGCAGCAGCTGCGGTGGCGGATGCCACTAAAAAAGGACTTGTGCTTATGGCACAAATCCTTTTTTTATTAATCTGCTACGTATGGTAGTAAAGCAATAGTTCTTGCTCTTTTTATAGCTCTTGTTACCATTCTTTGATGCTTAGCGCAAGCACCGGTAATTCTTCTTGGTAATATTTTACCTCTTTCAGTTGTATATTTTTTTAACCTTCCAAGGTCTTTATAATCTATATGTGTAGTTTTTTCTTGGCAGAATTGACAAACCTTTTTACGTGGTCTTCTTTTTTGATTCATTCTGTCATTCTTATCGCCTTTATCGTATCCTTGTCTTGAACTCACTTGATTTCCTCCTTCCCGGACTTTAATTTTTGCTAAAATGGGATATCTTCATCATCTACCGGTTGAAAAATGTCATTGTCTTCATCAGGGAAATCACCGAAAAAGCTGCTATCCGGTTGAACGGGTCTTCCTTGCTGCGGTGTTGTTTGACCTTTTGCACCAATAAATTCTACTCTATCTGCTATAACATCTGTTGTATATCTTTTCTCGCCTGATTGTGTAGTATAACTTCCTGTCGAAATTCTGCCATGAATTGCACATTGGCTACCTTTTGCAAGATAGTTTGCGCAATTTTCTGCCTGTTTTCCAAATACAGTTACGCTAATAAAATCTGCTGTAGGTTTACCTTGAGATGTCGCCTCTTGTTTCTTTTCTCTTGTCATATCTTTATCTACTGCTAATGTCATTCTTGTTACTGCCATACCTGTTGACGGTATGAACTTCAGCTCCGGATCTCTGGCTAATCTTCCAATTAATACAACATTATTCATATCTTATCCTCTTTTTTATTTATTCTTCTACAGTAATCATATGTCTGATAAAATTGTCGCTGATTTTACAAATTCTGTCTATTTCATCAACAGCATCTGCGCCTGCAGTAAAGTCAATAAATACGTAATAACCTTCTCTTTTCTTGTCAATTTCGTAAGCAAGTCGTCTTTGACCCCACTCATTAACTTTTTCTACAGTACCCTGTCTTTCAGTTATTATGTTTTTTACTTTTTCAATTTCTGCATTTCTTACATCTTCTTCTAAGTTAGATAGTAAGATAAAAGCACCTTCGTATTTTCTCATTCTGAGTCACCTCCCTTTGGACTTTCGGCCCCTGTTTTCCCAGGAGCAAGGATAGCGTAAATATTATAGCACTTAGCTATATCTAATACAAGCATTTTTTTACAATATATTTATTTCTTTATTTCATATTCGGCTTTTTCATTGCAATAGCAGCACTTTTCGTTGTCATTAGCCGTTATTTGCGGTGCCGCTTCCATATCATTTACAAAATCATCTAAAGCAATTTCAACATGCTCTTTGCATGCAAATATAATTGTTTGTGTCTCCATTTAATCACCTCAATAAGGGTATTGCCCGCCATTCAACAATTTATATTTCATATACATTGCTTGATCTATCTCTATATGTCATTTCAAGCATAATACCGGGATTTACCTCTATGTAGTTTTCCTTTAATATATTTTCTACTGTTTTATATGCTAATTGGGGAAAATTATTTTCTTTGCTCAAATGACCAAGAAGAACAATCTCTTTTCCTTTTTTAATAACTTTTGAAATCAAATTTCCGGCGGTATCGTTGGACATATGACCAAAATCCCCTAATACTCTTCTTTTTAAGGGCCATGGATATGGACCAATAAGCACCATATCCTCGTCATGATTTGATTCAACAAGCATTAAATCTGAATCCATCAGACAGTTTATAATTCCATCATTGACACAGCCCGTATCGGTTACTAAGCTTATTTTTTTACTGTTATAAAATATATTGTAACCAACAGGATGTGCCGAATCATGTGATATATCAAAGGGCATTATTGTTAAATCACCTACTTCTTGGTACTCTTCCAAAATTTTAATATTGTGTGATTTTATATCGCCTATTATAGGAAGCATTTGCTCCCATGTTTTCTCATTTGCATAAATAGGAACATCGAGTCGTCTTGACATTATACCGGCACCTTGAACATGGTCTATATGCTCATGTGTTATAAAAATGGCGTCAATATTTTTCGGATCTTCTCCAATATTAACTATTTCCTGCTGAATTTTTTTGCCGCTCAAGCCGGCATCAACAAGAATAGTAGTGTTTTCAGTTTTTATATATTGGCAATTACCACTGCTGCCGCTGTATAATGAACAAAATTTTAGCTTCAATTTGTCCTCCCCTTATGTACCTTAAACGTTGAAACAATTCAATATATACTATCACAATTATTTTGTATTTACAAATAATTTATTATCATAAAATAACTTTATGCTCTATATTCAGCATATACCATGTCTTTTAATCATATAAATGTATATGATAATATTATATGAAATTTAAACCAAAGGGTAGTTGTATGATAGTAAAATTGAAATTAAAATCATTATTTATGTTTACCGCGTTTGTTTTAATATTAGGAATTGCTTTTATAACGCTTTTTAACTCTGCACAATTAGTGTCTGCCGATGAAGAGAAGAGTTTTATTAAATGGGTTGATTTCAGAGTATCATACGAAGCGATGGATAGGGCGTTAAAAGCAGACATAAACAGTATAGATGAGGAAGTAAAATTGAATTGGGTTGAAATATTAGCGTATCTTGGTACCAGATACGGAGGAAATTTCGCAAGATACAAATCCAAGGACATGGATAATCTGATCCAGAAATTAAAGTCCGGTGAAAGTATTGAAAGTTTAACAAAAGATTTAAAGCATTACGACTATTACTACGAGGCTTATTCAGCTGTGTTAGGCAATTTTGTAGGACCATATGAAGTGCAGGTGAAGGATGAAACTGACCCTGAAAAAAAAGTATGGGTTAAAAAGTACGGATTAAAAGTTTTTTCACCCATAGCTGCAGGTTATGGCTATGGTCACTACGATGACTTTGGAAATTCAAGAAGCTATGGTTTTAGAAGAGTGCATCTTGGCAATGATTTAATCGGCTCTGTAGGCACCCCCATTGTAGCCGTGGAAACAGGAAGAGTAGAGGCATTAGGATGGAATCAATACGGTGGTTGGAGGATTGGAATCAGAAGCTTGGATAATATGAGATACTATTACTATGCTCATTTAAAGAAAGGGCATCCATATGTTAAATCATTGAAAGAAGGGGATATAGTTTATGCCGGCGATGTCATAGGTTACATGGGTATGACCGGTTACAGCAGAAAAGAGGATGTCAATAATATTAATACCACTCACCTTCATTTCGGAATGCAGCTGATATTTGATGAATCTCAAAAGGAAGCATTGTCTGAAATTTGGATTGATGTTTATAAAATTGTAAAACTCTTAAACAGAAACAGGTCACCCGTAAAATATAATAAAGAAATTAATGAACATCAAAGAATATATGATATAAAATTTCATAATGTGGAATAAAAAAGTACACCTCCAAATGTTTTTTTCTGTCTAACATTTGGGGTGCACTTCATTTCCCCTCGAGTTTTTATTATTGGACAGTGAGAACCTTTCACAATACCCATTTTTAATTTTCAACTAAACTTAATTTATCACATATTTTAACCATTATTGCAGCTGCTTCTGCTCTGGTCAAATAATCATCAGGACTAAAAATTCCTGAACCTTTTCCTGATATAATACCGTTAGTATATACTGTTTTAATTGCCTTAATTTCTTCTTCATTCAATGAAGATAAATCTTTAAAAATAGTATTAATATCAAGGTCCTTATAATTATCGTTTTCCCTGAAAATACCATCTATTATTCTTGCTGCTTCTTTTCTGGTTAAGGAATCTAACGGTTTTAATTCATCTTTATAGTCGTTTAACAACCCGTAATCTTCTAAATCCTGAATGTACTCAAATGCCCATGGATGTATTGATTGAGCGTCTGTAAAATGTAATGTGCTTTCCTCTGTCGCATCATCATCATCATCTGCTTCGACTTTATCCAATGATTTACTTACAAAAATTAAAAATTCTTCTTTGGTCACAATATTATCAGGATTAAAGTTTACAGCCTCGCTTACAATGCCCTCATTGTAAAGATCCATGATTAATTTTCTACCCCAATGATATGATATATCTTCAAAAATATATCTTCCATGTTCTGTATCACCGGTACGTGTTAGTAAGTTTCTTTCAATCCAGCCGGATATATTTTCTTTGACGATTACCTTATACCAATAGTATCCATTTTTCAACACCGGTCCTTCGTCGATTATAGCTAAACTGTTAACAGCTAAATCATAGATATATTTGCCGGCCGGTTCATCTCTTAATTGATAAACATCTCTTACACCATCGGTACGCACATAATCTCCTTTTTCATAGAGAACTATATTTCCAGAGTTTGTATATGCAGGTGTTGGTACAACCAATGATCTGCTTGGTTTTCCCGTCTGAGGTAAATATGAAAAATCGATATTATTTATCGTCTGCCCATATTCTTTTTTTGCAATGTCATAAATTAATTGTTGATATGTATGTTTTTTTGCATATGAAGATAACATATTGGGATTGTTACTTTGTGCCCAACCATTGTATGCCCAAAGAGCAAAATACCAATTTTCCAATACGTTAGGGTCCATATTACCAACACATGATACGCTTTGATATGAACTCATACTCCATTTGTTAAGAAGCACATCAGCTCCGGCTTCTATATTGTACATAATATCATATTTTAGCTTATTTGTGTCATATCCTCCATACCTGTTGTTAACTTGCATTAATCCCACACTGGTACCTGTTATTTTTGGACTGCCGTCACTGTTAAAATGCTCATAAACAGATTCCACCCTTGCTATTGATTTTAAAATTACTGCAGGTATTCCTCTTTTTACAGCAACTTCTTCAATCATTTTTTCCAAATCCCTGCGAGGTGGATTATAATCAGCATATACGAATGTGTTTAATGTAAAAACTATTACGAATATTATCAAAATTATTTTTCGGGCTTTGGTTTTCAATATTTTCATATTTACTGCCTCCCTGATTTTTGATTTTAACCTTTAGCTGTGAATTTGCACCCGGTCAATTAGGTTTAAAACTTCTTCTTTTACATTTTTTAGTGAATCCATAGAATCAATTTTGTTTACACCCTTTATTGAAAAATAAACCTTTAGTTTTGGCTCTGTTCCTGATGGTCGAAGCACAAGCCATGATCCATCTTCAAATAAAAATTTTAATACATCCGATTTTGGATAATTTAACTTTTCAACATTTCCGTTTGTAAGATTTAGAACAATACCTAATTTATAATCATAAAAATATGGTATATTCTTGCCCGACAATACACTGAGCTTGTTTTCCCTAAAATATTCCATAATAGATCTCATTTTATCGAGACCGGTAAGGCCTGTAAAGCTCAGCGATATCGTTTCTTCTATGTAATATCCGTGTTCTTCGTATATATCCTGAAGTATATCTAATAGTAATTTCCCTTTTGTCTTATAATATGCAGCCATTTCACAAATGAGCATAGATGCTATCACCGCATCCTTATCTCTTACGAATGTTCCTGCAAGATAGCCATAGCTTTCTTCATATCCGAATAAAAAGCTGTGGTTTTTTGTTTCTTCAAAATTTTGCATTAATTCTGCTATATATTTAAAACCTGTCAATGTATTGAATGTTGATACATTGTATTTTTCAGCTAAAACTCTTCCTATGTCACTTGTTACTATTGTATTTATAACTGCACCGTTTCCCGGAAGTTTATTTTTTTCATTTAAAGCCCCAAGAACATAGTTTAATAAAAGTGCTCCTGTTTGATTACCGTTTAGAGGTACATATTCACCCTTATGTTTTCGTACAACAAGACCTACTCTGTCGCAGTCAGGGTCAGTTCCTAAAATAATTTCTGCGTCTAATTCTTGTGCCTTTTTAATTGCAATTTCAAATGAGCTTATTTCTTCAGGATTAGGAGATTTTACTGTTGAAAACTGTGGGTCCGGCATCTCCTGTTCCTTAACTACATAAATATTTTTGTATTCTAATTCTTCAAGAACCCTTCTTACCAACATATTACCGGTCCCATGAAGCGGTGTGTATACTACCTTAATTTCTTTATCGATATTATCATATAAACTTAGTTTTTTGATTTCATCAATATATGATGTATCTACATCATTTCCTATTAATTGGATCTTTTCATTATTTTCAAGGTCAGAACAATTTATGTCTCTTAACATAACCTTGTTTATACTGTCTATAATCGAATCAGCATCTTGAACCACTTGTCCCCCGAATTGGTCATAGACTTTATATCCGTTGTATTCCGGAGGATTATGACTTGCAGTTATAACAACGCCTACCTTGCAATTAAGCAATCGAACTGTATATGATAGCTCCGGTGTTGGTCTTAAGCTTTCAAATAAAAATACCTTAATATTGTTTGCTGCAAAAACACAAGCTGCCTTTTCCGCGAATTCTTTTGACATATGCCTTGAATCATATGCAATTGCTGCACTTATTTTTTCACCTGTATATTTTTCTTTTAAGAAATTACTGATTCCTTGTGTTGCTTTTGCAACAGTGACTATGTTTATTCTGTTAGAACCTGCTCCGATTTTCCCCCTCATACCACCGGTACCGAATTCTAATTCTTTATAAAACCTGTCTTCAATTTCATGGTCATCGTTTTCGATTAATTTTAATTCTTCTTTTAAGATGTTGTCAACATATGGGCTGTCTAACCACATTTCATATTTTTCTCTGCTCATAAATACCCCCTAATTTAAGTCAACACTCTTTAAATAGGTTTTAAAGCTATCTCTCAAGTCATCCCTTTTAAGTGCGAAGTCAACGGTTGCTTCAAGAAAACCTATTTTACTTCCCACATCATATCTTCTGCCTTCAAATATATATGCATAGACATCTTCTAAGTTGCAAAGCTTTTTTAGCCCATCTGTAAGTTGAATTTCTCCCCCAACTCCTTTATTAGTATTCTCAAGTATTTCAAAAATTTTCGGGGTTATTATGTACCTTCCAAGTATTGCTATGTCGGATGGTGCATTTTCAATGTCCGGCTTCTCTACCAAATCTTTTACCGAATAAATTTTATCGTCTATTTTATTTCCTGATACAATCCCGTATTTGTTAACATTTTCCCGTGCAACCGGTTGTACTCCTAAAATTGTGGAATTATACTCCTCGTATGCTTCTATCATTTGTTTTAAACATGGTTTTTGTGAATCAACCACGTCATCGCCCAACAAAACGGCAAACGGCTCGTTGCCTACAAATGATTTTGCACAGTAAACAGCATGCCCAAGACCAAGCGGGTTTTTTTGTCTAACTGTATGGATATTAATCATCCGTGAAATTTTTCTTATTTCTTCCAAAAGCTCTTCTTTATGTGTTTTTTCTAAATTTTGTTCAAGTTCAATTGCTCTGTCAAAGTGTTCTTCAATAGAACCTTTGTTTCTTCCTGTAATTATTAATATATCTTCTATCCCGGAAGCAATAACTTCTTCAACTATGTACTGTATTGTCGGTTTATCAACAATGGGCAGCATTTCCTTTGGAATTGACTTGGTTGCCGGTAAAAATCTGGTTCCAAGCCCTGCTGCAGGTATAACTGCTTTTTTTATTTTCATGTTTAACCTCTATTTATACTGTTTCACGGTCATAGCCGTCACATATATTAATTAAACAATAATCAATAGATTAAAACTAATCTATTGATTATTGTTTTAAAATGATGCGTAATTTGTTTTTATATTATCTGTAATTAAAGAATCTTTTAATACATCCATATGCTCTAATGATTGTCCTGTACCTTTGGCAACACATGATACTGCATCCTCTGCAATATGAACGATTAAGCCGGTTCTTTTTTCAAGCAACTTATCCATTCCTTGAATTAAGCAGCCGCCACCTGTCATCACAATACCTTTTTCACTGATATCTGCTGCCAATTCAGGTGGTGTTTTTTCTAACACTGAATGAACCGCATCTGCTATGGATGTTATGGTTTCTTCTAATGCTTCAAGCATATCTGAAGTAGAAATTGTTAAATTAACAGGAAGTCCTGTTACAAGATTTCTTCCCCTTACTTCCATATATTTCTCTTGTTCTGAAGGATATGCGGCACCTATGTTCATTTTAAGCTCTTCTGCACTTCGAAGTCCTATCATTACATTGTATTTTTTCCTGACATATCTTACGATTGCATCATCACATTTGTCTCCTGCCACTTTTATAGATCTGCTGACAACAATTCCACCAAGGGATATAACTGCTATGTCAGTAGTACCACCGCCCATATCAATAATCATATGTCCTGATGGTTTTGTGATGTCAAGTCCTGCACCAATTGCTGCTGCCACTGGCTCTTCAATTAAGTACGTCTTTTTCGCACCTGCATTCATACTTGCTTCAAGTACCGCTCTTTTTTCAACCTCTGTAACGCCACTTGGAACACAAATTATTACTCTTGGTTTTATAATTGAATTTCCTACTGCCTTTTTGATAAAGTATTTTAACATTTTTTCTGTTATGTCAAAGTCAGATATAACACCGTCTCTTAAAGGTCTTATGGCAACTATATTTCCAGGTGTACGTCCCAGCATTTTTCTCGCTTCTTCACCAACCTCAAGTATTTTATTGGTATTAATATCAATTGCAACAACAGAAGGTTCATTAATCACTATACCTTTTCCCTTAATGTAAACCAATACACTTGCAGTACCAAGGTCGATTCCAATATCCATTCTGAACCCCATTTTATCCTCCTGTTAAATATCTTGCATTAAATTTGTCTAATTATAGTTATAATGATAAAAATTATAACATATAAACATATTTATTTCAATTTTTTTATTTTCTGATTACATTAAAGTAAATGCCTGTTTAAAAAAACAGACATTTTATTATTATTAGCACTTTTTTAATAACTTCTTAATTTTTTGAACAGGATCCAATAACTCGCTTAAAGACCTGTCATAATTAAGTGTATCGATTATATTAGAAATATATTTAGACATATCTACTTCAATATACCATGGCTTAGTTTGCAGTTCAGGTTTTCTGTAAATTAAATTTGTAGTAAATATTTTTGAAATAATTCCTTCTTCATATGCCTTGTCAAATTTAGCAAACCCTTCGGTAAATAATCCAAACGCAGAGAAAATATATACGTTTCTTGCTTTTCTTTCTTTAAGCTTTTTAGCCACATCAATCATTGAGTCGCCTGATGCAATCATATCATCAACAACTATAACATCTTTACCATCTATTTTATCACCTAAGAATTCATGGCTTATGACCGGATTTTTACCGTTAATTATTACTGAATAATCTCTTCTTTTATAAAACATTCCAAGATCTAATTCCATAACCGATGAATAATAAATACATCTTGACATTCCTCCTTCATCAGGAGAAATAATCATCATATGATTCCTGTCAATTTTAGCATCAGGAACAATTCTGACAAATGATTTTATCATCTGATAGTGTGGATGAAAATCTTCAAATCCGTGTAATGGTATCGCATTTTGAACTCTTGGGTCATGGATATCAAATGAAATTATATTTTCAACGCCCATAGAAGTAAGTTCTTGCAGAGCCAAGGCGCAGTCAAGGGATTCTCTGGTAGCTCTCTTATGTTGTCTACCTTCATAAAGCATTGGCATTATAACCGTTATACGCTTTGCCTTACCGTTCATTGCAGCTATTATTCTTTTTAAATCCTGATAATGATCATCCGGACTCATCGGCACTTCCATACCATACATTTTAAATGTTACTCCGTAATTGAACACATCAGAAATTATATATATATCGCGGCCTCTAACTGTTTCATTAATTACACCTTTTGCTTCACCTGATCCAAATCTTGGACAAACGGCATCAAGCAGGTATGTACTTACCGGTTGAGATTCCTCGGAATATATGACTCCATTTTTATCTTGTCTCCACACCTTCAAATAATAATCGATTCTTGATGCAATTTCTTCACAACCTTTCATGGCTATAATTGATAAATCGCCAAAAGGTTGTGGTTCATTGTACACATAATCATTTATATTCATTTTTTCCTCCTGTAAAAAACCAAATCCATTTTTGTGACTGTTAATTTCTTTTACATTCTATCAAATATTTAATAATTGTCAAAGAAAGCTTAGCAATATTTTGTTAAGTTATCTTAACAATGTCGGAATTTTGTAACAAAAAAAACTACAACTTGACTTTCAGCCATTGTTATAGTTTTTCAAGTGCATATTACATGTAAATCTTAGCTATTTGTGTAGATAAATCTTCATATGTGAATGGTTTTTCAATTATAATAGAACCATTTTTTGTCAACTCTTCGTAATCTGCTTGTTTGGCATAACCGGTAATAAAAAAAGCTTTTGTTTGTTTATTTAGCTTTATCATTTCTTCAAAAAGTTGTTTACCGTTCATCACAGGCATGCATAAATCTATTACTGAAAAAGCAATTAACTTGTTTTTCTTTGTGTAGTATTCTAACGCTTCTACCGGTTTGTCGAATTTAACCACGTCGTAACCCAAGTCCTCAAGAAGTTCTGCCTCTATATCCAATACATTTACGTCATCATCAACAAGCATAATTAAATTACTTTTAAATTCAATTTTAGACCTTTTGTTAATTTGCCTCTTACAATATACCGGGAGGAAAACTTCAAATCTTGTCCCACTGTTAATATTGCTCTTGACATCAATAAATCCCGAGTGAGATTTAACTGTTCCAAACACAACGGAAAGTCCTAATCCGGTTCCATTAGCCTTTTCTTTTGTTGTAAAATACGGTTCGAATATGTTCATTATGACATCTTGACAAATTCCTATTCCATTGTCTTCAACATAGATAGTAATGTATTTTCCGGGATTTAATATTTCGCCATGACTTAACACCATTGGTGAAAAAACAACTGAATCAAAAGTGCCAACTTCGATTTTTCCAAACGAATTTTCAACTGCATCCTTGGAATTTAATATTAAATTCACTACTAAATTCTCAATTTGTGCTTCATCCCCAAGTATTATTTTACTTTCAGCTCTGTATTTGTATTTTATTTCGATTTTTGAGCTGATAATGGATTCTACCATCCTATAGGTTTCATCCATCACCTTTTTTAAATTAATCGGTTTGTTTGTACTGCTTTCCTTTTTCGCAAACATCAATATTTTTTTTGTAAGGTTAGCAGAATTTTGTGATATGTGGATTATTCTTTCAGCATATTCTCTTATTTTTGCCACATCATCCGTCTTCTGAATCATGGTTGCATTGCCTATGATACTCATCAGTTGATTGTTAAAATCATGTGCAATTCCACCTGCCAACTGCCCTAATGCTGCCATTTTTTCACTTTGTCTTTTCGCTAATTCTTGCATTTCCTTCATTTTGAGCATCTCTTCGCTGTTGGATGCCATTTTCAAAATTTCTTCCCTTGCAATAACTTGCATCTCTTCGCTTAACATCGTTTCCCCTTTACCATTTTTTCTTTAATTCTGTCCCAGAATAATATACAATGTATAAAGGGAAAATTTTGTAGAAAATTGTAATAAATTAAAATATTTTATAATAAATAAAAAAAAGCAACATTCAACGTCAAATGAATCGTCAAATGTTGTTTATAATGGTGATCCATCGGCGATTCGAACGCCGGACACCTTGATTAAAAGTCAAGTGCTCTGCCTGCTGAGCTAATGGATCATAAGTAATAACTTTTATATAATAACCAACTTGTCTAAACTTGTCAATAATTTTTTATAATTTTTTATATTATTTATAACTAAATTATATATCCCACGCCTCTAAAGGCGGCGGGTTCCACTTTTATTATTTCAGTAAGTGATTAGTTCACACTTTAGTTATATATATTGACTTATATTTTTTATTTTGTTAAAATTAAAGAAAAAACGAGGTGATATTATGGGTTTTAATATGGTTGCAGCTCATGCTAAATGGCCTGAGGAAAATGATGCAATATTCGGATTGGCGGCTAAAGCAAAAGCAGCAATTGAAGAATTCGGAAAAGATAATGTAATTGACTCCACACTTGGAGCATTAGTTGATGATGATGGTAACCTTATTTGTCTAAATACAGTATACAGTGAATTAAAATCTCTTCCAAATGCTCAAATAGCGGCATATGCACAAGTTGCAGGCCAGGAGGATTTTTTACAGGCAGTGCAAGATGCATGCTTTAAAGAATACAGACCTGACGCTTACATAAGGGCGGTTGCAACTCCCGGTGGAACAGGAGCAGTTAGACATTCAATATGGAACTACACAAATCCGGGAGATTCTATATTAGTATGCGATTGGTTCTGGTCCCCATATGTAACTATTTCAGAGGAGTTTGGAAGAAAAGTTACAAACTTTGAATTTTTCAATGAAAAGGGTGAGTTTAACATAGACTCTTTCAAAGAAAAATTTGAAGATTTACTTAAAAAACAAAAAAGGTTAGTTACTATTTTAAATACACCTGCAAATAATCCTACAGGATACAGTTTATCCGATGAAGAGTGGGATGAAGTTTTAAATATTGCTAAGGAAAATGCCAAAGACCCTGAAAACAGAATAATAATCATGGTAGACGTTGCTTATATAGACTATGCCGGTGTTGGTTCTGAAAGAAGAAAATTTTTCTCTAAATTCTCCAATTTACCTGAAAATATATTTGTTATGGTTGGATACAGCATGTCAAAGGGCTATACAATGTATGGTTTAAGATCCGGTGCAGCAATCGGTATTTCTTCTAAGAAAGAAATAGTAAATGAATTCTATTTCACATGCATGCATGCCAACAGAGCTAACTGGTCTAACGGAACAAGAGGCGCAATGTCAGTTATGACTAACATAGCTAAAGACCCTGCCAAGAAAAAAGCATATGAAGAAGAAGTAAACCATTATAAAACTATGCTTAGAAATCGAGCTAATGCATTTGTTGAAGGTGCTAAAGAATGCGGATTAGAAATATTGCCTTACAGAGACGGATTTTTTGTAAGTATTCCTTGCAACAATGCAAAGGAAGCATCTGCTGAATTAATTAAAGAAAATTTATTTGTTGTAGCACTGAAAAAAGGTTTAAGGTTTGCTGTTTGTGCAGTTGCAGAAGACAAATGCAGAATTGCACCGGCTAAAATAAAAAGAGTATTGGATAATTTGAAATAAAAATTAAAAAAACACCGGAGTAATTATTACGCCGGTGTTTTTTATTCGGTTATTTTTGTATCAAGAAGCTTTTCTGATTTAGATTTCCACTTTCCGGATGCATAGTACGGACCGGAAATCAGCAGCCATAAAATCCATCCTACCGCATAGCTTAAAAACATATATTCTTTTCCGAATTTATCGGCAATAAAATATGCTGCAGGAATTCTTCCCAGCCATAATGACACAATGGCACCAATCATAGGAACAACGGACTCTCCCGCTCCCCTTATAACTGCATTTATTGTAAAAACAATAGCCAAAAGTGCGATTGTTGGCATTACATTATTTAAATAAATCATACCTGCTTCTATAACCGCTGCATCCTGGTTAAATAATCCCAACAAATATGGTCCGAATGGAATTATTACAAGGCAAATAATGCACACAGCAACAGACAATCCAATGGCTGTAACAGTTCCTTGATGCACCCTGTCCATACGCTTAGCCCCAATATTTTGACCCGTAAATGTAGTTACCGCATTACTGAAACTTTGAATAGGCATAAATGCAAATGTATCTATTTTATTAGCTGCGTTAAAGCCGGCTATAAAATCTGAACCATAGCTATTAACAAGTGATTGTAAACTCATTATACCAATTGAAAATAATGTTTGCTGTATACCTGTCGGTAAGCCAAGTTTAAGAATCCTCTTAAAAATTTCCTTATCAAATTTGAACTTAAATATAGGAAATCTTAATATTTCATACTTTTTACGCATGTAAATGATTCCAAAAATCCAAGAGGCCATCTGTGCAATTATTGTCGCTATTGCAACTCCGGCAACTCCCCAATGAAATACAATTACGAATAATAAGTCAAGCACTATATTTATTACGGTTGCTATCGATAGGAATAGTAAAGATGACTTGCTGTCTCCAAAACCCTGCAATATACCTGCATTAACATTAAAGCCAAATCCTCCTATCATACCGGCAAATATTATCATCATGTATGTATTTGCCATTTGCAACGCATCTGCCGGTGTATTTATAAGTATCAATATAGGTTTAGATAAAAACATTCCGATAAATGTAATGGGTATCGAACCAATGATCATTGCAGTATAAATAGTTTGGGAAGTTTTTTGTACATTGACCATATCACCTGCACCAATGTACTGAGATATAAGAATTGTAGCTCCTATACCAAGTCCTATGAACATGGCTGCCATCATAAAGATTATCGGGAAGCCGGTTCCTACTGCTGCCAAGGCAAGCTTGCCTACATAATTGCCTACAACTATACTGTCCACCATATTATATAATTGTTGAAATATATTGCCTATAAGCATTGGGAATGCGAAGGAAAGAATTATTTTAAGGGGGCTGCCCTCAGTCATGGTATTAATTGATTTGTTTTCAATTTTTTTATCATCACGATTTTCCATATAACACCTCCAAAACGTGATTAGTATAGTATAACATACATTTATAAAAATACAACAAAAAAGAGTGATTTCTCACTCTCCTATTAAGGTATACTTACATTGTAAGCTAAGCTTATTACTCTTTAAAACTATATTTTACTTCCGAACTTGCAACAGAATTATTCAGTTTATTCAAAGCTTGAATTTTATATGGCAAACTGTATAGATGTATAAAGCCGGTTGCATCTTTTTGGTCATATAAATCACCTGTGCTGAAGGATGAAATGGATTCATTATATAATGCATTTTCTGATACCATGCCTGCAAATTTTATAGTGCCTTTGTACAATTTCAATTTTACTTTTCCTGTTACATTTTTTTGTGTTGAATCTACAAATGCATCAAATGCATCCTTAAGACCTGAAAACCACATTGCATTATATACTAATTCTGCATATCTTTGAGACATCATATCTTTAAAATGTGCAGTATCTTTTTCTAATACGAAGCTTTCCAAATATTTATGCGCTTCAACAAGCAATGTTCCACCCGGTGTTTCATAAATACCCCTTGATTTCATTCCAACAAGACGATTTTCTAAAAGGTCAATAACACCTATTCCATGTGTTCCACCTATTTTATTCAAACTTTTAAGCATTTCTTCGCCATTTAGTTTTTTAGAATTTAATTTTACAGGTATCCCTTCTTTAAATTCAATTTCTATATATTCTGCTAAATCCGGAGTTTTTTCAATCGTATTAGTCATTACCAAAATTTCATCAAAGTCAGGTTCAAGCCCGGGATTCTCAAGCATACCTCCTTCGTGGCTTATATGAAGTATATTTTGATCTCTTGAATATATTTTTTCCTTTGTGATTCCGTTAAGGTCTATGTTTTTTGACTGTGCATAATCAATTGCTTCTTCTCTTGAACCAATACCCCAAATACGCCATGGGGCTATAATTTGAATAGTTGGATCCAAGCTTGCTATTGCTGTTTCAAGACGAACCTGATCATTACCTTTTCCCGTACAGCCGTGAGCAATGTATTTAGCACCTTCCTTATGTGCTGTTTCCACCAACTTTTTTGCTATTAACGGTCTTGCATAGGCAGTACCAAGAAGATATTTTCCTTCATAAACCGCATTTGCTTTAATTCCCTTATAGACATATTCCTCTACGAATTCATTGACTACATTTTCTATATATACCTTGCTTGCTCCCGATGATAATGCTTTTTTCTCAACAAATTTCATATCATCCTCTTGACCTACATTTACACAGCATGCAATGATATCTAAATCATTATAATTTTCCTTTAACCATGGAATTATAATCGATGTATCAAGCCCTCCCGAATATGCCAAAACTACCTTTTCCTTTTCCATCTTTTTAATCCTCCAAAATTTTTATTTATTATACATAGTTTTTAAAAATGTATATTTATTCCTATTAAAAAAATAAATTGCTTAGTAAAGAGGCAGTGTTTACACCGCGGTACCACTCTTTTTCTAAGCAATTGCTCACTCTGCATCTTAACGGTATTTAACCGTATTCTCATACTATTAATTCTGAGAATCTCTTCATGGGCTCTCTTCAATTAAATCTAACTATCGGACTTGCACTCTGTTCCGATTCGCTGAAGTTAAAATTTAATTTACTCTTCCAATCATCAAATTATACATATTTTATAATTTTTATTCAATTATATGTTTGATTATTTAATTTGTCAATAGTTATTTTTAAAATATAAAAATTAATTTATAGCTAACCAAAAAAATAATAACCTATTTCATGTTATTATCGACTTAACTTCATTCTTTGCTAAGACGTACCAATTTTACTTACTGACATATAATATAAAATACCGCAATCATTTGTTAATAGTGTAGAAAGGAAGGTTTTATATGTTTAATGCAAATAAACCATATAAAGTTAGAAATAAATTAGCCAAAAAATTAGAAACCGGCAATAAAACAGGTTCTTTAGATATCAGCGTATTTTCCAGCGGAAACCAGAATCCTATTAGTGATGCTGAAGTTACAATTTATTTATATGAGGTAAGAGGTATTTATCATGAAGCGGCTACTGAAAATGAAATAGTTAGCTACACAACCGATGAAAACGGCAAAATTCCGCCTATAGTACTTCCTGTCATACATGAATTCGGAGCGAAAAATACTGCAGAATATCACGTTAGAGTGTATAAAGCAGGATATTATCCTGTTATAGTAATGAATATTGAAGTTTTCCCAAATACAACAACTTCTTACAATGTTATACTAACCCCTGTAACTACAGGAGAATCACATACAGAGTTCATAATAATACCTGAGAAGCACTAAATTAACATTAATTATCATCCGCCGCGTCGAAGGATCTCCTTAAGATTCTAATAATTCAGAATCATTTTATATGCAAATAATTCCTCACTAATTACCTTTATGTGAATAAAATGAATAATAATATAGATTGAAATTTCACGAGAAAGGAATGAACACGTTGATTATAAATTATTATGACAACTATCTGCCAATGCTACCGTATATGCCCAAAATTCCGATTCCCGGCTACAGTTATGCAGCATATCAAACCAACCCTCTATATTTTGACAGTATAAATGAGGGTTTCATACAAGGAACAATGTTTCCGGAATTAGTTATACCTTATTCAGAATTCAATGGAGGGGTGGAGCAATGATAAACAATCAAATGTCGAGAGAACAACAGCTTTTGCTGTTAGATATTCAGGGTTTGGAATTTGCAGCTTATGATTTAGCTCTTTATTTAGATACTCATCCAAATGACCCTGTTGCATTATACAGACATAAAAGAGTTACAGATCAGCTCAGACGTCTACGTTATATTTATGAAACCCAATATGGCATTATTTCGATAATGGGAAGTGAATCTGAAGATGTATGGCGATATGTGAACGGTCCTTGGCCTTGGGATATGTAAAATAATAGAAAGGAATGATTTATATGTTTATATACGAAAAAAAATTGCAATATCCTGTAAAAGTATCCAATAAAGATGTTAGAATGGCTAAAGCGGTTTTAACTCAATATGGCGGACCGGATGGCGAAATGAGTGCCAGTATGAATTACTTAACCCAAAGATTCAGCATGCCTCTTAATCAAACTAAAGCATTACTTACAGATGTGGGTGTAGAGGAACTTGGGCATATGGAGATGGTTGCAACACTATTTAAAAAATTAATACATGGCGCATCAAGGGATGAATTAATTGCTGCCGACTTAGCAGGTTATTATGCAAACCATGAAACTTGCCCCTTCTTAGTTGATTCGTCAGGCGAACATTGGGATTCTAAATATATTCAAGCAAAAGGAGACCCTATTGCTGATTTATATAACGATATGGCGGCTGAACAAAAAGCCAGAGCTACTTATGAAAACTTAATATCTTTAACAGATGACCCACTTGTTAAAGATACATTAAGATGGCTAAGGGAACGAGAAATCGTCCACTTCCAAAGATTCGGAGAAGCAGTAAGGTTAGTTGAAGAATATTCAACAAATAAAAAATATTTTTAATAACAACCATGCACCCGTCATCATAAATCTATTGTTGACGGGTACTTTATGCGTCAGATGACGGTCCTTCGGTTAATCATCATGTTTCTTTTTAGAAGCTTGATATGTAGATCCACGAATAATAATATCTGAGCCAAACTTATTGCGAATTGAATCAACAGTTTTGTCAATCTTTCGTGATTTCTCCTTCTTTTCATCTGAGAAAATCGTGGTTTGCTCGTATTCATCCCTATTAATGTTGGTCAATGAAATTCCGATGAGTCGTAGCGGAGTGCGTTTATCCCAAACTTCGTCTAACAGTTTCTTCGAAATTGCTAATATTTCATCGGTAACATCCGTGGCAATATTAAGTTTCTTTTGATGTGATCTGTTCTTGAAGTCATTTGCTCGAATTGTTACGGAGATACAATATGATTTTGCATTGTCAGCACGCATTCTATATGCAACACTATCAGCTAAAGCTAAAAGAATTTTGTGTGCTTCATCTATGGTGGTTACATCTTCTTCCAAGGTCGTTGAAATACTGTAACCTTTTGCTTCCTCCGATTCCATCAACACGGGAGAATTATCAATCCCGTTTGCGTAGTCATGTATCATTAGTCCAAGTTTAAAGCCTACAAGTGACTGTACATGTTTTAAATCAGTATTTGCCAAATCTCCTATTGTGCGTATATACGCTTTATTAAGTTTGTCTGCTGTTGATTGGCCGACAGCAAACAATTCTTGCACAGGCAGCCCCCAAAGTTTGCTTTTAATTTCATATAAAAACATGGTATGAACTTTATCAGGTTTTTCAAAGTCACTAGCCATCTTTGCAAGCAGCTTATTTGAACCAATACCTACATTAACAGTAAAACCAAGCGTATCTTTGATTTTGTTTTTTATCTCATAAGCTATCGCAACAGGATCAGGATAAATATGTTCTGTTCCGGTCATTTCAAGAAAGCATTCGTCAATAGAATACTTCTCAACAACAGGAGCATATTCGCGACAAATATCCATAAACGCTTTCGAGTTCTTTTCATACAACCTGAAGTCAGGTTTTGCAAGAAAGAGATTAGGGCATTTTCGCAGTGCCATTGCAACCGGCTCCCCGGTTTTAATGCCATACTTTTTCGCAAAAATGGACTTTGCAAGAATGACACTCGTCCGCTTTTCGCGATCTCCACCAATCGCAGAAGGTATAAGGCGAATATCATCTTGCCCTTCTGCAACGCGCTTTGCTGCCTCCCATGAAAGGAAGGCGCTATTTACGTCAATATGAAAGATTAATCGTTCCAATAGCAAACGCTCCTTTCATTATTTCATCAATCGTCATTCAACGCTTTACATTAAATAAAAACGGAAGCGGTGGGATTCGAACCCACGTGCCCGTTAGGGCAACTCGATTTCGAGTCGAGCTCGTTATGACCACTTCGATACGCTTCCAATGAAACAATTTTATATATATTTTAATTGTTTGTCAATATGCTGAAAAAATGAGCATGAAATTTAATGTTCTTGGCCAAATATTTCTTTCTTTAATCTTAAGCCGGTTGGTGTTATTGCAATTCCACCTTGTGCTGTTTCTCTTAATTCAGGAGGCAGTTGTCTGCCTACCTTATTCATTGCCCATATTACCTCATCAAAAGGTATTTTGCTTGTCACTCCCGCCATTGCTACATCAGCAGTTGTAAGTGCACTTACTGTTCCTGCGAAATTTCTTTTAGCACAAGGCACTTCAACTAAACCGGCCACAGGGTCACATATGAGTCCAAGTATATTTTTAAAAACCATGGCTGCAGCATTAAGTGCCTGTTCCGGAGTTCCACCCATCATTTCTACAACTGCCGCAGAGCCCATTGCTGCTGCCGAACCACATTCTGCTTGACAGCCGCCTTCTGCGCCTGCCAACGTTGCATGCTTTGCAATTATTATACCTACACCTGAAGCAGTGAACAAAGCATTAATCATTTCTTCCTCATTCTTATTTAATCTTTCGGCTGCTGAAATTATAACGGCAGGCAGAATACCGCAGGAACCGGCTGTAGGACTTGCTACTATTCGACCCATGGCTGCATTTACTTCTGATGAAGATAATGCACTTGCCATTGCTCTTACCATGAAATCGCCGGTCAATGTATTGCCGCTGTCGGCATATTTACGAAGCTTGTATGCATCTCCCCCAATGAGTCCACTGACTGATTTAATTGCTTTTTCCTGGGCAATTTTTGAAGAACTCAACATTACAAGAAGGTTTTTTCTCATTTTCTCGATGACATCTTCTCTACTTAGTTCGGATTTCTCCATTTCTGTCCTTATGGTGTATTCCCAAATGGGTATATTTTCTTTTTTGCATTCGTCTATTAATTCAACACCGGTTGAAACAAACATTATATGCCTCCTTCCACAATCGGGTTTATAAACTTAACATTTTCAATTTCTTCTATCTTTTTAATTCTATCCATTACCCTTTCAGAAATCAAGCTGTCAGTTTCCAATGCCATGGTTGCCATTTTTCCTTTTCCGCTTCTGTAAACCCTCATATTCGCTATATTGGTATTTTCTTCGTACAATAATGATGATATTTTTGATATAACACCCGGTAAATCCTTATGATTTGTAAGTATTGTAGGACGTTCACCCGTAAATTCCACATTTTGACCGTCTATGTTAAATACAATAATGTTTCCTCCTCCTATGGATGATCCTGTTACCTCTGTTATATGACCATCCTCCTTGGTTATGATGAACCTAACTGTATTTGGATGAACATCGCCTAAATCTGTCTCTGTAAATTTAAGCTGTATTCCTTTTTTTTCAGCAATTTCAAATGAGCTTTTTAAATTTTCATCCCATGGATCCATGTTTAAAATTCCGGCTACCAATGCCTTGTCTGTACCATGCCCTTTGTATGTTTGAGCAAACGAGCCATGAAGCAAAAATTCAACTTTAACTATTTTTTCTCCGGCTATTATACCTGCTACCTTAGCTAATCTTGCGGCACCTGCTGTATGAGAACTTGACGGTCCAATCATTATTGGCCCTAAAATATCAAAAACACCATAATCTCGCATATAATTCTCCTAATAAAATTCAAAAATAAACTTTTCAATAAAGGATTTGACCGTCATGTAATTTAGTTATATCTTGTCAAAAGTTTCCACTGCATGTTTTAATTTTTCGACGATAGGTAAGCCATAAGGGCACTTTCTTTCACATTTTCTGCACCTTACACACGCTGTGGGCTTAATGGGCAACGCATCATATTTTAACTTACCATAATCAGGTAAATTGTATTTTGTTACGTATCCTTCATAAATAAAAACGCTTGGTATATCTATACCCTCAGGACATGGCTTGCAATAACCGCATCTTCTGCAAAAATTATTGCCCAATTCTATGATTTCGCTTTTTATTTCGTCTATTTCTTCCTGTGTCAAAGGTTGTAAATTTTCGACTATTGAAGCATTTTCTATAACCTGCTCGATTGAATCCATTCCCGGAATTGCTACAGAAATTAAATTGCTGTTAGCAATATATTTTAACGATAACTTCTGTTTGGTGAATGCCCCGCCTGCCAATGGTTTCATGGCAATTGTTCCCAAGCCTTTTGCCAAAGCTTTTTCAAAAAGCTCTGTTCCTTGAGATTCAATAGGGTTAAACGGAAATTGAATTGTTTCTATTTCGTTATGTTCAATTGCTTCTATTAGTATTTCTTTTATATGTCCCGTTATCCCAATATGTTTTATGAGTCCATTTTCCTTAGCTTCTATCAATGCCTTCATTGCTCCATTATCCGAAAACACTTCGTTAAGCTGTTCTACTTTACTGGCATTATGAATCTGATACAAGTCAATATATTCTAATTGCATAGCTTTCAAGCTGTTTTCTATTGAACTTTTCATAGAGTCATAATCATAACTCATAGCTTTAGTTGCTATATAAAAATTTTCTCTTCCTGCTTCTTTTAAAGTATTCCCTATATATTGTTCACTGATTGTGTATCCTTGTGCTGTATCAATAAAATTTATTCCTCTGTTCTTGCATTCTAATATAATTTTCGTTGCTTCGTCCTGACTTACCCTTTGAATAGGAATTCCTCCAAGGCCAATTACAGAAACTTCCATACCTGTTCTTCCTAATAAAACCTTTTTCATCTTTTTCTCCTAAATAGTGTTATTATTGAGTAATTATATATCAGTTAATTTAATGCGTCAATGTATGTTAATTTAAACACAGCAGGTAAACAGAGACAGGGTCAGGGTTAGAACAAACATCCCGCGATTTATAAGAACCGCGGGATGTTTATATGATTTGGAAGAAGATAAAAAAAGTATTATCTGTAGTATAGTTATTAACATTTTAAAGTTTATTATTCATATATTTACTATTTTTTAATATTAATTAATAAGTATATTTGAGGGTGATTATTTGAAAAAATTTATCGTATTATTGCCGGTTTTTATATTATATATTTCTGTTTTCAGATTTATATATTTGGAAAATGGTTTATCTGTTATAATCAATGTAAGCTTACCTATTTTTATAGGAATAATCATTGCTTCTATTTTAAATCCTGTTTTGGTTTTTATTCAAAGAAGGTTAAAAGTAAAAAACAGATATATTGCTATCTTCTTAACTTTTTTGTTCATTATATTAATTATTTCTATTATTGTTACAATAATTACTCCAAATATAGCAAAAAGCGTTAAACACTTAATAAAGGATATCCCCATTTTATTTTATAAAGCAAATAAATATCTGTCTGAATTCGGCAGTAAGAATTCAATATTAAAAAATTATCTGATTGAATTAACACAAAGGGTTTCATCCGGTATATCTTCCTTATTAAATTTCGCCATAGAAAAGGTTATAAACGTTTTTGCTGCAATCGGAAATTTGCTTTTAGCAATAATTATTTCAATATATATTTTGTCTGACAAGGAAAAAATTGAAAAAGGGATGTTCCGATTATGCTATACTATTTTCGGGAAAAATGCAGCTCATGAAATATTTAAAATTTTCCACAGCTTATATGACAATGTTTCAAGCTACATTACAGGCAAAATAATTGCTTCTTTAATTACGGGATTCTTAATATATATCGGGTCTAAATATATAATCAAAAGTCCTTACCCCGTCATAGATGGGCTTTTTATAGGAATTACTAACATCATTCCTTACTTTGGAACGTTTATCGGAGGAATACCTGTGCTGTTGATAAATGTACTGTATAATACACGTAAGGGATTTTTAATGTTAATATATATTTTAATAGTTCAGCAAATAGACAGCTTAATAATCGACCCTCGCATTTTAAGCAGTAAACTTGAAATAAAACCAATTATAGTTATTATTTCTATAATAATCGGAGGTGGATTATTTGGAGCTGTGGGATTATTTTTAGCGACTCCTTTTGCTGCAGTTATAAAACAATCTGTAGATGCTTATATGAGATATAAATTTAAGGAAAATAATACTCAATTTCCAAACAAGAATTAAATAATGTGTACATTTGTGGATAAATCTGTTGACAAGTGGCTAAAAAAGCATAAAATTTGTGTATAACTAATTTTAACAATCATGCTTAGCTGTGCATAACTCAAAGATAAACGGTGGAAAAGACATGTGGAATGATAAGAGATATCATACTTTAGATTACGAAATGAAAAAGGTTTTTGGAGAAAAAACAATTAAATTATCAATTGACGGCGGTTTTACTTGTCCCAACAGAGATGGAACAATCAGCAGCAAAGGTTGTATTTTTTGCAGCGAAAGGGGCTCAGGTGACTTTAATTCCGATAGGAATAAATCAATTACTAACCAAATATCAGAACAAAAGCAAATAATGTCTAAAAAGTGGAAAAGTGATACCTACATAGCTTATTTTCAAAGCTTTACTAACACATATGGCTCTGTTGAAAACCTGAGGAAAAAATTTTACGAAGCTCTCAGTTGTGAAAATATTAAGGGGTTAGCCATAGCCACAAGGCCTGATTGCATAAACGAGCAAATCTTAGGGCTGTTAGATGAATTAAATTCTAAGACATTTTTATGGATAGAATTAGGGCTGCAATCAATTCATGATAATACTGCTTCTTTTATACGTAGAGGATATAATTTGGAACAGTTTGAAAAAGCTTATGAATTGTTAAGATCAAAAAATATTAAGACGGTTACTCATTTAATTGTCGGTCTACCTACAGAAAGTAAAGAACAGTATTTAGAAACCGTAAGATATATTTCTAAAAAAGATATATGGGGGATTAAAATACACATGCTTCATATTTTAAAAAATACCGATTTAGAAACATATTATTCTAATAATAAATTTAAAATATTAACATTAGATGAATATGTTAATGTTGTTTGCGACAGCTTAGAGCTTCTTAATCCTATAACGGTAATTCACCGGTTAACAGGAGACGGTAAAAAATCTGATTTAATTGAACCACTTTGGACTTTGGATAAATTGAAGGTGCTTTCAAAAATTGACCAAGAATTAAAGAATAGAAATAATTATCAGGGTAAATATTTTTCATTGTAATTTTTATGTAATACTATATATGTGGATTTATTATATAATAAATGTAATATATGCTAAATATATAGTATTTTTTATTTAATCGGGTGACTGAAATGAGAAAAACATTATTTATAATAATTTTAATAATAACCCTAACCATGCTAAACACCGCTTATGCACAAAGCTTTCCTGACATAAGTAAAGATTTAAACTTAAAGGAAGCAGTGGGCTTGTTATCTGGCTATAAGATTGTGGAAGGATATCCTGATGGCAATTTCAAGCCGGATAAAAATGTTACCCGTGCTGAGATGGCTAAAATAGTTACTGTAGCAGCAGGTTGGTTTGAATACTCTAAAAATATGACTTCAGTATATGAAGATATGAACGGACATTGGGCTGAAAGCTATGTAGAGCTTGCAAATGTACTTAATATTGTAAAAGGTATTTCATCAAATAAATACGGTCCTGATAATTTAATAAGATTTGAAGAATCATACACAATGGTAATCAGGTTATTAGGTTATACGGATGAATCTCTTGGAGGAAACTGGCCTTCAAATTATTATCGAAAGGCATTGGAATTAAATTTATTTCAAAACATTGATACTACAAAGGAATTTGCCACAAGAAGAGATGTTTCAGTTATGATTTACAATGCAATGAATCTAAATTTAGTTAAGGTAAAGGAAAATAACTCAATTACAAATACAAATAAACCTCTCTTGTCGCTATTGGGAAAGAAAGAAATAAAGCATGTTACTGTTAATGATTTGAAAATTGAAAACTTCGACTATACTGACTATTTGTTTAATAAATGGGATGTATACTATGATAATAAAGGAAATGTGGTTTATGTAACAAATCCAAGTCACAACGAATTCTCCGGAAAAGTTACAAGCTTACTATCAAACAGAGTAATTTTTGTTACTGATGATTATGGCAATGTAAGAGCTTTTCAGCTACCTGATGTTCCAATAGTCATAAACGGAGAAAAAGGAAGCTTCAGCTATTTGAATGACAGCCGCATAAAGGTTGTTTATGAAGATGATTCCTTTAATGGCGATGTAATCGGTATAATTGCATATAAAGAAACTGATGTTATTGTGGTAGACAAAAATTATTTATACAAGGAAGGCAGCAAATTGTTTGCAGGCAAGAACCTTCCTACTAAAAACAATAATGAAATTAACTATAATAAGCTTCATATATATGGTGATGCACAATCATTACAGGATATTCAAGTAAATGATGTGGTTTATTTCTTTGAAACTAAGGATTCAAACAGAGTTGCAGCACTTACATTAAATGTGTTAAGAAAACAAACTGATGGAACAATTACAAACTTACAAACCGAAAACAACAAAACATTCTATACTGTAAACAGTATAAGCTACACAACAGGTGACACTTTCATTTTTACAGAAAAGCCGTCTGTAAATGACAAGGTTAAATTAATACTTGATAAAAATAATAATATAATAAAACTTAACATTTTGAGCTACGGTAAAAAGCCTACTACCTTCGGAATTGTATTAAACACGACAGACAGTACGAATTACAGTGCTTCAGCAAGAATATTTGATAAAAACGGAAATCTTAAAACATATTCACTTGCTGATAACTCAAGTGTAGTAAAAGTAGTTGAATCAGGCTCAAATATGATTAAACAAACATTTTTAAAGAAAAATGATTTTATAATGTTTGATCCGACAGTCAGTGGGTCAATAAAAATCATTGAATATATTCCTTCATCATATTATATTGCACATAACTATAATGAACAAGACAGAACATTATCAAACGGATACAAAATATCATCTGATACATTTATTGTTTATGAATCGAACGGAAAGTATCAATTACTTCAGCCAAATCAGTTAGATACTTATTTAGAAGGAAAAGCGGTTGTAGGTTACCACGGACATGTTGACGCCTTATATTTATCAAGAGGAATTAAAACATCAAGTGCCGTAACTGTAACACCGGAAATACCTCAAACTTATAACGGTAAAATTTACAGCATGATTAAAGGCATCACCAAAATTGATGATACAACAAGCCATGTACAGTTTTTTAACAACAGCAATGTTTTTTCTGTTTCAAATTCTTCAACAGCAGGTAAAACCACTAAATCCTTGTTAAATTACTATGTAAAAGCTGATATTGTAAACGGAGTAATAACCGGAATAGAAAGAGTAACCCCTGAAACCGATAAAGTTAAAATAACACAGGTTTATTCTACACAAATACAGATAGACAGTATCACTTATATGGAGTATTCGGATAATTTAACTGTTTATATCTGTACAACAGATAAATCGGGAAATGTAATAGGATTTAAATCAGGTGCTAAATCAGATTTAAAATCAGGTTCAACAGTGCAGCTTTACGACCTTTACGGTGGTTTTGACGGAATAATTGATGTTGCGATAGTGTATAATTAGTTGGTTAAAAAAATGAGATCCTTCGGGCAAGCCCTCAGGATGACACAATTGTCATTCCGAGCAGCAGCAAAAAGATCTCATTTTTTAATCCAATTGACTATCCATAGCTAATCTATTGCTTTTCAATTGCAAATCAATTGCTTCATACTATCTTAGTTGTAAAGTTTTCTATATTCCAAACATCTGTTATAAAGCTTTCATAAAAGTATGGCTCATGACTTACTAAAAGAATTGTACCCTTAAACTCTTTTAAGCCCTTTTCTAATTCATCCTTTGCCTCAGGATCTAAGTGATTTGTGGGTTCGTCAAGTACTAAAAAGTTTAATTCTTTTAACAATATTTTGCATAATCGTACTTTTGCGTTTTCTCCCCCTGATAACACCTTCATCATGCTTGTAATATTTTCGGTGGTTAAACCACAGCGAGCTAATTCCAATCTTACCTCATGATTTGTTAAGGAAGGATATTCATTCCATACTTCATTTAATGCAGTATTAGAATTTTCTTTAGAATCTTCCTGTTCAAAATAACCGTATACCACATTTTCTCCAAAATGTACGCTGCCGCTTATGGGTGATAATATACCTAATATAGTTTTTAATAAGGTTGACTTACCAAGACCGTTGACCCCGGTCAATGCAATTTTTTTATTTCTTTCTACCTGAAAGTTCATCGGGCTGGTTAACGGGTGATCGTAACCGATCACTAAATCTTTCGCATCGATTAGGAATCGGCTTGGAGCCTTTGTTTCTTTAAATCTGAACGTTGGTTTCGGTTTATCTCTTGGCTTTTCTAATATGTCCATTTTTTCAAGCTGTTTCATTCTGCTGTTTGCCATTCCTCTTGTAGCAACTCTCGCCTTGTTCCTTGCTATGAAATCTTCAAGACGTTCGATTTCTTTTTGCTGTTTTTCATATTCCCGTTCTTCTTTTTGTTTATTAAGTTCATAAATTCTTCTAAATTCTTCGTAATTTCCTACGTACCTCGTTAAGCTGCAATTTTCCACATGATAAATGATATTACATACATCGTTTATAAAAGGTATATCGTGTGAAATTAAAATAAATGCATTTTCATAATTCTGCAAATAATTTGTTAGCCATCTTATGTGATTTTCATCCAAATAGTTTGTTGGTTCATCTAAAAGAAGAATAGTTGGGTTTTGTAATAATAGCTTTGTCAATAAAACCTTGGTTCTCTGACCACCGCTCAATTCATCAACCAACTTATCTAATCCGATATCACCTAAGCCAAGGCCATTTGCGACCTCTTCTATTTTCGAATCGATTGTATAAAAACCACTGCTGTCTAAAATTGTTTGGATTTCAGCTGCATCTTCCATCATCTTGTTTACTTCTTCTTCATCGGCTGTTGCCATGTCTTCGTATAACCCTAACAGCTCCTGCTCCATTTTAAATAAATCATCAAAAGCAAGGCGGAGATTTTCCCTAATTGTTGTTCCCTGCTTTAATGCAGAATGTTGGTCAAGATATCCTACTGTTACCCTCTTTGACCATTCAACTTGCCCTTCATCAGGCATAAGCTTTCCTATTATTATATTTAAAAATGTAGACTTTCCTTCTCCATTTGCTCCTATTAATGCCACATGCTCCCCTTTTAACAAGCGGAATGACACATTTTCCAAAATAGCACGAGCTCCAAAGCCATGGGTTACATTTTTTACATCTAATATACTCATAAATACTCCTACACTATAATAATTAACCTCTCATATAATATAAAATAAATACACAATTGTAAATATATTTTTATTTTAAAGTATTTTATTACATATTATTGATTTACTTTTATCAGTTTGTTATAATTAACTGATAAGTAAAAATTAGGAGGACTTAAAATAAATGAACGAAAAAATAAGGCCTGCCTGGGTGGAAGTAAACAGAAAAAAAGCTGTTCATAACTTTCAAGAAGTCAGAAGGGCTGTAGGTGAAAATGTTAAAATATGTGCTGTTGTAAAAGCAGACAGCTATGGAATGGGTTCAATTGAACTTTCTAAAATGTATGTGGAAAACGGTGTAGACATGTTAGCCGTAGCGGTTATAGGAGAGGCATTTGAACTGAGACAAGAAATAAAAGATAAAGATATTTTAGTCCTGGGTTATACGCCTGAAGAATTTTTTGATGATGCAATAAATCAAAATATTACTCTAACAATTTATAACTATGAACTTGCCTTAAAATTAAACGAAATAGCAAGAGGAATGAACAAGAAAGCAAAGGTACATATAAAGGTAGAAACAGGAATGAATCGTCTCGGTTTCTTGCCTACTGAAGAAAACGCAGATAAGGTTTCTGAGATTTTCAAATTACCAAATATAAAATTAGAAGGTGCATTTTCACATCAAGCAAAAGCTGATGAAAAAGATAAAACCACTGCCCACAAACAAGCTAAAAGGTTTATAGATTTCATAAAAATGCTTGAAAACAGGAATGTAACAATTCCTGTTAAGCATATAGCAAACAGTGCTACAATAATTGACCTTCCTGAATATTATTTTGATATGGTAAGGCCGGGTATTATTTTATCAGGTTTTTATCCTTCAGATGAAGTTAATATGGATGAATACAAATTCGAAATTTGCGTAACACTGAAGGCGAGGGTTGCAAATGTGAAAACTATTGAACCCGGTGAAGGTGTCGGTTACGGTCATTTATTTAGTGCTGAAAAACCAACAGTAGTGGGCACCATCCCTTTAGGATATGCTGACGGTTACTCAAGATTGTTATCAAACAAGGGTTATATTATTGTAAAAGGGGTAAAATGCCCTA
Source organism: uncultured Clostridia bacterium (assembly GCA_964421845.1). Lineage (GTDB taxonomy): Bacteria > Bacillota > Clostridia > Tissierellales > Sedimentibacteraceae > Sedimentibacter. The sequence continues at coordinate 32,542 of CAYQYY010000009.1, forward strand.
TATTAGGAAAGGTATGCATGGATCAATTCATGGTGGATTTATCTAATGTTCAGAATCCCCAAATAGGTGATGAAGCTATTGTATATGGTGACGGTACTGATGGAGCTATGACTGCTGAGGATGTAGCTAACATGAGAGGAACTATATCTTATGAAGTGCTTACTAATTTAGGGAAGCGACTCCCAAGAATATATTTATAGGAGAATACTATGAACTTTGATTTAATTGAAAAAAATGATAAGGAACTTTTCAATGCAATGATGGAAGAAAAAGAAAGGCAAAATATCAATATTGAGCTGATTGCTTCCGAAAACTTTGTATCAGATGATGTTTTGCAGGCAATGGGAAGCCACCTGACAAACAAATACGCTGAAGGATATCCGGGTAAAAGATATTACGGCGGATGCGAATTTGTTGATAAAGTTGAAAATTTGGCTAGAGAAAGAGCTAAAAAAATCTTTGGTGCTGATCACGCTAACGTTCAGCCACATTCCGGCTCTAATGCAAACTTTGGTGTTTACTTTTCAGTTTTGAAACCGGGAGATAAAATTTTAGGTATGGACTTGTCAATGGGCGGACACTTAACTCACGGAAGCCCTGTAAATATGTCAGGATCGTATTTCAATGTTGTATTTTACGGTGTTGACAAAAAAACAGAAACAATCGATTATGATAAGGTAAGGGAAATTGCAAAAAAAGAACAACCTAAGCTTATAGTTGCCGGTGCAAGTGCTTATTCAAGATTTATAGATTTTGAAGCGTTCCGTGAAATAGCTGATGAAGTAGGCGCTTACTTTATGGTTGATATGGCCCATATTGCAGGACTGGTTGCAGCAGGCCTTCATCCGAATCCAGTTGACTATGCTGATTTTGTTACTACCACAACTCACAAGACACTTCGAGGTCCTCGTGGCGGTATGATACTATGCAAAAATGAATTTGCACAGAAAATTGATAAGGCAATATTCCCTGGAATTCAAGGCGGACCTTTAATGCATGTTATAGCAGCTAAGGCAGTATGCTTTAAAGAAGTTATGGATGACAGCTTTGTTGCTTATCAACAGCAGGTATTAAAAAATTCAAAAGCATTAGCTAAAGAGTTGTCGGATAAAGGATTTAGAATCGTATCAGGCGGAACAGACAATCATTTGATGCTTCTTGACTTAAGAAATAAAGAGTTAACAGGTAAGGAAGCAGAAAAACTTCTTGATGAAATCCATATAACAACTAACAAGAACACTATTCCTTATGACCCACAAAGTCCATTCGTTACAAGCGGTTTAAGAATCGGTACTCCGGCCGTTACTACAAGGGGTATGAAGGAAGACGACATGATTGAGCTTGCATGTATTATAGATGGTGCATTAAGTAAAAAAGAAGATCAAAGTTTATTAAAACAAAAAGTTTTGAATTTAACAGCAAAATTCATATAAACATGTATAACTTGGACAGCTTTTTAATATAATTATTAAAAAGCTGTCTTTTTATTTATAACGTAATTTAAAAACACAAATAGGATTTTGTCCGCAAAACGCAAAAAATTGTTTTTATAACACGGAAAAATATCTTGCATAGAAATGTTTTCAGTGTTATAATCATAGAAATTTATTAAAATATTTTAATAGGTGAGGAGAAGATTATGAAAAGAAAATTGTCATTATTATTATGCCTGTTAATGGTGCTTTCAATGTTTACGGCATGCGCTAAAAATGAAGAATCTGATGTAATAAAAATAGGTGTATTCGAACCTCTTACCGGTGAAAACGGAGGAGGCGGATTACAAGAGCTTGATGGTATTATATATGCAAACAAAATGTATCCTGAAGTATTAGGAAAGAAAATTGAACTTGTAATAGTTGACAATAAAAGTGATAAGGGTGAAGCAACAACAGCTGTAACAAGATTAATTGAAAAAGATAAAGTTGTAGCAATTATCGGCTCTTACGGTTCAGGTGTTTCCATTGCTGCAGGAGATATTATTAAAAATGCTAAAATACCTGCTATGGGAGCTTCTTGTACAAATCCTATGGTAACTCAAGGTAATGAATTTTATTTCCGTGCATGTTTCTTGGATCCTTTCCAAGGAAAAGTTATGGCAAACTATGCTTTAGGCCAAGGAGCTAAAAAAGCAGCTGTTATTATGCAAAACGGAGATGACTACTCTGTAGGGCTTGGAAACTTCTTCATAAATGCATTTAAAGAATTAACAGGAGATCCTAACAGTATCGTTGATATTTCTGAATTCCAAGTTAATGACCAAGACTTCAATGCTATTCTTACAAATATTAAAGCTAAAAATCCGGACGTAATATTTGCTCCAAGCTCAGCAACAACAGCTCCATTGATTATTAAACAAGCAAGAGCACTTGGTATTAATGCTTTAATCATGGGTGGAGACACTTGGGAAAATCCTGCAGTTATAGATGTAGCAGGTAAAGATGCTGAAGGCATAGTACTTTCTACATTCTTTGATGAAAATGATCCGGCAACAAACGAAGCAAAAGTATTCGTTGAAGGATATAAGAAAGAATTAGGAAATAAAGAACCTATTATACCGGCAGTTGCTGCATTAGGATATGATGCTTACTTGTTGGTAAGAGACGCTATTGAACGTGCCGGCTCAACAGACGGTGTTAAAATTAAGGATGCATTAAATGCAACAAAGGATTTTGAAGGTGTTACAGGAGTAATTAACTTTACTGAAGAGGGAGACGCAGACAAAAACATTGCTGTTATTAAAACAGTTCAAGATGGAAAATTTGTTTACATCGATACAGTTGAAGTTAAATAGTTAATATATGGCTTAAGGGGCGAACCTAGTCGTTCGCCTTTTTGCAATTATATGGCTATTAATTGGAGGAATAAAATATGACTTTTGAAATTTTCATGCAACAACTTGCCAACGGCATTTCTATAGGAAGCTTATATGCCCTTATAGCCATTGGCTATACCATGGTATACGGAATTTTAAGGTTAATAAACTTCGCCCACGGCGATATATTTATGATGGCAGCTTACTTCACTATATTCAGCATCATAAACTTTGGTTTGCCCTGGTATGTGTCAACAATTATTGTAATAGCTGTCACAGTCTTATTGGGGGTTTTAATCGAAAGGACTGCATATAGACCTCTTAGAAATGCCCCTCGTATGTCAATAATGATATCAGCAATAGGTGTTTCATTCCTATTAGAAAATTTAGCAACATATTTATTTACCGGTGTTCCCAAAGGGTTTCCGGATATAGCAATTCTAACAAAAGCAATAACAATAGGCGGTATATCTTTATCAATAGCAACTTTATTAACACCAATAATAACGATTATTTTATTGTATGTGGTATTATTTATAACTAAAAAAACAAAGATAGGCATGGCAATGAGAGCAAGCTCCGTAGACTTTGAAACCGCTAAATTGATGGGCATAAACATTAACAGAGTTGTTTCAACAACATTTGTAATTGGCTCCGGGCTGGCTGCCATAGGTGCGGTGCTGTGGGGTTCAAAATATCCTTCTGTATATCCTTTAATGGGGGTTATGCCGGGGCTTAAATGCTTTATCGCTGCAGTATTAGGCGGTATAGGAAATACAACAGGAGCTGTGCTTGGTGGATTCATTTTAGGTATGGCAGAAATAATGCTTGTAACATTCTTACCTGCATTAACCGGATACAGAGATGCAATTGCATTTATTATATTGATTGTAGTATTGTTGGTTAAACCGACAGGACTTCTTGGAGAGAAGGTGACGGATAAGGTATGATAAATGAAAGAAAAAAACACAATTTAAAGGTTTATATTTTATTGTTTATAATATTTGCAGTGTTTATTACATTGCTGGATTTTAAAATCATCGGAGATGAATATGTAAGACGTGTTTTGAATCTTGCTGCTATTTACACCATAGTGAGTGTTTCAATGAACTTGGTAAATGGCTTTACAGGTTTATTCTCATTAGGCCAGGCAGGTTTTATGGCAATTGGGGCTTATACTGTAGCATTATTTACTGTACCCATAGAGGTTAGACCTACAATATTCTATGTGATTCCACAAAATCCTGTGCTTGCAGGTATACAAATTCCATTTGTTATAGCTATAATTTTAGGAGGACTGTTAGCTGCTTTAGTTGCTGTTTTAATAGGTATACCTGTTCTTAGGTTAAAAAGTGATTACCTTGCCATAGCAACCTTAGGATTTTCAGAAATAATCAGAATTATATTAACTAACGCTAAAACAATTACAAATGGCGCACTTGGTATAAATCGTATACCAAAAATGCCTACAATGTGGGTTTTCTTCGGAGTTATGATTGTTTCGGTAGCATTTATAGTATTTCTTATAAATTCAAGCTACGGAAGAGTTTTTAAAGCAATTAGAGAAGATGAAATTGCTGCTGAAGCAATGGGCGTAAACCTATTTAAGCATAAGGTTATGTCATTTGCAATCGGTGCTTTTTTTGCAGGTATCGGCGGCGGTTTGCTTGCTACACTTTTAGGAACAGTTGACCCGAAACAATTTTATTTTACAATGACATATAACTTCCTGTTAATGATAGTTTTAGGCGGTATGGGAAGTGTTTCAGGAACTGTTATCGCTTCATTCATAGTAACAATAGGGCTTGAGGTATTAAGGTTTTTCGATGATCCGCTTACAATTTTCGGAATAACTATTCCATTATTCAGGGCTGGATTCAGAATGGTTATATTCTCAGCTTTATTGATGATTTTAGTATTATTTTTCAGAAATGGTCTTTTAGGACAAAAAGAGCTTTCCTGGGGCATGGTAAGAGATTGGTTTGTTAAGAAAAGATCTCCACGCAAAAAAATCAGCGCAGGAGGTAAAAAATAATGAGTATATTAAAAGTAGAAAATGTAGTAATGCAGTTTGGCGGTGTTATAGCTGTCAATAATCTTGATATAGATGTTGAAAAAGGAAAAATAGTTGCATTGATAGGCCCCAACGGTGCAGGTAAAACAACAGCATTTAACGTGATAACAGGTGTTTATCAACCTACAAAAGGATTTGTTTACTATAACGGAGAAAAAATCACCGGACTTTCTCCTGACAAAATAACTAATAAAGGTATTGCAAGAACATTCCAAAATATTCGACTATTTAAAAATTTAACGGTTTTAGATAATATATTGATTGCTAACCACCTTCATGTAAAAAGTAACTTCATATCCCATACCACAAGGATGCCTTGGTCAAGAAACGAAGAAAGAAACATGAGAAAAAAATCCGAAATGCTCTTAGAAAAGTTGGGATTATTAAGTCTAAAAAATGAAATTGCTCATTCACTTCCTTATGGAGAACAAAGAAAGCTTGAAATTGCCAGGGCATTAGCAACTGATGCAAAGCTGTTGCTGTTGGATGAGCCGGCAGCAGGTATGAATCCAAGCGAAACCATGCAGCTGTCAAGCTTCATTCACACTATACGCAATGAATTTGAGCTTACAATTTTCATGATTGAGCATCATATGGACTTAGTAATGGAAATATCCGATAAAATATACGTATTAGACTTTGGTCAGCTTATTGCACAAGGGACAGCTGAAGAAGTTAAGAACAACAAGAGAGTTATAGAGGCGTACCTGGGGGTGGAAGAAGATGCTTGAGATTAAAAACTTACACGTTAACTACGGTGGTATATCTGCCGTTAAAGGTATAAGTATCAGTGTTCCCGAGAAATCAATCGTAACCCTAATAGGTGCAAATGGAGCAGGAAAAAGCACAACCCTAAGAACTATCGCAGGACTAGTTAAACCAAGCGAAGGTGAAATAACATTTTTGGGTGAAAATATTGTAGGGATGGATACAATAAACATTGTTGCCAAGGGAATTACGTTAGTTCCTGAGGGAAGAAGAGTATTTGCCAATTTAACCGTTCTGGAAAACTTAAAAATAGGTGCATACTTGCAAAAAGATAACATTGATGATGATATATTGAGGGTTTATGATCTGTTCCCAAGGTTGAAGGAACGTTCATGGCAGTTAGCCGGTACATTGTCAGGAGGGGAGCAGCAAATGCTTGCTGTTGGTAGAGCTTTAATGGCTAAACCGAAACTTATAATGATGGACGAACCATCCCTTGGTCTTGCACCGCTGATAGTAAACGGAATATTTGAAATCATCAAAGAAATAAATAAGTTAGGAACTACAATACTATTAATAGAACAAAATGCTAATAAAGCATTGAAGGTAGCAGATTACGGATATGTGTTGGAAGTAGGTAACATAAAAATGGAAGGCACCGGAATGGAACTTTTACAAAATGAAAAAGTAAAAGATGCATACCTTGGAACAACAAAGAAATAGTTATTTGTCATTCTGAGACGAAGTCAAAAATCTCATTATAGAGATCTTTCACTGCTCTTAGGATGACATTTTTTATTTCCTCTTTTTCAAACATTCTGCGCACAATCCGGTGAGCTGCAAGCTGTGACCCGTAACTTTAAATCCTGTCTTTTCACTAACAGATTCGCTTAGTTCTTTTATAGGGCAGCATCCAATGAGAACAGAGCGGTTGCACATAGAGCATGTTATGTAATGGTTGTGAGACATTTTATTCAATTCATATGCAGCAGTGCCGTCTCCTCTTAATATTTTCAGTAATATATTTTTATTGGTCAATAAATTTAGTGTTCTGTATATAGTTGATAAATTTATTTGCTTGTCTTCCATTATAATTATTTTAAATATTTCTTCTGCAGTAAGCGGATTTTTTGATGATTCAATTATTTTTATAATTGAACTTCTTTGTTTTGTGTTTTTTAATGATGAATTTTTTAAAATATTATCAATCATACCCACCTCTAAAAAATAAACTGAATCAAACTGCCTACAATAACTGAAAACACATATATAAACAGTATTATTTTTATATTTTCTTTTATATTTTTATTTACTCTGAACAAAACAATTAATCCAACTCCCGCTCCGGTGCTTAAACCGGCAACAGCTGAACCAAAGCTTAAACTTCCTGATAAATAAAGCTGTGTTAAAACAATCGAAGAAGCACAATTAGGAATAAAACCAACTATGGCTGTTAGTGCAGGTTGAAATATACTGTCAGCCAGTAAAATCTTTGACAGATTTTGTTCACCAATAATACTGATGGTTAAATTAAGCGCAAAAATCGTTATAGCAATAAAAACAAATATTTGCACTGTATGCTTTAATGCAGAAACTATAATACTATGATTATGATGAGAATGTTGCTTTCTTAAAAAAATTTTAGATTCAGCTACTACGTTATTGAAAAAATCAGAAAACGCATAGTCCGCAATTAAACCTGCTATTATAGCTATTATAATTTTTGTTGCAATAAGCTTTACTATAATACTTAAACTGCCTGAATTGGCAAGCAGAACAGGTATTGCCTCATCTGATGTTGAAATAAAAACTGCAATCAAAGTACCTGCTGTTATCAGCTTATTGGCATATAAATTTGCTGCGGCCACAGAAAAACCACATTGCGGAAAGCTTCCAAGCAAGCTGCCCCCTAAAATTTTATATTTTTTTAAACTACTATAAAATCCTTCCGACGATTTGTGAGCAATATATTCTATAATTAAATATGTTATAAATAAGAAAGGTAATATTTTTAATGAATCTATTAGTGTATCTATCAAAATATCTAACACAGTTTCCTCCTATTTGCAAATGATTTGCATTTGCAATTATACTTTAAATGTTAGTATTTGTCAATATATTGTAATTATTCGTTTAAAATATTTTTGTATATCAAAAATACAAAAAGGTCGTAAGCTTACGACCCTTTATATATGTTTATATTCTTACTAATTTACTGCTTCTTTTAGGGATTTTCCTGCTTTGAATACAGGTGCCTTAGAAGCTGGTATTTCTATTGTTTCGCCAGGATTTCTTGGATTTCTTCCCTGTCTTTCTTTTCTGTCTCTAACTTCAAAAGTTCCGAATCCAACTAATTGAACTTTGCCGCCTGCTACTAATTCTTCTTTTATAGTTTCCATAAATCCATTTAATGCTTTTTCAGCATCTTTCTTAGTAAAACCAGTTTTTTCTGCAACACTAGCGATTAATTCAGCTTTATTCATTAAAAACCCTCCTTATTAAATTCTTTTGTTTTTTTATCTAAATTCCTAAATGGAACTTTGATTCATCCCACAACTCATCCATTTCTTTAAGAGTCATTTGTTTTAAGTCTTTTTTTGCATGATTTTCAATATACTCAAATCTGTTAATAAACTTATTGATTGTTTTGTTCAGTGCCACGTCAGGATTAATATTAATAAAACGCGCAAAGTTTACTAATGCAAACAATAAATCTCCGAACTCGTTCTCCATCTTTTCAGAATCTTGTTTTTTGTATTCTTCCATGAATTCAAAGAGCTCTTCTTTAATTTTTATTATTGCTCCATCTGCATTAGGCCAATCAAATCCGACTTCGGCAGCTCTTTTCTGTATTTTGTAGCTCCTGCTTAATGTGGACAATGATTTAGGTACATCCTTCAAATTATCTGTATATGTATTTAATTTCTTCTGTTTACCCTTTGATGCTTCCCAACTTTGTAATGCCTCATCGGCATCTTTTACCTTTATGTCCCCGAATACATGAGGATGTCTGAAATACATTTTATCGCAAAGCCGAGTCAATATATCACTGAAATTAAAATATCCTTCTTCGCTGCCAAGTTCTGCGTGAAAAACCACTTGGAACAGTAAATCTCCAAGTTCCTCAATCAAATTATCTATATCATCATTATCAATTGCATCAACAACCTCATATGCCTCTTCAATGACATGCTGTCTTATAGATTGATGAGTTTGTTTCATATCCCACGGGCATCCGTCAGGACCTCTCAAAACCTTGACAATTCTTAATAGATTATCAATATTATACACTGTCTTTTTTGAAATATCAATAGGCATAATGCAAAAATAGGTTGAAAATCCATATTTTTTTTCTTGATCGAGCATATATAGGGGTATTTTTTCTACCTTTTCCTCCAACACATCTATATTTAATACCAATGATGAGTCAGGATAAGTTTCCATGAGCTTAAGTTTAATAGAAGACGCTAATTCTCCATCGTATATTTGAGTAATTATATTCATGGAATTAACATCAAATGAAAACTCATCTACTTCGAGACAATCTACAACCTTTATGGATTTATAATCTGAATATCCGGATAATTTTATACATTTATCTATAAAACTCATTCCATCAATTATTATTATATTTATTCTGTCCCTATATTCACTTAATAATTTTTTTGTTACAACATCACCATAATAAGGGCTTCCTGCTGTACAATAATTGATTTTTTTATACTGTTTTGATAATTCTACTATATTATCGGTTATTTTTTCATAAACTTTATCAAAAGTATCATATTTTTCAAAAAAATTATCGAAACTTTCTATTTTAATACTTTTTTTTAATTCATTTATAATAGGATGTCTTTCCGTTCTAACAAAGGTTGGTATATTTTCATTTAATGCATTGTGGGCCCTTACTGTCAAATCATCTAAACCCCCTGCACCCAAACCAATTATCTGAACTGTATTCATTTTATTTCCTCACAAATCTTTTTAATTTTTCTCCCTTTGGAATTAATTCTAAATCCTCTTTCGTAATGGCTCCCGTTAAGAACAGGCATACAACGTATACCAGACCTGCAACTGCTATTGCCCCCAAGGTGGCAATACTCTGACCACTCAGTGTAAATCTTAACACTTGAAATGAAGCTCCTGCCAAAACAGATTTCAACACTTTGAACGAAACCCCCGTAGCCAATGCCATTACCGCAGTTGACAGTAAAGGTCTTGCAGTTATTTGAATAAAGTTAATTCTTACTTTAGTATTATTGATATCAAACCAGTTTAGTATTGCTACAGCAAGATAAGATATGGTAGTGCTTATTGCAGCACCCTTAATATTGATTGTAGGTATTCCTATCAATATATATGATAAAATTACTTTTACAACTAAACCGATGGCTAAGTTCTTAACCGGATGAAACTGTTTGTTTATTGATTGAAGTATTGCAGTAAAAGCCTGAACCACAGTAAGGAAAATAACGCTTATGGCCAATATTTCCAAGAGGGCTCCTGAGCTTGCATGCTTTTCCGGTCCCAGTGATCGGTACAATAAGGCGATAATAGGTTCTGCAAGCATGAACAAACCAACTCCGCTCGGAAGTCCTATAATTAACGACATCTTAACACCTGCATTTGCAGTTATATTAAGTTTAGTGATTTGTTTTTTAGTAAATGCTTCTGTAATAGCAGGTACTAAGCTCATGGCAACAGCTGTTGAGAAAACCTGAGGGAAATTAATCAAGGTTTGTGCCGTCCCGCTTAATTCACCGAACATATCCGTATATTGCTCAACTGTATATCCAATAGCTGCAAGACGATTTGAAACTATGAATGAATCCATATTTCCCATAAGCGGCGCAATGGAAGCACCTATAGTAATAGGAACTGCTATGTATAAAAGCTTTTTAGTTACATCCCATACCGGCTCTGTCTTGTTATTTTTGGATAACTTAATTTCTTTTTTAATGCTTTTTCTGCTTAAAAAGAACATTAAATATATAAGTATAAGGGCTGCTACCGCACCTGCAGACGCTCCGAAGGTTGCACCTGCTGCAGCTTCTTCAAGCCCTCTTCCGACTAATGCATATGCTAGATACAACCCTACGGCTACTCTGAATATCTGCTCGATTATTTGTGATATTGCAATCGGAGTCATGTTTTGCGTTCCTTGGAAAAATCCTCTGTAGGCAGATAATAAAGGAACGGCAAACAGGGCAGGAACCAGAGCCAGCATTGAATAATAAGAACCGGGATATCCAATAAAGCTGACTATATTTTTTGCAAAAATCAATATAAACAGAGATGAAACCATCGCTATTAAAAACAATCCCCAAAGGGATATTTTATATACCTGGTAAGCTCCTTCATAATTTTGCAATGCTCTTTTTTCTGAAACAATTTTCGCTATTGCTGTCGGAAAGCCGGATAATGACACAACAAGCAATAAATTATATATATTATAGGCAGGTTGATAATAACCTATTCCTTCTGTTCCTATTAAATTTGTCAGAGGTATTCTGTATATTGCTCCCAATACTTTAACAAGCAAACCAGCTATGCCTAATATTGCAGCACTTTTAATAAAATTTTCTTTAGACATGATTATTCCTTTCTTACTATAAATATTTTTATATTAAATTAATTAACTTCTATATAGTATTGCACATAAATGTTTATTTTTCCTAAATTTTTTGAATATATCTAAAATTCAACAAGGACTTTGTCCGTTATTCCATGTATCCCATCGACTATAGTTCGGGAAGACATCTTGATTTAGTTATATTATCACAATTTGTGTATTAATAAAAGAAAAATTTGTAATTCAGTAATATTTTATCACATTATATATATTTTATGGTATAATTTTGCTATGTTAACCTAAGGAGCAGTACATGGAAACCTTAAAAGGTATGATTATTGAAACAATTTTTAGAAATGATGAAAACGGATATACTGTAGCTGTAATGGAAACAGAAGAAGAAATTATAACCGTAACGGGAATCTTTGGAACCGATATTGCAGGTGAAACTATTGTGGTTTACGGCAAAAAAGTTAAGCATCCAAAATACGGGGAGCAGTTTCAATCAGAAATGTATGAAACAGTCCTACCCTCAAATTTAGAACAAATTGAAAATTATTTGGGCTCCGGTTTAATCAAAGGTATCGGCAGATCAACAGCTAAAAAAATAGTTGAATTATTTAAAGAAGATTCCTTTAACATAATTCAAAAAAATCCTGAACGGTTATTGGAAATTGAGGGAATAGGTCAGAAAAAAGCAACTATGATCTCTAAAAGCTTTTCTGAACATGCAGATATAAGAGAAATAATGATGTTTCTGCAAAGTCATGATATAAGCACCGGCTACAGCGTTAAAATATATAAAAAATATGAAAAAAATACTATAAAAATAATAACCGAAAATCCCTACAAACTTTCGGAGGATATATATGGAATCGGCTTTAAACTTGCTGATAAAATAGCAAGCTCTCTTGGAGTTGAGAAAAATTCTCCATACAGAATTTCCTCAGGTATAAGATATGCTTTAATGGAATACGCGTCAAGGGGCCATACATATGCGCCTTATGAAATGTTATTGCACACAACGGCAAATTTACTTGAAATTGATAAAGAAAGTATTGAGGATGAAATGCGCAACATGGCATTTACCGACAAAATACATATTGAAACAATAAACAATGAAAGAGCTGTGTATTATATACCGTATCATATAGCAGAGGTCAATGTATGCAAAGAATTAATTAACTTAGCACGTGTTGATTTTAATGTAACTGAATCGGATATCATCCCTTATCTTAATAATGTGCAGGATTCTTCATCAATTACCTTGTCACAGAAACAAAGGGAGGCAATAATTCAATCTATTATAAACGGCGTTACGGTTATAACCGGCGGTCCGGGAACAGGAAAAACTACTATTATTCTTTCCATAATTAAAATATTAGAGAGTATGGATAAAAATGTGTTGCTTTGTGCTCCTACAGGCAGAGCAGCAAAGCGTATAACCGAATCTACCGGCAGAGAAGCAAAAACAATTCACCGCATGCTTGAATATACCTTTGGAGACATGGAAAGCAATTTATCTTTTAATAAAAATGAAAGTTCACCCCTTGACTGTGACGTTTTAATAATTGATGAAATGTCAATGGTTGATATTTTACTGATGAATAATTTGCTTAAGGCAATAAAAAAGGGAACACGTCTTATAATGGTCGGTGATGTGGACCAGCTTCCATCTGTTGGCGCAGGCAATGTATTGTCGGATATTATTAATTCTGAAACCATTAAAACAATACGTCTTGATACAATATTCAGACAATCCGCAGGAAGTATGATTGTACAAAATGCACATTTGATAAACAAGGGCTCAATGCCCATATGTAACAAACAAAATACAGATTTCTTCTTTATGAGGGAGGATTTTAACGATGAAATAATTGATCTCATTGTAGATTTATATGTTAATCGTCTGCCAATAAAATATGAGTATGATTCTGTTAAGGACATACAGATTTTATCTCCCATGAAAAAAGGTGATGCAGGAGTCATAGAGCTTAATATAAAACTTCAGGCAGCTATAAATCCACCAGCTAAACATAAAAAAGAAAAGGTGTTTGGTAAATACATTTTCAGAGTTGGCGACAAGGTGATGCAAATAAAAAACAATTATCAGACACAGTGGACTATAGAAACCAATGCCGGAAAAACAGTTACCGGCGAAGGAATTTACAACGGAGATATTGGCTATGTAACATTTATTGATGAAATTGATCAGGAAGTTTATGTAACATTTGATGATGAAAAGGAAGTAATTTACCCCTTCAATCAATTAGATGAACTCATACTTGCTTATGCTACGACAGTTCACAAAAGCCAAGGCAGTGAATTTCCTGTTATAATAATGCCTATTGTTTGGGGACCTCCCATGCTTTTAACCCGTAATCTGTTTTATACGGCTATTACAAGAGCAAGGCAGTTGGTTGTATTGGTAGGAATTGAAAAGTATATGCAACAGATGATTAACAACAATAAAATCGACAAGCGATATTCAGCTCTGAATTACAGATTGAGTTCAGCCGTTGCTACATATAAAATGTTATCGGAAGGATTATTTCAATGAAAGAATATGTGGATTCCTTTTTAGAGCTAATTTATCCTGAAAAGAATACCTGCTTCATATGTGAAAAGTACGATGAAGAAATAGGAGAAAGATATATTTGTTGTGATTGTGAGAAAAAGATTAAAAAAATAATTCCGCCCGTTTGCGCCAAATGTTCAAAACCTATTAACTATGATAAATCTACGGAACTTTGCCGGGAATGCAGCGGTGACGAAAGATATTTTGAGACGTCGAAATCCTTGTATGCCTATGAAGGTGTTATTAAAAATGCAATTTATAAATACAAATATTATAATAAGCCATATTTTTATAAATTTTTCGGTAACTTGTTAGTTGATTATATGAATAGGGAAGGTTATTTAAATTTTGATTATATATTATCTGTTCCTCTTCATCCTTCAAAGCTTCGTTCAAGAGGATATAATCAAGCAGAGCTTTTGGCTAAATATTTATCCGATAAATTATCTATTCCATACATCGTTGCTTTGAAAAGAACTAAAAAGACTGAAAAGCAAAGCGAGCAAAGCAAAGAGGAACGAAGAAAAAATTTGAAGAATGCATTCATCGTCAAGAAATCATCCGATATAATTCTGAACAGCACCGTTCTTTTAGTTGATGATATATACACAACCGGCTCCACAGTCAATGAATGCTCTAAAGCACTCATTACTTACGGTGTTAAAAAGGTGTATGTCCTAACAATAGCAAGATAAAAAACGAGAAGAATCTCCATTTTTATTTATATATTTTCTCTTCTGTAATGATCATATCCATTTTTATATCATGCGGTTCTGTTGGAACTTCATCTATCACTTGAAAATCATATGCAACTGCAATTGCCTTGGTGTCATTTCTTTTTTTACTTAATATTCTGTCATAATAGCCCTTGCCGAAACCGATGCGGTTTAAATTTTTATCAAAAACAACTCCCGGAGTTATTATTAAATCCAATTCTTCGGGTTTTACCTGTTTTACTTTTTCTAATACCGGTTCATAATACCCAAATGTATTTAAGGTTAAGTCATCTTTTAGGTTCTTTATTTCTGACGGAATTATTTCTATGTTTTTAGTATCAGTGTAGGGTATTACGACTCTTTTGTTTTCTGATAGCATTTCTTCAATTAAATCAGACGTTTTTACTTCATTTTTAAATGACATATAAATAAAGACAACTTTACTGTTTTTATATTCATCCAAAGCAGTGAGCTTATTTATTATTGTTTTACTCTTTAGCTCAACTTCTTCATCACTCATATTATTTCTTAATCTCAAAACTTTTTTTCTTAATTCACTTTTATCCATATCTTCCTCTTAAAAAAATATTAAAATTAATAAATCGAATAAGAATTCTATTGCAGGACCGATAATTCTTCCTACTCCGCGAAATACAATTATAAGGAGCATTGCAAATCTAAGCTGTTCGTAGTATTTATAATAAAAATTCCATACCCTTGCTCCTCCTATACTTCCTAAAATGTGATGTCCGTCAAGAGGTGGAACAGGAATTAAATTAAATACCATCAAAACAAGGTTAATCCATACTGTGCTACTTAACACTCCCCACAATACCTGAGTTGATAATGTATCTGGCATGTACATATCTGTAACCTTCATCAATCCGACAAATAAAAAAGCTATAAAAAAGTTAGCCAAAGGTCCCGCCAATGCCACTATTGCATCATCTCTTCTTGGATTCTTAAAATTTCTGCGATTTATCATTACAGGCTTTGCCCATCCAAAACCAAATAAAAGCAAACATAAAAATCCCAACGGATCTAAGTGGCTCAATGGATTTAAAGACAATCTCCCCTGTATTAAGGGGGTATCATCACCCATTTTAACCGCTGCATAGCCGTGGGCAAATTCATGTATTGATATTCCAAGGAGTATCCCCGGAAGCACTAATAATTTACTCATTAAATAATCCATATTTCCTCCTCCAGACGGGGACATTCCTCCTATCCCACAGAGATTCTTCCTGTAAAAAGAGGTGTGTCCCCCTTCCGATTATTGTACAGGATTAAGCTTAAGAATATCTGAATTAATCCTCATTATCAGCAGTATCCTTCGCTTTATAAACAATAGCTGTTTCTAACCTTCTTCCTTTTATTTCGGTAACCATTATTTTTAATCCGTATTCTTCAAGTTCCATAGTACTTCCATCCTCAGGTATTATACCTAATACCCCAAATACAAGACCTCCGAAAGTATCAAAATCCTCATCAGGCAAGCTTATGTTTAATACCCTTGAAACATCCTCTAAGTAAGCAGAGCCCTTTATCTTCCATGTATCATCATCTATTTGTTCAATTGCAGGCGGTTCAGGATTTAAATAATCATCATCAAAATTACCGACTATTTGTTCAAGAAGGTCATTCATTGTTATTACACCGCTCATTCCACCGTATTCATCAAAAACAACGGCAAAGTGATTTCTTGTTTTTTTCATATTTTGGAACAATACATCGGTTCTTACTGTTTCAGGCACATAATAAGCAGTTTTTATTGCCTTTTTCATTATATTTTCTCTGGATTTATCTTTTAATCTAAAGTAATCCTTAACATTTAAAACACCAATTATGTTATCTGCACTGCCATCGCAAACAGGATATCTTGAATGCCTGCTTTTAATTATCTTTTGCGCCCATTCTTCATCAGTTTCGTCGAGCCACAAGATAGTTACCTCTGTTCTGTGTGTCATTGCTTCTTCAGCAGTCTTATTGTCAAATTCAAATACATTTTGAATCATTTGTTTTTCACTTTCATTTATTGAACCCTTTTCACTTCCCACATCTACCATCATTCTTATATCTTCTTCGGTAACCTCTCCATCCTCGGAATCAGGGTCAATTCCTAACAACCTTAAAATTCCGTTGGTTGAAGCCGTCAAAAACCATACTAAAGGTGAAAATAGCTTAGATATGAAATTTAAAAAGCCGGACATAAATAAAGCTAATTTCTCAGCATTTTTCATTCCCACTCTCTTTGGAACAAGCTCTCCGAATACAAGGGTAAAATAAGAAAGTATTAAAGTTATTATAATAACTGAAATTGTATTGAACGTTGCTATAGGAAAATTGAGACCTGTCTTTATTAATAGATCTGTAAGTTTGCCTGCAAAGTTGTCCGCAGCAAAAGCACTTCCAAAAAATCCTGCTAATGTAATTCCTACTTGGATTATTGAAAGAAAATATGATGGCTGTAATGTAAGTTTGCTTAACCTTATGGCCCTCTTGTCACCTTCCGCTGCCATTTTTGCCATTCTGTTATCATTCATTGATATGACTGCTATTTCTGCTGATGCAAAAACAGCATTTATAAAAATTAAAACTATTTGTAATATAATTGGACCCCATATAGAGCCATCTTCTAACAAAGTATACCTCCCAAAAATTGTGAAATAATACAAAAATGATACCATATATATTATACCCAGTCAATATTCATTTATTATCGCGTATTTTTACAGAATCATTCATTTTATAAATAGAGGTTGATATATTTTTAGATATATTGTAAAATTATATTAACCGTAAATACATGGAGGCAATCATGTTTCTTGAAGCTTTATTTTTAGGAATGATTATCGGTTTAATAAGAAGAGGTAAATTATCTCGTCTTGCATATGTTCGTTTCAATTTTAAATTTTTACTTTATTTATCCGCGCTATTATATCTTGCCATAATTGTAATGAATTTAGGCCTTTTTGATTATAGTTCGAACCTGTATTCTATCTTTCTCTTAATTACATATATTCTTACCGGTTTATTTTTAATTGCAAACATCAGCATGAAGTTTATGGCAATACCTCTGATAGGTTTAGGTTCAAATTTATTGGTATTCTTGGCAAATGGTTTTAAATTTCCATTAGCCGCAGAAGCAGCTGCAAAACTTTACGGTACTGAATTTTATGAGCTGCTAATCGGTGGCAAGATGTTGTTTTTTACCCCTGCTGAGGGTGCATCCTTAAGCTTTTTAGGCAATATTATAACAATAGGAAATTGGATAATCGTAAGCGCCGGAGATTTAATCACTGCCATAGGGGTTGCAATGGTTGTTCAATCAATAATTTCAGATAAATTTATTCAAAACAGAAACAGAATTACATTTTCAAAAAACATTTTAAAATGACATAAAGAAAGAATGGCCGAATCAAGCCATTCTTTTTTGTATTTATCCTTCACAACATTCAGGATAAGCGACTGTCACCAAATCATAGATTTGGGACATCTGCTTATTGCTTACTTATTTCTGTCAGTGCAGTTGCAAGTCCTGCCAAACCTTGTATATCAGACGGAACTATAATTTTAGTTGCTTGACCGTTTGCAGCTTTTTCATATGCCTCAAAGCTCTTTAATGTTAATACTTCCTTATTCAGTCCCACATCTTTTATTAACTTCAAACCTTCAGCTGTAGCTCTTTGAATGCTTAAGATTGCCTCTGCTTCACCTTCTGCCTCTTTTATAGAAGCTTCTTTTCTTGCTTCTGCCCTTAAGATTGCAGCTTGTTTTTCTGCTTCTGCCTCAAGAATTAAAGATTCTTTCTTACCTTGTGATACTAATATAGCTGCATTTTTTTGACCTTCAGCTATAAGAATTGATTCTCTTTTTTCTCTTTCCGCCTTCATTTGTTTTTCCATAGCATTTTGTATTTCTTTAGGCGGTATAATATTTTTAACTTCTACACGATTTATTTTAATACCCCAAGGGTCAGTTGCTTCATCCAATACAACTCTCATCCTTGTATTTATTATTTCTCTTGAAGTTAAAGTTTCATCAAGCTCTAGATCACCTATTATATTTCTTAATGTGGTAGCTGAAAGATTTTCAATTGCGAGCATTGGCCTGTCAACACCATAAGTAAAAAACTTAGGATCAGTTATTTGGAAAAATACAACAGTATCTATCTGCATTGTTACATTATCTTTAGTTATAACCGGCTGCGGGGCAAAATCAATTACTTGTTCTTTTAACGATATTTTCTTAGCTATTTTATCTATTAGTGGTACTTTTATATGAAGTCCCACACTCCAAGTTGTTTGATATGCACCAAGACGCTCTACAACATATGCATGTGCTTGAGGTACAATTCTAATGTTAGTTGCTATTAAAGCTATTACTATGATAAATAAAAAAATAAAACCTATAAATTCCATTCCTTACCTCCCTTATTTTCTTTTTACTACTAACTTAACACCTTTAATTTCTTTTATAATAACAAGTTCATCTTTTTCAATTATTTCATCATCCGTTGAACTTGCAGACCATATTTGACCGCGTGCCTTTACAGCGCCTTCATTGTTAATGTTATTAATTGTTTCTGTAACCTTAACAGATTCGCCTATCAAGGAGTCAGCATTAGTCCTTAGTTTACCTATTTTTAACTTTTCTACAACCAATGGTCTTGTTAAAAACAAGCATACAATCGATACTAACATAAAAACCACAATTTGCACTTGAAGGTTTAAGCCAATTAAATAAACAAACCATGCAATTAAGGCACCTACGGCAAACCATATTGTTGTCAGTCCCATTGTGGAAGCTTCAATAATAACACAGGCAGCCATTACAATCAACCAGCCCCATCCATCAAAAACCATATCTAAGCTCCTTTCATTAAAGTACTTCTATTTATTATATACCATTTTAAAGATGAGGTAAACAAATAATTAACAATTAATCAATTATACCGCTCAATGTTTGATAAGGATTAACATAAGTGTTATAAATGCTAACAGCATAATGAAGATGCGGTCCTGTTGAGAATCCTGTTGTTCCTACTGTTCCAACAACATCGCCCTTTTTAACTTTATCCCCTTTTTTAACCGATATTGAATCTAAATGATAATATGAAGTAAAAAGTCCCATTCCATGATCTACAACAACTGTATTTCCGGGAGACAACAATCCCTCCATCGCAAATGTAACTATACCGTTATTAGGTGCTTTGACCTCTGAACCTAAGGGTGCTGCAAGGTCAAGTCCTGAATGCCTGGATGAAGATTGTTCATTGTTTATGAATCTGATTTCAGCAAAATCCGTTGTTAAGCGACCTTCAACAGGCATATTGAATGTACCCTCCCACAACTTTTCCGCTGAAGATTCAGTTCTTGCCGGTTTCACCAATTGTGCAAATTCATAAATGGCTGCATTATCGTTATTAGTTTCATTCATTTCTTCCGAAACGGTAAGGTACTGTGTTTTAAATGATTTGTCTTTTACCTCAAAAGATTTGACAACAGAATATTCAGAAGCTTTTCCTTCATTTATAATAACATTTAAATCATAACTTTTAGGTGTTGCATATAAATCAACAGGGCACACAAACATACCTTTACCCTTGTATGTATACATTTCAGCAGGTGTCTTTACAGGCTCTGTCTTTAAGTTAACTGTTTCATCCGAATTTAAATTATCGACAGAAATCAACAATATATTACCCGGGTAATTATCTTTTGTTATAATTGTAACACTCGCAGGTTTATCAATATTAACTGAAAATTTAACAGTTTGATTGCCATAGCTCTTAGAGCCGTCCTTTAACAACCACTGCGCCTGGCACTCAACATCGTATTGTCCATCAACTGTTATAGTGCTTAAAACTTCCTGCAGGTTTTTGCCTGTGCTTATAGAATTACCCTCTGAATATACTCTTACTACTTGACTGTCCGGTTGTATTTCATACTTTGTACTTAAAGTTTCATTTCCAGTAAATAATATATCCTTATTTATTACTGACTTAATTGTTCCTTCTTTTTTAGTATAATGTCCTTCTATATCCTTATATGTCCAATCGTATATAATTTCAGGAGAAAGTTTTTCTCCGTTATAATCTATGTAAGAGTTGTAAAGGGTGGAATCAATATATACATATGAAAAATTTTCATTTAAAAACAATTGTTTTGCCGCATTGTCATTTACCTTAAAATTTTTGCCGTTTTGAGATACATATATTGATTTATTGGGAACATCAAAGTTTAATTTATAATAGTCTGTCTTAGAATCCTTTTTTACATTTATTTCGAAAGTTGCAGCATTAATTGCATTAGTTTCTGTCTTATCATTGTTATTAAGTGCTTTTAAAATAATATTTGCATGTTCACTGTCACCGGGTATAACTACCCTTTCTCCATTTGCTAAATTTATAGCTTCTATTTCAGTAACCTTTTCATTAAAGCTGCAGCTTGTTAAAACCAATAAGGTCAATAATATTACGTATAATTTTTTCTTCATGTTGGCTCCTTTCTCAGCTTAGTTTTATGCTTAAATAAATGTTTTATTCATAAATGTTTATTCTTATTTTATCACATGCAAGTTAATACAGCAAACTTATGAATAATAAAAAACCCGACAATTAATGTCGAGTTAAGTTTTTTATAGGATGACAACACTATCTTTCTTCTCTGTAATAATTCACACCGCAGCTTGCTGGCTGTGTATATTTCTTAGATTTACGTATGGAGGTAATAACCAATATTAATGCTGTTATTACAAAGGGCAACATATCATAAAAGGCATTTGGAAATGTAAATATACTTTTTGGGAAGTAATACTTTAAAACATTAAAGCCCCCAAATATAAATGACCCGAAAACAGCTCTTGACGGGCTCCAAGAAGCAAAAATTACAAGTGCTACCGAAATCCATCCAAGACCGTTAACACTGTTGCTCATCCAGACGCCTCCGTTTATTATCAATGAGCAATATGCACCACCTAAACCGCAAATGCCCCCTCCTAACAAAATATTCAGGTATTTAAACTTTGTAACCTTTATACCCGCAGCATCAGCCGCTGCCGGATTTTCCCCGACGGCTTTCAAATTGAGTCCTGTTTTCGTATTATTTAAATAAAAACCCAATAATATTGCAACAATTATACCAAGGTATACAAAGGGGTTGTACTGAAACAACAATTGACCTAATACAGGTAAGTCACTCAAACCGGATATATAAATATTTTTTAATTGCAATGTAATCATTTCAGGAAGCTTCAGTGAATTTGTGTGGGAGTTTACTATCATGTATTCACCTATGAAATTAGAAATTCCTACACCGAAAATAGTTAATGTTAAACCGGTAACATTTTGGTCTGCCATAAATGTAACAGTTAAGATGGCATAAATCAAAGCACCTAATAAACCGGCAATAAAAGCTGCAGCTAAAGCGATTAAAAAGTTATCTGTCAAATAACCGGCCATAAAACCTGCACAAGCGCCCATTGACATCATCCCCTCAACGCCTAAATTTAAGTGTCCTGATTTTTCATTCATAATTTCACCCAATGTTCCAAACAACAGCGGTGTTCCGGCAAATACTGCCGCTACCAAGAAATTAATAAATTTAATCATTACCGACACCTCTCTTTTTACCAATAACAAATTTATATCGTACAAAGAATTCACATCCTAAAATAAAGAACAATATGATTCCCTGCAAAACAGCAGCAGAATATGTGGATAATCCGTATGTTGACTGCATTACGCTGCTTCCTTTTTCTAAAACACTGAACAAAAATGATACTAAAAGTATTCCTACAGGATTTAAGTTAGCGAGCCATGCAACTATAATTGCAGTAAAACCGACACCTCCGGCTACAGAGGAAGCCAAAGTCATATCGGAACCTGCTGACTGTATAACTCCTGTTATACCGCAAATACCTCCACTTAATATCATAGTTCTTAAAACAATCTTCCTAACATTCATACCTGCATATCGTGCCGTAGATTGACTTTCTCCTACTACATTTATTTCATAACCATGTTTTGTATATCTTAAATAAATGAAAATAATAATAACTAATATAATTCCAATAATCCATCCGAACTGAATTCCTAAAACCTTGTCTATTTGAGCATTCGGTACAAACCTTGCTATCTTAGGGAATCCTGAAGAACCTGGATCTTTCCATGGACCATCCCTTAAAAAAGATATTACATGCAATGCTATATAATTAAGCATTAATGTAAAAAGTGTTTCGTTTGTATTGAATTTTGTTTTAAAAAATGCCGGAATTAATCCCCATAGTCCTCCTCCGATAAAGCCAACCGTAAACATTATTGCCAAAAGCAGCACATGAGGTAAATTGCTGTGAAACAGAGCAAAATATGATGAAAATATTGCTCCCATTATTATTTGACCTTCTGCTCCTATATTCCAAAACTTCATTTTGAAAGCAAGAATAACGCCTAACGATGACATTAAAAGTGGAATCATAATTTTTATTGTTGCCTGTATTGCCATCTTACTTCTGAATGCACCCGAGATTATTGTTCCGTACAATTCTATAGGATTATATCCGATCATGATGATAAATAAGCCCCCCGCTACTAAGGCAAGTATAAAAGCAATTATTCTCAATCTCAGTATTTCCATTTGAGATCTCTCTAAGTTTTTTACTGTTCGTATAAAAGGTTTATTCATCCTGATCAACCCCTTTCATGCTGCGTCCCGCCATCATCAGTCCTATTTCTTCCTTAGTTGTATCTTTTGCATCAACTATACCTTTAACCTCACCGTGGCAAAGAACCATTATTCTGTCTGATAGCTCCAACAGTACATCTAAATCTTCGCCTATGAATAGAACTGCCACGCCTTTTTTCTTCTGTTCATTCAACAAGTCATATATCAAATATGATGAGTTTATATCAAGACCCCTAACAGGATATGCAGTAATAAGTACATTTGGATTAGATTCAATTTCTCTTCCCAATAAAACCTTCTGCACATTTCCGCCGGACATCATTCTTACGGGCATATCTACGTTTTTTGTTACTATTTCTAACTTTTTGACTAATTGTTCTGATAATTTTCTTGATGGTTTTTTATCAACAAAAATACCTTTATTTTTCTTATAGGATTTAAGCATTACATTTTCGACCATTCCCATGGACCCAACAAGCCCCATGCCCAGACGATCCTCCGGAACAAAACTCATGCTTATGCCTAAATTAATTATTTCATCCGGTGTTTTTCCTATTATATTTTCTTTGTTACAAAGAACAGCACCTCTTTTAATTTTCACCAATCCTGCTATTGATTCACACAATTCTTTCTGTCCGCTTCCTGCGATGCCGGCAACACCTAATATTTCTCCCCTTTTAAGCTTGAAATTAACATTTTTAAGGGCTTCTCTACCGTCCTCACCCTCTACAGAGAGATCAACTACCTTAAGTATTGTTTTTTTGTTTTCAATTTCAGGACGTTCTATTTTTAAGCTAACAGGTCTTCCAACCATTAATTCGGTAAGTTTATTTTCATCTGTTTTGGAAGTTTCAACAGTATCGATTAAATTACCTTTCCTAAGAATTGCAACACGATCGCTTATTTCCATAACTTCATTGAGCTTGTGTGTTATGATGATTATGGCACTTCCCTGTTCTTTCATCTTTCTAAGAATTATAAATAACTTCTCTGTTTCCTGAGGAGTTAATACAGCTGTAGGTTCATCCAATATTAGGATTTTAGCGCCTCGATACAAAACCTTCATTATTTCTACGGTTTGCTTCTCACTAACTGACATATTATATACTTTTTTATCCGGATCTATCTCTAAACCAAATTTATTGCTTATTTCTAATATTTTTTCCTTTAAAATTTTCGGTTTTTGATATTTTCCCTTAGTTCCCAATACAATATTATCAACAGCACTAAATACCTCAACTAATTTAAAATGCTGATGTATCATACCTATACCCAAATTGATTGAATCGTTGGGTGAGGATATTGTAACAACCTTACCTGCAACAGTTATAGTGCCTCCATCAGGATAATAAATACCTGAAAGCATATTCATCAATGTTGTTTTTCCCGAACCATTCTCCCCAAGCAATGCAAGAATTTCCCCATGTTTAATGCCAAGGTCTATTTGGTTGTTAGCAACTACGCTTCCAAATTTTTTAGTTATTCCATTAAGCTCTATAGCATAATTTGCTTCATTCATCTTTATCATATTAACTCCCCTGTAAGCAGATGACCCAAATCTTTAAGCAGATGCGAGATTTGGTGTCAGTCGCTTATACTGTTATGTGAAAAAAAGAGCCGGATGCATGACAGCCGGTCTTTTTATTAAACCTATGTTATTTCACACTTACTGTTTTAAAATACCAGTTGATTCCTCCGGTAATTGTTGCATCATCAAGTGTTTTTCCTTCTTCTCCAATTGTTTTACCATCATTAGTTTCGATTACACCATCAAATACATTGAAGCTTCCATCAAGCATCTTTTGTTCAGCTTCTTTAATAGCTTCCTCAGTCCCATCTGCAATGATACTTTCATTTAAAGGTGAAATAGCTATTAAACCTTCCTTCATACCGCCGTAATAATTTTCATTTGTCCATTTTCCGTTTAAAGCTTGTTCAACAGCATATGTGTAATAAGCTCCCCAATTCCATACTGCGGAAGTTAAAGTTGCTTTTGGCGCATCCTTAGACATATCTGAATTATAGCCAATACCGAATTTTCCTGCCTTTTCTGCTTCCAATTGTGGATTAGGAGTATCGCAATGCTGAGCTATTACATCACAGCCCTCAGCTAATAGCGCTTTTGCTGCATTTGTTTCTTCTTCCGGTGAATACCAACTGTTTGTAACTTTTACATAAACTTTTGCATCCGGCTTAACAGAATAAACTCCCATTGCAAATGCATTGATACCACCTGTAACTTCTGAATTCTCTTGTCCCATTGCTGCAACATATCCAACTAAATTTGTTTCTGTTTTTAAACCTGCAGCAATACCTGTTAAGTATCTTGCCTGATAAATTCTTCCGAAATAGTTGTTGAAGTTTGCATCGTTGTTTTTGTATCCCGAACCGTGTGAGAAAATAACTTCAGGATATTCGGCTGCAACTGCCTCCATTGTATCCATGTACCCCCAGCTTGTACCGAATATTATGTCTGCACCTTCCTCTATACATTCAAGAATTGCAGTTTCAGTTGCTGTAGGATCAGTATCATTAACATTGTTTTTTCTGATTATTTGGCTGTCGGATAAACCAAGAGCTTTTTGCATTTCTACAATTCCCTGATCATGCGCATATGTATATCCTGAACCATCTGCAGGGTTTCCTATATGAATAACTCCTACTTTAAAATCCTTGTTAGTGTTAGTATTTGTATTTGTGTTTATTTCTGGTGTTTTAGGTGTTTCCGGTGTTTTAGGTGTTTCTGCAGTTTGTTTTGAACAAGCTGACAGTGAAAAGATTAATATTAGTGATAAAATAATAATAAATAGTTTTTTCATTTTTTTCTCCCTTATGTTTTATATTAGTGGATAAATTAATACGAACCCATCTATAAGTATAAAAAAATAAATGCGTATAGAATCTACACGCATCATTATAATCAAATAAAAACAATCAATAGTCAAACAATTTACGGTCGTTTGGTAGAAACTTAGGATCCATATTATCCACATTATATTGATGCGTTCATATTAAATTTTCTTTAATAAAATCAGTATACACGAAATAAAAAATAAAAGCAACATCTGTTTTTCGTATTAATAGAAATTTTACTAAATTATTTAATTATATTGTTTGTTTTATTTTATAGTAAGTCCTACAGGGCAATGATCACTGCCAAAAATCTCCGGGCAAATAAAGGCATCCTCCAACTCAGCAGACAATGACTTTGATGTAACAAAATAATCAATTCTCCAACCTACATTTCTTTCCCTAGCCTTGCTGAAATTTGACCACCATGAATATGCGTCTTCCTTATCAGGATAAAAATATCTGAATGTGTCAATAAATCCGGATGAAAGAAGCTCTGACATCTTATCTCTTTCTTCGTCTGTAAAGCCGGCACTCTTTCTGTTAGTTTTAGGATTTTTCAAATCTATTTCTTTATGTGCCACGTTTAAATCTCCGCACACAATAACAGGTTTATACTCTTCTAATCTCTTTAGATACTGTCTAAAGTCATCTTCCCAGGTCATTCTGTAACTTAAGCGCTCAAGTTCCCTTTTTGAATTTGGAGTGTATACATTGACTAAATAAAATTTATCGAACTCTAAGGTTATTATTCTGCCTTCCTTGTCATGTTCCTCTATTCCCATGCCGTAGGAATAAGACAAAGGTTTGTTTTTTGTAAAAACAGCAGTTCCTGAATAACCTTTTTTCTCTGCATAGTTCCAGAAATCATAATATCCTTCTAATTTCAGTTCTATTTGACCTTCTTGAAGCTTTGTTTCCTGCAAACAAAATATATCCGCATTTAGGTCCTTAAATGTATCGACAAATCCTTTATTAACACATGCCCTTAAGCCATTAACATTCCATGATATTAACTTCATAGTTGATCTCCTATGTTATTCGTCGCACTTAAGTACGCCGGCTTGTGAAAAGTTTTCGTACTCCATTTCATTTATGATTATTTTTACTGCTTCCTTTGGGCAATTTGCTGTTTCTGCAATAGCTTCGGTAACCTTTTTAGCTAAAGCTCTCTTTTGTTCTAACGTTCTTCCTTTTAACATATCTACATGTACTATTGGCATTTTAAATCCTCCTATAATTTAGATTAATCAATTGCTTTTTTATTTATATATTGAGACAGTGAAGTGAAAAGCATTGCTTGATACAAAACATTAAACTCTACTATGTCTCCAAGCTTATATTCTCTTTCACTGTCTTGTATATCCAATATAGTATGATCACTGCTTGCACCTAAAACGATTATATTTTTATCTCTTGGCACTAACTTTGACGAATCACCTACATCCTGATTTCCCAATGCAATTATTGCTCTTTTTCTAATTCCTCTATCCTCATAATGACCGTACTCTCCGAATGCATTGACCATAAAATCACCTATTGGGTAGGTAGGTTTTTCATTAATCTCTATTATCTGTGCTTTTAATATGAATGTATCCTTATGAAGACCTTCTATATTTGTATCCCAATACAGAGGTAAATCCTGAGTGTTGTTAATTCCTTCTCCTATGCGAAGATGATTAATTTTATCAGGAACTCCGCCTTTAACAAGTAACGGCAATGTGGTAGTTCCTCCACCTGATACTATATGTAATTTTCTTTTTAGTATTTTTTCTATTTCTTCAGCTGCATCAGATAATTCTGTTAAATTCTTTGTTGAAGGGGCTATGGACCCGTAACAGCTTAAGTTAGAGCCAATACCTTCAAGAATGAGATTATGAAGATCATATTCAACTAACTTGGCAAGTTCAATAAGTTCTCCGCGAGTAAATACACCTTCCCTTAAATCTCCTAAGTCATACATTAATATGACGCCGTATTTTTTATTTTGTTTTTCTGCTTCACGATTTAATTTAATTAATGTTTCCTTTTCAGAAATCAAGCACATGTCGCTGTATTTTACAACATCCTCTAATTCACAGAACATGGGAATTCTAACAAGCAACAATGGAATATCAAAATTTTTCTCCTTTAAAGCTTTTAGCTGCTCTATTCTTGAGCTTCCTATCTGCACACAGCCACCATTTGCCATTGATTTTGAGGGCTCGACAATTCCACCGAATCCCTTTATTATTCCTGCAACATTAATCCCATTATCCTTGCATAATTTAGTAACTATTTTAGCATTTGAATAAATCTTATTCAGGTCAACTTCAAGAACAGGATACCTTTCCATATTAAACACCCCTTTTTTTATTTTCTCTGAGCCCTATAAAAAAATCCTTTAATAAATTAGAACATTCTTCTTTTAATACGCCAAACTCAACATCTATATGATGATTAAGTTCTTCCGTCTGCACAATATTTATAATAGAACCGCAGGCACCCGTTTTAAAGTCCCTTGTACCTATTATGAGTTTTTCTACTCTTGCATTAACAAGTGCTCCCGCGCACATTGAGCATGGCTCTAAAGTGACGTACATGGTGCAACCTGGTAATCGCCATCCCCCTAAATTTTTACATGCTTCCTTTATTGCGGATATTTCAGCATGCAAGGTGGCATCCTTTAGGGTTTCTTTTTGGTTATAACCCCTTCCTACAATTTCGTCGTTTCTCACTATTACGGCGCCTATTGGTACCTCATCTATTTCATACGCTTTATATGCTTCTTTTAAAGCTTCCTTCATAAAAAATTCATCCATTATACTACCTACAGTCGTCAGTTATAACTAAAAACTCTTATTGAATATTATAGTTTATCATGAACATACAAGTCAATACATATGTCTTATATTACCTGTTTACTTTCACTATCAAAAAGACATATAATTAAATTATAAAAATTGGGAACATTTTGACAAAAAATTCTGTCTAATATAAAGTTATCTTATATGTCAGAATGAAATTAAGGAGGACGTATGATATTTAAAAGAATAGCTGTATTAGGATTATGTATAAGCTTGAGTATAAATGCAGTAGCCTATGCAGGGGTCTTGGATGTAATAACAGATGAACCTGTAATAGAAGAAAATTTAAATAATAAAGAAGATAATACTCAAATACATACGGAAATAAAATTATTAAATACACAAATTAAATTTTCGGATATAGATGGACATTGGGCTAAAAATTGGATAAATGAAGCTGTTCAACTTGGTTTTGTTTCCGGCTATGATGATGGTACTTTTAAACCGGACAGAACAATAACAAGAGCTGAATTTTCAAAACTGCTTAATAGCGCTTTAAAAACTGATAAGAAAATGGATATTAGCTTTTCTGATGTTGGAAAAAGCGAATGGTTTTATGATGAGGTGCGTAAGTCTGTTTCTTCCGGTTTTTTCTCAGGATATGAAAACAATACATTCAGACCTAATAACCCGATTAAAAGAGAAGAGGTTGCAAAGGTTGTTAACAGCGCTATGACAACAGGTGGTGTAGAAGGCGAAGGTGCAACACTATTATCAGATTATAACTCAATACAAGAATGGGCGAAGCCAAGCGTTAATGCTGTTTACAACAAGGGATACATACTTGGTTATCCGGATAGGACATATAAACCGTCAAGAGCATTAACCAGAGCTGAGGCAGTTAAAATTATTTATGAAATAATAGACAATGAAAATATAGAATATGGCTTTAATATTACAAACTACAATGAATTGTATACCAGTGCCGTTGTGGTTGGAGATTTAAACGTATTAGAATCAGTGGGAACAGGAAATGTTTATATAAAAAATGTGGTGGTTCTTGGAGATATAGTAATTCATGCAAGTAAAGTTAATTCGGTTCAATTAACAGATGTAAAAGCAAGAAATATAATCGTTAAAAGCGAAAATAATCCCGTAAAGATAGTATGCAATGATAATGTATCAATTGCAAATATAATAGCACCTCCTATTGTAACAGTACAAAAAAACGGCAACAACGTTAATATTTAAAGCAGATGGCCCAAATCTTTAGGCAGATGACCCAAATCTTTAAGCAGATGACCCAAATCTTTGATTTGGTGTCAGTCGCTTATGCTGTATGCGAGGTTTGGTGTCAGTCGCTTATGCTGTAAATACAAACAAAGAAAAACTCCTATGTCAGGAGTTTTTTTTCATACTATTATTATTTGCTATTTTAATAATGGAAAGTTTAAACGAAATATAGTTCCTTTTCCTATTTGACTTTCAGCATCAAGTTTTCCATCTTGCATTTGAACAAGTTTTTTAACAATTACTAAACCTAAACCGGTTCCTTTAATTTCCAAATCTGAGTTGCGTTGATTTTTACCTCGGTAAAACCTATCCCAAATATGCGGTAATTCTTCGGGAGGAATACCAGTGCCATTATCTTCAATTATTAGCTGCACCTCTTCATTATACGATTCTATTTCTACTTTGATAATTCCATTATCAGTTGAATTAATTGCATTTTTAAGCAGATTTCTAATGATTTGTTCCATTCGGTCAATATCGCCTATTATAACAGTATCTTCTGATTTTTTATTAAACGTAATTGTAGTGTTGCAGCCTTTAGCTAAATTCTCCATGGACATAACTACCCCATGAGTTAGTGCAGCTAAATCTAAAGGCAATTTTTCTACCGTAATATCACCGCTTTCTATGCGGCTTAAGGACAATATATCATCAACAAGTCTGGTGATATGTATTGTTTGAGAGTAAATCATATCTAAATACTTTTTTTGCAACATTTCATCTTCAACCATACCGTCACGAATAGCTTCGGTAAATCCTTGAACAGCAGTAAGAGGTGTTCTTAATTCATGAGATATTTCTGTAAATAATCTTGTTCTCTCTTCTTCAATCTTTCCGCTTTTTGATTGTATATTCTCTAAGTTGACGGTTAACTTTTTAATTTGTTCTGTTAGATCATTTATTTCATCCATCGAATTGTTTTCGTCATTCAGTATGTTGTTGCCCCGTTAAATTCTGCTATATTGGTAGCTAAACGAGAAATTGGTCTTGAAATACAATTTGCTAAATAAACAGAAACAACGATAACAACTATTAAAATAGTTATTCCTCCAATAAGAATAGTCAATTTCATTTTATTAAGAATAAGATCAAGATTCTTAGGTTGAGATTTCAATAATATGCCTTTTTCAACTATTTGTTTGGTATCATCAGTATTTCCCATTGGAATAGCAGCTGAAAAAGTAAGTTGACCTGTTTCTTTGTCAGTTTCACGCGTTATACTGGTTTCACCGCCAACCAGCACCTTTGTAAATTTGGCATCTATCTTACTTAAAGGGACTACTTCCTGCTCTTGTGATGAACTTAGTATCGTTCCCTCTTGGTCAAATAAAATAATCATTACATCAAAGCTGTCAGATAGAAACTTTAATAATTCTTGTTCAGTTATAGATTGTTTGTTATTTAAAACATTCTCTTTTGTTAATGCATAATTAACTCTTTTCGATTTACGCAATAAATCTTGTTGAACTTGATCATATACTGATTGTGTTACCATAAAATTTGAAAAATTTATTAATATAATAAGAGCTATGCTAAAAACTGTTGCATTAGTAAAAAGTACTCTGGTGTAAATATTCTTATTAAATTGTTCTAATAATTTATATTTAATATAATTTAAAGAAATTTTAATCTTATTGATAATTGTTTTAATATTTACATTACCACGCATAGATTTATTCAAGTTATATCATTCCTCCTTTGATGGAGGTGTAAACTGATATCCAACACCCCAAACTGTTGTAATACATTCATACGGCAAGTTTTTTAATTTTTCCCTTAACCTACGAATATGAACATCTACAGTACGCTGATCTCCATAATAATCATATCCCCATACTGCTGTTAATAAATCATCTCTGTTAAAAACACGACGGGGATTCTGAGCCAAATGAAAAAGTAAATCAAATTCTCTTGGTGTCAATTCAATTATTGAATCATTTACATTTACTCTTCTAATGTCAGCTTCTATTTCTAATTTAGAATATTTTAACTTACTATATTTTAAAGCGTCATTTGGTTGTGTTCTGCGTTGGACTGCCTTGATTCTTGCTACAAGTTCCCTTGGGCTGAAAGGTTTAGAAACATAATCATCGGCACCCATCTCAAGACCCAATACACGATCTGCTTCTTCCCCTTTTGCTGTAAGCATAATTATAGGAACCATACGAATAGACCTTAATTTACGGCATAATGTAAGCCCATCTATACCAGGAAGCATAATATCAAGAATTACAACATCAGGATTTTCTCTATCAAAGGCTGCAAGCACTAAATCGCCATCATTTACCTCTATAACATTAAAACCTTCTCTTTCTCCATATAACTTAACCAATTCAAGTACATTCTGATCATCATCTACAACTAAAACTTTACCTAAATAAGGCATATTTTACCTCCTTATTGGTGTATTTCGATAATTTCATTAACCAACTTGTCCTAAATAATAAAATGAATAATTAATTATCTAAACAATAACAATTATATATGTGCAAAAATTTATTGTCAACCTCATAAAACCTATGCATACATAATATGCCCGGCATAAAGAATATTTCTTTATGCCGGGCGTATAAACAGTTAGTTATTTATTATAATTTTAAAAAATTTATTAATCTGTCAAAAATATTTAGTAATTTATCATAAGAATCTAAAACTCTCACATAAATTTCATTAGCATCTATTGCTGAAGGAGTAGTAACATCTTCCTCTTCATCTGTAGGGGTTTCTTCATCAACAGGGGTTTCTTCGTCAATAGGGGTTTCTTCATCAACAGGGGTTTCTTCGTCAATAGGGGTTTCCTCGTCAACAGGTGTTTCTTCATCTATTGGAGTTTCCTCGTCAATAGGGGTTTCCTCATCAATAGGTGTTTCTTCGTCTATCGGGGTTTCCTCGTCAATAGGTGTTTCTTCGTCTATCGGAGTTTCTTCGTCAATAGGTGTTTCTTCATCTATCGGTGTTTCTTCATCTATCGGGGTTTCCTCGTCAATAGGTGTTTCTTCATCTATCGGTGTTTCTTCATCTATCGGGGTTTCCTCGTCAATAGGTGTTTCTTCATCTATCGGAGTTTCTTCGTCTATTGGTGTTTCCTCGTCAATAGGTGTTTCTTCATCTATTGGTGTTTCTTCATCTCCGGGAATAATAGCTCCATTTCGGAAATTTCGATTGTGAGATCTAAAATTTGATTTTGGAGTAACTGTAAGTACTTTTTTTCCATCTTCAGTATACGTAAATTTTGCTGCACTACTTGAAAAGTTTCCCTGTGCATCCTCAGTAACCTCGATATTATTTAATTTGTTATGATATTCAGCTGCACTGACAGGTGTCATAGATCCAAATACCATAAAAGATGTAACCATTAAGCTTGTTGTAATTTTTGCAACCTTTCCTTTAAACATTAACATGTAATTTTCCTCCTTTACATTTGTGGTTAAAGATTTGTTTTTTAATTACTTTTTTCTTTTCTTATACTTTTATCGTAAATTCTTTTTTAAATGGCATCACCTCTATCTTACATATTTTGAATACCCCTTACATGTCAATTATATTGAAAGATTATTAACTGCCATTTACTAAAATATTAAAATATATTTCAAATCTATAAATAAATGTTACAAAAATAAATTAGGGACGGTACCTTGCAGTATTTTTTGCAAGATCCGTCCCCAGATTTTACCCTAATTCTTTTACCAAATTTAACTTATTTAATCTTTAAGAATTCTCTTGTATTTTCGAACCTGTCATCTAAATAAATAGTTTGATATAAATCTTTTGAATTATCTTCTTTATTAATTACGGTAACTTGAATATAATAACCTAATTCCTTATATTCCTTTGCTGGTATTTCGAAATTATAGCTATTAAGTGCCAAGAATGCATTGTCACTATTGTCATTGAACATTGTATCAATATCCTTAATTAATAGAGGTCTTAACAGTTCAACATTCAAGTTTTCACGAGGTGAATATGCTTCTCCCCTATCATTTCCTAATACAAAACTTATATTGTCCTTATTTTTTAAATAGTAATCTTCATTATATAAATAGAAGAACTTTTTGTTTTTTAATTCTTTAGACATTAGAAGTTTAGATGCAATTTCATTCTTTATTTCATTTGTAGCTTCGTTTTTATCATTTTTTATTTTATAATCTCTTGTAATTATGCTGCCGTCATTCATGTAATAGTTTATAACTAAATTATACATATAGAAATTTTCATTGTCATACCCTTGATTTTTCAAAATTTCCTTATGCATTTTTGTTATTGTTTCAATATTTTCCTTATCTGTAAACAGTATGACACTATCATTAAATATTCTTTGGATTTCTAATAAGCTTTCTTCATCTGCGCCACCCTCTTCTATAAACTTTTTGACCATAACATCCCTACTCATCCAACTATTGTTGCCTATATAGGCTACTTTTACATCTTCAGGATTTGGTACCACATTTTTATATTGATTAGCAATTAATACGGTTGCGCCCGTTAATCCAATGAATACTGCCATGCTTGCTATGAATACTTTAATTGACAATCTTGAAATTCTGAATGCCTTTTCCATAATTGCAATAATTATATAGTATGATAATGCAGCCAATAATAATGATACAATTATTTCATTTAAAATATCCCTGTCATAAGATGTTACTGCGAAAAATGCAGGAATTATCAAACTTGCAAGAACAGAAACAAAATATTTAAAGCCGTCAAATGCCATAAAGTTGCCTGTATTCTCGTTTTTTCTCCTTCTTAACATCTTATATATAAGCAGTACTATGAATGCCGCTATCACACCATATATCAAGAAATATACTATATTTAAAGGGCTATCTGAAAATGCAACCAGATATATATAATCTAATTTATAAAAGCTTTTTACAAAATAATCCATCAATACTTTAGCGCTAAATCCAATAACTAAATTCTCCAAAATTGAAAACATAAATTGGATAATT
The DNA here is from genome assembly GCA_964421845.1 of uncultured Clostridia bacterium. Taxonomy (GTDB): domain Bacteria; phylum Bacillota; class Clostridia; order Tissierellales; family Sedimentibacteraceae; genus Sedimentibacter. The sequence continues at coordinate 67,567 of CAYQYY010000009.1, forward strand.
AAGTAAAATATCGCAGGAAGCGCAAAGTTAAATATAGTCATTAAACCTGCAACTAATGTATTACCTGCCAATATAGAGGACAGTGCCGCCAGAAGTATTCCAACTGAAAGCCATGGAATTATAACTTTAAATATTTCTAATATTTCAATATTATAATCCTGAATAGCTACAGATATTGAAATTAAAATCAATAAAAACCCGGTAAATATATGGTTATTTATAACGTTTATTAAAATTTGATTCTTAAACGAAATCGGTTTTGATTTGTAGTAAGCTAACTTAGAGTCATTATGCAGAAAACTGTTATCTACAAGACAATTAACAAATACCAAAATAAATACTTCAACAATTCCAAATGCAATAAAAAATTCTTCATCAACTCCCAATATAAATGGTATTAACAATGTTGTAATAAAAATTATTACTGTTGAAAGGAAAAACCAATTCTTTTTACTCTTTAAAGAATACAAAAGCAAAGATGTGAAGTTATTTTTTCTCAGTTCCATAACCTGCACCTCCTAATTCAGTGATAAAAATTTCTTCAAGGTTCATGGAAAGTTTATCAAACAAAAGAACCTTATATTCTTTCTCCAACAGCTGTTTAAATTCATCAGTATTGCCTGTTAAAATGCATATATTTATGCTACCTACTTTAACTGTTTTAATAATATTAAATTGTTTAAACTTATCGGGATCAAATTCTCCCTCAACTGCAAATTGAACTCTTTTGATTTCCTCTTTCATTTTTTCAAGGTTTTCTTCCTTCAGTATTTTACCTTCATGCATAATACCTACTTTGTCGCATATATTATCTAATTCCTTCAAATCATGAGATGAAATTATTACAGTCATTTCATTTTCCATAACCTCTTGAATAAGTACATTCCAGAACTTTCTTTTAATGACCGCATCAAGACCATCTACAATTTCATCAAGCAATAATACCTTTGGTTGAGCTGAAATAGCTAATACAAATGCCGCCTGCTTTTTTTGGCCTTTAGACATTTTATTAAGATTTTTATTCTTGTCTATATTAAAATAGCTGATTAGCTCATTAAATTTCGTTTCTGACATATTTTTATACAACAGTTTTTCATAAGCAAACAACTTGCTCAATGTATGCTGATAAGGAAAAAATAAGCTGTCCTGAACAAAATAAAAATCATTCAGCAATTCCGAATCTTCTTTTATTTCTTTTCCGTCATAATAAATATTTCCCCCATCCTGCTTGTAAATCATCATTATATGCTTCAACAATGTTGTTTTTCCGCATCCGTTAGAGCCAACCAATCCATATATCTGGCTGCTTTCAGGATTAATATTTATATTGTTTAAAACTTGAAATTCTCCGAACTTCTTGCTTACATTTTCAACCTTTAACATATTAACCTCCTTTAACCCTCGTTGGGCTTAAGTATTTTTCTTACTAAATTAATAATATATTCATCCTTCAATCCAAGTTCTTTCAATGACTTTATTGCGTCTTCCAATTTTTCTTCCATATTCTTTATATGTATACCCCTAAGTTCTATAGAATCCTTTACGAAATTTCCCACTCCCTTAACTGTATAAATATAATTATTTTCTTCTAAGGTTTTATAAGCTCTCTGTATGGTGTTCGGGTTAATTTTTATCATTGCTGCAAGTTCTCTTACAGAGGGTAACTTTTCTTCCGGCTTAAGCACCTTTGACAATATTAATCTTGTTAATTCATCATAAATTTGCTCATATAAAGCTTTTGAACTGTTATTATCAATCAGAATCATCTCACACCTCCCATTAAATATCACTGTATGCAAATTTTCTATTAACGTAATCCGTCAATTTTCCTTCATACACCTCTTGAAGCTCTAATGCGTTGTAATCATCCGGTACCACAAGTGAAATTTTCTTCTTAAACGGTATTATACCCCATAACAAATATGTTACGAAACTTGAGCAAACATAATAGTATTGCCTTTGTAACGGTATATTGAAATAAATCAAAAATACATTTAAAAAGCTGTACCTGAAACTGTTGGGGTCTTCTAAAAACTTGTTCAACCTTCTCGTTATAATGTTGTAATCAGCGTCGGTTATTTCTAATTTATAAATTTTACATTTAGTTTCCGGATGTATTTTAAATACACCGCTGTTTGGATTTTCTTTTACAAACCCTCCTATTAAGGGAAACCAGGTTATTTTTCTTCCAAAGCTAAACATTGTAGAACAATCATCTTCAAATGATATTGATATGTGATTGTATGGTTTTTTTGAAACTGCTTTTAATGTTTTAGATATAACCGTATTTGTTTGTGTTAAAACTATCTTTATTTCCTTCATATCTTACGTCCCGCTATATGTTATTATTATGTCAAGTGTATTAATACACTTGGTACAGTAACTGTATTATATAGCACAGTACACCTCTTTGTCAACTGGTTTTTATACATAAAAAAAAGGGGGGATACCCCTTATAATTGCAAACTTTTCTTGTAGCTGTCAAGTTCTCTGTCATTTGCCAAAACAAAGTGTTCCGGCTCAATTTCTACCCACCTTGGGGGACTTGAATCATAATCAAAATGACTTTCTTTTGGGTCATATACTTCTATTATCTTATTTCTTTCAACCTTCGGATTAGGTGTTGGTATAGCTGATAAAAGGGAGCTTGTATATGGATGAAGCGGATGTTCAAACAGTTTTTCTGTTTCAGCCAATTCAACTATATTACCCTTGTAAATTACGGCAATTCTATCTGAAATAAATCTTACAACCGATAAATCGTGAGCTATGAATAAATAAGTTAAACCTTTCTTATCTTGTAATTCAGAAAGTAAGTTTATAACCTGTGCACGAATGGATACGTCCAAAGCTGATATTGGCTCATCTGCTATGATTAATTCCGGCTCCATAACCAATACTCTTGCAATACCTATACGCTGTCTTTGTCCTCCTGAGAATTCATGAGGGAATCGACTTGCAAATTCAGGCAACAAACCAACATCTAACAGCGCCTGTTCCACCTTCTTTTTCCTGTTTTCTTCGGAACCATAATTTTTTAAATTGTACAGCCCTTCTGATACTATATAGTCAACCTTTGCTCTTTCATTCAAAGAAGCCATAGGGTCCTGGAATATCATTTGAATTTTTCTTGTAAGCTCGCTATCCAATTCCTTGTCTATTTTGCCGCTTATCTTTTGACCCTTGTAAATTATTTCACCTGATGCAGCAGAATTAATTCTTATTATAGCCCTACCTATGGTTGTTTTTCCTGAACCGGATTCTCCGACAAGTCCAAAAGTTTCACCCTTATAAATGTTAAAGCTTACATCATTGACAGCAACAAACTTTTTATTACTCTTACCAAACTCAACTCTTAAATTTTTAACTTCTAATAAGCTTTCTTTACTACTCAATATCTTCACCTCTCTTTACTTCCATTTCCCTCATTTTTTGAATCATAAGAGGTGGTTCTACCTTTGGCGCTCTTGGGTCTAACAGCCAAGTTCTCGCCTTATGAGTAGGAGTAACTTCAAAATAAGGTGGCCTTTTTTCAAAATCAATTTTTAATGCATGAGGGTTACGTGGTGCAAAAGCATCACCTTTAATTTCTTTAAATAAGTTTGGAGGGGTACCCTTTATTGAATATAATGGCTCACCCTTTATTCCAAGCTGAGGCAATGAAGATAAAAGTGCCCAAGTGTATGGATGCTTAGGGTCGAAAAATACTTCCTCCGAAAGACCTAATTCTATTATATCTCCTGCATACATAACTGCTATTCTGTCAGCAACATTCGCAACAACACCTAAGTCATGAGTAATATATATGATTGTTAATTGATATTTCTTTTGTAAATTTTTCAACAATTGAAGAATCTGTGCCTGAATTGTAACATCCAAAGCTGTTGTTGGCTCATCGCATATCAAAATATTAGGATTACATGCCACAGCTATTGCTATAACAACTCTTTGTCTCATACCACCGGAAAATTCATGTGGGTATTGTTTATATCTTCTTTCCGGCTCTGAAATGCCTACATCATTTAAAATTTCTATTGCCAATCTTTTTGCTTCTTCACCCTTTAAATTTTGATGAAGCTCTATTGACTCCTGAACCTGCTTTCCAACTGTTTTAAGCGGATTTAAAGACGTCATGGGATCTTGGAAAACCATGGCTATTTCTTTTCCTCTTATTTTAATCCATTCATCTTCTGTTTTATATTTAGCTAAATCATTTCCCTTATACATTATGGCTCCGCTTTCAATTCTTCCGTTTGCATCTAAAAGACCCATGAGTGATTTTGTAAATACTGATTTACCTGAGCCGGACTCTCCAACTATTGCTAAGCTTTCTCCCTTGTGTAATGTTAAGGAAGCGCCTCTTATTGCGGTTAATTCCTGTCCGCGCAAATTAAATTTTATAACTAAATCTTCTACAGATAATACTATTTCGTTGTTTATCATGATAACCTCCTACACGTGATTTCTTGGATCGGCAGAATCTGCAAATACATTGCCGATTACATAGAAGGATATTGTTACAACTGATATAACAGCAGCCGGGAAGAATAACTGGTATCTCTGGTTAGGATCCATTATCAAAGCCCTTCCTTCATTAATTAGATTCCCAAGTGACGGTATATCAACCGGTAAACCCATACCTATATAAGATAAGAATACTTCATTACCTATAGCAGCCGGTATAGCAAGTGCCATCCTTAGCATAATAACAGATACTAAGTAGGGCAAAAGATTCTTAGTTATAATTCTGCTTGTCGGAGTACCTAAGCATCTTGAAGCAAGATTGTATTCTCTATCTCTTATAATTAATATCAGGTTTCTTACAAACCTTGCCATTTGAAGCCAACCGGTCATACACATGGCAAATATAATAGTTGGGATGCTGGGCTTCATAACATATGTTAATATAATTAAAACTACAGTGGTCGGTATGTTGTCCCAAACATTGTATACTTCAGTAATTATGGCATCAAGCTTTCTCACATAACCCCAAATTGCCCCTATGGTTATTCCTACCACTGCTTCAAACAAACCTACCGCAACACCTATAAACAGTGATGTCCTTGTTCCGCTCCAAATACGTGCCCATAAATCCTGACCAATTGAATTTGAACCAAACCAAAATTCTTCATTAGGTTGTACATTTCTATATTGCAAATTTGTTTCAGGATTAATATATATTTGTGTAGGGCTTTTCTGATTTGGTAAATACGGTTGTATAACCGTAAATAAAACTACAGAGACAATTAAAATCAATAGTGCAACTGCTGCTTTATTTTTCATGAAAACCTGAAAAGTAGATCTCCAAAATGAATAGTTCGAATATCCCGTCAACTCACTTTTAGATTCATCATATTCAGCAAATTCAAATAAGGATGGATCAATGTTGTCTGTCATTTTATTAATTATCTTCTTGCCGGTCATTATCTGGATCCTCCTTCATGTGATAATTTTATTCTTGGGTCAAATGTTGCCATAAGTATATCTCCCAACATTAATCCTATAATTCCTATGGATGAATATAAAAGCACCAGTGCCTGAACCAGAGTATTATCCTGTCTTTGTATTGCTGTAACTAAAAGTCCGCCTGTTCCCGGTATTGAAAATAATGATTCCACATAAATAGAGCCGGATACTGTATAAAGTATCGAAGCTGGTAAATATTGCGCCATTGGAACAAATGCATTTCTCATAACGTGTCTTATCATAATTTCTTTATTTTTCAATCCCTTTGCTCTTGCCAATCTTACATAGTCCTTGTTTAATTCATCAACCATATAACGTCTTATCCACATAGCATAATAAGCTGTAGTTACTAATGATAAGCAAAGCACCGGCAATATCCAGCTTTTAGGGTCTGACTTACTGTAAAGCAATGGTAATTTAAATAAGTCTGTAAAAAATACCTGAATCAACAGATAATATATAACTGCAGGAACTGCATTAGCCCCTACAACATAGCAAGTTCCCAACTTATCCCAAAACTTGCCTTTAAACCTTGCCATAAGAATTCCTAAGCTTAAGCCAACAACCAAAGACACACCAAGAGCCGCTAATCCAAAACGCAGTGATGTTATTAATTTATCCCCTAAAATTTTTGTTATGTCAACCTTTGGTCTGTAAGTAATTGATTGACCAAAGTCTCCCTTAAGCAAATCCCCGTAAAAGTTTTTTAATTGAATATACCAAGGATCTAAAAGCCCCAAATTTTTCAATTTTGCTTCTATCTGCGCCTCATCCAGCTTATCAAAGCTTGCACCAAAATACCCCTCAATAGGCATCAAACGCATCAGTAAAAATACAACTGTTACAACTATCATTAGCGTTAAGAAGGATCTTAAAAGCCTTGTTACATAATACTTCATGAAAACGCCTCTCTTTCTATTTTGATTCAGTATTTAGATTTTATAAGCAGCCGACCCAAATCTTCCGATTTGGTGTCGGACGCTTATACTGTAAGTATAAAAAGAAATAAGGGCTGCAAGAGCCCTCATTTAAGAACTAATTAGTTGCTTCCTTTAAAGCCTGGTCACGAGCTGCCTGCCATTCTTCCTGGGCCTTGTTGAATTCATCCATGCTTATCGGATCAGCAAGAAGCTTAGCACCTTTCCATGTCATAGTTGCTATACCAAATGGCGCATAAGGTCTTTCAAACGGAAGTACAACTGATGCTACATATCCGTCCCCGCCACTTACATTGTACGGAATTACAAAAGCATTATTGATTAAAAATGCTTCAGCATTAGCAAATATTTCATATCTCTTAGGTAAATCAATCAGCTCTGTCTTTGCTTCATTAACCATTGATTCATAAACATCATATATATTCTTTCCATCTGAATTTACTTCTGTAATAAATTCCGGGAAGTTATAGTTTGTGTCACGTCTGAACGGATCTGTATAAGTCTGTGGATCGGCATAGTCAGGTCCCCAGTTACACTTCATAAGTGAGTAATTTCCTGCCCTTCTTGTTCCGTCAAGGAATCCTGTAGGAGCATGAGGAAGAAGTGTAATTTGTACATAATCTGTTCCAAGCAATGTTTCTAATTGCTGTTTAACAACCTGCGCTTCCAAAGCCCAATATGAACTGTTTGTATTGTACGGCATCAATATTTTTACAGGGAATTTTGCTCCTGCTTTAGTAAGCTCTTCAACAGCTTTTTCTTTGTAACTTAGAGCTTCTTTATCATTGAAAAAGTCCTTATTCTTCAAAGCAGCCAAATCGCCTGTTGCTGTATAATCCAACCCCTTCTGAGAAGCGAAGTTAGGAGGTGTAATAGTATTTATTATTCTGTATTCAGGATTATAAGGATCCTCTGTTGTCATTGACGCAATTCTGTTAAAGGCCGACATAATAGACTTTCTGAAATTTATGTTGTTTACTGCTATCTTCCAGTTTTCAGGTTCATATTGCGCATCAAACTGAGGTTTAAAGTTAAATGCATAAAAATATGTGTAAGTTCCTAATCTGTCAGGAGACACTTTATCTTTTAGTTCAGGATTATTCATCCATTCATCAAGATTTGCAGGAGGAATAATTGCATGTAAAACTTCTCCTCTTTTAAACAGCTCTCCGCCTAAAGCCATGGCTTCTTTATTGTATTTGTAGTTAAGCTCTGTTACGAAGATATTGTTTTTATCCCAATATGTCTCGTTCTTTTTAAGTATTCTCTGCATTTGAGGTTCAAATTCAGTTAGTAAGTATTGTCCGTTATATAATAAAGTTGAGTTTGCAGTTCCGAAAGAATCTCCCATTTCTTCTAAAAATGGTCCATAAACAGGGAAAAAGCTTACGTAAGTCAACATGGATTCGAAATAAGGAACCGGTTCTTTTAGAGTGTATACCAATGTGTATTCGTCCACTGCCTTAACTCCCACTTGTGCGAAATCAGTTATTTCTTCGTTATAATATGCCTCAGCATTTTTTATAACAGAATAAACTATGTTGGCAGATTCGGATTCATTCTTTTTTGTTAATATATACTTGGCAGATGAAACAAAATCATTAGCAGTAGTTTCTGCTATTTCATTTCCTTCGTAATCAACCCATTTAACTCCTTTTCTCAAATGAAATGTCCATTCAAGCCCGTCATCTGATGCTTCCCAGCTTTCAGCCAAAGCAGGCTGCAACACTCCGTACTTGTCGTATTGAGCCAAAGTATCAACAAGGTTTGCTGCAACACTCATATCTACCCAGGTTGTAGTTATAAGATAGTTAAGAGTTGTAATTTCTTCAGCGTAAGCATATTTGTATACCTGCTCTTTTGCATATTTACCACCTTCAGTTACATCTTCTGATTGAGAAGGTCCTTCCGGTTGATTTGGTTGTGCAGGTTCAGGGGCCTTACCACCGGAACACGCTGTCAAAACCAAAGTGAGTACTAATATTAATGATAATAATCTTTTCATTTTCCCCTCCAAAAAATTTTATATAATAAAATTAGTATATACTAATATTATTACTGTTATCGTTTTCTTTTCTATGATAAAAATGGTGCACCTGAGAGGAATCGAACCCCCGGCACATGCCTTAGGAGGGCACTGCTCTATCCTTCTGAGCTACAGATGCACATCGTTGATTAAAATGAATAGTACACTAATTTCTCTATTTTGTCAATAGCTTATTCCTTCATGAAATCGTTGGATATATACTTTAAATGCATAAAAATTACATTTGTTAATATTTTGACTTGTTGTACAACCTGTAAATTACAACAAAAAAAGGTTTATCGATTTTTTAACAATATTAATAAAAAACCGTAGCACCTTTTTATATACAGTGAAAATATTTCAAAATATTAAATTATTGCCAGATGCAATTAACTAAAAATACTACTGAAAAATCTAAATATTCTGACTATAATATTTGCTTTTTCTATATTCTTATTAACTACTGCATCTATTTGTCCGATTTCTTGATCATTTACAAAGATACTGATAGTACCGATTTTGTCTCCTGATTTTAAGGGTGCTTTTACAGTATCATTATATGAAATTTTAGTTCTAATTATATCATCATTTTTCAATATTTTGTTATAATCCGTTGAAGGGTACACATCTACCTTCCCATCCTTAGAATTTATAATATAAACATGATCTATTTCTTCTGTTGACTTTATAATTTTACGATAACTAAAATTACCTTTTCCGTATTCTAACAGCTCTTTAGTTTTATTAAACCTATCCTCATGGGTAGCAGCGCCTAATATTATTCCTATCAATCTAAAATCCTGCTCTTTTCCTTGAACAGGTATAGTTGACACGAGACATATTCCTGCTTTATCGGTAAAGCCGGTTTTTAAGCCGTCAGCACCTTCAACCTCACCAAGTATTGGATTTGTTGCTTGTTTTCTGTAATTTCTTTCGGTTACAACAAGTTCTTTTTGTTTTGTAATTTCCAAAACTTCAGGGTACTTTGTTAATATATGTCTCGCCAATTTATATAAATCTGAAACTGACATATGATTTTGACCTGTTTCTTCATCGTTTATAGGTAAACCGTGAGGATTAATAAAGCTTGCAGATAAAAGTCCTAATTCGGATGCTTTCTCATTCATCATTCTTACAAAATTCTGTTCTGTTTTTCCTACATGTTCGGCAATTGCAGTTGCACAATCATTACCTGATACAATCAAAATACCTTTAACAAGTAAATTAAGCTTGACTGTCTCACCTGATAATAAACCAAATTTGCTGCCTTCTGTAGAAGCAGCATGTCCACTTATAACAACATCGTCATCCAATGAAACATCTCCATTTGACACTGCATCCATCATAACCAAGTATGTCATTAGCTTAGATATACTGGCAATTGCCAATTGCTCATTTGTATTATATTCATATAAAACCTCGCCGGTTTCTAAATCACCTAACAATGCACCCTTTATGTTATCGCTGATGTTAATGTCACCATATACAACAGTATTAGTCATAATGACGATTAAAAGCCAAATAGATAATACCTTGCTTATCTTTTTCATAAGTATCCTCCTATTCACTATGTAATAATTATATATTAATTTTAAAAAAATTGCATTATTAATTTGATTATTGTAAATAATTAACTTATGACAACCCTTTTTCAAAACAAGTTGCAACTAAATTAATAATTATAACTAAGATACATATAACTAACTATATGTCATCTTATAATGAGGAATATATGAACAACAAATATAATAAAACTGCAAAAATCATATCTGTCATTTTTGAAACAATGACTATTTTTACCGGCTTCATGGCTTTAACACAGAAAGATTACAAGGTTGCTAAACTTTCAATTATAGCATCTTTAAGTATTCTTATACCATTTATATTAATCTTTTTAGCAAAAAAGAAAAAGTTAAACCTCCCCATAAGCTTTCCATTGTTCAGTGTTATATTTATTTTTGCTGCCCAATATTTCGGTGAAATTCATAGATATTATGATAAAATATGGTGGTGGGATTTAATGTTGCACGCAATCTTTGGAAGTTACATGGTCATAACTTTTCTTCATTTAACAAAAGGGATTATAAGAATGGAAATAGAAATAACAAGAAAAAGGTATGTTATGACAACAGCATTATTTGCATTTTGCTTTGCTGTCTCTTTAGGAACGCTGTGGGAAATATTTGAGTTTTCAGGGGATTTTATATTTAAAACAGGCATGGTTAAAGGCGGGCTTGAGGATACAATGGGCGACTTGGTTGTAAAAACCGCAGCTGCATTAATTACTTCATTAATATATTATTTCAGAAATAGAAATAGTTCATCGTCCTAAGCGTTTTCTTCATCATTCTGAGATGAAGCGAAGATCCCTTTAAATCCGCGAGATCTTTCGCTTCGTTCAGGATTACATATTCTTTATAAGCTTATTTTCTCCAAACCTCTCATATAAGGTCTCAATGCATCAGGAATAGTTATTGAACCATCTTCATTTTGATAATTTTCCAAAATAGCAGCAAATGTTCTTCCTACCGCAAGTCCTGAACCGTTTAAAGTATGAATCAGTTCAAGTTTTCCTTTATCTTTAGGTCTATATTTTATATTAGCTCTTCTTGCTTGGAAATCTTCAAAGTTTGAACATGAAGAAATTTCGACATAACGGTTGTAGCTTGGCATCCATACCTCTAAGTCATATGTTTTAGCTGAACTAAATCCGATATCCCCTGTGCAAAGTTCAACAACCCTATATGGAAGTCCTAATCCTTTTAATATTTCTTCAGCAAAGTTTGTTAATATTTCAAGCTGTCTGTAAGAATCCTCAGGTGTTGAATACATAACCATTTCAACTTTGTCAAATTGGTGGTTTCTTATTAAGCCCCTTGTATCTCTACCTGCTGAACCGGCTTCTGCTCTGAAGCAAGGTGTATATGCAGTCATATAAATAGGTAAATTTGCCTCATCTATTACTTCATCTCTGTAAATATTTGTTACCGGTACTTCAGCAGTGGGAATCAAATAGTAATCCCTTTGATTTAACTTAAACATATCTTCTTCGAATTTCGGAAGCTGTCCTGTTCCGTACATACTTTCTTTGTTAACCATGAAAGGTGGGGCTATTTCTGTAAATCCATGATCTATTGTATGTTTATCAAGCATATAAGCTGTAATGGATCTTTCTAACCTTGCTCCTATTCCTTTAAACATTGAGAAGCGAGTACCTGTAATTTTAGTGGCTCTTTCAAAATCTAAAATATTTAAGTCAACTCCTAAATCCCAGTGTGGCTTTAATTCAAAATCGAATTTTCTAGGGTTCCCCCATCTCCTGATTTCCTTGTTATCTGCATCAGAAGCACCCACGGTTATATCCGGGTTCGGTGTGTTCGGTATGCTTAACAGCTCTTCTTCTATTTTTGCGTCGATTTCTTTAACATCGCCATCAATAACTTTAACCTTTTCAGCTAAATCCTTCATTTCCTGAAGAATACCCGTAACATCTTTTCCTTCCTTTTTCAATAAAGGAACCTGCTTAGAAACTTTGTTTTGTTCAGCTTTCATATTTTCAGCTTCAACTAACTTTTCTCTTCTAACTTTGTCTAATTCTAAAACTTTTTTTAGATTTAAATCTGAATTCCTTCTTTTTAATAAATTTTCAACCTCTTCCGGGTTGTTTCTGATTCTTTTAATATCTAACATTTTTCTCCTCCTTTTTATACTAAGCAGTCGCGGGTCATTAAAAAACCTCGTCTCCATGAAACATAGAGACGAGGTATACTCGCGGTGCCACCCTAATTATTATACAACATGTATAATCACTTAATAAGTTAACGCCTACAACGTTCAGGTTGCTACCCCTGAATACTCCGGAACGGATTCAACATGATTTTATATCAGCTCGCACCAACCGCCGACTCTCTTAATAAAAACAATATTTACTGCTTTCCATCACTGATTTTATTTATATATGATAATATATTACAACAAAAATGCTTTGTCAAGGACTTATTTCAATAGTTATAAAGCTGCAGGAGAAATAATGCACAATGCTTCTGATTCATCATCATGACTGTTAAAAATCATATGGCCGTTGTTTTCAGGAACACATATACTGTCTCCCTTAGATAAGGTGAAAACCTTCTCTCCGATATGACATTGTAATTCACCTGATAAAACATAAATACATTCATTTGATTCGTTTATGATTACATTTTCGCTAATCCAGCTTTTGGGATTAAGTTTAAATAAAAATGCTTCAACACCTACACTTTTTTCACCTTTATTCAATATGGGTGTAATAAACTCTAATTCCACATTAATGTTTCCAAATTTAACCTTAGTTCTTTCGTTTTCAGCAATAGTTATGACACTCCTGTCATTTTCTTCTGAAAATAAAGCAGACAATGGTATTTCTAATGCTTCAGCTAATCTCTTCAATACAGATAGTGAAGGAGATATTAAATCTCTTTCTATTTGTGATATGTAACCGGATGTAACATTAATTTGTTCTGATAGTTCTACTATTGTTAAGTTCTTGCTTTTCCTTAAATTTCTAATCTTTTCTCCAACCAATTTTATCCCCTCATCCCATTAATACTCTAATTAATATTATACACAAAAATTTAAATATGTCACTAAAATGTTTACAAAAAATGAAAAATAAGGCAACATAGTAAACTTCTTTTTTATAAATTTGTGTATATTTATTTTTCTTTTCATATAATGCTTATTATGTTATAATAATCTATTAATCATATATTTAATAATTTTGTTTTATTGTAAGAGGGGTTTTATAATGAAGGAATACAATGAAAAATTTATAGAGGAAAATAATTATCTAAATGAAATTTTAGATTTATTAAGCTATTACTTGGAAATTGATTCTGAAAAGCTGTCAGACCAAAAATCGGACTTAATAGAAGCAAGAAAAGAAATGTGGGAAAATACTACCCATACTTCTGCAGATTTTGATAAACTGACAGATTTAAATCAATATTTAAGCGCACTGCAACTGCAAACCTTAAGCTATACAGAGCTTGAAAAACGCATTGCTAAGCATGAAAGAATGCTTGATAACCCATATTTCGCAAGAATAGATTTTACTGAAGAGGGCTATGATGACACTGAAAAAATATATATAGGACTTTTTAATTTGATGGATGAAGAAACTCATGATATTAAAGTCTATGATTGGCGCGCACCTATATCAAGCTTGTATTATCGTTCTGAAATTGGTCCTGTTGAATATCAAGCACCATCCGGAAAAATTAAAGGAGCTGTTTCATTAAAAAGACAATTTAAAATTACTAAAGGTGTTTTAGAATATTTCTTTGACAGCAATGTAAATATTGTTGACGAAATGCTTATGGAAGCATTATCAAAGAACATGACTTCTAAAATGAAGACCATTGTTGAAACTATACAGAAACAGCAAGATTTAATAATACGTGACTTAAAAAACGACCTTCTAATCGTTCAAGGGGTTGCAGGAAGTGGAAAATCTTCTGTGGCACTTCACAGAATTGCCTTTTTATTATATCAAGGCCTTAATTTAAAGTTAAGTTCTAACAATGTAATTATTATTTCTCCCAATACACTGTTTTCTAAATATATATCTAATGTACTTCCGGAGCTTGGCGAAGAAAATATTAGTGAATTTACATTTGAAAATATATTTACCAGGATTTTTGAAAACAGATTATCTGTTAAAACAAAAAGTGAAAACTTTGAAAATATAATTTGTGCTGAATCAGAAGAACAAAGAAACTTTCTGAGATCTTATGATGAATTTAAAGGCTCTACTGCTTTTTTGAAAATTATTGATCGATTTATCAACTATTATGAACATAAATTGATACCCTTTGAAGATGTGTATTTTAACGGCAAAACAATCGAGAACAAACAGCTTCTTAAAGCTTTCTTACTAAGCGGAAAATTAGATATGCCTACTGCAAAAAAGCTAAAAATAATTGAAAGCAGAATTTTAGATAAAGTTCGTGACAATAGAAATGACAGAAGAGACAAAATTGAAGAAGCTGTTAATAAATCTAACAGGTATGAATTCGAAACCAAGGCATTTACAAGAGTTTTAGCAGCTAAGGAATCAAATGCATTACTTGAAAAAATTCACAGGTTTACTGAATTTGACAGCTATGAGCTTTATAAAAAGTTATTCTCTGATAGGAAATTATTTAAAACATTTGCTGATGGTTTGACGCTTCCTGAGAATATCGATGAAATTTTTGATTATACCAATGGGGCAATAGTTGACTCTTATAACATTCCATATGCTGATGGCATTGCATTGATATATTTAAAAATTAAAGCTGAAGGTGTTGATACATTTGCGAACATTAAGCAGGTAATCGTTGATGAAGCTCAAGATTATTATCCGATGCATTATCATGTACTGAAAAGATTGTTCAGAGAAGCAAGATTTACAATAGTTGGTGATGTAAATCAAGCCGTTGAAAAGAAAAGCAATATGTCCTTTTATGATGAGATTATTTCAATATTTGATTTTGAAAAAAGCAGCAAAATTTATTTAAACAAAAGTTACAGAAACTCATATGAAATAAGTAAATTCAGTGAAAAATTATTAGAAGAAAAAAGTATCAATACAGAATACTTCAAAAGAAATGAAGAAAAACCGGAAGTTGTCCATGAAAAAAATATTGAAAGCTTAGATAAAAGAATTATTGAAGATATAAATAAATATAAAGATCAAGGTTATAATTCTATTGCCGTTATCTGCAAAAACAGAAAGGATGCTTCTGATTTATTCTTCCGATTAAAAAGCAAAATTAATGTAAAGCTTGTTGATTATTTAGGAGAGCAAAACTTAACGGGAGTAATAATAGTACCGGTTTATTTGGCAAAAGGTTTAGAATTTGATGCGGTAATGGTATTTGGAGCTGATGATAATAAATATAACACTATATTTGATAAAAAGCTGTTATATGTAGCGTGCACAAGAGCTCTGCACAGGTTATCACTTTATTATACAGGTAAAATTAGTAAGTTTTTAAAATGTTAAACCATCGAATAAAAAATCGATGGTTTATTGTTGTTAGGTCATAAGCAGGCACCTGACCCAATTTGTTGGCTCCATTTGGTCGCCCAAATTGGGTCAGGTCATGAAAGCGGGTGATGGGAATCGAACCCACACAGCCGGCTTGGGAAGCCGGAACTCTACCACTAAGCTACACCCGCATAAAAGCTACTGAGGAGATTTGAACTCCTGACCTACTGATTACGAATCAGTTGCGCTACCAACTGCGCCACAGTAGCACTTCTATAAATAATTTAATACTTTTTTTACAAAATGTAAACTATTATTTTATAAGAAGTTTATTTTCTTTTCAATTATCTACTCCTTTTTCCCTTCCTTGGGGTATTTTACGTATTCACTACAGTAATTTTGACTAACGTTTTTTATAGTAATACTTAATTATCCTATTTGATAAAGAATATCACACCAAACAAGTTATAAACGGAAATATAAAAATAGCATATAATACTAATAAGAAATTATGTTTTAATAATTCCTAAGGAAGGTGAACTGATAATAATGAATAATACAAATCAACAACAATTAATGGACTTATATATGAAAAAGTGTGGCAATTCATATCCATATGTAAGTATATATCCTATGTATAATGCTAATATATTAGAAACTCAAAATTTAAATAATACCGGATTTATAAGATTTAATATTGTAAACCAAGTAGATAAAAAACCTTTATCTAATGCTACTATAACAATCTATGTCACTAATGGTACAAATAGAGATATTCCGGTTATGCATTTAATAACAACAATAAACCCGATACGAATAGAATTACCTATGGCAAATGATTTGGGAACTCTTATAGCGGGACCAGAATATAACTTTTCCACATACAATATAAGAGTAGATGCTTTTGGTTATATTTCTGGAAATATATATAATATACGCTTGTTTCCGAATATAACATCTGACTTTAATATTGAACTATTTCCTGTAACACAACTTAGGGCTCAACCTCTAATTGAGGAAAGGATTGATATTCCCCCTCACCCCAGAGATTAAATAAATGGTGTAAGTAAAATATAAAAGTAACAGCTTCATATATAGCACATATATTATAGTATATAAAATTTATATTAAGGAGTGTATATATGGACAATTATAATAATCCTCATATCTATGATAGTATGGAAGATTTCAATCCTGATAATGATATGTACGATGTATATAGTGCAAGATACGATAACAGAAGATTTGACATGAATGATTATTACAGAAGATATAATGACATGTATAATTATGACAGAAGATATGATAGAAGGTACGATAGAAGATATGACAGAGACAGATATTATCAATATCCATACTGTGACAGATATGGCAGGTGCGATAATTCGCTTTGGTGGTTATTCTGGCCTTTCTTCTTCCTATAAAATTCAGGGACGCAATGCGTCCCTTTAAAATTTTCTGCTGCCCGGTTTTACAGGTTCTGAACCGTTACTGCAAAGAGGACAATTATCCTTTTCATAAGTTTCAAATTCTAATTCAACAGCACTGTATATAGGTAAAGAAATTTCACTTGACTTTCGATCAACAACACATCCAATGCCCACAACATTACCGCCTAATTCTTCTAATACTCTTGCTGTTTCCAGGGATGATTTGCCTGTTGTAACAACATCCTCCATTATTAATATCTTTTCTCCGGGATTTATTTCAAAACCCCGACGAAGTGTCATCACATTGTTTTCCCTTTCTGTAAAAATTGCTCTTATACCTAATTGCCTGCCAAGTTCATAAGCAGCTGTAATTCCACCCATTGCGGGACCTACGATTACATCTAAGTTTAAATCTTTTACTTTATCTCTTACTAATGATATAACTTTTTCAGATTTATCGGGATATTGTAAAAGCTTTGCACATTGACAATATCTGTTGCTGTGCTTTCCTGATGATAGTAAAAAGTGCCCTTCCAGCAATGCACCGCACTCTTTTAATATATCTACGACATTATTATTCATATTTTTCCTCCCTTTAATAACAATTGATTTGCGATTGAAAGATTTTACTATCTCTGTTTTCTACTGATAGTCTATTGCCAATCCACTGCTAATCCATCGCTATATTATACCCCTTATTTCATTCAATGACTTAATACCTTCTCTGTCCATATATTCAGATAATTCGTTTACAATGTCAATTGCAATATCAGGTTTTATAAAATTAGCTGTACCTATTTGTACCAAGGTTGCTCCTGCCATTATAAATTCTATTACATCCTGCGCATTCATTATACCACCTAAACCGCATACAGGAATTTTCACGTGTTTTACCGCTTCATGGACCATTCTTAATGCTATTGGTTTTACGCATGGACCCGACAATCCTGCATATATATTATCGAAAACTGCTTTTTTTTCTTTAATGTCTATTGCCATAGCTTGAATTGTATTAATAAGTGATATACCATCTGCACCTGCTTCTTCGCAGGCAATAGCCATTTCAGATATGCTTTCGGCATTAGGTGATAATTTAACCATTAACGGTTTTTTACATATTCTTTTTACCTTTGAAACAACATTATAAGCTACCGAGGATTTTACGCCAAATGCCATGCCACCTGATTTTACGTTTGGACATGATATATTTAATTCTATTAAATCTATATCTGTTTCATTTAATTTATATATCCCTTCAAAATAATCTTCCTCACAATGACCGCCTAAATTAGCAATTATAACCGTATTGTAACCTTTCATCCGCGGAAGCTCATATTTTATAAAGTTATCCACTCCTGGATTTTGCAGTCCTATACTGTTCATTAAACCCATGGGAGTTTCCCAAATACGAATACCGCTGTTCCCTTGTCTTTCATGAAGTGTTAAACCCTTGCTGCATATGCCGCCAAGATTAGATAAATCATAAATTTTAGAAAATTCTTCCCCGAATCCGAACGTTCCTGAAGCTGTTAAAATAGGATTTTTAAATTCTAATCCCATTACATTGGTTATTAAGTTTGCCATATTAGCACCTCAATTCTTCGGCAGAAAAAATCGGACCATCCTTGCATGCTCTTTTATAACCATCCTTAGTTTCAACGGTGCATCCAAGACATACTCCCATGCCGCATGCCATTCTTCTTTCTAAAGAAACATAGCACTTCACATCATTTTCTCTGCAGTTATCAATTATTTTTTTCATCATTATTTCGGGGCCGCAGGCAACAACTGCATCATAACGGCTGTAATCAATAAAATCCGTAACAAAGCCCTTTTCTCCTGAATTGCCATCTTCTGTGCAAACAACAGTTTTATTTGAGTATGGTTTAAATAATTCATCTATATAAACTTCATCTTTATATCCTAAATATACATCAGCATTTTTACCTAAAATTTTTGATAGATATAACAGAGGGGCTATTCCAATACCGCCTCCTATAATGGCTGTTCTGCCCTTTATTTTATTTAAATCAAATCCGTTTCCAAGAGGACCGAACAATTGTATTTCATCATTCTCTCTCATTGTACTTATTTTAGTAGTACCAATTCCTTCAGTTCTGTATAGAAAAGTTGCTTCATTGCCATTAAAATCATTCACACTGATAGGTCTAGGCAATAAAAATGAGTTATCCAAAGTTTTAAGCATAAAAAATTGTCCCGGAATTATTTCGCCGGTAAATTCAACTCTTAGCTTATATATTCTCTTAGAAATTAGCGTATTTTCAATTATCCTGCTTTTTATAACCTTCATTGTTCCTCCTTCTGACGTGGACATTTTTCCTGTCCTACAGAGACTAACCCTGCAAAAATGAGGTGTGTCGCCCTTCCTATAAATGTGCCCTTATATCATCTCTCATTCTAATTACTTCACTTCTGGCACTCATAGCGAAATTGTTTTGTCCGTCCCGCTCTTTTTTGTAAGCTAAAAGAATTCCCCTTGATGAATTTACTACAGCACCGTTTCCGTCAATTAAGTACGCTTTTATGTCCTCTGCTTTTCCACCCTGTGCTCCATAACCGGGTATTAATAAAAAGGATGATTTTAATTTTTTTCTTAAATCTTCGCTTTCTTCATTATTGGTAGCGCCAACAACAGAACCGATTGAACTGAAACCACAACTGCCTATATTTTCTTCTGCAAGCTTTTCTACCATGTCCGCGACTTTCTCATATAAAGTGTAATTGTTTTCATCTTTAATGTATTGAAAATCCCTTGCTCCTTGATTAGAGGTTCTGACAAGTACGAATATACCCTTTTCACTTTCTTTTATATATTTTATAAACGGTTCTATGCTGTCATTTATACCCATATATGGGCTAAGTGTAACGAAATCAGCTTCGAAATCACCGGTAAAATGTCCTTTGGCATACATTTCTGCCGTTTTAGATATATCTCCTCTTTTAATATCAGCTATAGAGATTTGATCTTTTTCCTTTATATACTTCAATGTATCTGAATATACCTTTAACCCATCTATTCCTAATGATTCGTAATAAGCAATCTGTACTTTATAACAAGCAGCTAAATCATAGGTTGCATCAATTATTTTTTTGTTAAAGTTATATATTGCTTCTGCTTTACTGTTATATTTATTTGCAAACTCTGCCGGAAGATAACTGTATTCTGTGTCTAATCCGATACAAACATGACCTTTTTCTTTTACCTGTTTGAATAATTTATCGACTATCATTTTTCCTCCACGTGTTATGTTTTGGGGACGGACCATGTAATTTTCAAGGTTCGTCCCCGGAATATTTTAATTTTGTTCGTAAGCTGTATCACAATATACACAACGGTATATTTTTTTATTTTTATCTGTCAATTTGAATTTATGCGTTATTTCTTGCTCTATTGAAGTAATACATCTTGGGTTCTTGCACATAACTACATTCTCAACTTCATCTGGCAATTCAAGATTTATTTTCTTTATTATTACGCTGTTATCAATTACATTTATTGTAATTGTAGGATCTATAAAACCAAGCACCTTCAGGTTCATGTTAATATTATCTTCTACCTTTATTATATCCTTTTTACCCATTTTCTTACTTTTTGCATTTTTAATTATTGCAACACTGCAATCCATTTTATCAAGATTTAAATACTTATATATCTCCATTGCCTTTCCGGCTTCGATATGGTCAATTACTAAACCTTTTTCTACACTATCGATATTTAACATTATTTCTCCACCCCCAACAATTTCATTAATAAAGCCATTCTTACAAATACACCGTATTTAGTTTGTTTAAAGTAACATGCTCTTTTGTCCTTATCTACTTCAACTGATATTTCATTAACTCTTGGAAGAGGATGAAGAATTATCATGTCGCTTTTAGCCTTTTCAAGCTTCTCCATATTTAAAATATAGCTGTCCTTTAATCTTACATAATCAGCTTCGTTAAAAAATCTTTCCTTCTGAACTCTTGTCATATATAATACATCAAGTTCTTCCATTACATTTTCTAATCTCTCTACTTCTGTGAATTCTATGCCGTTTTTAGTTAAAACTTCTTCTCTTATATATTCAGGGATTCTTAATTCTTGAGGTGATATTAGTATAAATTTTATATTTTCATATCTTGATAATGCTTTAATAAGTGAATGAACAGTTCTTCCAAACTTTAAATCCCCACAAAGTCCTATAGTAAAATTATTTAATCTGCCTTTTAGGGATCTTATAGTTAACAAATCTGTAAGAGTTTGAGTTGGATGCTGATGGCCGCCGTCTCCTGCATTTATGACAGGCATATCGGTACTTAATGATGCAATCTTAGGGGCTCCTTCTTTTGGATGTCTCATTGCTGCTATATCAGCGTAGCATGCAATTGTTCTGATAGTGTCTGCTACACTTTCACCCTTGGCTGCGGAACTTGATTCAGCTGACGAAAAACCCATTATGCTTCCACCAAGTCTAAGCATCGCTGATTCAAAGCTCAATCTTGTTCTTGTACTTGGTTCGTAAAACAATGTAGCAAGTATTTTTCCTTTACACACTTCTGAATAATCTTCGGGATTTTTAATAATTTCATCCGCTAAATTTAAAATTTCGTCTAACTCTTCAATGGATAAATCCATTGGTTCAATTAAGCTTCTGCCTTTTAACATGTTTCCTCCTTTTTAGCCTCTCAGGACTATTTTAAAGTTTTATTACATAAAATAATATCTTCCTAGCATAGGGCATAGGAAGATAAAGTTCTCATATATGTGTGATCCTTCCCAGGCCTCTCTGTGCCGGATTAAAGGTTTATTAAATTCTTAACTAATCTTATTATATATCTAATAGCTTGTCAATATATTTTTTTATACATTATTCATCTTTTTAATCTTTTATTGGTACCTCTGACTGACTCACTATTTTAGTGATTCTTCTTTCAACTTCACTTCTTGGCAGCCAGACCTGTCTCTCGCATGTGGTGCACTTTATTCTAAAGTCGGCCCCCACTCTAAGAATTTCCCAATCATATCCGCCACATGGATGTTTCTTTTTTAATTTTACGACATCCCCAACATTTAATTGCATCGGCATAATTACCACTCCTTATATGGTTATAGTTTTGTGTGATTTTGTTATCATTTCCACTATGTCATACATATTTGAAATTGAACCAACCTCCAAATTGCCCTTAATTTCAAAGAAATCCAAACATGTTCCACATGAAACAATTTTTACTCCTGCTTGATTTAGCTTTTTTAAATCCTCTAATGAATCAGACCCTGATGTAGTTAGCTTAACCCCTGAATTCAAAAATATTAAGAAATCAGGATACGGTTTTGTTTCCGACATGGTGTATAGGAAACTTTTCATTAATATTTTACCTAAATCATCTGAGCCCTTCCCAAGCTTATCTGTTCCTATTACATATCCACTTATTGAATTGTTCTTTTCTGCAACAGTATCTGTTATCACTTCTTTTATTACATTTTCTTCATCTGTCTTTATTAAAGTTACATAAGTTCCATCCTCTTTATTTTCCGAACTAAAAGTATATTTCATTTTACTTCCAAACTTAATAACATTTTGTTTAGCGGTATCATTATCAACTATAACGGTTATTTGTAATTCACCTGAATCAGCTTCCTTTTTAGTTAAAATTACAGGTTGAGGACATGCTAAACCTCTTGCGTCAATTAATTTCATGTTTTTCTCCTTAATTATTATAAAATCCCTTGTAGGATAAATAGTTTAATATTATGTTATTATCATAAAAAATTTTACTTGATTCAGAATCTAATACGCCTTTTGCAATACCGTTCTCCTGCATAAAACCAATCAGGGGTGATGACAGTGCAAAAATTATGTATAAAACTATAACTCCTTTAACAAGCCCTGTTCCTGCCCCAAAAACTCTGTTTGTCATATTCAATATCGGCAGTTTGAAAACTAAATTTATTAAATTCGATAGTGCCACCAATAAGGCATATATTATTAAAAATGTTATGATAAAACTTATTGATCTTACTACTATTATACTGATATTATTAACAAAAACCTGAAAAGTATCAGCTTGTGCCACATCACCTGTTTTAATGATGTTGTTTAAAATATTTTGAAGTTCGGAAGGTATGTTTATTGCTTTATTCATTGACCCTATCAAGCTTGATGATGACTTTTTTTCTATGAAATCATGCACCTTAGTAAAAAGCTTTGTATTATCAATTAAAAAATCTTCGACTAAGTAATAAAATTCCTTACTTAGAAAGAAAGCCACAATGACACCTAATGTATCAAAAAGTGTTTTAATAAATCCCCTCCTGTATCCTTGAAAGCATGAAAAACCTATGATCAGTAACACAGCTGCATCGATATAATTCATATTACTCCTCCCCTTATCCTTTGTATATCTTTTTTGTTTATTTAACTTGTCCTTTAACGAGTTTGTCCTTAGATAAAATGTAGACATCCTTACCATCTACAATAAAATCTGAAAATATGTTTCCGGTTTCCTCATATATTTTATCGGTTTTATTATTGTGAAGCAAGTATATAGTATTTTCGTTATTGACAAATATTTTATTTTCAAAAATCTTTATGGCTTGAGCGTTTACGGGTACCTTATTTATTCCTAAAACCTTTCCTTCAAAGTTATATGTTATTAATTCGTTGTAGCTGTCTCTTTTAAACAATATATATATTTTCTGTTCGTCCTTACTTATTTCATAATCTAATATTTGATTAAAAAGTCCGTTTTTCCACATTAACTTTCCGTTCGTATTATAATAGTATATATTATTTGTTCCTATTACTATAACATTGTTATTTACTATTTGTGTCTTGACTAATATTTCATTTTCTATTGCAGTTTTCCACAGCTCCACATCATCTAACAAATTGAAATAAACAGTATTAACAACAGCACCGTTTTCATATCTCAATGTTACAAGCGAATATCCCTCCGATCTATCGCTTATAGAAACACCTGTTATTTTATCCGTAAATCTTTTATCTTCTACTAATATATCATAGTTGTCATTCAAAACATATAGTGAATTATGTCCGTCTTCATTTCTGATAACTATGTAAATTTTATCATTTTCACGTGAAACATTTAATAAATCTCCTGTAATTTCAGCGATTACATACTCTTGATTATTCTTATCCAACACTTTAACGGTATTTTCTATCTTTTTGAATATGTAATTTCCTGCAACAAAAACTTGCTTTGCAAACTCCTTATCTTCGTTGGTCCAATTCATTTCGCCGTTGTATTTAAGAAAAACAGCTTTTTTATTATTGTATGTTATAATTCCACCATTAAAAAACTGATACTCATCAAGAGTATTAATAGTTGATGTTTGAATATTTTTAATGCTGTACACTTTTTTCTCATCTAATAATGTTAAAATTTCTTTTCCGTATGTAAAATATATTAATCCGGTTACAACCATTATTAATATTAAAGTAAAGTTGATATATTTTTTCATATTATCGTCCTGCCAATATTAAACATAATTTAATTATACCAAATAATTGAAAAGTTTGCATTAATTTTTAATTAATATAAGGCCAAGAAATTAAAACTTCCTTGGCCTTGTTGTTAATTATTTTCTGAAATTTCTTTTAAAGCTTTTATTGCTTCCTTTATGTCAGTCATTTTATTAAACGGACCCACGCTGAATCTTACCGCTCCTATTTTTTCTGTTCCGATTGTTTTATGTGCCAATGGTGCACAGTGTAAACCGGGTCTAACTGCTATACCATATTCAGTATCTAACCTATAAGCTAATTCTGATGAATCTATATCCTCAATATTAACCGTAACAACCCCGCATCTTAGGTTTATGTCCTCTGGCCCGTATATTTTAATTTTGGGGATTTTTTTTATTTCATTGATGAATGCCTCAAGAAGTTTTTTTTCGTGGCTGTAAATCAATTTTGTGCCGTTGTTTAAAATATACTTTACTCCTTCATTTAAACCGGCAATACCCGGAAGGTTATGTGTACCAGCCTCTAATTTGTCCGGATAGAAATCAGGTTGATGCATATTGCTTGATTCACTTCCTGTACCGCCTTCCTTTAATTGTTTTATTTCATTATCACAATTGATTATTAAGCAACCTGTCCCCTGCGGACCTAAGAGACCTTTGTGGCCGGGAACGGCAAGTAAATCAATATTATACTTTTTCATATCAATATCTAATACACCTGCACTTTGTGAGCCATCAACCAAGTATAATACATTTCTTCTTTTGCACATTTTCCCGATTTCCTCAATTGGAAAAATTGTGCCTGTCAGATTTGACACATGTGTAGTAACTATTAGCTTTGTATTAGCTTTAATAGCTTCCTCTAATTTGTTAATATCAATAGTTCCATCTGATTTGCACTGTACTATGGTATTTTGTATTCCATATTTTTCTAATTCTTTAATAGGCCTTAAAACAGAATTGTGCTCCATTGTTGTTGTTATAACATGATCCCCCGGATTCAATACGCCTTTAATCCCCTGATTTAAACTATCAGTTGCATTAAAGGTCAAAATTACACGCATTGGATCGTCTATGTTAAATAACTTTGCTAAATTCTCTCTTGTTTCATAAATCACTCTTGCACCTTCTATTGCCATTGCATGGCTTCCTCTTCCCGGGTTTGCTCCATATTCGGTCATTGCCCTCATAACTTCTTCATATACCGTCTTTGGCTTTGGATAAGTTGTTGCAGCATTATCTAAATAAATCATAACATCACCTGCTAATATTATTTTATTCAATATATCATAAGTGCAAGCTGCTTATCGGCTTGCTTCACACCGATACAATAAATACATGTCAGACAAAGGCTTATACCATTGTATCATTTATTGTGTTTATTATATTATATGTAACATGTTACTTCTTGATATTTTTTAATCTTTGTATACTATTTTTCCTCTGCAAATGGTATATTTTACCTTTCCCTGTAACTCACGACCAATAAATGGTGAATTTGAAGATTTAGAAGCAAAATTATCAACAATCCACTTTTCGTTTATATTAAATAAAACTAAGTCAGCTTTTTCCCCTTCACTTACACAACCTGCCCTCAGGTTATATAACTTTGCAGGGTTTATTGTCATTTTTTCTAATAAATCAATAAGTTTTATGTGACCTTTATTAACCAAATAGGTTATACCTACTGCTAAGGATGTTTCTAATCCGATTATTCCGCTTGGTGCTTTATAAAACTCTCTTTCTTTTTCCTCATTGCTGTGAGGCGCATGATCAGTTGCGATAATGTTGATTGTGTTATCCTTAATACCTTGAATTATAGTTAATCTGTCATCTTCAGTTCTTAAAGGGGGATTCATTTTTGCATTTGTGCCATACTTTATAACATCTTCTTCGGTAAGTGCAAAATGATGAGGAGTTGCCTCTGCATAAATATCTGCACCCTTTGATTTTGCATATCTTATTATATCAACTGATTCACCGGAACTTACATGCTGTATGTTCACCCTTGCTCCTGTTTTCAAAGCCATAATGCAATCTCTTGCAACCATAACATCTTCGGATATGTTTAAAGCACCTTTAAGTCCTAACTTTTCAGATGTTTTTCCTTCATTTATACCGGAATTGTAAATTAAACTTGGATCCTCTTCGTGAAAGCTGATAGGAACGTTCAGTTTTTTAGCGGTTTTCATCGCATTAATAGCCATTTTTGAATTCATTATAGGGAATCCGTCATCTGTGAAACCAACAGCACCTGAATTTTTAAGCTGTTCCATATTTGTAAGCTCCAAACCCTTAAATCCTTTTGTAACGGCTGCTGTCGTCAAAACATTTATGGATGTCTTTTTACCTTCGTTTATTATATATTGTATAGTTTCCTCGTTATCAGCGACAGGGTTTGTGTTTGCCATGCATATAACAGTTGTAAATCCACCCTTTGCAGCTGCCTTAGAGCCGGATTGTATATCTTCCTTATATGTAAATCCGGGGTCTCTGAAATGAACATGAATATCAATCAACCCGGGTGAAACAACCAATCCATTTGCATCTATAACTGTATCTATATTGATTTCAGAAATATTATTTTCTATTTTTTTAATTATTTCTCCGTCTATCAATATATCTGTCATTTCATCTCTTTTGCTTTCAGGGTCAACAAACCTGCCGTTTTTTATAAGTATCATTTTATCACCATAGATTTTTTAAAGTAATTATATCATATTAATATATCTTATGAAAGTTTTTTGGTATAAAAAAAAGAGGGTTGTTTAACCCTCCAAAGATTTAATCTAATTTTTTTAACATTTTTTCAAATTCTTCTTGTTGTTCTATTTCATATGCGCTTCTTTTTATATAATGAGTATGAAGCAGTTTATGGGATATATGGCTGTTTGGTTCTTTTAAAAACTCCTCATATAACTTAATTACTTCAGGGTTCTTATGAGATTTTCTTAGCGGAAGTGATCTGTCAAGCTCGTATAAAGCATCTGCTCTCTTTGATTTAGGATTTATATCAAGGCGTACTTTAGCTGATACGTGTGATTGACCTCCGCCGTGTACACAGCCGCCCGGGCATGCCATAACTTCTATGAAGTGATATTGTTTTTCGCCCGATTTAACTGCATTTAATACCTTGGCAGCATTTGCTGTTCCGTGAGCTACAGCAACCTTTATTTCTGTATCCTTTCCTTCAATCGGAAGTATAACTGTAGCTTCTTTTACTCCTTCAATACCTCTTACACCCTGATATTCTATATCTTCTAAATCCTTACCTGTCAATATGTCAGCAACTGTACGAAGAGCTGCCTCCATAACACCGCCTGAAGCTCCAAATATTACCCCTGCTCCGGTATATTCACCTAAAATACTGTCCGGATGTTCATCAGCTAATTTAGTGAAATTTATTCTTGCTTGCTTAATCATATCTCCTAATTCTCTTGTAGTTATGGAGAAGTCAACATCTCTTAATCCGTCAACCTCCATTTCCGGTCTATTTGCCTCTGTTTTCTTAGAAGTACAAGGCATTACGGAAACATTCACAATTTTCTTAGGGTCTATTCCTTCTTTTTGTGCATAATAGGATTTAACTATGGCACCAAACATTTGTTGAGGTGATTTGCATGTTGATAAATTGTCAAGAAAATCAGGATAATTTATTTCACAATAACGAATCCATCCCGGTGAACAGGATGTAATCATCGGAAGCTTCCCTCCATTTTTGACTCTGTTTAACAATTCGGTTCCTTCTTCTAATATAGTTAAATCCGCAGAAAAGTTTGTGTCAAACACTTTATCAAATCCAAGACGTCTAAGTGCTGCAACCATTTTACCTGTTACATCAGTTCCAACAGGCAGACCGAATTCCTCACCTAATGATGCTCTTACTCCGGGTGCAGTTTGAACGACAACAAATTTTTCAGGGTCATCTATTGCTTCCCATACATCATCAATGTACGTTCTTTCTCTTAAGGCGGCAACAGGGCATGCTTGAATACACTGACCGCAGTAAACGCATGGTACATCCTTCATGCTGTAATCAAAAGCGGGAGCAACCTCTGTTTCAAATCCTCTCTTTGTAAAGTCCAAAATACCTATACCTTGAACATCTCTGCATGTGCTTACACATCTGCCGCATAAAATACACTTACTGCTATCTCTAATTATGGAATGAGATAAATTATCTATTTTTGCTTCTCTTTTAGCACCTGTAAATTCTATATCCTTAATTCCCAATTCATCACACAACTTTTGAAGTTCGCATGTTCCGTTTCTTAAGCAAGTTAAACATTCTCTGTTGTGATTTGCAAGAATTAATTCTACATTCATTCTTACTGCATTTCTAACCTTTGCTGTATTGGTTCTTACATTCATGCCTTCCTGAACCTGCAGTACGCACGAAGTAGGAAGATTCCTCATAGGAACTCCTTTTATATCTACCTCTACCACACACACCCTGCAGGCAGCTATTTCATTTATATCTTTTAAAAAACAAAGGGTGGGTATGTCAATTCCGGCTTCTCTTGCCGCCATTAATACCGTATAATCTTTGGGTACACTCACTTGTATTCCATTTATGGTTAAATTAACTCTATCCAACATCAACACCGCCTTTCTACTTTTTAATGATGGCATGGAATGTACAAGAATCCATACATGCACCACATTTTATACATTTTTCCTGATTGATTATATGAACTTCTTTAACCTTTCCTTCTATTGCGCCAGCGGGACAAATTCTTGCACATCTTGTACAGCCCTTGCAATCCATTGTAATAATATATTTAAGAAGAGATTGACAAACTCCTGAAGGACATCTTTTTTCCTTTACATGTGCTTCATACTCATCTCTAAAATAACGTAATGTTGACAATACAGGATTAGGAGCAGTTTGACCAAGTCCGCATAAAGATGTTTCTTTAATGTTCACAGCCAACTTTTCAAGTTTTACTAAGTCCTCCATAGTTCCTTTACCTTCTGTGATTCTCTCAAGAATCTCAAGCATACGCTTTGTACCTTCCCTGCAAGGAGTACATTTTCCGCATGATTCATCAACAGTAAAGTCAAGGAAAAACTTAGCTATATCAACCATACAGTTATCTTCATCCATAACAATCATACCACCGGAACCCATCATTGAACCCACAGCAGTTAAATTTTCATAATCAATTGGTATATCTAAATGCTCCTTAGTTAAGCAACCACCAGACGGTCCTCCTGTCTGAACTGCTTTAAATTCCTTATTATTCGGGCATCCACCGCCTATATCATATATAACTTCTCTTAGGGAAGTACCCATTGGCACTTCAACCAATCCGGTATTGTTAATTTTTCCGCCAAGTGCAAATACCTTTGTTCCCGGAGATTTTTCCGTTCCAAAACTTTTAAACCATTCAGGACCTTTTATTATAATTTGAGGAATATTAGCTAATGTTTCAACATTATTTATTATTGTTGGTTTTCCCCATAATCCTTTATTTGCCGGGAATGGAGGTTTGTTTCGTGACATACCTCTTTTGCCTTCAATTGATTGCATCAATGCTGTTTCCTCTCCGCAAACAAATGCACCGGCTCCCAATCTTATTTCTACATCAAAATCAAAACCGCTATCAAATAAATTTTTGCCTAACAACCCGAGCAATGTTGCTTGTTTAATAGCTATTTCTAACCTATGAACAGCTATTGGATATTCTGCTCTAACATAAATAAATCCCTTGGTTGCCCCGATTGCATATCCGGCTATAGCCATTGCTTCTAACACAGCATGTGGATCACCTTCAAGTACGCTTCTGTCCATGAATGCTCCCGGGTCTCCTTCGTCGGCATTACATATGACATATTTTTGATCTGCTTTGTTAGGCGCAGCAAAGCTCCATTTCATTCCTGTGGAAAATCCTGCCCCGCCCCTTCCTTTTAAACCTGAATCCTTTACTAATTTTATAACTTCATCAGGTGTCATTTCAGTAAGCACCTTACCAAGTGCCATATATCCGTCACGTGCTATATATTCATTGATATTTTCCGGGTTAATTACGCCACAGTTTCTTAGAGCCACTCTTTTTTGCTTTTTATAGAAATCCACTTCACTAAGTGGTTTTATTTGCTCATTTTTAGCACTTTCATCATATAAATACTTTCTTACTATTCTTCCTTTAAGCAAATGCTCTTCTGCTATTTCGTCAACTTTTTCTACTGTCATTCTTGCATAAAATGTACCTTCCGGATAAACTATTACGACAGGACCTTCCTCGCAAAGTCCAAAACAACCGGTTGCAACAACCTGAACTTCATTTTCTAAATTTAGTTCTTTGATTTTTTCTTCAAATCTTTTTTTAATTAAAGGAGATTTTGAAGAGCTGCATCCTGTTCCGCCACATATCAAGACATGAGATCTGAAAATTTTCATAACGATACCTCCATTTACTGATTATCAGAACCAATTGTAAATTCGCGCACTATTCTGTTGTTTACCAAGTGCTCTGATACAATTCTCTTTGCTTTTTCAGGATCAACATGAATATAAGTGATCTTTTCCTTATCTTGAGCATAAACCTCAACTATTGGTTCTAAGGTACACATTCCGATACATCCTGTCTGAACAACTTGAACATTTGTTAAATTCCTCTTTGCTACCTCTTCAACAATCGTAGTTAAAACAGGTCTTGCTCCCGCTGATATTCCACAGGTTGCCATTCCTACAACTACTCTTATATCTTTTTCTGTATTTCGTAAATCAACATTTTTTATTGCTTCTTCTCTTAGTTTTTTTAACTCTTCCAATGACTTCATGAATTTTCCCCCTATTCTCTATACTTTGAGATTATTTCCGGTATTTTATTGACTTCAAGCTTACCATAGACGTCTTGATCAATCATCATTACCGGTGCCAAACCACAACAACCTAAACATCTGGTGGCTTCAAGGGTAAATAAGTTGTCGGCTGTAGTTCCACCAACCTTAATATTTAATTCCTTACTTAACTTGTCCAGTACCTGTTGCGAACCTTTTACGTAGCAAGCTGTACCTAAGCATACACCAATCTTGTGCTTGCCCTTAGGCTCAATTGAAAATTGAGTATAAAAAGTAGCGACTCCGTATACTTCTGCAAGGGATATGTCTAACTCATGAGATATGAATTTTTGAACTTCTATCGGCAGATATCCAAATATCTCTTGAGCTTTATGCAATGCTTGCATCAATACGCCTTGCGTATCTCTTTTAGAGTCAATGTACTCCTTAAGCAGTATAAACTGCTTTTCATTAAGCTTTAAATCCAGTCCTTTTGTCAAAATATAACCTCCCCATAATGTTATCAAAATATCGATTTCATTATATTATTTTGTTAATAAAATGTCAATGGGTTAATATGCTAAAACAAAAATAAGCCAATCCAAAATAGTTTTTTGGATTAGCTTATTTAGAATCATTGTTCTTCAATTTTTAACAAATCTAATATTCTGTTTAAATCTTCATTATTTACATACTCTATTTCTATTTTGCCTCGATTTTTATTTCTTTTAATATTGACTCTTGATGAAAATTTATCTGTTAATAATTCTTCAATATATGCCAAATATTTGTCTTTTTCAGGTGATTGTTTTCTTTTTGGTTTTTTAGTATCCCTGACTAATTTTTCTACATCCCTTACACTTAAACCCTCTTTTATTATTTTATCGGTTATTGTTATTTGATTTTCCGGAGATAAGCTTAAAATTGCTCTTCCATGACCGGCAGAAATCTCATTAGTGATTATTTTATTTTTTACGTAATCATCAAGGTTGGTTAATCTCATTATATTAGTTATATATACCCTTGATTTACCGACTATATTAGATACTTCTTCCTGGGTTATGGCATAACGGTTCATAATAAAATCATATGCATTTGCTTCATCTATGGGGTTTAAATCTTCTCTTTGAATATTCTCTATCAGAGCTATTTCTGAAGCATTTTTATTTTCTATATCTCTTACAATACAAGGCATGCTTTTTAAGTTAGCGTTTTTACATGCTCTCCAACGTCTTTCCCCTGCTATAATAGTATATATATCTTTATCTTTTCTAACAATTATAGGTTGTATTACTCCGTATTTCTTGATGGATTCAGTCAGCTCATTAAGCTTATCCTGTTCGAATACTTTACGCGGCTGATTTGGATTAGGGCATATTAAGTTAATATCTATATCTTCAATTCTTTGATTGTCTTCTTTCTCCAAATCTTCAGGTATCAATGCCGACAAACCCTTGCCTAATGCCTTTCTTTTCACTGCCATAATAACCTCCTTAATTGTTTTTGATTAATTCTTCTGCTAACTTTATATAAGCTTCACTGCCTTTTGATTTCTCATCATACAACATAATCGGCTGCCCAAAGCTTGGTGCTTCAGCCAATCTTACACTTCTTGGAATGACAGTTCTGTATACCTTGTCCTTAAAGTATTTTTTAACCTCTTCCACAACCTGTATAGAAAGATTCGTTCTTCCATCAAACATATTTAAAAGAACACCCTCTATATCTAACCTTGGATTTAAATTTTTTCTAACTAATTTAACTGTATCAATAAGTTGTCCTACTCCTTCCAAGGAATAGTATTCACACTGAATGGGAATGAGTACCGTGTCTGAGGCAGTTAATGCATTCAAAGATAGAAGCCCAAGTGACGGCGGGCAATCAATTATTATAAAATCATATGTATTATCCAATAAATTAATGCTTTCTCTTAAGGTTTTTTCTCTGTATTTAGTATTTGTCAATTCGATTTCTGCGCCTGCAAGCTGAATATTCGCAGGTATTAAATCTAAATTTTCAATATCCGTTTTATGTATAACCTTATTAATATCATAATCTTCTATCAAGATATCATATATGGTATTTTCCAAACTGTTTTTATCAACACCAAACCCGCTACTTGAATTGCCCTGAGGGTCAATATCAATACTCAGAACCTTTTTTCCTTTTAAAGCTAATGCAGCACATAAGTTTACATTAGTGGTAGTTTTTCCAACTCCGCCTTTTTGATTGAATATGCTTATTACCTTGGTCACTTTATCACCCTCTACATGCTTTTTTTAGGTATCTTAACTTTTATTTCAATGAATTCATCTGATTCTTCCTGCTCAAACTTTGCCTCAATACCTGTTTTTACAATTTCATTGTAAGCATTTTTTATAGTATTTATGTAAATTTTATAATTAATAAAGTTTCTAACATAGCGCTTGTCCTTCATTTTCTTGACATTTAAATCTTCTGCTATGGAATTTACAAGCTTTTCTGTTTCACTTACATTTAATTCTTTTTTGATGATCTTTTCGACTATGTTTAAAAGAAGTTCTTCATCCTCTATTTTTAACAATGCTCTTGCATGTCTTTCGGTTAATTTGGCTTCCCTTAATTCCTTCTTAACTGACTCAGGAAGCTTTAAAATTCTCATTTTATTTGCTATTGTTGATTGAGATTTTCCAAGTTTTTCAGCTAACTGTGTCTGACTTAACCCGAAATCTTCGATTAACCTTTCAAAAGCGGTTGCTTCTTCAATAAAATCTAAATCTTCTCTCTGCAAATTTTCAATTAAAGCCATTGCTGCAGATTCTTCTTCCTTAACCTCTATGATAACTGCAGGAATTGTTTCCATTTTTAATAACTTAACAGCTTTTAAACGTCTTTCTCCTGCTACAATTTCATAAATGTCATCATAAATTTTTCTTACGGTTATAGGTTGTATAATACCGTAATTTTTAATTGACTGACTTAATTCTTCCAGTGCCCTGTCATCAAAAACTTTTCTTGGTTGATTTTTATTAGGAATAATTTTGTTTACATCAATATTGATTATACTGCTAATCAAAGAATTCGCCCCCTTATACCAATGGTTCTTTACTTGGTTTTCCCGCTTTTCTTGGGTATTTGTTATTTGTTGTTTCTATTTTTTCTATTATTACTATTTTTCGTGTAATGTCCGTCCCCGGCAAATTAATTTCTCTGATTTCTTTAATTTTTCCCCCAAGCTTTTTAATGGCACTTTCTGAACTGTCAATTTCCAAGGAAATATTTTCACTCTTATATGCTGCAAAGTAGCCACTTACTTTTACAAATGGCAAGCAATATTCACATAATACATTTAAAGGAGCGACCGCTCTTGATACACAAATATCAAATTTTTCCCTGTAATTTTTATTCTGTCCGAAATCTTCAGCCCTGCCATGAATAAAATCCATATTTTCAAGTAAAAGTTCTTTCGAAACTATAGATAAAAAATCTATTCTTTTTCGTAAACTATCTAAAAGAGTTATTTTATAATTATTATTGACTATTTTTAAAGGCAATCCGGGGAAGCCGCCCCCGGTGCCTACATCAATAATACTTTTACTTTCATTAAAATTTTCTTCATTCAAAAGTAAAACACTGTCTAAAAAGTGTTTCACATAAATATCTTCATCATCTTCTATTGAGGTTATATTAATTTTTTGATTCCATTCCTTCAAAAGATCACGATATTTTATAAACTTATTTTCTATTTTTTCATCATAGGGAATTTTAAGCTGTTTAAAACCTTCATTTAGTGTTTTAATCAAGGTGTACTCCTTAAATTAATTATTTGGCTTATGTGTCATTAAATAAATTAATAATACATTTATATCAGATGGAGAAACTCCGGATATTCTTGATGCCTGGCCTATAGAATCAGGTTTTATTTTTATTAATTTCTGCCTTGCCTCTAATCTTAAGCTTCCTATTTGATTATAATCAATATCTGTTGGTATTCTTTTATTTTCAAGCTTTTTAAACTGTTCCACCTGATTTATCTGTTTAGTTATATATCCTTCATATTTTATAACAGTTTCTACATAATCCTTTATTTCCTTTTTAAGCTGAGGCCTCTCTGTATCTAATTTTAGAGTATTGTCATAATTTAACTCAACCCTTTTTAAAAGCTCATATAAGGATAAAGCTTTACTTAAAGGAACACTGCCTGTATTTTCTAAAAATTCATTTATTTCTGCTTTCGGTGTTATTTTTATATTTTTCAAACGTTCTATTTCATTTTCAATAGTTTGTTTTTTATTTGTAAATCTTTCGTATCTTTCTTTTGTGACTAATCCCACATCATAACCCTTTTGAGTTAATCTTTCATCAGCATTATCCTGTCTTAACAGTAGCCTGTATTCAGCCCTTGATGTCATCATTCTGTATGGTTCGTTAGTTCCCTTTGTTACTAAGTCATCTATCAATACACCTATATATGCCTCTGAACGGTCTAAAACCAATGGCTGTTGGCCTTTTAAGCTTAAAACAGCGTTTATTCCTGCTATTAAACCTTGAGCTGCAGCTTCTTCATAACCTGAGCTTCCGTTTACCTGACCGGCAAAAAATAAGTTTTTAATACTCATTAATTCTAAGCTGCTTTTTAGCTGAGTAGGATCTATGGAATCATATTCTATCGCGTATGCAGGTCTCATAATTTGTGCATTTTCCATACCAATCATCGACCTGTACATTGGTATCTGAACCTCATATGGAAGTGATGATGACATACCCTGGATATACATTTCCTTCGTATCTAATCCTTCCGGCTCGACAAAAAGTTGGTGTCTGTCCTTATCGGAAAATTTAACCACCTTATCCTCGATTGATGGGCAGTATCTTGGTCCTATACTTTTTATGACCCCTTCATAAAGAGGTGATCTGTCCAAATTATTTCTTATTATTTCATGCGTTTTTTCAGTTGTGTAAGTTATATAGCACGGTACCTGATCTATATTTAATTCATCAGTCATAAATGAAAATGGTATTATTTCTTCATCCCCTGATTGAATTTCCATTTTCTCATAATTAATTGAATCTGAATGAATTCTTGCCGGTGTACCTGTTTTAAACTTTCTCATTTCAATTCCTAAATCCATTAAAGATTTAGAAAGCATGGTTGAAGGCTCTAATCCGTTTGGACCGGAAGAATAGTTAAGTTCCCCAATATAAATCCTTCCTTCAAGATATGTTCCGGTAGTTATTATAACTGCTTTAGCTCTGTAATATGCACCAAGCTTTGTTATTACATTGAAGCTACCATCCTCATTTATTTTTAAATCTGTTACTTCTGATTGAATAACCTGAAGTCCCTTTTGATTTTCTAATACTTTTTTCATTTCAGCGTGATATTTGTTTTTATCAGCTTGTGCCCTTAAGGAATGTACTGCGGGTCCTTTAGAACGGTTTAACATCTTACATTGTATCATAGTTTTATCTATATTTAAAGCCATTTCTCCGCCAAGAGCGTCAATTTCCCTAACCAAATGCCCTTTGGCAGTACCTCCTATATTAGGGTTACATGGCATCATTGCTATTGAATCCAAGCTCATAGTAAGCATTATTGTTTTCATACCAAGACGTGCAGCTGCAAGTGATGCCTCACACCCTGCATGGCCTGCTCCAATAACAGCCACATCAACACTGTCAGCAAGAAATTCTCTTACTTTGTCTTTCATTTCTTTCCTCTTTCTATTTTCCTATGCAAAACTCGCTAAAAATTTTATCCATTAAGTCATCGCTCACTGATTTACCAACTATAAATCCTAAGCTTTCCATCGCATGTTTCAAATCTATTTCAATAAAATCAATTGTCATATTATTATTTATTGAATTTAACACTTCTTCCAAACTCTTTTTAGCTTTTATCAATAAATTTTTATGCCTTACATTGTTTATAATCAACTCATCACTAACATTTATTGAACCTTCGAAAAACATTTGGCTGACTTTGTTTATTATTTCATCTAAACCTTTATTATTTAAAACTGATATGTTAATTAACTCTTTTTCAATTTTTTCATATTTTTCTAAATTCAACTTTCTTTCTAAATCAGTTTTATTGCTTATATAAATAACTTTTTTATTTTTAATATAATCAATTATATATTCGTCATCCTCTTCAAGTTCTCTTGAGGAATCAAAAACCATTATAACTAAATCAGCTTCGTCCACTTTATTAAGTGCTTTCTCAACACCTATCTTTTCTACCTTATCATCTGTATCTCTTATGCCTGCCGTATCAATTATTCTTAAAGGAACACCCTTAATATTTACATATTCTTCAATTGTATCCCTCGTAGTTCCCGGCACTTCGGTAACAATTGCACGGTTTTCATTTAAGAGAAAATTCATGAGGGAAGATTTTCCTACATTCGGCTTTCCAAGTATAACTGTTTTTATACCTTCCTTAAATATTTTGCCTGTATCTGCTGTCTTTATTAATCTGTCAAGCTCTGTAACCAAGTTTTCACTTAATTCCTTAACCTTGCTTATTGTTACTTCATCCTCGTCATACTCGGGGAAATCTATATTTACTTCAATATTGGCAATCAAATCCAATATTTCATCTATTATTTCATTTATTTCTCTTGATAACCTTCCTTCAAGATGATTAACAGAAATTTCATGACTTGAATCTGTTTTTGAATTTATAATATCTATAACAGCTTCTGCCTGAGCAAGGTCTATTCTTCCGTTTAAAAATGCCCTTTTTGTAAACTCTCCTCTTTCAGCCGTTCTGCAATCATTAAGAAGAACTGTTTCCAATATTTTTTTAGCTGAAATTAAACCACCGTGACAGTTTATTTCAATAATATCTTCCTTTGTGTAGGTATTTGGGGCCTTCATATAAGATATCAACACTTCATCGATAACCTTGTTTTTATTATCCACAATATGTCCATAGTGAAGATATCTTGGCTTCAAATCTATAGTTTCCATACCTTTTTTTACAAAGATTTTCTTAGCAATATTTAGTGCATTATTTCCGCTTATCCTTATTATATTAATACCTGAATTGCCCGGAAATGTAGCAATTGCAGCTATTGTATCAGTATTCATCTAACCACCGATCTTTCTAGGGTATATATTAATATATATTCTACCTTATATTATAGTAAATGTACATAGAATTTTTGGGATGCACAGGCTTCTTCACCAATTTGTTAGCTCATTAAAAAAGAAACCCGGACATCCGGGTTAATTTAATAAACTATTTTAAGTCAATTACAACTTTTCTGTATGGTTCATCACCTTCTGAATAAGTTATAATATCTGATTGATCCTGCAATGATGAATGTATAATTCTTCTTTCATATGGATTCATTGGTTCAAGACGAACCTTGTGCTTGTAATATCTGCATTTGTCAGCCATTTTAAAAGCCAATTTTTTCAATGTTTCTTCTCTTTTCGATCTGTAATCTTCAACATTGAAGATTACTCTCATATAATTTTGTCTTCCTTTATTAACGATTAAATTTAAAAGGAATTGTATTTCATCTAAATTTTTTCCTCTTTTACCGATAATAATACCTTTATCATCCTCGCTGATTTTAGTAATATCAGCATGTAAAACATTATCTGATAAACTTACTTTGTAAACGGCTTCTATGCCCATTTTCTTAAGCAGCACATCCATAAATTTCTTTGCTCTTTCTTCCGGACCGTTTGTAACTGTTACTTTTACCTTTGCATTTTTACTGCCAATCAAACCAAACAAACCTTTAGACGGTTCATTAATAACCTCAACTACCACATCATCTTTCTCGGCTTCTAACTCATTTAATGCTGCAATAACAGCTTCTTCTACGGTAGCTCTTTCAATAGTTACATTTTTCATCTATTTTAATTCCTCCTTAGGATTTTTGGACGAATTCATAACGATATATTGTTGTACTAATTGGAATATATTTGAAACAACCCAGTACAAAGCTAATCCGGCTGGAAATTGTAAACCAAATATAAATATCATGACAGGCATCATCATATTCATTGATTTTTGAGTAGCTTCCTGTTGTTCATTCATAGCCGGCTGTGATGTCATTTTTGTAGTTAAATATGTTGTAAGACCAGAAACTGCAGCCAATATAGGTAAAGCAGCCCCTAAAAACGGAAGAGTCATTCCCATTGATATTCCATTAACAATTCCATTTTCAAACACAAAATTTTCGGCAAAGCTTAAATCTTGAATCCATAAAAATGTTTTATTTATTAAGTTATACGCTTCTTGATTGCCAAACACATAAATTTCAGGTGATCTTATAACATAAAAGAATGCAATAAGTATCGGAAATTGTAAAAGCATCGGTAAACAACCGGAAAATGGGCTGTAATTCGCTTCTTTATATAATTCCATTTGCTTTCTTTGCAATGTTTGAGGATCTTTACCGTATTTCTCCTGCAGCTCTTTTATTTGCGGATTTAATTCCTGCATTTTTTTCATTGATTTTGACTGCTTAAGAGTAAATGGCATCATTAAT
The DNA here is from genome assembly GCA_964421845.1 of uncultured Clostridia bacterium. GTDB lineage: Bacteria > Bacillota > Clostridia > Tissierellales > Sedimentibacteraceae > Sedimentibacter. The sequence goes on from CAYQYY010000009.1 coordinate 107,206, forward strand.
AATTTGAAAATAATTGTTGACAATATAATTGCAATTGCATAAGCTGACAGGAAACTACTGTCTAAACCGGATACTATATTATATAACAATTTAACAAGCATTCCCATTGGTTTTGCTATAAAATCTAAATTCATTATTTCCTCCTATTTTAAAGGGTCATACCCGCCGGGATTGAAAGGGTGACATTTTAATATTCTTTTTATACCTAAATATGAACCTTTTAAAAAACCGTATTTTTGTAAGCTTTCTATAAAATATTGTGAACAAGTAGGATAAAACCTACAATGTCTTACTGCTGAATTTGAAGAAAACTTCTGATATATTCGAATAATATAAATCAATATCTTACTTATTTTTATCACCCTTTAATAAATTTTTTCTTTTAACCAATTTATTAAACGATTTTTCTAAATCTTTATAATCTGAATTTACTGCATTTACCCTTGCCATTAAAACGATATCATAACTTTCTTTGATATTATTTTCGCCTGATCTGACTATTTCCTTTAACCTTCGTCTTATAACATTTCTTTGAACTGCTTTTTTTATTTTTTTCGCAGCAGTAAAACCAAATCTGTTAAATCCAAAATTATTCTTTTTTATAAATAAAACAAGATTATAATCAGATATAGAATCATTACAATTATAAACAGATTTATATTCAATATTTTTTTTAATTATTATCATATCGTTTCCTATACTTTTATTCCAATTATATATAATTGGAATAAAAGGCCACTAATGCGGCCTTATGCTGACAATTTCTTTCTACCCTTTGCTCTTCTGCTCTTTAAAACATTTCTTCCGGACTTTGTGCTCATTCTTTTTAAAAATCCATGTTCTCTGCTTCTCTGTTTTCTTTTTGGTTGATAAGTTCTTTTCATCAGAAACACCTCCTTGTATAACAGATATCTATATCAATATCTTAAATTTTCACGTTTATAAATTATAATATTTTTAAATATTGATGTCAACATAGAAAAATATTTTAGCTATTGTAATATACTATATTTTCATTAATATTGCAAATATTTTTTAAAATAAAAAATTAAAATTGAAATTGTGGATAAAAAATGATATTATGTTATATGTCTGTGGATAACTTTCTATATTTGATAAATTTATGGACAACTTGTTATCTACTTTTAAAAAAATACCATTTTATCAATATTAGCAATTGTTTAAATATTTTATCAACAATTGTTCATATCATACATTTTTTACTATTATAATTTATTTTATTAACATAATGTTAATTTTTTTTACCAACAACCGGAGGATAATATGAATTTTGAAGATTTATGGAACGAAGTCCTTGAGATAGTTAAAGAGGACACTAATCAAGTCAGCTTCAATACTTGGTTCAAGCCCCTTAAAATTGTAGCATATAAAAATAATACTATTTATTTAGAAACAGCAGATGATTTTTTAAAAAATACTTTAAAAAAGAGACATTATAACTTTCTTAAAAACGCCTTTACATATGTTTTAAAAAAGGATACAGAATTAATATTTACCATACCCGGTGAAAATATAGATAAGGAAGACAAAAAAAATAATCATATAAATAATAATGAAGAAACTGATGCTATAAATACAGGAAGAAAATTAAATCCAAAATATAGGTTTGATAACTTTATTATAGGAAACTCTAATCGTTTTGCACATGCAGCTTCATTAGCAGTTGCAGAAGCGCCGGCCACTGCTTACAACCCCTTATTTTTATATGGAGGCGTTGGTCTCGGAAAAACTCACTTAATGCATGCCATAGGACACTATGTACTTGACAGTAATCCTGATGCATATGTTTTGTATGTTACTTCAGAGAAATTTACTAATGACCTTATTAATTCTATTAAAGACGGAACAAATGAAGAATTCAGAAATACCTACAGAAGAGCAGATGTACTTTTAGTTGACGATATACAGTTTATTGCCGGCAAGGAAAGTACTCAGGAAGAATTCTTTCATACATTTAATGCGCTGCATGAAGCAAACAAACAAATTATTGTATCAAGCGACAATCCGCCAAGTGAAATACCGACACTTGAAGACCGTCTCCGCTCACGTTTTGAATGGGGACTCATAGCTGATATTCAACCACCGGATTATGAAACAAGAATAGCTATTTTAAGAAAAAAAGCAGAAGCTGAAAATTATAACGTTCCTGACGATGTAATATCATATATAGCTCAAAATATTCAATCAAATATCAGAAAGCTTGAAGGAGCTCTTATTAGAATTTATGCTTACGCTTCACTTACTAATAATAAGGAAGTTAATTTAGAATTAGCTCAAGAAGCATTAAAACATTTAATATCTAACAATAAAAAAATAACTATTAATGATATTAAAGAAGTTGTTGCAAATTATTATAATGTATCAATAGAAGATTTGATTTCTAAAAAGAAAACTAAAAACATAGCATTTCCAAGACAAATTGCTATGTTTATAGGAAGAAAACTAACTGATTTATCACTTCCTAAGTTAGGAGAAGAATTTGGTGGAAGAGACCATTCAACAGTTCTTCATGCATATAACAAAGTTGAAGAAGATATGGAAAACATGCAGGAAGTTAAAAAAAGTGTAGATGATTTGATTTCCATGTTAAACAATTAATAGCTACGTGTTTATAATCTGTTAATCAATGTGGACAGAATTTAATATTAATTTTTATAGTTTAATAAATAAATTATTCTATCAACAGTTAATAATTTTTAATTCATTAATAATTCAAGCGTAAAATTGGTTTTCAACAAATTAACACACTCTACTAATATTACTATTTAATTATTTAATATATTTCTACTAAAAAAGCACACCCTCAGTTGTGCACATTAAAAAAAGGAGTCGCTAATGAAAATAAAAGTAAACCAAAATGATCTGAATAAAAGTATCAATATAGTACAGAAAGCAGTTTCCTCAAGAACTCCACTGCCAATTTTATCAGGAATACTGATAGAGGCAAAAAATAATATGCTTATACTTACAGCAACTGATTTAGAATTAGGTATTAAAACATATTCACCCTGCGAAATAGAGGAAGAGGGTTCAATTGTTGTTCATGCAAAACTGATAGGAGATTTTGTGAGAAAACTTCCTTCAAATTCATATGTATATATTGAAACTATGGAAAACAATAATATGGAAATAAAATGTCTAAATTCAGAAATAAATATTTTAGGTAATTCATCCGAAGAATACCCAAACAACACATTTAACAATGAAGGAAACAGCTTTGCAATAAAACCGGAAATACTAAGAAATTTAATCAAATATACTTATTTTGCAACAGCTCAGGATAATATAAAACCTATATTTACAGGATGTCTCATAGAAATAAAAAATAATGTTTGTACTTTTGTAGCTCTTGACGGATACAGAATGGCTTTAAAAAAAGAAAAGCTTGATTATGACGGTGAAGTTTCAGTAGTAGTGCCTGCAAAAACATTATTAGAAATTTTAAGAATAATTGAAGATGATACAAAAAACTTAGAAATAATAATATCAGAAAGCCATATATCCTTTAGATTAGATAATACAATCATAATTTCTAATCTTTTAGAGGGTAAGTTTATTGATTATGAGGGAATAATAAAGGATAACTACATAACAGTTGCAATGGTTGAAGCTTCTGACATAAGAGATAGTATAGAAAGAGCTTCTCTTTTGGCAAAGGATGATAAAAATAATTTGGTAATACTTGATATTAAGGAAAATAACATGCAAATCAATTCCGCTTCTGAATTTGGAAATGTAGAAGAAAATGTTCCAATAGAAAAAGAAGGAGAAGATATAAAAATCGGATTTAATTCTAAATATTTGTTGGATTTTTTAAAAGTTATTGAAAGTCAACAAGTTAGTTTAAATTTAATAGGCAAAAATAATCCATGCTTCATGAAGGAAGTTATGGAAGAAAAGAAAGAAAAATCAGAAGGTGACTATATATATATGGTATTGCCTGTAAGAATCAGTTAAAGAGGAAAGGGGTACATGGGTATGGGGACACACCTTTGTTTAAGCGATAGTCTCTAAATTGAAAGGGGTAATTATGGAAAAGGTAAACATCAATACAGAATTTATAAAGCTTGATCAATTATTAAAATATGCCAATGCGGTTGAAGGCGGTGGCATGGCAAAGAATGTAATTCTTGATGGCTTAGTAAAGGTAAACAATGAAGTTGTTTTACAAAGAGGCAAAAAGTTAAGAAACGGAGATATTGTTGAATTCAACAATGAACAATATATCATTTCAACAGAGGAAAAATGATAGTAAAAAATATTAAAATAAAAAATTACAGAAATTTTGAAGAAGCAAATATTGAATTAAATGATTCCTTAAATATTTTTATTGGAGATAATGGCCAGGGAAAAACAAATTTAATGGAATCTATTTACCTTGCTTCAATAGGCAGAACATTTAGATTAAACAGTGAAAATGAGCTTATAAATTTTTGTGAAAATAAAGGTTCTATAGAAATATTATTAAACAGAAATAATTATAATATGAAAATTGAACTGATTCTTGAAAAGAATAAAAGAAAAACAGTTTTGATTAATGGCGTTAAATTGGACAAAACGTCTGAAATGATAGGAATTTTAAATAATGTTATTTTTACGCCTGATGACATGAGAGTAATTAAAGGAAGCCCTATCGAAAGACGTAAATTTTTAAATATTTCTTTATCTCAAATTAAACCAAAATACAAGTATTTGTTAAGTAATTACAAGAAAATTTGTACAGAAAGAAATATGATACTAAAAAATTACTGTACAAAGGCCGATAATAAAGATATTATTAATATTTGGAATGATTATTTAATTAATATTGGCACAGAAATAATTTTTTACAGAAATGATTATATACAAAAATTGAAAGATTATGCAGTAACTATATATGAGGATATTTCAGGTAAAAAAGAAAAATTTGATATAATTTATCATTGTAATTTAGCCAATGTGAACAATATAGAAAAGGACGACATAAAAAAAAATTTCACGGAAAAAGTAAATTCTAATTTTAATAATGAACTTCAATACAAGACAACATTATACGGTCCACATAAAGATGACATTATAATAAAAATTAATAATAAAGAATGTAAATACTTTGGCTCACAAGGACAGCAGAGGTCTGCGATACTTTCATTAAAGCTCGCAGAAATCGAAATCATCAGGGAAGAAACAGGAGAATATCCCATATTGCTTTTAGATGATGTATTGTCCGAGTTAGACAATAAAAGAAAAGGATTTTTAATAAAATATATTCAGGGAATTCAAACTGTTATAACTACAACAGATGATCATGATTTGAATATATTGACAAAGGATTACAAAAAGAAAAAATTTTATATAGACGAAGGAAAAATTGGCAACATAACAAATTAGAGGAGAATTAAATGGCGGATAATAAAAATATTCATTATGGTGCTGAACAAATACAGGTTTTGGAAGGTTTGGAACCTGTTAGAAAAAGACCCGGTATGTATATCGGCTCTACCGGAGAAAGAGGTTTGCACCAATTAGTTTATGAGGTAGTGGACAACAGTATAGACGAGGCATTGGCGGGTTACTGTGATACTATTAATGTTACGATTAATGAAGATAATTCTATAGAGGTTGTAGATAACGGCAGGGGTATTCCTATAGAAAAAAATAAAAAAACCGGTAAATCTACATTGGAAACAGTTTTAACAGTTCTTCATGCAGGCGGAAAATTTGACAATGATGCCTATAAAGTGTCAGGAGGGCTTCACGGAGTTGGTGTGTCCTGTGTTAATGCTTTATCTGATTATTTGGTAGCAAAGGTTAATTGGGACGGTAAAACATATAAACAAAGATTTGAAAGAGGTATTGCAAAAACAGAGGTTGAATATATAGGTGAAACAAAAAGCACCGGAACAACCATTACATTCTTACCTGATTCAACAATATTTGATAATGTTGATTTTAATTATACAATTTTAAAACACCGTATGCGAGAGCTTGCCTTTTTAAATAAGGGTATAAAAATTAACTTAGAGGACAAAAGAAACAATGTTAAGGATGAATTCCATTATGAAGGCGGAATAAAACAATTTGTTGAATTTTTAAACAGTAAAAAAGATGCTCTTCATAGTGATATTGTTTATATTGAAGGAAATAAAGAAAAGGTAATAGTAGAAGTATCAATGCAATATACGGATTCATACAATGAAAATATTTTTTCATTCGTAAACAATATTAACACTATAGAGGGCGGAACACATTTAGTTGGATTTAAAACAGCTCTTACACGTGTTATAAATGATTATGCTAAAAAGTGTAATTTATTAAAAGAAAATGATGTTCAAATAACCGGCGAAGATATAAGAGAAGGAATAACTGCAATATTATCTATAAAAATACCAAATCCTCAATTTGAAGGACAAACAAAAACAAAATTAGGTAACAGTGAAGTTAGAGGAATTGTAGACAATATTACGGGTGAAGCTTTAAGCTGTTATTGTGAAGAAAATCCCAAAACAGCAAAATTAATAGTAGAAAAATCTCTGAGATCTGCAAGAGCAAGAGAAGCTGCAAGAAAGGCAAGAGATTTAGCAAGAAGAAAAGGTGCTTTAGACAGTATGGCACTTCCGGGAAAATTGGCAGACTGTTCTGAAAAGGATCCTAAGCTTTGTGAAATTTGTATAGTGGAAGGTAACTCAGCGGGCGGTTCAGCTAAGGAAGGAAGGGATAGGAAATTCCAAGCAATTCTTCCATTAAGAGGAAAGATATTAAACGTAGAAAAATCAAGAATTGATAAAATATTAAATTCTGAAGAAATAAAAAACATGATTACGGCATTTGGTACCGGTATAGGAGAAGATTTTGATATATCTAAGCTAAGATATGACAAAATTATAATAATGACGGATGCCGATGTTGACGGAGCCCATATCAGAACACTTTTACTTACGTTCTTTTACAGATACATGAAGGAATTAATTACGGGCGGACATGTGTATGCTGCTCAACCTCCTTTGTACAGAATTAAAAAAGGTAAATTTGAACAATATGTATACAGTGATGCAGAATTAAACAGAGTTTTAGAGGAAATAGGCAGAGATAACAAGGTTGAAATACAAAGATACAAAGGTCTTGGAGAAATGGACCCTGAACAGCTTTGGGAAACAACCATGAACCCTGAAAGCAGAATTCTTTTAAGAATTAATGAAGATGATGCAATGTCAGCAGATGAAACATTTAATATGCTTATGGGAGATAAAGTAGCTCCTCGTAGAGAATTTATTGAAGAAAATGCAAGATACGTAAAGAATTTAGATATATAGGTGAAGAGGTTATAAATGAGCGAAAATGAAAACAAAAGTCAAATTATAGATACAAATATAACCGAAGAAATGAGAAAATCATATTTAGATTACGCTATGACGGTTATTGTATCAAGAGCACTTCCTGATGTTAGAGACGGATTGAAACCGGTTCACAGAAGAATTCTTTATTCAGCAAATGAACTTGGACTTACTCCGGATAAACCTCATAAAAAAAGTGCTCGTATTGTAGGTGATGTTCTTGGTAAATATCATCCTCACGGTGATACAGCAGTTTACGATGCAATGGTTAGATTAGCACAAAGCTTTTCTATGCGTTATCCATTGATTGACGGTCACGGAAACTTCGGATCCGTTGACGGTGACCAGGCAGCTGCAATGCGTTATACAGAAGCACGTATGTCTAATATGGCAATGGAGCTTTTAAAAGATTTCAATAAGGATACTGTAGATTTCAGGCCTAACTTTGATGAAACATTAAAGGAACCTGTTGTACTTCCAAGTCGTTTTCCAAATTTATTGGTTAACGGTTCACAAGGTATTGCTGTCGGTATGGCAAGTTCAATTCCTCCGCATAACATAGGAGAAGTTATAAATGGTGTAATTGCCTATATTGATAATCCTGAAATTGATGTTCTTGGATTAATGAAATATGTTAAAGGACCTGATTTTCCGACAGGTGCAATAATTGAAGGAAAAGACAATATAAAAAATGCTTACCTCACAGGCAGGGGCTTTGTAAAGGTTAAGTCAAAAGTAGAAATAGAAGAAATGAAAAATAACAGAAGCAGAATTTTAGTTTCTGAACTTCCTTACATGGTAAACAAAGCAAGATTGATTGAAAAAATTGCAGAGCTTGTTAAAGATAAAAGATTAGAAGGAATTTCTGATTTAAGAGATGAAAGTGACAGGACAGGAATGAGGATTGTTATTGAAATTAAAAGAGATTTCAATCCAAACATTGTGCTTAATAATTTATACAAACATACTCAGCTGCAGGATAATTTCAGTATCATTATGATTGCCTTAGTAAATAATGAACCAAAGGTTTTGAACTTAAGGGATATGATTCATTATTACGTAGAGCATCAAAGAGAAATAGTAGTAAGAAGAACTCAGTATGATTTAAATAAAGCTGAGGCAAGAGCTCATATTGTTGAAGGTTTAAGAATTGCCATAGACAATATTGACGAAGTTATAAGAATAATAAGAGCTTCTTATGACGATGCTGAACAAAAATTAATGGATGCATTTAATTTATCGGATTTGCAGGCAAGAGCAATTGTCGATATGAGACTTAGACGTTTACAAGGTCTGGAAAGAGAAAAATTAGATGCAGAATATGAAGAATTAATAAGAATGATAAATAAATTTAAAGAAATACTTGCTAATCCTTATTTGGTTGATCAAATAGTAAAGGATGAAATAAAAGAAATTAAAAATAAATACTATGATGAAAGAAGAACAGAAATAAAATCGGATGAAGGAGAAATAGGGGTAGAGGATTTAATTGAAGAAGAAAATGTAGCCATCACTCTTACTAATTTCGGATATATTAAAAGATTGCCTGAAGATACTTACAAAGTGCAAAACAGAGGCGGAAAAGGCATAACAGCACTTACAACAAGAGAAGAGGATTTTGTTAAGGATTTATTTATAACATCAACTCATGATTATTTGTTATTCATGACAAATAAGGGTAAGATGTATAGGATTAAAGCTTATGAAGTACCGGAAGCAAGACGTCAGGCAAAGGGCACTGCTGCGATTAATTTAATAAACATCGATACTGATGAGCAAATTAGAGCTATTATTCCTATAAGGGATTACAACGACCACGAATATTTAATATTTGCAACTAAGAAGGGTATCATCAAGAAAACTAAGCTTAATGAATTTGATACTTCAAGAAAAAATGGCTTAGTTGCAATTAAAATAGCTGATGATGATGAACTTATCAGTGTAAATAAAACAGATGGAACTAAAGATATATTTATTGTAACTAAGTATGGCAAGGGCATAAGATTCAGTGAAAATGATGTGAGAGACATGGGAAGAAACACTATGGGCGTAAAAGCAATAACCACATCTGATGATGATGAACTTGTTTCAATGAGCATTATTAAGCAAAGTGATGAAAATAAATATATATTGACCGTGACAGAAAATGGTTATGGAAAAATAACCGTGTCTTCAGAATACAGATGTCAAAACAGAGGCGGTAAGGGTATGAAGGCACACAACATCAATGATAAAACAGGCCTGATAGTTGGATCATTGATAGTTGAAAAAGAAGATGATATAATGCTTTTAAGTATAAACGGTTCAATAATAAGAATGCGTGCAACGGGTATTTCAATAATGGGTAGAGATACTCAGGGAGTTATTGCAATGAGATTAAATAATGACGATAAAGTTGCTTCAATAGCGAAAATTTATTCAGAGGTAGATATAGAAACTGAAGAAGAATAAAATGGAGGTAATTATGTCTTTAGAAATTAAATACAATGTAACTTCAGATAACATATTAGAAATACAACCTATAGGAGAAGTAGATATTTATACTTCTCCTGAACTTAAATGTAAAATTTATGAGTTGATTGAAGAAAAAAAATTAGATATTTTAATAAACGGTGATGACTTAACTTATATTGATTCAACCGGACTTGGTATTCTAATGGGCATTTATAAAAAGCTTAAGGAAAATAATTTAAATATCAAAATAATTAATTTAAAACCAAACATTTATAAATTATTTGACATTACCGGATTGAATAAAATATTCAATATTCAGGAGTGATATAATGGATAAAATTATTTTAACAATTCCAAAAAAATCCGAATATATGAGTACAATCAGATTAACAACATCCGGTCTGTCTAATTTAAAGGGTTTTAATGTAGATGAAATTGAAGATATAAAGGTTATAATATCTGAAGTTTGTACTTTCTTTATAAATAATATCAGACAAAGTGCTGAGCCGTTAAATATAAGTTTTGAAATCAGTGAAAATAACATAAAAGTTGAAGTATCTGATTTAAATGAAGGCGATATAAATGAAGACGGTTCAAATGATATGAGCATTATGATTATTGAAAGTTTATCTGACAATTACAATTTTGATTTAAAAAATAAAAAAATTACTTTTGAAAAATGTAATAAATAATTTTGAATAGGCGTTGATTATATGGGCGAAGCAATCCAAAATATAAAAACTATAAAAAATCAGGATTTATTTTTGTTATATCATGAAACAAGAAATATTGAAGTAAGAAATCAAATATTTGAAAAATATAAGTACATGGCAGAAATAATATCACGTAAATACAACAACAAAGGTATAGAGCATGATGATATATTTCAAATTGCTTGCATGGGATTAATTTATGCCATCGAAAGATTTGATATAACAAAGGGATTTGAATTTACCAGTTTTGCAACACCAACCATCTTAGGCGAAATAAAAAAATATTTCAGGGATAAAGGATGGTCTATTAAGGTGCCAAGAAAAATCCAGGAAATATCCAAGAAGGTTAATGATTACAGCAACATATTGAGCATTGAACTCAATAGGGCCCCAACAATTAAAGAAATTGCAGATTATATACAAAGCACGGAAGAAGAAGTTTTAGAAGCATTCGAAGCAGGCAAAATGTTCAACTCCCAATCATTAGATGAGAAGTTTGATAACTCCGCCGATGAAAGCGATCTTACTTTAATGGACGTTATGGGACAAGATGACAAACACTTTGTAATAATTGAAAATGAGGATTTTATTAAAAAGTCCATGGAAAAATTAAATGAATTAGAAAGAGAAATTATAATTAAAAGATTTTATTCCAATAAAACACAAAGCGAAATAGCAAAAGATTTAAATATATCACAAATGACCGTATCAAGAATAGAAAAAAAATCATTGGAAAAATTAAGAATGGAATTTAATAGGTAAAAAACAATTGATAACCAATTGCCTATCCACGGAATATCAATTGTTAATGGAGGTATTATGAAAAAAAAGGGAAGGTTTTTTACAATAGGTTTAATCATTGTATTGTTTTTAATAATAAATTTTTTCGGAAGCACAGTGAAATTTATAACTGACTTTTTGTGGTTTAATGAAGTGGGTTATACAGAAACATTCCTTACAAAATTAAAAGCACAATTTATCTTATTTATTCCTATTTTTATTTTAACTTGGTTTTTACTGTTCATATTCTTAAAAAAATTAAAAAAGAAATACGACTTGGAAACAGAAGTTGTTGATATTAAAAGCAATAAAAAAATAAATCTGTGGATAAAATTAATTTCCGCTTTAATAAGCTTACTCTTTACAATAAATATAGTTTCAACAATGTGGTTTGAAATATTGCAGTTTTATAACAGCGAAAGCTTTCATGCAATTGACCCTATATTTAATAATGATATAAGCTTTTACATATTTAAACTTCCACTGATTAATACAATAATAGGTTACATCATCAATATATTATTCCTTTTAATAGCTGCAACAGTGCTGTTTTATGGATATATTTCTATAAAAGGCAGCATTAAAAATGTGTCTGATCTATTTGAAGATATGAGGTTCACACCACATCAATTTGATTTAAGCTCTGTATTAAATAAAAAATTTGCAGAAAAAATAATCAACCAATTATCAATTATTGGTGTTTTTGTATTTATATTTTTAGGTATAAGAATATTGCTAAGGAGCTATGACTTATTGTATTCACAATTAGGAAGAGTTTTTGGGGCCGGCTTTACAGATATAAATATTACACTTAACATTTACAGAATAGTCGGTATAGGTTGTTTTATAGCAGCAATTACATTTTTTATGGGTGCAAGAAAAAGAAATCTGAAATTTGCACTTACTGTTCCTGCTGCATTAATTGCTATTTCAATAATAGGTACGGGACTATCTGGCTTAGTTGAAAATTTTGTTGTTGAGCCCGACCAACTTTCAAAGGAAACAAAATACATGGAATACAGCATTAAAAGCACTCAAAATGCTTATGCTTTAGACGATGTGAGATTAATAGAATTTCCTGCCAATAATAATCTTACTATTGAAGATATAAAAAATAACCAACAGGTTATTGATAATATTAGAATCAACGATCAGGAGCCGTTGATTCAAGTATATAACCAACTACAAGGAATAAGACCTTACTATGTTTTTAATGACGTGGACGTAGATAGATATAATATAGATGGTGTTTATAAACAAGTTTTTCTTTCAGCAAGAGAGCTTGATCAAGGCCGTTTGAACGAACAGGCAAGAACATGGGTCAATCAATACTTAAAATATACTCATGGTTACGGTATAACATTGTCTCAGGTTAATGAGGTAACACCACAAGGTCAGCCGGAAATGCTTATTAAAAATATACCACCCACAACAGAAACCAATTTATCAATAAAAAGGCCTGAAATATATTTTGGAGAAAAAGCCAGCGATTACATAATAGTAAACACAGATGAAAAAGAATTTGATTATCCATCCGGTTCTAACAATGTAGAAACATTGTATGAAGGAGATGCGGGTATAAATCTTTCTTTTATGAATAAGTTATTGTTCAGCATAAGAAAGGGAAGCTACAGATTATTTATTTCCAACAATATTGATTCTAAAAGTAAAATATTGTTAAACAGAAACATAATTCAAAGAGTACAAGAAATAGCACCCTTTATATATTATGATCCGGATGCGTACATAGTAATTAACGAAGAAGATGGTAAATTATATTGGATTATCGAAGGATTTACAGTAAGCGATAAATATCCATATTCACAACCCACAGATAAGCTCATCCAAGGTTGGAATGTAAATTATGTGAGAAACTCAGTAAAGGTTGTTATTGATGCTTATGAGGGTACAACCAATTTTTATATAGCAGATGAAAATGATCCTATTATCAAAACATACAACAAAATATTTACTGATTTATTAAAACCAATGAACGAAATGCCTAATAGTTTAAGAAATCACATCAGGTATTCTCAAATATATTTTGATGTGCAATCCGACATGTACAGATTGTATCACATTAAAAATCCTACAGTTTTCTTTGGTAGAGAAGATTATTGGGATATAGCAAATGAAAAATATATGAATAATGGCGAAGAACCTGTTGGCTCAAGCTATCTTATGTTTAAACTGCCTGATGAAGAAAATGTAGAATTCTTACTTACTACACAGTATACACCACAAAATAAAGATAATATGATTTCATTATTGGCAGCAAGAAACGATGGTGATAATTACGGTGAATTAGTGTTGTATGAATTCCCTAAAACTAAGACAATAGCCGGTCCAAACATGATTGAAACAAAAATAGACCAGGATACTGTCATATCTTCACAGCTTACATTATGGAGCCAGGTGGGTTCAACGGTTTTAAGAGGTAACACCTTGGTAGTTCCAATTGAAGATTCACTATTGTATGTAGAGCCGATTTACTTAAAATCGGATACAGAAAGCAACTTCCCGGAAATGAAAATGGTTGTTGTATCATTTGGTGACAAGATTGTGATGGAGCCAACGCTTGATATGGCAATAGAAAGAATTTTCGGTATCAACAAACAACCTGCAAAACCTACACTACCGCAGGAAATTGAATACGATAATACGAATATCAATGAATTGATAAATCAAGCAAATATTGTTTTCAATAAAGCGAATGATGCATCGAAAAACGGTGACTGGACGGCTTATGGTGAAAATTTGAAAAAGTTAGAAAGCATATTAGAGCAATTAAATTTATTAACAAACGTAGAATAATAATTAATATGTCATCATGGGGGCATAGCGATGGATCTCCCTCAAATAATAAAAAAGGAGTAAACCATGAAATTTACATTCAATCATTTTAATTTTAATGTTCTTGATTTAAAAAAAAGTATGAACTTCTATAAAGAAGCACTTGGTCTAACAGAAGTAAGAAGAAAAGAAGCAGCAGATGGAAGCTATACATTAGTATTTTTAGGAGATGGTGAAACTAATTTTTCTTTAGAACTTACCTTTATGAAAGATAGGACAGAGCCGTATGACTTAGGGGAGCAAGAATATCATCTTGCCTTGGCAGTCGATAACTATGAAGAAGCTTTTAATAAACACAAGGAAATGGGCTGCATCGAATATGTTAACGAACTAATTGGTATATATTTCATCGTAGATCCTGACGGATATTGGATAGAAATTATACGCAAAAAATAACATAATTTATTTTGGAGGAAGAATTGAAAAGAGAACATTTAGAAGTATTGGGAGATTTTATCGGTATATTTCAAAACTTAATGACAGCTGATTTTAACGTTGCTGTTAGTGATACCGAAAAGATTATTGCAGCTTTACCCGGCAAAACAATAGATCTTAGATTAAGAAAAGGAGAGATATTAAAAGAAGGTTCAGTTGCTTTAGAAGCTATTTATGGTGAAAAACCAATAATTAGGCAGGTTTCTCGTGAAGTATATGGTGTTCCTTATATTGGACGTGCCATACCATTATTTGAAGGCAAAGAGGTAATAGGTTGTATAATAGTTGCAGAATCTTTAGATGCCAAAGAAAAGTTAGTAAGTATGGCACAAAATTTATCAACTACAATAGAACAAATTACTGCAGCCATGGAAGAAAATGCTGCCGGTTTAGAAAAAGTAGCAAGTTTAAGCCATCAAATGGAGCAAATATCAGAAGGTAACTTAGAATCAGTCAAAGAAACAGATAAAATAGTAGAAACGGTATATAATATTTCAAGACAATCCAAACTATTAGGTTTAAATGCTTCCATAGAGGCTGCTCGTGCCGGAAATGCCGGAAAGGGCTTTAACGTTGTAGCAAGTGAAATAAGCCAATTAGCAGAAAACAGCACAGTTTCAACTAAAAGAATTACAGACATATTAGAAAAATTAAAATTAGAAAATCAAAAAGTAAGCAAACAAAGCGAAGAACTATCATTAGTTCTCAATGAAATAGCAGCTGCTACCGAAGAAGTCAGCGCTTCAATACAATCTTTGTCCGACATGTCAGTCGACTTAGTAAACATGGCAGAAAACTTAATATAGTAAGTGAACGGAATAAAAATTAATATTATTCAATAGTTATTTCATTTAGTAAACTGCATTTTTTACTAAATGAAATAGCTATTTTTTATTTGACAATTTATATATAAATTAATAAAATAAAGCTAAATATATATTAAAAGGATCTATTATGGAATTACTCAATAAAGAACTGTCCCCAAGATTGGTTTTAAAAAGAATAGAAAAAGAGGATATGGAATATATTTATGAATGGTTCAAGGATAGCGAGTTCTTGAAGTATTATGATTATATGCCACCGGTTGTTCAGACAAAGGATGAAATCGATAAAACATTTAGCGATTATGAAAAAAGTGAAGAATCTGATGTTTTTGCAATAAAGTTTACTGAAAATAATCAAATAATAGGGGTTGCCGGGTTTGATGATATAGTTAAAGAAAATAAGGTTGCTACATTGTTTATTGGTATAGGAAACAAAGATGTCAGGGGCAACGGATATGGTAAGGAAGCATTAAATTTGTTGCTTGAGTATGGGTTTAATGAGTTAGATTTTCATAGGATACAGCTTAATGTTTTGGAATTTAATACTGCGGCTATATCTTTGTATGAAAAAGCGGGTTTTAAAAGAGAAGGTACATACAGGGAATTCGTGTTGAGAGATGGTAAAAGGTTTAATTTGCTGTTATATGGATTATTAAGAAATGAATGGTACGGTTAATTAACCGTACCATTCATTTCTTAAGCTATGTGGCTATCAAGCATTCTTGTGAAGGAATTTAGTGGTTTTACACCTATTTCCTTTGCTTCTATTTTGCCGTTTTTGTATAGGATTACTGTTGGTATACTTTGGATGCCGTAACGGATAGACAGTTCTTGTTGTTGATCAACATCAACCTTTGCAACAGTTATTTTGCCGTCATATTGTTCCGATAATTTTTCTATTACCGGTGCAATCATTCTGCATGGTGCACACCAAGTAGCCCAGAAGTCTACCAACACATATTTTTCTTTAGATAATAGTTCATCAAATTCCTTTGTGCTATTTACATATTTTATTTTTGCTGACATAATTATTCTCCTTATGATCTATAAATTTATATTTCTTCACTTACAGTATAAGCGAATGACCTACCGATATTTTTCAGAATAAGTACTCTGAAAAAAAGGGTTAGGGCATCTTGCTTATGTCTATTTGAATAGCTGCATGCTGTGCAGCGATTAAACCTTCGCTAACCGCTTTTGAAAGTTGAAGCGGTTTACCAACTATATCTCCGGCTGCATAAACACCTCCAATATTTGTTTCCATATTTTTATCAACCTTTATAAAGTTGTTTTCGGTTTCTAAGCCATCTATCAATGCTGTTGGAGCTACTGCATCCCTTAGCATGAAAACTGCATCTGACTCTATTTTTTCACCGTTTGCTACAACAGCTTCCACTGAGTATTCTCCCAATATATCTGAAATTGTTCCGTTAACATATTTTATATTTTCGTTTAAATGTTCAGAACGTGGTTTTTTAGAAATAAAGGTTATATTTACACCTATGCTGTTTAAGTAATTTGCTTCTTCCAACGCTTCGTTTGATTGATCCCAAACTACTGCATTTTTATTTCTGTAAAGCATTCCGTCACAGGTAGCACAATAGCTTACGCCACTTCCTAACAATCTGCCTTCACCCGGAAGTTCTTTTACTTTTGATATACCCATAGCAAGAATTACTTTTTTTGCTTCTGCTATTTCACCGTTTATATTGACCATGAAACTATCGCCCATTGGAAGGACATTCACTACTTTTCCTTCTTCGATTTTTATATTCATAGCTTCTGCGTGTTCTTTGAATTTATCCATCATTTCCTTGCCGCTAATATTATAGAAACCTAAATGGTTATCTACTCTTTCGGCTTTAGACAGATAATTTTCCTTGTTTGAAAAAATTCGGACTGTTTTTCCTCTGTTTACTGCATTGACTGCAGCTGACAAGCCGGCTGGTCCGGCACCGATTATTATAATATCTGTTATATCTCCCATATTAACCTCACTCATTTGGTTCAATTACTTCAAGCTCATTTCTGTCAACATATCTATTGCAATCAGGGCAATAATATTTTAACTCTATAATGTTATGACATTTATCATGTACTAATTTTTTATGGCATTTATTTAAATGCTTTTCTCCCCACAGTACCAAGCTGTTGAATACATCAACCAAATCCATCCCTTTTTCCGTAAGTGTATATTTATATCTTGGAGGATGAGCTTGGTATAACTCTTTATATATTAATTCGTCATATTCCAAGCTTTTTAAACGCTCAGACAATAAATTTGTTGGTATTCCTTCTAATCCATCAAGAATTTCCTTATATGTTTCATACCCTATCAACAAGCGATGAAGAATTAATAATGACCATTTGTCACCTATTATATTTAATGTTTGAGCTATGTTGCACTGTATATTATATTGTACTTTTCTCACATATTCCCTCCTATTAGAATAATTGGCTTAATTATTGAGATCCCCCGTTGCGGCGGATGACAAACTGTGTATTTTTAAAAAGCCAAGTATCTGCTTATTGTACTAAATGTTCCTGTAAAGGTCATAATACCTATTATTATTAATATAATTCCACCGGCTTTAATAGTGTATTTAACCATGTTCCTTTTTTCTTTAAAAAAGTTTAAGGTTTCTGCGGTAAATAAACCTAATATTATAAATGGTACAATAAATCCAAGTGTATAAATTAAAACTAAAGCATTTCCGGAAAAAATATTTTTTGCATTTGAACTTAATATTAAAACTGAGGACAATGCAGGACCTACACATGGGGTCCAGGCAAAGCTGAATGTAAATCCCATTACAAATGCAATTACAGGATTCATTTTACCCATAGTCAGATCAAGGTGAAATCTCTTTTCTATTTTTAGAAAATTAAAATTAATTATATTTAACTGTATCAGACCCATTATAATAATTATTATGCCGCCTATTTTGCTGAACAATTCTCTATTTTGATTAAAAAATGTTCCTAATGCGGAAAATGAAAGTCCAAGCAGAAAAAATACACTTGAAATACCAAAGGTAAAAAACAATGTATTCAATAAAACTATTTTTCTTTTGTAAATTACAGTGCCATCACTATTAATTTCTTTCCCGTTGCCTGCTAAGTAGCTGATATATACGGGGATAAGCGGGAGCACACATGGAGAAAAAAATGATAATAATCCTTCAAGAAAAACCAGTAAAATAATATTACCCCCAATCTTTTGATTTTAATATAGCATAGTTACTTTACTTTGTCAAGTGACTTTATATAATAAATTTATAAATTTGTTGAAATATTATTTTTATATGATACTATAAATTTATGAGGTTTTGTTTTTAAAATGAATTATTTGGGTAAATGATAAATTGTATGACTAATATTATTAAAATAAGCATAGGAGATGATTTTTATTACAAGTTTTAAAAACCTTACAATTGATGATAAAGAAATTATAGAAAAGTATGTAGATAAAGAAAATTTAGAATCTTATGAATATTTGTTTTCATCACTTTATATGTGGAGAAAACTTAACAGTGTAAAATATAAAATTATAAATAATGCGCTTGTTATAGAAAAAAATGAAGAAGGAAAAGGAACATTTTATGCACAGCCCTTTGGATATGACAAGGAAAAATTAACAGAGCTGATTGATATCTTAATAGAAAGAAATTCTAATTTTACCGACAGAGATTTTTTATTTGGCGACGTTAATGAAGAATTTGTAAATGATTTAAAAAAATATACCGGATTTAAAATAGAAGAAATAGAAGATGTAAATGACTTTGAATATGTTTATAGCACAAATGATTTAATTGAGTTAAAAGGTAAAAAGTATCATGGCAAAAAAAATCATTTTAATTCATTTAACAAATCTTATAGCTATGAAATAAAAACAATAGATAATGAAAAAGTAATCAAGGACTGTTTAACATTGTTACATAAGTGGCACGATGAGGTTGCTGTAACCGTAGATAAAGAAATGTTGATGGAAATAGATGCGATTAAAGATTTATTCAGTGAGCTTCACTATTTTGATCTTAAATCCATAGCTGTTTATGTTGATGGTGATTTAGCTGGTTTTGCCGTTGGGGAAAGAGTAAATGATAAAATGGCTGTCATCCATGTTGAACGAGGGGAAATTGCTTATAAAGGTGTATATGCATTTTTAAACAGAATATTTTTAACGGAAAGCTTCTCTGATACTGAATTTGTTAACAGGCAGGAGGATACAGGCAATGAAGGTCTTAGAAAAGCTAAACAATCCTATCATCCTGTTAAAATGGTGAAAAAATATTTGGTAAAGGTTTCATAAAAAAAGAGAATCTCACAATGAGATTCTTTTTATCCTAAGGAAACATCTAAAACCATCATTATCAAAAACCCAAGCATTGTTCCTATGGTTCCTGCATGCGAATGTTCTACGGATTGGGACTCAGGTATAAGTTCTTCAACAACTACATAAATCATTGCTCCTGCAGCAAATGAAAGCATCCAGGGCATAATACCTGCTATACCGGATACCAACAATGCACCTATAACACCTGCAATAGGTTCAACGATACCTGATAAACTGCCGTATATAAATGATTTGTTTTTAGAAAACCCTTCCTTTCTAAGAGGAAGCGAAATTGCAGCTCCTTCGGGGAAATTTTGAATTCCCATGCCAATGGCAAGTGCAAATGCTGCCATTAATCCGGGTTCCGAATTCATTTGTCCCGCGAGTCCAAATGATAAGCCAACTGCCATGCCTTCAGGTATGTTATGAAGTGTAACTGCAAGAACAAGCATGGTAGTTCTTTTAAAGGAGCTTTTTATACCTTCCGGTTCATTTGAATCTATATGCAAGTGTGGAAGAAGTTTATCTAAAATAAATAAAAATGCTCCACCGATTATAAAACCGCCTGCTGCAGGTATCCATCCTACTACCCCTTGTTCTTCAGCCATTTCAATAGCAGGTATCAATAAAGACCAAACAGATGCAGCTATCATTACACCGGCAGCAAAGCCCAAAAATCCATGTTGAATTTGCGGTTTAACATCTGTTTTCATTAAATAGACCATGGCTGCTCCGGCTGTTGTTGCCAAGAAAGTAAAAGTGGTCCCTAAAAGAGCTAAAATTAAAGGATTTAAACTTAATATATAAGAAAGTATAATAACACCTCATTTCATTTATACCAATTTAGTAAATATTACTATATCAACAGCATTGTCAATAGTCAATATGATTTTCCAATTTAGTTACATTACGATTAGAAATAAATTTGTATATTATTATTACAAAATAAAATTATTGACTATCATATTTATATAATATAAACTAAATATTAAGGATATGCTTACATTTTAATATTTCATAAAGGAGGTAAATATTGAATAATCTTTTGCAAAAAATTAAGGAATCATTATTATCGGTACTTCCTATAACGGCAATTGTACTCTTATTACATTTTACAATTGCACCTATGTCAACCGGAGTATTTAATTTATTTATAGCAGGAGCAATAATGTTAATTTTCGGAATGGGCATTTTTACACTTGGAGCAGATTTATCTATGATGCCTATGGGTGAAAGGATTGGTTCTGAACTTATTAAATCACGTAATGTCTTAATTCTTGTTATTGTAGGTTTTTTAATGGGCTTTATGATAGCAATTGCCGAACCTGATTTGCAAATATTAGCAGAGCAGGTTCCATCAATAGAAAATAAAGTATTAATCATTACAGTGGCTGTAGGGGTGGGGATACTTGTAGTATTGGCACTTCTGAGAATTATTTTTAAAATTCAATTGTCTCATATGTTAATTATATTATATTCTGTAATTTTTTTGTTAACTTATTTTGCACCGGAAGAATTTATCGCAGTAGCTTTTGATGCAGGTGGAGTAACAACCGGACCTATCGTAGTACCGTACATCATGGCTTTAGGTATTGGTGTTGCAGCGGTTAGGGGCGGTAAACGCTCAGAAGAAGACAGCTTCGGGATAGTTTCTTTATGTTTGATCGGACCCATAATATCTGTATTAATACTTGGAATATTATATAATCCGTCCGGCGGTTATTTTAATACTGCAACAACTGAAATTAACGGCATAAGCGATATAATAAAAGCATTCAGTAACGCTATGCCGATATATTCTAAAGAAGTGGCAATAGCATTACTTCCGATAATTATAACTTTTATTATTTTTCAAATCATTT
The DNA here is from genome assembly GCA_964421845.1 of uncultured Clostridia bacterium. Lineage (GTDB taxonomy): Bacteria > Bacillota > Clostridia > Tissierellales > Sedimentibacteraceae > Sedimentibacter. The sequence goes on from CAYQYY010000009.1 coordinate 128,794, forward strand.
TCTTTAAACTTCCTAAAAGTCGTCTTATAAAAATGGCGGTTGGTGTTATATACACATATATTGGTTTGGTATTATTTTTAACCGGGGTTAATGTGGGTTTTTTACCTGCAGGAAACTATATCGGCAATTCAATAGGACTATTGGATTATAATTGGGTGTTGATACCTATTGGAATGATAATTGGATTTTTTATTGTCATGGCTGAACCTGCTGTTCCTGTACTTAATAATCAGGTAGAAGAAATTACAGGAGGAGCCATATCAAAAAAAGCTATGATGGCCTGTTTATCCATTGGTATATCACTTTCAGTAGGATTATCAATGATACGTGTTTTAACGGGTTTGAATATATTATATTTTATACTTCCGGGATATGCAATTTCTTTAATTTTAAGTTTCTTCGTACCACCCATTTTTACAGGTATTGCCTTTGACTCAGGAGCAGTTGCATCGGGTCCAATGGCAGCAACATTTCTGCTTCCTTTTGCAATGGGCGCCACAGATGCACTGAGAGGAAATATTTTAACAGATGCCTTTGGACTTGTTTCAATGGTCGCAATGGCACCTTTAATAACCATTCAAGTACTTGGAGTTATTTATAAACTTAAGATGAGTAAAAACAATCTATATACAGAAGATGTAGACAAAGAAGCAATTGAAGATATTGAAATAATTGACTTTGAAGGAGATGAGCTATAATGGATAATAAAAGCTTACCGGGAAAAATTAAACTTATAATTACTATTGTAGATAGAGGCAATGGTGAAAAGATTAGCGAAATGTTTAGAGAAAATGGTGTGATATATAATATAATTGCTTTAGGAAGAGGAACGGCCAAATCAGATATTTTAGATTATTTAGGTTTAGGTGAAACAGAAAAGGATATTGTTTTAAGTATAGTTAAAGAGGATAAGGTTAAGCATATTATAGAGAGTTTAAAAGAAAGATTCAATTTGAAAAAACCGGGAACAGGTATTGCATTTTCAATACCAATAAGCAGCGTTGACAGTGCAGCTGCATTAGAGCTTATATGCAGTATGATGAATAATAAAAAGGAGTGAGATTATGGTAGATATTAAAGATGATTATCAAGAATTTGATTTAATAATTACAATAGTAAATAGAGGTTTTGATGATGTAGTAATGGAAGCGGCAAGAGGTTCAGGGGCTACGGGAGGCACCGTTCTTCATGCAAGAGGAGCCGGAGTACATGAGGCGGAAAAGTTTTTCGGTATCTCAATACAGCCTGAGAAGGATGTAATTTTAATTTTAGCTAAGCGTGAGGATAAAAAGCAGATAATGCATGCTATCAGAAATGAAGTCGGCTTAAATAAAGAAGGCAGGGGTTTATCATTTTCAATGCCTGTAGAAGATGTGTGCGGTATCGTGCATATGAATTTAGATTTTAAAGATAAATAGAATTGTAGAATAAAGAATTTTGTCATTCTAAGATTACATCTTCAGGATGACAATTTTTTTAATAAAATTAAGTTTCATTAAAGAAATCAATGATAATATAAAAAGAAAGTGGAAGAATAAGTAATATTCTGCTTTACAATTTTATTAAATTATATTAAAACATATATAAATTACTGTGGGAGGAATATAAAATGGATAATGACGATAGAAACCTATTTAATGAAAATTATGAGTTTAATAATATCGATAATGAACCTGACAATGAATTAAACAATGAACAAAACAGAAACGTTAATTTTGTAATGCATGATTATGAGATGCAGCCAATTAAGAAAAAAAGCAAGAAAAGATCATTTTTGGGTTATGTGGCAGTTGCATTGATTGCAGCAATAATCGGAGGTTTATCAAGCGGATATTTTGTGTACAGTCAATTAATTATTAATCAAAATGGTGTAAAACAACCTATGACAGCTCAAAATGTAAATATAAATTTAACCGATGATGTTTATTTTGCAGCAGCTGTAGCCGAAAAATCTCAAAAAACCGTAGTTGGTATAACTACGCAGGCAACAAAACAAATAAATACATTTTTTGGGCCTCAAACGCAAAAATCACAAAGCATGGGCTCCGGCTTCATAGTTGATCCTAATGGTTATATTGTAACCAATTCACATGTTATAGAAGATGGAAAATATGATAAAATAACTGTTTCATTAATAGATGGTTCAACAGAAGTTGGTGAAGTGTTGTGGTATGATACATCACTTGATTTAGCAATGGTAAAAATAAATAGAACTAATTTGCCTGCAGTAGAGCTTGGGGATTCCGATAAGTTAATGGTTGGTGAGCCGGTTGTGGCAATAGGGAACCCAATGACATTAGATCTTGAAAGAACAGTGACTCAGGGTATAATAAGCGGTTTGAACAGAACAATAGTATTTGAAAACGGAACTGTTATAGAACCGTTAATACAAACAGATGCTTCTATAAATTCAGGAAACAGCGGCGGACCTTTATTTAATGCTAAGGGTCAAGTAATTGGAATAAATACAGCAAAAATGAATACTGCCGAGGGTTTAGGTTTTTCTATTCCGATAAATACAGCGAAACCAATAGTAGATCGTGTAATAAAAGAAGGTAAATTAACTACAGTTTATGTTGGTATAACAGGTGTTGATGTTGAAACATATGAAACAGCTTTGGGAATAGATGTTCAAGCTGAATACGGCGTTGTTATAGCAGAAATAATAAAAGATTCACCTGCTGCAATATCCGGTTTACAACCTGGAGACGTTATTATTGCAATAGATGGGGATAAAATAAAAAGCATGCAAGATTTGAAAAGAAATCTTTATGAATATAATGATGGTGACAATGTTGAATTAACATATTTAAGAAATGGTAATGAACAAAAAGTTTCCATAACTCTCAAAACAAAACCGGCAGATTTATCATAAATCCTCCAATATAAAAAAACAGGAAAAATCCTGTTTTTTTATATGTCAAATTTATTTATCTATACCAAAGCGTTTTAAGTTTGGTGATATTATTAAATTAGCTTCAGTTGCAGCTATAACATCTTCAACTGTTGCTTCCGGTCCTAATTCTTCAAGAACCAAGCCTTTATCAGTCACTCTCATAAGAGCCATTTCTGTTACAATAATGTCAACTTGTTCTTTTGCTGTTAATGGAAGTGTACATTGTTTTAAAATTTTTGGTTTTCCCTTTTGAGTATGAACCATTGCTATAATTACTGTATTAGCACCAACTACTAAGTCCATTGCTCCTCCCATTCCGGGAACCATCTTTCCGGGTATCTTCCAGTTTGCAAGATTGCCTTTTTCATCAACTTCCATTGCCCCAAGAACTGTAGCATCTACATGACCGCCTCTTATGATTCCAAAGGATGTACCGCTGTCAAAGAACATTCCGCCGGGAACGATTGATGAAGGCATTCCTCCTGCATTAACTAACTCCCAATCTTCTTTTCCTTGTTCCGGTGCAGGTCCTAAACCTAAAAATCCGTTTTCGGATTGGAATGTTATATCCATTCCCTCAGGAATGAAGTTTGCTACCATTGTAGGAAGCCCAATACCTAAATTTACTACGTCTCCGTCATGCAACAACTCTGCAACTCTTTTTGCTATTACTGCTTTTTCGTTCATTATTTTCCACCTCCAACTATGTAGTCTACGAATATTCCTGAGCACATAACATGTTCCGGATTAATTTCTCCTATTTCAACAATTTTGTCAGCTTCAACTATTACCAAGTCGGCTGCAGTTGCCATAATTGGGTTGAAATTTTTAGTAGTTTTATTAAAAACCATATTGCCTTTTTTATCAACAACTGATGCTTTTAAAATAGCTACATCAGCTCTTAATGGAGTTTCAAATATATATTCTGTTCCATTAATAACTTTTTTCTCTTTACCTTCTTCAGCTTCAGTGCCTATGCCGGTTGGTGTGTAGAATCCACCGAGGCCATTACCTCCACATCTTATTTTTTCAGCCAATGTACCTTGTGGTGTTAAGCAAACTTCTGTTGTGCCTGAGTTCATCTGATTTGCAGTTTCAGGGTTTGTTCCAACGTGAGAAGCAATCATTTTCTTAAATTGCTTATTCACTACCATTTTTCCGACGCCTTTATCCGGGAAGCCGGTATCATTGCAAATAAGAGTTAAATTTTTAACATTTCTTTCTACCAATGCATCGATTAAGTTTTCCGGAGTACCATTTGCTAAAAAACCGCCAACCATTATGGTCATGCCATCTTGTACTTTTTCAGCAGCTTCATTTAATGAAATTATTTTGTTAATCATATTATCTTCCTTTCTATTTTAATATATTTTTGTCAGTTTTGACATTTTTTTATCAAGCGAAACTAAAAAATGAGATTATTTACTGTCGTTCTGAACGCAGTGAAGAATGAGATTCTTCACTAACGCTCAGAATGACAAAATTTATATTTATATAGCTAAAAAATTAACTTATTTTCTTTCCACTAAAAGCGCTGTTCCCATTCCACCGCCTATACACAATGTAGCAAGACCTTTTTTAGAATCTCTCTTAGCCATTTCGTGTATTAGTGATACAAGGATTCTTGCTCCTGATGCTCCGATAGGATGTCCAAGAGCTATTGCGCCGCCGTTTACATTAGTTATTTCTTCATTTAAACCAAGATCTCTTGTAACTGCCGCTGCTTGAGCTGCAAATGCTTCGTTTGCTTCTATTAAATCCAAATCTCCAACAGTCCATCCCGCTTTAGCTAAGGCCTTTTTTGTTGCCGGAACAGGTCCTATACCCATTATTTTGGGATCAACTCCAGCTGAAGCATATCCTGCTATTTCACATAAATATTCTAAACCAAGTTCTTCTGCTTTATCTTTGCTCATGATAATTAAAGCTGCAGCACCGTCATTTATTCCTGATGAATTACCTGCAGTAACTGTTCCGTCTTTTTTAAATGCAGGTTTTAATTTAGCCATTTTGTCCATTGTTGTTCCGTGTTTTGGATATTCGTCTGTGTCTATAACAATTGGGTCACCTTTTCTTTGAGGTATTTCAACAGGAACTATTTCTTCTTTGAACTTTCCTGATTTTTGAGCTTCTTCTGCTCTGTTTTGACTTTGAACAGAAATTCTATCTAATTCTTCTCTTGTAAGACCCCATTGTTCTACAATGTTTTCAGCAGTGATTCCCATATGATATTGGTTATAAACATCTGTTAATCCGTCATAAACCATGTAATCTACAATTTTGCCATCGCCCATTCTATGTCCCCATCTTGCTTTTGGCAATAAATAAGGAGCATTTGTCATGCTTTCAGTACCACCGCACAATATTATATCGCATTGTCCACTTTCAACAAATTGTGCTGCCATGCTTACCGCTCTTAACCCGGAGCCGCAAACCATATTAATTGTAAGTGCCGGTGTTTCTACAGGTATACCTGCACCAAGTGTAACTTGTCTTGCTACGTTTTGTCCTAATCCTGCACCTAAAACATTACCAAAATAAACTTCTTCTACCTGTGAAGGTTCAATTTTAGCTCTTTTTATAGCTTCTTTTGCTGCTATTACGCCTAAATCAACAGCTGATAATGGTGTTAAAACACCGCCGAATGCACCAATTGGTGTTCTTGCAGCTGAAACGATAACTGCTTTTTTCATATTCTTCCTCCTAAATTTTTATTTGCATAAATAATAAGCAAAAATCATGCCAATTGTATGAATTAATTTAATTGTTTTATTTTCAACAAATAAAGTATTTAACAGTTAAATAATATTATATCATATATGCAGTTATGCATATTTTATTAAAATATTTATTGCAGTTTTGCATATCTGAATATATAATATTAATTATATATTGTAGCTATATACTATCATACAGTATAAAAAATATCAATGTTAATGTAAAGGAAAATGATGAATCAAAGAAATCCTGAATTAGAAGAACAAATAAAAAGATTGAGCAGCCAGCAATATTTGTATAACGAAATGCTTAATAAATTAAATGACGGAATTTATATAACAGACGATAAAGGCATAACAACATATGTTAATGATGCTTTCTTAAATTTATCCGGACTTATGAGAGAACAAATAATAGGTAAGTCTGTTTATGATTTGAGGAAAAGTGACGTGCTACCAAACTCCTGCTGTGCAAGAGTAATAGAAACAAAAGGACCTGTTTCAACCATTAATAATTATTATAAAGGTCAAAGGTGTTTGGTTTCCGGCTCACCGATTTTTGATGAAAGCGGTAAATTAGTTAAAACAATCGCTGTTATCAGGGATGTATCAGAGCTTGATGTTTTAATGAAAAATATAACCAAAGAAAAAAACTTATTTATTATAAATAATGAATTTAATGACTATAAAATCAAAACAGAAATTACTGATAATGAAACGGTGCTGATTAACAATAATGAGAAAATGGAAGTTATATATAAAAAGGCGAAAAAAATTGCTAATGTGGACAGCACAGTATTAATACTTGGTGAAACAGGTGTGGGAAAGGATTTTATAGCGACATATATTTATAATATAAGCAGCCGTAATAACGGTAAGTTTATTAAAATAAATTGTGGCGCAATTCCTGAACATTTACTTGAATCAGAATTGTTTGGATATGAGGAAGGAAGCTTTACCGGAGCTCAAAAGGGCGGCAAAAAAGGATTGTTTGAAGAAGCAGACAATGGAATATTGTACTTAGACGAAATAGGTGATATGCCTTATACATTGCAGGTAAAACTTTTAAGTGCTATTAATGACAGAATGTTTTATCGTATAGGCGGAATAACTCCCGTAGTATTTAATGCACGTATTATAGCTGCAACAAACGTTGATTTAAAGCAACTTGTTGAGGAAAAGAAATTCAGGGCAGATTTATATTACAGATTAAATGTTGTAACTTTTATTATTCCTCCTTTAAGACATAGAAAAGAGGATATCATACCTTTGGCTCAACAATTTTTAGAATATTATAACAATAAATATGGTAAGAACTGCTACTTCACAATAAATTGTTTGGAAAATTTTTTGGTTTATGAATGGCCGGGAAATATAAGAGAGCTTAAAAACATTATTGAACGAATGGTTTTAATGATTGATGAAGTATGCATAGACATGGATTTGTTCAGAGAACAGCTTATGCTAAATGAATCATCAGATACCCAATATAGGTTATTGTCAGAGGATAAAACTCTTAAAGAAAAGATGGATAATTACGAAAAGGTAATTATAGAAACTACTTTAGCTTCTACTAAAAATATGAAGGAAGCTGCTTCAAAACTTGGAATTGATATATCAACATTGGTGCGAAAAAAACAAAAGTATAATATGAATTAAAAATGAGATTCTGATGGCTACGCTTTCAGAATCTCCCTGCTTATTAACCTAAAACTTTCTTAACCGCACTTTTTATTTCTTCATATCCTGTGCAGCGGCACAAATTAGATTCCAGCCATTCCTTTATTGTTTCATCATCGGCATTAGGATGATTATTAATTAATGAATGGCATGTTACTATGAATCCCGGGGTACAGTAACCGCATTGATATGCAAATTTATCTAAAAATGCTGCTTGTATGGGAGTATTTTTAAGCCCTTCTATAGTTGTTATTTTGTGTCCAACAGCTTCAACAGCAAGCATTATGCATGACTTTACAGGCCAACCGTCCACTAATACGGTACAGGTGCCGCAGTCGCCGTTTTCACAGCTGTTTTTTGTTCCAAGAAGCCCAAGCTCATTACGAAGTATATATAAAAGTGTATCGGCAGATCTTATGGCTGCTGTTTTGTTTTCACCGTTTATATTAAGCTCAATCAATGATTTTTCTAACAGTTTATACATGTAGCGCCTCCAACCCTTCCATAATGTCATTTAAAGCATTGTTTAATACAAAGCTCCTGTATTCTGAAGAACCCAAATTATCAGATATAATTGGTTCCGGTAAAGATTTTTCTAATTTTTTCATGTTAATTTTATCTAACATAAAAGGATGGGAGCATACACCGCTGAAGCCGACTTTAATTTTATTTTTATTTTTAATGGCTGCGATGCTTATTAACGGATAATCAACCCTTTCATGTTTTGTTTTTTTAATAGACATAAAAGGAATTAAGCTATACTCTTTATCAATTATAATTCGCGTTAATAACTCACCCTTATTTAATTTTAATGTTTTATGAAAAACATCATTTACATTAACAGTTCGTAAGCCGTTTGGACCGTTTATTTCCAAAGTGCTTTCACAAAGCATTAACGGTAATACAGCTTCTCTGTATGGAATTTTACCGCAAATATTTCCTCCTATTGTTATTTTGCACCTTGAAGTGTGGTCAGCTAAATTTTTTAGAACCTTACTTAGGATTGGTAAAGCGTCTTGTTCACAAATTTCGGTTAATGTGGCAGCAGCACCTATTTCTACTTTATTGTCATTTAGTTTTATATCCTTGCATCCTTGTATTTCTTTAATGTCAATGATTGCATCGGTATAAATTTTATTTAAACGAGCCATGCAAATTATTTCTGTACCACCACCGTAATAAATAGGATGTTTATTTTTGCTATCCAAATCTATGAACAAATTTACTGCTTCCTCTATAGAAGTTGGTCTATAATATTCAAAATCAAAAGATATCATTTTACAATCTCCTTCATTTTAAAAATTGTTTCAGGTAAAATAGGCAATTGGCTGATATTAATTTCTGCCGCAGATGAAATTGCATTTGCTAAAGCAGCGGGCATCCCTATTAATCCATGTTCGCCTATTCCTCTGGCACCGTAAAAAGCGTCAATTTGACCGGTTTGGATGAAATCAATAATATACTCAGGATTTTCATCAAAGGTTATCAATTTATAATTTCTTAACTGATTATTTTCAATGATTCCCTTGTCACTAAAAATGAAACCTTCTCTTGTAGCTAATCCTAATCCCATTGCCATTCCTCCCATTACAACACCTCTTGCAGAAGAAGGATTTATCAGTAGTCCGGAATCAATTACCGAATATGCTTTTATCACTTTATACGTATAATTTTTTTTATCATAAATTATATCTACTCCTTGAGCGCCCACTGTCCAGGTAGGACCGGATTTACCGGCTCCTGTCTCAGTATTTAACTTTGACAGATGTCTCATAATGTAGCTGCCGTGACCTATTATTTGTCCTCCTATGGAATTGCCGTTGGGATATTGATAGCCATGGGCTAAATCCTTTAAATCAATATAAAATTCCGGTTCATCCTTTATATAAACCCTTCCGTGTCCAACCTCTAAATCATCAGTTGGGCACCTTAATACAGCACTTCCCATTTTTTTAATTTCATTTATTGTATTTTTGACAGCTTCCTCTATTGCTCTTCCAACCATATATGTTGACATGCTTGCAACTGTCTTCCAATGAACAGGGCTGGTCGCAGTGTTTACATCTATATTTACATGAACTTGGTTAACCTCCAAGCCCAATTTTTCAGCAGCCATTTGAGTGAATCCCGTCTTTGTTCCGGGACCTAATTCTACTGAACCAATATTAAGATTTATGCTGCCATCCGGGTTCATGGAAATTATTGCGCCGGATGCGGCATTGGTTGGAGTTGATGGAGATTTCCATAAGCAGCTTATTCCTCTAACAAATACTCTATCATTACCTAAATCTGTAACAATATTATCCGGATTCCAATTCATTATTTCTTTTAACCTTGTTAAACATTTATTTAAATTTCCTAAATTGCTTTCAGATAGATCAGTCATTGTAGGAGAAGTATCACCGCTTCTAATCGCGTTTTTCATACGAAAATCAAAGGGATCAATTCCAATTTTTTGCGCTAACATATCCATTGTTCTTTCAATGGCAAAAGTAAATTCTCCATGACCAAAACCCCTAAATGATGTTACGAAGGGATGATTTGTGTACATGCTGTATGCATCGCAGTATACATTTTCTATATTGTAAGGCCCTGTGCAGTCTGTGGCGATGGACCTTGTAATTCCAACACCCATATTTGAATAAGCGCCAATATCGACTAAATAAGTTAATTCAGCAGCTTTTAGTATTCCATCCTTTGAACAACCAAGCTTTATCTTAGCTTCCAAACCTAATTTTACAGGTGACGTTATCATATCTTCTTCCCTGCTGTTAACAATTTTAATCAGTTTACCTTCAACTGCTTTTGAAGCAAGATAGGCTATGTACTCTAAATCAACTGCTGCTTTACCGCCAAAGGCACCGCCCACATACGGTGTATTTACAACAACTTTGCCCATTGGAATTTGAAAATATGCACTAATATATTTTCTTACAACAAAGGGTGCTTGAGAGGATGTATTTATTTCAACTGTGCCGTCTTTTTTTATTTCACACCTGACATTTCTTGTTTCTAAAGCCACATGGTCAGACTGAGGAAGAGAAAAAATCGCCTCAACCGTAAAGTCACTTTCATTCCAGCCGAACTGCATGTTTCCCTTTCTTATTTTTACTAAGTTAGCTACATTAGTGTTTGGGATTGGTGAAACAGGTTTTAAAATTCTATAATTGTTTATATCATCATGAACCAATACATCGCTTGATTCAAAGGCTTGTGAGCAAGAATTGATAACAGGTAATTCATTATATTTAACCTCTATTGCCTGAACCGCTTTTTCTGCTGTTAGCTCACTGTCAGCCACAACCACAGCAACCGGCTCTCCGTGATATCTAACCTTACCTCTTGCAAGAATCGGTCTATCCTCTAACAAAACCCCAACTAACAAAGGGCAGTCATCACCTGTTAAAATTGCTTTAACTCCGGGAATGTTTTTTGCTTTATCTATATTTATAGATATTATCTTAGCGTGAGCATGGGGACTTATAAGTAATTTGGCATAGAGCATATTTTTATCTACATAATCTGTTGTATATTTAGCGGTACCCGTTACCTTTTCGTACCCATCGATTTTAGGTATGCTTTTCCCTATGTATTTCACATAATACCTCCAACTTTGATTTATAAAGCATATTATTTACTTTTAAGCAAATAATATGTATATCGATTCGAGTGATTCCTGGGAGAGGGCTTACCTTTTTTGCAGTTTGTCCCATAAATTAAAAGTTGTTAGTATAAAAGTACAATTTTTGTAAATATTACTATAAAGGAAGAGGGACGCACCTCCTTTCAAGGGATAGTCTTTGTGGGATGAGGATGTCCCTGTCAGAATTTTTAAAAGGGAGATATTATGTCTTTTATAAATCATATAAAACCAATTATAAACATCGATGTAATTATAATTTTTTTAATTATAAGCTATATTTTAATTTTTAAAACAAGTAAAGGTCTTAAGCAGAAAAATTTTCATGTTGATTATAAAATTGTAAAATATACGGGAATTATATATGGATTAATTGCAATAGCTGCAATAATAACTAAAAACATATAGGAGATATTATGAGTATTTATCAAGAATTAGCTAATATAAAAATTGATGCGGATATAAAAAAGAATGAGGCAATATTAAAAGAAGTATTTAAGGATACTAATGATATAATTTTTCGCAACATGAATATAGGACAAAACAAAAAGATAGATATATTGCTTAATTATGTTGATGGAATGACAACAAAGGATTCAATCAGCGAGTATGCGGTTCAAGCTTTGATGGAGCAAGTTAATATAGAAAGCTTTGAAAAAAGTCCCGAAAAAGAATTGCAAAATGCAATTATGCAGACAAGCATTGCCATAACTGAGGTAGGTACTTTGCAAACATTGCAGGAATGTGTGGATAAAATGCTGTCAGGTGAAACAATTTTGTTCATAGATACCTGTTCTAAAGCAATATGGCTTTCATCAAGAGGATGGCCCATAAGGGGAATTCAGGAGCCGGCAGCAGAAACTCTTATAAGGGGACCAAGAGATGGTTTTATTGAAACCATGAAAATCAATATAACCCTTATAAGAAGGAGAATAAGGGATCCAAGATTAAAAGTAAAATATATGCAGGTAGGAACAAGATCAAAGACGGATTTGGCAGTATTGTACATAGAGGATGTTGTAAATAAAACCGTCTTGGACGAAGTTGAAAAAAGAATTAATAACATTAATATAGAAGCAGTATTAGAAAGCTCATACATAGAGGAAATGATTGAGGACGATACATATTCGCCGTTTCCTCAAATTGAAAACACAGAGAGACCTGATGCAGTTGCTTCCGCACTTCTTGAAGGAAGAGTTGTAATAGCGGTTGATAATTCATCTTCAGTTTTAATGGCACCGGCAACCTTTGTATCATTTATGCAGTCCTCCGAGGATTATTATGAAAGATGGATGTTGGCCTGTTTAATAAGAATGATAAGATACATAGCACTGCCTATAGTTATGATGCTGCCTGCAATCTATGTGGCTGTAACACAATTTCATCCTAATATGCTTCCCACTCAGCTTGCACTGTATGTGGCTGCTTCAAGAGCCAATGTACCTTTCCCGCCATATTTTGAGGCACTCTTAATGGAATTGGTTATGGAACTTGTGAGAGAGGCCTCACTTAGAATTACAACCCCGGTCGGTTCTACAATTGGTTTAGTAAGCGGTTTGGTTATTGGTTCAGCTTCTGTTGAGGCGGGATTAATAACTCCGATTGCAGTTATAATAGTTGCATTGACAGGGCTCGCTTCATTTGCGATACCAAGCTACAATTTCAGCACATCACTTAGAATGATAAGATTTGGTTTTATAATAATTGCTTCATTTTTCGGATTGTTCGGAATATCAATCGGATTATGCATATTAATTATCCATCTGTGCACATTAAAAAGCTTTGGTGTTCCTTATTTGACACCTATGACTCATTTTATTGAGAGAAGAAAGGATCTAAAGGATACTGTAATAAGACCAAAAATTAATAATTTAGTACGAAAACCAAAATATTTGCAGGTTGAAAAGGGGAAGGGAAGATAAATGTTTGATGAAAAAATTACACCATATCAAAACCTATCAATTTTAATATTAGTGTCATTTGCATTTCAATCTATTTTGATGCCTTTATTGTTATCTGAAATTGACGGACCTGTGGGCTGGATGACAATAATAATCGCAGCTTTAATATTATGTTTTTCTCTTAGACCTATTAATAAGATGATGCTTAAATATAAGGATGATTCTGTATTAAGTATATCAAATAAAATTTTCCCTAAATTTTTATCAAGGTTAACAGGAATATATTACATACTCATGTTTTTAACAGCAAACAGCATGTTACTTAAGGATTTCTCCGAACAAATAAAGTTGATGATGCTTTTCAGAACGCCGTTAAGCTCAATAATTATTGTAATATTGCTGACAGCAAGCTATGCCACAAAGAAGGGAATAAAGACAATTGCCAACATTGCGTCGTTAACCGTTTTGATTGCTTTTATACCATATTTGCTCATAATAATATTTTCAACGTATTACGCTGATTATTCAAATATTTTTCCTATATACCCTGCTGATTTGACGGGGGTTGTAAAATCAGTGCCGGGGGCTTTACTTGGATTCTTTGGTTTTTCAATATTGTTGTTTTCTAACAGTAGGGTAACAATTCAAGAAAATAATAAGGGAATAAGCAGAAAGTTTATAATATTTAGCGCAATTTTGTATGTTGCATGTTATTTACTGATAATTGTCAAGTTTGGTATTAAGGAATCGGTACACTTGGTATGGCCGTTCATATCTGTTATGAAGTATGTTAACATACCGGGGTTTTTCTTTGAAAGTACAGAAATTGTGGGGTTAAGCTTTCAAATTATAGTTACATTTTCTTGTATATGCATAATAGCTTATTTTACAAACATGGCTATGCAGGAAACATTTAAAACAAGAGAAAACGGATATTTCATCTATATTCAAATACCTATTTTATATGTTATGGCAGCTGCACTGCCCGGAATGTATATGATGTTCCCGTATATTCAATGGCCCATAATTGTGCTTAGCGGGTTAAATTTATCGATTCCGCTAATAGCAGCATTAGCAGACAGAATAAAACAAAAGGGTTTGTCATCATGAAAAATATAAAAATTTTAGCTATAACAATAATAACATCATTAATGTTGACCGGTTGTTGGGACAGCATTGAAATGAATAAAAGGGAATATTTGTTTGCAATGGGGATTGATAAAAATGCCAAGAATTTAACCTTTACTTCCGAAATTCCAAAAATAAACGAGGGAAGCGAAGAACAAAGATTGGTTTATACAAGGGACTCAACAAATTTTGCGGACTTTTATGCAACGGCATACCTCCATTCAGAAAAAGCAATTTCAGACAGGTTAATGCAGGTAATTGTGCTTGGAGAGGACGTGGCAAGAGATTCTGAAACAGTCAAAAGAATTTTTGATGAGATCCAGCGTTCACCTCAAATGAACAGAAGGGTTAAAATCTGCGTAGCAAAAGGAAAGGCAAAAGATATCATAAATACTGAAATTCCAAGCAATCCTATAGTAGGTAGATTTTTAAGCGAAATGCTTATTAAACTAAAAAGAGAAAGCTACCAGGATATTTATACGTTCGATGAGGCAATTTTGGACCTTGGGAAAACAGGAAATGTAATGGTTCCCGTTGTGGAAATTAATGATAAAAGTTTAAAAGTTGAAAGAGCGGGGGTTTTTAAGGAATATGAATTAAAAGGATTTTTAGAACCCGATGAAGTTTCTGCAATTATGGTTTTATTGAAACCGGGTAGGGCCAAAATAAGAAATGTAAATATTACGGTTGAGGGAACTAATGTTTCGTTAGGCGCCGTGGATATAATCATGACAAAGAATATGAGCTTAAAGGGTGATAAATTAACGGTTGACTATTATGTTACTTTACAAAGCTATATAGATTCATTCATTATTGGAAGCAATAAGCTTGAAGATAAAGGTTATATGAATAAAATCAAAGAAGAAGCAACAAAAAGTGTTTTAACAATTGCCGAAAAAACCTTAGATAAGTTGCAGCATTCTTACAGAACAGATTTGTTAAAAATTAAAGAAGATTTATATAAGTATCACAAACATGACTATGAAAAAATCGCCGATAGATACGACGAGGTTTTTGAAGCAGCAGATATAAATATACACTTAGACATGGTAATTAAAAGCACAGGTTTAGTGAAATAATTGTTTTAAAAATAAAGGGAGGACTAATGAAATATCATAAAAAAATAATTATTGCAGCCATATTTGTAATTATTTCGATGGCAGTTGCCTATACGGTTGAAGCATACACCGGTATGGCTAAAATAAATGACAAGGTAATCAGGTTACACGTAATAGCAAATTCAGACACAGTATATGATCAGCAGCTTAAATACAAGGTAAGAAATAAGATAATAAATAAATTTAACAATGAATTTGAAAACATTTCATCAAAAGATGAAAGTGAATTTGTGATAATTGAAAAAATAAATGAAATCAGAGTTGAAGCTGAATCAATTATTAATGAGGAGGGCTATAATTACGAAGTTAATGTATATTACGGCAATTACAAGTTTCCGAGGAAAATATACGAGGACATAGTTTTGCCGGAAGGGTACTACGATGCCGTAAGAATTGAAATAGGTGAGGCAGCGGGTAACAATTGGTGGTGTGTTATGTTTCCACCCCTTTGCTTTGTAGACTTCGGTAAGGATAAAAATGCAGAACCGGTATTTGATATAGAAACTGAAAAAAAACTCCAGGAAGTTTTAACTAAGGAGGAAATAGAAGCTATTAAAACCAAGAGGGGTTTAGAAGATATCAAATTAAAATCAAAAATATTTGAATTCATAGAAAAGGGCAAGGTGGAAAACACCGGTGTTAACTCAACAGACAGAACAAAGACTTACGCAACATCAATAGAGTAGCGATGGATTAGCATTATAAAAGATTAAAGGGCGCGCAAGGCGCCCAAATCTATTGTTAACAGGGTATATCTAATTTTTTAAGTTTATACTGAAGCGTCTGCCTTGGTATGTTAATTAATTTTGCCGCCTTTGAAATATTGTAATCTGTTTGTTCCAATGCAGATAAAATTATATCCTTTTCAACTCTTTCAACTGCTTGGCTCAGTGGTTGTATAGTGCTTGTATCCATTATAAAACTATTATTTATCTGATAATTTTTAAACTGGAATGGAAGATGCTCTTCTCTAATAATTTCACCGTCATACAAAGAAATGGCACTTTCAATTGCATGTTCTAATTCTCTTACATTTCCGGGCCAGCTGTAATCTAAAAATATATCTAATACCTCTCTTGAAATACCTCTGAAAAACTTATTACATTTATCATTATATTTTTTAATGAAATGATCAGCTAAGCTTGGTATATCTTCTTTTCTTTTTGATAACTCAGGTATTACCAAGGTTATAACATTCAATCTGAAAAATAAATCCTGTCTAATCTGTTTTGTTTCAACTACATTATTTATATCAGTATTGATAGCCGATATAATTCTTACATCCACGTCTGTTGTGCTGCTTGAACCAACCCTTCGAACTCTGCCGTCCTGTATAACTCTTAACAGCTTTGTTTGAAGCTCTAATGGCATGGAATTAATTTCATCTAAAAACAAAGTTCCTCCGTTTGCAAGTTCAAACAACCCAGGTCTGTTTTCAGCACCTGTAAAGCTACCTTTTACAGAACCAAACAATATGCTTTCCAAAAGATTCGAAGGGAGTGCTGCGCAGTTTTGTGCTATGAACGGCTTGTATTTTCTGTTACCGGAATTATGAATTGATTGTACAAAAAGCTCTTTACCGGTGCCTGTGCTTCCGGCAATCATAACAGGCGAATCTGATATTGCTGCCTTAAGTCCCAAGGATTTTAGTTTAAGCATTTCTTTATTTTGACCTATAATATCTAAGAAAGTGTATTTTGCCGATGGTTTAGATGGCTTGCCGTGATTTTCATTTTTTTCATATAATTCTTTTTGCAAGTATACTATTTTTTCTGATAATTCTCTTACCTTAGTGATGTTTCTTGAAACCTCAAGAGCTCCTAAAATCTTGTTATTATAAAATATTGGAATTGTTGAGTTTAAGGTAGATATTTTATCACCTTTATAATTTATAAAATTTTGCTCAACATTATAAATTGGTTTACCTGTTCGTAAAACTCTTAACAATGTACTTGTCTCAAAAGTAAGCGAGGGGTAAACCTCTAAAATATGCCTTCCTATGGCTTTATCTACATCAATTTCATCAAGCTGTTTAGCCGCCATATTATAATATACAATTTTACCGCTTGCATCAACTATGTGAATTCCATCATTTATTATGTCTATTGCTTGTATTAAAGCATCAAAATATTTTATCTCCATAAAATCTCCTCGTTAGTGCCAGAAATTAAGCACATCATGCCGAAAAATAGGCGGTAATGTTCGTGTTTGTATAAAAAGACAGAAAGTTTGTTTAATTAATATCAATGATTATTTTGTTTAAACTTTCTTCTGCTTCGCCAAAAATAATTTTATATTCAATATAAACAGAACCTTTTCCATATTCATCAAGAGAATAATTATATAACAAAGTATTGAAGCTTATATCAAAGCTTCCGTAAGGTGTTACATACATATTGGTATAGCTTTTATTTTCTTCGAATTCCATTTTAGTGGAGAAGGACCCCATTTTTATCATTATTAATTTATGTTTATAAATTTTTAACCTTGTTTTACTTCCTTCATTTTGCGTAATTTCACTTTCGTCATAATCTATTATGAAAGCTTCACCGTTATACTCCTTAGTTGCTTCGGTTAACAGCTCTATTTTATCTTCATTACCTACTTCATCGATTATTTGAGTAGTTGTAATTTTTACTTTTGTATTCAATATTCGTCCCCTTTCTTATAGTTTATCTATTGCAATTTCATATAGGTTGTCGATTTCCTTTTTTAAGAAATTGCCTCCGATTCTTCTTAAGCGCTCAGGTGCGTCGCTGGCATAGTATTCGTATTTGGCTTTACCTAAGTTTTCATTAAGTATATTGTTTTCTTCTAACAATTTCTTTAAATCCCTTGCTGTCTCAAAAGCAGGATTTACTAATTTCACGTTTGGTCCAACAACTTTTCTTATTGTATACCTCAATATGGGATAATGGGTGCATCCTAAAACTAAAGTATCTACTTCATGCTCAATCAGTTCATCTAAATATTTTTCTGCGGTTAATTCAGCAATATTTGAATATTCCCATCCTTCCTCAACAATAGGTACAAAAAGAGGGCAGGGAATACCGATTACCTCTGCATCGTGCAGATATTCCATAATTTTTTGTTGATATGCATTGCTGTTAATTGTTGCAATTGTTCCTATTACACCAATTCTTTTATTTTCGGTTGCAGCTGCAGCACTTCTTGCTCCCGGGTCTATAACCCCTAATATAGGAAGGTCGAAATTCTGTTGTACATGGTCAAGTGCTATTGAACTTGCCGTATTGCAAGCAATAACTATCGTTTTTACATCCTTGCTCATTAAAAAGGATGAGCACTGATTAGCATATTTTCTTATGGTTTGATCAGATTTAGAACCGTAAGGGATCCTTGCCGTATCTCCTAAATATATTATATTTTCGTATGGCAGTTGTTCCATAATCTCTCTCATTACGGTAAGACCGCCAACTCCTGAATCGAAAATTCCTATAGGTCTGTTATCCATTTATTTGCCCCTTTATTTTAATATCAACATTTAATATATATTATGTGAATAAATATTTAATGTTAAGCACATTAATATTAATAATATTATATCAGAATAGTATTTAATGAGCAATACAAAAAGCTGAATTTTCGGCACTTAAAAATTAAAGCCCTAAAAAAATTAATATAATTATTGAAAAACAGCTGTTTTAATATTTTTATAAAGTTGGCATAATAATTGCACTATAATATTGTTGGATAAAATTAATATTCTAAACTTATGTAATTCAGGAGGAACTATGTTTAAAAAAGGAAACCCATACGGAACACACAGAGTAATTGAACCAAAAGGAGTGCTGCCACAGCCCGCACTTAAAGTTGATAACACAATGGAAATTTACGACAACGAAATATTGATAAATGTACAAACTTTAAATGTAGACTCTGCAAGCTTTACACAAATCAGTGATCAAGCCGGCGGCGATGTAGAAAAAATTAAAGAAATTATGAAGGGTATTGTTGCTGAAAGAGGAAAACACCAAAACCCTGTAACAGGTTCAGGCGGAATGCTTATAGGAACTGTTGAACAAGTAGGACCCGGCTTAGAGGGTAAAACTGATTTAAAGGTTGGGGATAAAATTGCTACATTGGTTTCTTTATCTTTAACACCACTTGTAATTGATGAAATACTAACTGTAAGAAAAGAAATTGATCAGGTTGATATTAAAGGAAAAGCAATATTATTTGAAAGTGGTATTTACGCAAAGCTTCCTTCAGACATACCGGAAAATCTTGCTTTGTCAGTACTTGACGTAGCGGGAGCTCCTGCACAGACAGTTAAATTAGTTAAAAAAGGAGATACAGTATTAGTTCTTGGGGGCGGTGGAAAATCCGGACTTCTTTGCTTATATGAAGCTAAGAAAATAGCCGGCCCTACCGGTAAGGTTATTTGCTGGGCGCATAGAGAAAGTTCCCTTGCAACAGTTAAAGAGCTTGGCTTAGCAGATGTTTGTATTTCAGGTGATGCTACAAATGCTATTGAAGTATATGATAAAATTATGGAAGCAACTGACGGTAAATTATGTGATTTAGTAATCAGCTGCGTATCAAGACCAAACTGTGAAATGTCTGCAATCCTTGCAACAAAGGATGAAGGAACAGTTTATTTCTTCAGTATGGCAACAAGCTTTACTAAAGCAGCTTTAGGAGCTGAAGGTGTAGGTAAAGACGTTAACATGATGGTTGGAAACGGCTATACAAAAGGTCATGCTGAAACAGCTCTTCAAATTATGAGAGAGAGCAAAGAATTAAGAGAATTGTACACAAAACTTTATGCTTAATAAATAAATCAATAAAATGTCATCCATAGGGCTTGAAAAATTAAACTCAAGCTCCTTGTATGGCTAATTTCTATGTAGAAAACAAAATATTGGAGGTATTATTATGGCTTATTACAATGAAATCGAACTTTGGAAGGATGTAAAACCGGAAGAGTGGAGCGATTGGAAATGGCAAGTTGAAAACAGGATTGACACGGTAGAAAAAATCAAACAAATAATCAATATAACAAAACAGGAAGAAGAAGATATTTCTAAGGTTCTTGAAAAATTCAGAATGGGTATCACTCCATACTATGCAGCTCATATGGACAAGGAAGATCCAAGAGATCCAATAAGAATGCAGGCAGTACCAACATTTACTGAAACTCATGTAAGTGCAGCAGATATGCTTGACCCATTACATGAAGATACTGACTCACCGGCACCGGGATTAACACACAGATATCCGGACAGAGTTTTATTCTTAATCACAGATCAATGCTCAATGTATTGCAGACACTGTACAAGAAGAAGATTTGCAGGACAATGTGATGATGAAGTTTCAATGGATAACATCGACAAATGTATTGAATACATCAGAAAAACACCTGTGGTAAGAGATGTATTGTTATCAGGTGGAGACTGTTTGTTAGTTTCTGATGAAAAATTAGAATACATTATTAAAAAATTAAGAGAAATACCACATGTAGAAATCATTCGTCTTGGTTCAAGAACTCCGGTTGTTTTACCTCAGAGAATCACTGACAATTTAGTTAATATGCTTAAAAAATATCATCCGATATGGCTGAATACTCACTTCAATCATCCGAATGAATTTACTCCTGAATCAATGGAAGCATTAAGAAAGCTTGCTGATGCAGGTATCCCGTTAGGAAACCAATCAGTTTTATTAAGAGGAGTTAACGACTGTCCTCACATTATGAGAGATTTGGTTCATAAGCTTGTTATGAACAGAGTAAGACCATACTATATTTATCAATGTGACCTTTCACTTGGTATTGAGCATTTCAGAACACCTGTTGCAAAGGGAATTGAAATAATTGAAAGCTTAAGAGGACATACTTCCGGTTATGCTGTACCAACATTTGTTGTTGACGCACCCGGCGGCGGCGGAAAGATTCCGGTAATGCCAAACTATGTATTGTCACAATCAGCCGACAAAGTAATTTTAAGAAACTATGAAGGCGTAATTACAACTTATACTCAACCGCATATTCCTGATTTAGAATGTGTGTGCGATGTATGTCAAGGCAAGAAACAAGATCCTTTAACAGGAGTTGCCGGATTGTTACAAGGCAATGAATTAGCACTTGAACCAACTAAATTAGCAAGAAGAGAAAGAACACACAAGTAAAAGATGCCCTAACCCTATTTTTCCGACCGTAAGGGAGAGAAAAATAGCGGTAGGTCATTCGCAACGAATTCCCAATGTTTGCGACCAAAGGGAGCTAAAACATTGGGTGAATGAGACTGCGCGATGCCCTAACCCTATTTTTCCGACCGTAAGGGAGAGAAAAATAGTGGTAGGTCATTTGCAACGAATTCCCAATGTATACGACCAAAGGGAGTAAATACATTGGTGAATTAGACTGCGCATTATGATAAGAGGTAACTATGAAGATAATTGAAGCTATAAGACAAAACAACTATAAATCAGTATCCATCGTAGGTCTTGCAAAGAATGCAGGGAAGACAGTTACGCTAAATTATCTCATAGAAGAAGCAGAAAATTTAGGAATAACAATCGGCATCACATCAACCGGCCGAGACGGTGAAAGCACAGACCTTGTTACACAAACACAGAAACCTTCTATCTTGGTTACAGAAGGAATGATTGTTGCAACAGCTAAAAAAACATTGCTTTTATCAGATGCCAAAACAGAAATATTAGAGACAACAGGTATAAGCACTCCTATGGGTGAAATCATAATAGTTAAGATAAGACAGAGAGGCAATATTCAGATTGCAGGACCTGTTATCGGCTTAGACATGAAAAGGATAAGCAAGCGACTTCAACATTATGGAGCACAAATTGTATTTATTGATGGGGCTATTGACAGGAAGGCAGTATCATCTCCCGTAATTACCGATGCATGCATTATTGCAACAGGGGCAGTTTTAAGCAGGGATATGAAAAAGGTCTTAGAAAAAACAGCTCATTCAGTAGAGTGCTTTACCTTAAAACAAACAGACAGTGAAAAGCTTAAAATAATTAAAAAACACACTAAAACATGTATTGTACAGAATACAGGAGAGGTGTTTTTACCGGATATAGAAACAAGTATAACCGGTGGCAAAAAAATAAGTGAATTAATTAATGAAAATACAACGCATGTTTTCGTTAAAGGTGCTTTAACAACATCTTTTTTAAAGGATATAGAGGGCAATGAATTTTTAAGAGGCATTAAAATTATTATAGAGGATGGAACAAAAATATTTGCAGACGTAAATGTTTGGAATGAATTAAGGAGGAAGGGACTTAAGGTAGAAGTATTGGAGCCCATAAATGTTGTGGCTGTAACCTTAAATCCTGTATCTCCTGAGGGATATTTTTTCGACAGTTTAATATTTAAGTCAGAAATGGAAAAATATCTTCATGGAGTTAAAATAGTAGATGTGGTTGCGGGGGTACAATAGTGGCTGAATTTATGACAGAGAGTACAATTAAAAATATAAATTTTGATTATATTTTTAATGAAATTAAACCAATAACAGAATATGGTATCAAGGTGAAAACTGAAGCAAAGCCGTTTAGGATAGGTCAAGAGGCAGACTTAAAAGAAGAATTCAATAAAATAAGGGCATTTATTGAAAGCTCCAAAAGGCGTGATATCATTGATGTGCTCAAACATATAAAGAACATATATGAAACATTAGAGAGGGCTAAAGCTAATCAAGTATTAGATGAAGTTGAATTATTTGAAATTAAAAATT
This sequence comes from uncultured Clostridia bacterium, assembly GCA_964421845.1. GTDB lineage: Bacteria > Bacillota > Clostridia > Tissierellales > Sedimentibacteraceae > Sedimentibacter. The sequence continues at coordinate 151,601 of CAYQYY010000009.1, forward strand.
TCCTTATTCAAATAGAGAGAATGGATAAAAGTTTAAAAATTTTAGCCATGAAGGATTTAAAATTAACGCCCCTACCACAGCTATATGAAATGTTAGACCCTGCAAATGAAAGGTTAAATACATTTTATATTTATGACGAATATTCTGAAAAACTAAAAGCCATAAGAACCGAAAAAAAACAGGCAGATAAAGATGTTATCGTATTAAAGAAAAAAATCAAAGAAGAAATCGAAATAAAATATAACATTAAATTTAATTTAAAGGATGAAGTTACTGTCAGCAAAGCACAAAAGGAAAAAACAGAGGAATTATTACATGACAGCAATTTAAGAGTTTCAGGGGAAAATTATTTAAATATTATTTTCAAAATTAAGAATAATGAGAGTATAGATGAATTAGAAAAGAAATTGGAATGTTTAAAGAATGATGAAGAAGAAGAGGAATTCAAAATTCGACAAAATATTTCCAAGGAAATAAAAGGTTATTATGATATAATAAAAAATAATATTCAAGTAATAGGTATAACGGATTATATAATAGCTAAGGCAAATTATGCTCAGAAAACAAGATCAATTGAGCCGGAAATAACTACGGATTTAAAAATAACCGTTAAAGAAGGAAGAAATCTTAAACTTGAAAAAACATTAAAGGAAAAACGTAAGCCATATGTGCCTGTTGATATTAATCTTAGAAAAAATGTAGTGTGTATCACAGGTGCTAATATGGGTGGTAAGACTGTATCTTTAAGAATGATAGGGCAGATTGCTGCTATGGTAAGCTTTGGGTTGTTTATTCCGTGTGAATATGCAGAGGTTTGCTTATTTGATAGCATATATATTTCAGTGGGAGATGATCAGTCCATTGAAAAGGGCTTAAGCACTTTTGGAGCGGAAATAATTAATTTAAAAGAGGCACTGGATAATTCAGATCGAAGATGTTTAATATTGATTGATGAGCTTGCCGGAGGAACTAACCCGAAGGAGGGTTATGCAATTACAAAGGCAGTTGTTAATTATCTTAAAAAGAAAGCATGCATAACGGTCTTAACAACTCACTATGACAATGTTGCAAATGACGATGAAGTTCAAAACCTACAGGTTTCAGGACTTAAGCTTCCCGAAAGTCGGGATTTGTTCCAAATAAACAATATTGAACAAATATCAAGCTATATGGATTATAGATTAATAGAGGTTAAATATCAAAAAGATATACCGAAAGACGCTCTGAAAATAGCCAAGATGGCCGGTATATATGAGGGAATTATAAAAGACGCGGAAAACTATTTATAAAGGAGGAAACATGGAAAGTAAATTAAACTTAAACCAGGAGTTAATTGACAGTGCTCGTTCAGCTGCAGGACGTATAGCGGAAAGCGTTCAGCAATTCATCGATAAGAACACAACCGTGACGGTTGAAAGAACAATTGCAAGGTTAATGGGCGTAGACGGTGTAGATGAAATCGACAAACCGCTTCCGAATGTATTAGTTGACAATATTAAAGAAGGCGGCGGACTATCAAGAGGAGTTGCATTTTGGTTAGGAAATGCAATAGTTCAGACAGGAAAAACTCCACAGGAAATAGCTGAAGGAGTAAGCAAAGGTGAAATAGACATAACAAAAATGCCAATTGCCGATGAGCAGAAAATCATGGAAGTAGTTTATAAAACTGCTGAAAAAATGGTAGAAAGAATTAAAAACAACAGAGCAAAAAGAGATGAATATTTAAATACAATAGGTGAAGGCAGAAAACCATATTTATATGTAATAGTTGCGACAGGAAATATCTATGAGGATGTTATTCAAGCACAGGCAGCAGCAAGACAAGGCGCTGATGTTATTGCGGTTATCAGAACAACAGGACAAAGTTTGTTGGACTATGTTCCGTACGGACCTACTACTGAAGGTTTCGGAGGAACATATGCAACCCAAGAAAACTTCAGAATTATGAGAAGAGCTCTTGATGAGGTTGGTGAAGAAGTAGGCAGATACATCCGTCTTTGCAACTACTGTTCAGGACTATGCATGCCTGAAATAGCAGCAATGGGAGCAATGGAAAGATTGGATAACATGCTTAATGATGCTCTTTACGGTATACTTTTTAGAGATATAAACATGCAAAGAACATTGGTTGATCAATATTTCTCAAGAATTATCAATGGTTTTGCCGGAATAATTATAAACACCGGAGAAGACAACTATTTAACAACGGCAGATGCTGTTGAAGAAGCTCATACCGTATTAGCTTCTCAGTTTATAAATGAACAATTTGCATTAAAAGCAGGTATACCCGAAGAACAAATGGGCTTAGGTCATGCATTTGAAATGAATCCGGCACTTGAAAACGGATTTTTGTATGAACTTGCACAGGCACAAATGGCAAGAGAAATATTCCCTAAAGCACCATTAAAATATATGCCTCCCACAAAGTTCATGACAGGAAATATATTCAAAGGACATTTGCAGGATGCTATGTTTAACTTTATTTCTGTTTGGACTCATCAGGGAATCCAGCTTTTAGGTATGCCGACAGAAGCAATCCACACGCCTCATCTTCATGATAGAATGCTTTCAATTGAAAATGCTCAGTATATTTTTAATAACGCAAGAGATATAGGCGAAGAGGTAGAATTTAAAAAAGACGGCAAAATTCAAAAAAGAGCCCAGGAAGTTTTGGCAAAAGCACAAGAATTATTGCTTGACATCGAAAAGGAAGGCATATTTGATACAATAGAAAAAGGAAAATTCGGTGGCGTGAAGAGAAGCTTTACAGGTGGTAAGGGCTTAAATGGCGTTGTAGAAAAACATGAAAATTACTTTAACCCATTTATTGATTTAATGTTAGGAGGTGACAGGTAATGGAAGGTATACAAAAAGTTGATTTAACTAAGGTAAAACCATACGGTGACACTCTGAATGACGGTATGGTTCAAATGAGTTTTACATTGCCTGTGCCATGCGGCGATGAAGCAAGTGAAGCAGCAAAACAGTTAGTTGAAAAAATGGGATTTAATGATCCGGCTGTAGTTTATTCAAAGGACTTAGGGGTTGGATACACATATTTCGTTATGTATGGCAAATGTACTCACACAGTTGATTATACAACTATAGAAGTTCCAAAGGTAAGTATGGAATTCATGGATAGACATGAGGTTGAAAATTATATCAGTGAAAATATTAAAAGAGATGTTGTAATAGTTGGAGCATGTACAGGTACTGACGCTCACACGGTTGGTATAGATGCAATCATGAACATGAAGGGCTTTGACGGAAATTACGGTCTTGAAAGATACAAGGGAATTGATGCAATTAATATGGGTAGCCAGGTTCCTAATGAAGAACTTATTGCAAAAGCAATAGAAGTAAAAGCAGATGCTATATTAGTTTCTCAAGTAGTAACTCAAAAAGACGTCCACATTGCTAACCTTACTCAGCTTGTAGAAATGATAGAGGCAGAGGGCTTAAGAGATAAAATAATATTAGTTTGCGGCGGTCCTCGTATTTCTCATGAATTAGCACAGGAATTAGGTTATGATGCCGGCTTTGGTTCCGGAAGCTTCGCAAACCACGTTGCAACATTCGTAGTAAAACAAGTGGTTGAGAGAAACTTGATATAGCAATTGATTTGCAGTAGATGAGCTATGGATAAGCAATAGATAAAGAGATTCTTCGGCTAAATATCTCAGGACGGTGTCATACTGAGCATAGCGAAGGATCTCTTTTTTATTTATAAAAATCTTGCATTATTATATGCATATGGTAAAATATACTAAATAGGTAGTACAGGGTATGGCTGATCCATCCTATTGAAAGGAGTCAACTCTTTCCATAATCACATTTATACACACAAATCAATAAATTTTTATTAATTTTTCCTAATATTGGGAGCATCTATGATAAAAAACAAAAAAACTTTCTATATAATTAAATCAATTGTATTAACTTTGCTATTTCTTTCTGCATTATATTTTGAAAATGCACAGCAGCAAAGATTAGTTGTACTCATATCTCTATTTTTAGCATTAATCACCAATAGCACGTTAAAATATTTTATTAATAAAGACAGTAAGCTGTATTTTATTTCATTTGTCATAGATTCAGTACTTATATTTCTTTTAGAACAGAATTCAAGATTACTTATAAATTATTTTCTTCATTCATTTTACATAATCGTGCTTTTAGAATCATCAATTTCATTATCTGTTAAACGGGGAATAATCGCCGGTATAGTTGCAGCTGTGTTTTCCATGATTAAATTTATTTATTTAGTTTATTTTAAATTCAATATATCAAGCTTTTCTCAATTGATATTTTTCTTACTTATAAATTTATTAATAATGTTAATTGCAATATTTGCACAATATAATAAAACTGAGAAGGAAAAGAAGGATATTTTGTACAGAGAGTTGTTGGATACTCATAAAAAACTAAAGGAATATACAGAGGAAGTGCGACGTCTTTCTATAATTGAGGAAAAAAACAGAATAGCAAGAGATATACACGATAATTTAGGTCATAACATGACTGCATTAATTATGCAGCTTCAAATGGCCGAGCATTATTTAAAATCAGATTCAAAAAAATCCATGGAACTTTTAAATAATTCCATTAAAACAGCAAAGGACAGTTTAACGGGAATCAGAGAAGTAGTAGAAACCTTAAGGGGTAACAACTCAATTTTATTACCTGAAAAAGCAATTCAAGTGCTAATAGACGACTTTTCAGAAAAAACGGGAACTATAATAGATTTAAAAGTAAGCGGAAAAGCAACACAAAAATATGAAGTAAATACAGCTTTGTATCATATATTGCAGGAGGGAATGACTAATGCCGTTCGGCACGGAAAAGCAACGAATATATGGATTAATTTAAACTACGAGGATGGCTTAATAAGGTTCAGTATTGAAGATAACGGCACAGGTGCAGATATTATAAACGAAGGATTCGGTATAAAAGGCATCAAAGAAAGAGTAAAAGCACTAAACGGAAAAGTAAAATTCAAATCAGAAAACGGATTTAGAGTTAGGGGTTATTTATATGATAAAAGTATTATTAGTTGATGACCAAGACATTCTTATTCAAGGTCTTAAGCTCATATTAGGAGCAGAAGAAGATATAGAAATAAGCGGAACTGCAAACAACGGCAAGAAGGCGTATGAAGCATGCAAATGGAACAAACCGGATGTTGTTCTCATGGATATTCAAATGCCTGAAGTTAATGGCGTTGAAGCAACCGCAATGATAAAAAAAGATTTCCCTAATATAAAGATAATAGTTCTTACAACATTCAATGATGACCAATATATATATGATGCATTAAAAAACGGTGCTTCAGGATACTTGCTAAAGGACACATCTCCTTCTGAAATAGCTAAAGCAGTCAGGACTGTATTTAACGGAGGGGCACTTATACAATCGGAGGTTGCTGTCAAAGTTATAGAAAAATTTTCACAGTTAGCTAAGGATACTGTGGATAAACCAACAGATCCAAAGGTTGAATTGTTGACAGAAAGAGAAATTGAAATTTGCCGACTCATAGCAGAAGGCAAAAGCAATCAAGAAATTGCGGAAGAATTGTTTTTAAGCCAAGGAACTGTTAAAAACCATATTACAAGAGTATTAATAAAATTAGATTTAAGAGACAGAACCCAATTGGCAGTTTTCACAATAAAAAATGTTTTGTAAAAATTCGTTGATTAATTTCAATATTATGGTAAAATAATTTTAATAGGTAGTAACAGGGTATAGCTGAACCATCCTACTGAAAGGAGGTAACTCTTTTTATAAGGAGGTGATGCGATTGTCTACATACGAAGCTATTTCACTAATGATTGCATTTGCAATTTTGGTAGTAGCAATAGTGAACAGACAAAAATAATTACCCTGTATGGCCAGGGTAATTACAATTAATATTTAACTTTGTGTCAGCTATGCCGACTACCTATTTATCTTATACAAATGATACCACATTTATACACATAAATCAATAAGAATTTATTAATATGTGTATTTTTTTGTGTAGGATTACAATACATGTGTTACAGTTAAATATTTTAAACTGTGGATTTGTGG
>CAYQYY010000010.1:0-147786 GCA_964421845.1 uncultured Clostridia bacterium
AAAATATATCTCAATTATATATCGGAAAGGTTGCATTTCGATTTGCAATTGAGGTATCTTTAGAGATTGTCAAGGAGTATAAAAAAATGATTATTAAAAAAAGTTGCACCACTTTATAGCACAACTTTTTATCATATAACGATGTTTTTCCTTATTCAGCAATCGCGCCAAGTCAAAAATCCCCTCTTAAGATTAATCGAATATTATAGCTGTTCCTTGTTCCTTTAACTTTTTTAAAGATGTAAGCATATGATTTATTTCCTCATCAGAATGTCTTTCCCATGAACCTAATTCAGCTATTATTTTCAAAGGAAATTTAGACCTATAGGAGCGTGTAGGGTTACCCGGAAATCTTTTGTCAGTTAAGTTAGGATCATTTTCAAAATCACCTAATGGTTCTACAATATAAATTCTTTCCTTTGATTTAGATGTTGCTAATTCAGCACCCCATTTAGCGGCATCTAATGTTGCCGTAAAATATATATAGTTGGATTTTTTGTCTTGGTAATTTGATAAGTGTTGTGGTTCTAATAAATCTCCAATTTTTAATTCTGCTTTAGTACCATGAAAGAAAGGCCCATTATCTAAGACATCATGTTTGTTATTCATACTGATCCACCTCGTATATTTTTTAGATTTATGTAACATTATATTGTAGAAATTATAAAAAAAGTAGTCTTTAAATAACATATAAATAATGGTATAATGTAAGTAGAGAGTGTTCTTGAACAACAATTACCAGTTCTCTTTTAATTGTATATGTTACAAAAAATCTCACGTTTTAATATGAGCTATTTCATAAACTATCTATATTTCTTTGCCAAGTTTCCTTGCCATTTCCTTATATTCGCTTCTTTCAGCATCATGTCTTGTTCCCAATCCATAAGCCAATAGTGTACCGCCTTCCTGCCAGTGAAGGTAATTGCACAGGCATTTGTAATGAGATTTTATTCCGTCCATTGCCCAATCGTCGGTATCTGCGCCGGCAGCTATCAAATATAGTTTTTTAGGGCTTTCCCTAAGAAGTGCATTAACAGAGTAAAATCTGTCTATGACCCTTTTTAATTGTGCCGTCATGCCGAAATAATACAGCGGTGATACCAAGACAACTGCATCAGAATTTAATAATTGTAGAATTATTTCAATCATATCATCATTTTCATAAACACATTTTCCGTTGTTTTTACGACAATGATTGCAACCAATGCATGGATTGATTTTTAGTTTTGCTGTATCGATACGAACAACATCATGGCCGGATTCAGTTGCGCCATCACAAAATTCATCTGCTAATAATGCAGTTGTACCATTTGCATGGGGGCTTCCTGTAAGCACTAAAATTTTCATATCTATGTGTCCTCTCTTTCGCTTTTATATATCATCAAAGTTGTCAAACTCATTATTATCAATGATTACATTGTTTTTCGATTCCTTGTAATACACATTTAATTTCTTTAAATTTGCAACCCACAAATAAATTACAAACGGAATAAAAAATATCATTAATATTTCTAATTTTGACATTAAAATAAAATCAAATATTCCGTGGAGTATAATGGGAACTGATAATGATTTTTTTAAAAAATAACGTTGTTGTTCAGGTGTTGAAGAAAACTTTGCAAGCGAGAGATAATATCCCATTGTCACTGCAAACAGCATGTGTGCCGGAACTGATAAAATTGCTCTATAAAATCCTATCGATTCAACGTCTGAAAATCTGAAAACAACATACATAATATTTTCAATAGTTGCAAAGCCAAGCGCTGACATAGCACAGTACACTATACCGTCAAGCTTTTCATTATAAACGGGATTGAAATATACGTGTTTCAAAACAACACGTCTTTTCATATATTCTTCTGTGAATCCGGCAACAATAAAAGCTGTGTAGAAAGCTCCTAATATGCCTCCAAACGCATTAAATGTTAATAATAAATTCTCCACAATTATTGTTGGAATAACTGAAACCATACCCATAATAAACACCTTTAACAACATCCTAACGGGCTCTCTGTCGTGCCTGTCAAACAAATAAAAAGTCAGCCCCAATGCTATGCCCGGTGTTATTGCAGTTATAAATAAATTTAATTTCATAGTTCACCTGATATTTTATATAAAATTTCATCCTTATTTTATTCTTTACTAATTTTCTCTATCCATTCCTTCAAAACAATAGCATGATTAAATTGTTCATTTTTGGCTGCATATAACAATGTCACATTGCCTTCTATTAATTTATCTTTTATTAAATTAACAAACTCAGCAGAATGTTCATTATTGTCTAATTCAAAAAAATATCTTTCTTTAAACTCGTCCATTGTTTCGGGGTTATGATTGAATGTTTTTCTTAATTCATTGCTCGGACTTATTTCTTTTGCCCATTTATCAATTTTTATTTTTTCTTTACTTATACCCCTTGGCCAAAGACGATCAACTAAAATTCTGTAGCCGTCATCTTCAGATGATTCTGTGTATACTCTTTTAACTCTTATGTTACACATTTGCATGCTCCTTATAGGAATTTTTATTGAAATAAATATTTCACTAAATATGCTATACTAAGTCCTGCAAACAGCAGGATATATATTAACACTCACGGTGGGCAGATTTTATACCATGGTTTTTTGTTTTTGTTCATAGTTCCTCCTCATAAATTAGAACCTTCGCTTCGGCGGATGACAAACGCGCTCATGATGATAGATTCTTTCCGCAGTTTGGACAATATTTATGTTCTTCACTCACTTGATAACCGCAGTTTGGACACATATTGGAACAGCAAGAAATTCCTTTTTGTATCAGTTCAAGGTCATTTTCTTTCAGAAAAACATTATTACCTTGTCCTCTTTCCATCATCAGTCCTTTTTCTTTGTTTTTTATTAAATATAAACTGTTGCAGCAGGTTGTTCTGGCATAGAACTTTTTATGAAATTTAAATAAAGGTATGAAAAAAAAGCTAAATACACTGTATTCCATAAAGCTTTCATAACGACCGTATTTTGAACAGCAGCTGCACATTATTGGTTCATAATAATCTAATTCTTGCCTTTTGGGATATACACCTGCAATAAATAACATACTTTACCTCTTAACTTAATTTTTAAATTTATGTAATAATAGTATTTGATTCTATTATATACCATATAAATTTTGAATTCTATAATAAAATAAAAACATCAACATATTTTAATTTATATGTAGGAGGAAAAATCTAATTTTTTTATCTCCCCAACCTAAATCCCAAGGTACATGATATCTATCAGTTGTATGTGAATTAATTAATGGGTACCCTTTGGAATCAAAACCGGTTACTACAGCGAAATGATCTATATTACCTTTGCCCTTTTCATAGCATATAACATCACCAAGGCAAAGTTTTGAAACCGGAATAACACCGGTATCTTTTAAAGGAGTTGTTAAGTCTTTGTAAGTACCTGATTTTATTATTTTTGCCTTGCCGTTATAAATCAAATAATTTTTTAATGCATCTGCATTTACCCATGCCGGGCTACCGGAGCCTCTCCCGTACTTGGGAATACTGCAAAACCATGATCCGTCTTGACGAAGACCGCCTGCTTCAGGATCACCTAATACTTGAGAAACATAGTTAGAACAGTCGCCCCCTACCCCATTATAATCCATATACTTCGGATTATATTTAAAATTATTTCCGCTACCCCATGCTGCACCGCAATATTTATCAGCATAAGCAACTGCTTTTTCTCTATTGTAGGTTTTCTTTCCTTCTGAGATATTAAATGGCTTATCAGGGTTCAGTATTTTTTCAGCAAAAGGCAATTTAAAATTATTAAAAACAGATTGAGCTTCTGCAGTATTATAGCCCTGTAATGCATCCTCGAAACAATCTGTATACCAGTCCTGATAAATAATCCATTGTTCATCTTTTTTAGTTAATTTAACTGTATGCCTGATACCGACACCAAATGAATTTAAAGTATTCGGATCATCCTCATATACATAATCAAATTTATATGTTTCTTCTAAAAACACTTTAATGACGGGTGCTTGAGAATAAATCTTTTTTATTCTAACAATGTTGTCAATATTTTTAAATATAATTCCTCGGTCTTTAGACCAGTCCTTCATGTACATTACACGTTTAATTTCATGATCCAATGAATATATACCGGATTTATGTGAAGTATCAAAAAGCCCTTTTAAAGATTCTATATCACCTGATATCAAACAATCTGATCTTTTATTATATATTTCTTCAAATATTAATTTTAAAGCTTCTTCATCAATTTCATCAGGGCTCTGCAATGATAAAACATTTACAGATAAAAAAACAGAAATCGTAACTACCATAATGATTAATAATAATAAATTCAAGTTAACCTTTTTAAACATAAATCGATATCCTCCACATAAAAATAAAACTTTTTTTAATTGCGTTCTATATAAGATTCTTAGGGCTACGCCATCTGAATGACACAAAAGAAAATTAGAAATAGACATTAAGTAATATTTTGGACATTATCATAATAAATATATATATGTTTGATTTATCTGGAGGTTTGTTTTGAAAGATACGATACCATTTATGTTAGCTATTTTGGCTGGATTATTTACAACATTGGAAGCTTCAATCTCAGCTCAATTAGGAAAATATGTAACCCCTAAAATAGCTACTTTTCACAATATGTTAATAGGTTCAATAGTAATGCTCGTAATAGTTTTAATTAATGGAATTTTTAATCAATATGGGAAAATTACTAATGTTCCTTTACTATGGTCAACCGGCGGTATATTTGGAGCATTAGCTATTTATCTATTAATTACAATTATTCCTAAGTTAGGAGTTACAATAACTTTTACAATAGTTATAACATTTCAGATTCTCAGTGGTTTTTTTATAGATACTTTTTTGTTAAGACAACAATTTGAATTAATTCAAATTGTTGGATTGATATTGATAGTGACTGGCCTATATATAGTTATGAAATAGTTAAAAGTATTTTTTATTTATCGAATTGACTAAAAAATTGTTCTCGATTTATACCCGATGGTCTGTTAATTCTTTTTAATTCGTAAAGCTCTTCAGGATTTCCATATAAATAATTTACCCCAATATCGCATGTCAAAGTAACTAAAAAGCCCATATCTCTTAGTACAGCATTGCATTCAACACATGTAAAACCATACGGATATGTAAAAGCCTTTGGTAAATATCCGGTCTTTTCACTTATTAAAACCTGAAGGTTTCCTACATCTTTTAAAATGGCTTCTTTATATTTCTCATAGGATTCACCTTTGTTTATTCTGCAACCATTGCGCTGTGCTAATTTATGCATCGAGTATGTATGGTTCTGTATTTCGATATACTGGGAATTTATAAATTCATTAACTTGAGTCCAATTAAGATACGGATCCTTATATCGATTATTTGAACTTTTTTCTACATATTCGCCAACAATTGATATTACTGCTTTACAGTCATATTCTTTAAGTATTGGATATGTATAATTATACATACTTACGTAACCATCATCAAAGGTTAGCATTATTGGTTTTTCCGGTAATTTAATGTCATTATATTCATAAGCAATTAAATCTTCAATGCCAATCGTTGTGTATCCTTGTTCTTTTAAATAAATTAAATCTTGTTCAAATTCTTTAGGTGATATTGTATATTTACCTAAAAGTTTTGGGTTTTTGCTTACATTATGATACATTATTATTGGTAGCTTTATTGATGGTTTTGTTAATACTTGAACTAAATTCTCATTATTATTCGTAAAATAGGATACCAATCCTATAATAACAAACAATATGATTATTGATGTTACAAAAGTGGATTTTTTTATAAACAGCAACAAAATCACCTCAGATTATTTAATACATAATAAAACTTATGCTTAAACACCTTGAATAATTACTATTTTCAAACATCACTTTAACCACTTTGCATCTTCTCTGATAATTGACCTTATCCCATATTTTTTGTCAAATTCCTTTAATATCTTTTTCTGTGTTTAACTTGATGTAAATTTTAGAAGTCAAGTGGACGAACAGCGACCATTGCCTTGACACTATGGTATTATAACATCAACCAAATCTTGAGCTGTCATGCTGTTTTTTGTTATCTCGCAATCTAATGCAATAATTTTTACACCTTTCCTTGCTGCCATTTTAAGTGTATCGCCAAATGCTTTATGAGTTAAATTATTTGGAGTAAAGTATAAAACATCCTTCATTTGTACTATAAATACAACATATGCCTCATATCCGTCATTTACACAGTCCACCAATTCCTTAATATGCTTTAATCCTCTTTCAGTAGGTGCATCCGGAAACATTACTACATTATTTTCTTCTAATGTAACACCTTTTACTTCTGCAAATATCTTTTTATTATCCGCTTCAATATAAAAATCAAACCGAGAATTATTATATTTACACTCCGGCTTAATCATAGTTATATTTTGAAATAAGTTTCCCTTTAAAAGCCATTCATGAAAAACCTTGTTAGGCGCCTGGCTGTCAATGTTAATTAACCTTTCACCCTTATAAACCGATATTAAATCATATTTGGTTTTTCTGTTTGTATTATCAAATTCTTGTACAAACACCTTAGCATTATCACTTAACAACTCTTTACATCGCCCTGTATTTTTAACATGACATACTTCATGCTTTCCGTTAATTTCAATATTAGCAATAAATCGGTTAGGTCTGTTAATAAATCTTGCTTCTTTAATATTTTTGTATAACATAGTACACCTTGTTTTTTTCTTGATTTTTTCATTATTAGTTCAATCTTACACTGAAACCGTTGAATAATAGACAACGCTCATATTAAAAATTATATCATGTTTTGAGACAAATTGAAATGACCTATCTATCTCTATCAGAATACTAACTAAACGATATAATAAAAACAGAAATGTTGAAATAAGTGCAATTCAAGAAGTTATTGGAACATTAAATTATTATAAAGCAAATAGAGGAATTGTTATAACTACAAGTAATTTTACAAACAGTGCCATTCAATTGTCTAAAATAAACAATATAACATTAATAGGTAGAAGTGAACTACTATTTATGATTTTAAAAACATCTAATTCAAAACAGCCCGCTTTATTAAAAATTATAAAATTTATTACTGAACCATAGAAAAAACAAACTTGTAATTATACATTTATAGCTTTAAAAAAATTTATATATAATTTTTTTAATCTTGAATCAGATAAATAATATCATAATTATTCTTGTAGAAAAGATATAGCAATAAATAAACTGCGTAGCTTTACCTCCCCAAGTAATAGGATGTAATATGTAGTTAACACTTCTTTGTAATTTCAAGGTTTTCACGTCATGATTTCTTTATATAATAACTACATTTTACTTGCTTTCTTAATAAAAAATGTCCTAAAAATGTCCTAATTTTATGCCCTAACAATTCATGGTAGGCAAAATGATAAAAAATATTTATAGTAAGGAAGAGTATACCAAATAAAGTAATTTAAGTTTTTTATTTTAGAAACAAAACCAATAGAAATAATCTTCATCTACCTTATCATCATTTATCAAGAGAATGAAATTTCTATACCACGTTTAGCTTTTATATCAATAGTCACATCCATCCAATTTTTCATATCAATAATATTTCTTTTCCAATCATCAAATTTTTCTTGCTTCTCAAGAGATCCATCCCAAGAAATACAAAAGATATACTTATCATGATCCATTGGATGTAATTGAATGGAGATTTTTTGTAATACTTCTTTCGAAGATAGATCCGCAAATCGTTTTACAGGCTCGATACTATCTAAGAGACACAACAAAAATTGTAGGGGATACTGATTGAAATCTAGTTTTCCTTCGCTCCCTTTAACAATTAATGGTGAAAGACCAAAAGCTTTATATTTCAAATCTTCACCTTTTTTATCACCTTTTTTGGTTGTCCACAGATTATGGCATATGATAGCGTCGGAAATATAAGCAAAATGGTCAAGATGCTCCAAACGCCACTTTAGTCCATCCTTCAAACATTCAGGATACTTGTCCCAATTATGATCAAATGTCTCATTAATAAAGTTTTTATAAAGCCTATCAAATAAATAGTATCCACCAATAATACCGTGATCTAAAACCAATGATTCTGAGCGATAACGGAAATAATTATAAATTAGAGATTCAGAGAATCTAACAAGCGATACTCCTGGTTTTAGAGTCGAATGAGAATATGGAGTATATTTTATATTCAGATCACCAATATAGTATGATAATTGCTTCTGAGCATCATTTGGAAACTTAGGTAGTGCACTATGTTCAATACAGCTAACCACATCATGATATAAACATGTCAAAAACCAAGTGTATTTGTATTCATACCAGTCCTCTACAATTGGAATTAATTTTTTAAGCATATTTTCTAACTTAGCCCCTAAATAATTTTCGAATAGCAATCCAAGTAAATATAATGAAACTGTATGTCTGTGTTTGCCGTTTTTGTTATATTCTTCGTTCCATGGAATGCAAAGCGCTTCTTGTTTCTTACCTTTATCAAAATGCTCCTTAATAAAATTTTTACATTTAATTACCTCTTCTGTAGAGATGCCATTAAAGAAATCTCTAGCATAAATACTGATATTATAGTAGCTCTTATCTAGTTCGCTATATGCATCTAAAAGACTTTTATCCATACTAACACATCCTTTTCATTAAAAAATTTATTTTTATTAATATAATTTGTTACTAACACAAAAGAAATAATCTATAAAAAAATACATCTATATTTCTAACAAAAGATACTTAAATGTACCATTTCTTGCATCAGATAGGATACAGTATGTATTCCATGCTAATCTATATTCGCCACATAACTCAATCGATTGTTCTCTGTTTTTTATTGTTCCAGCACTCGGTTTACCCCTCCAAGACAAAGTATTCTTATTATGACTACCATCATGAATTCGAAAAGAATCACAGACAGTTTCTTTATTAATTTTAGGATTTACCCAATAAGACGGATCATTAGATAACATAATTACGAAACCTTTATCATAATTATCTACAGTTTGCTTTAATTGTTCTATGCGAGAAACATCTACCCAGAAATCATATCTTCCTAAATCTTGTGCACCATGGTTTTTAAGATTATAATATCCTCCATCAAATTCTATATTCATCTTCAGAGTCTTATATTTCAGTTCAATGGGGAACCACTTACCTTCTAATTCAATAAGAATATCCAAATGCATATTAGGAAAATTTGCTGGACAATATTCCAAACGTATATTTGCTTTCGGATATGATTTTTGTATCATCCATGCTAATGCAAATTGGAAGTCAGCCTCTGAATGAAATATGGGCCTATTGTTCTTTAATAAACATATTTGATTATGTAGATTTATCATAACAAATCCTCACTCAAACTCTTTTTTATTTATGAATGAAATACCATTAAAAACAATGTTCTTTATAGTTGTTAGACAATTCTTCGGATTCATTTATAATCCTAAAGCAATACTTCTGCGCCTTTTCCTGTCTTCTTTAAGCTCTTCGAGTGCTATAAGATTATGGTCAATATTTAGTAAAGGACTGTATTCTTTTATAATATCCTTCTCAATATTGAAATCTCCATTATATGCTACAATACTAACTTCAATATTCAACCTTATCCATTCAATTATTTTATTTTTTACTTCTGAAGAGAATTTAAAATTGTATTGATTTGATCTTCCTTTCAAATGTCCTTCAATTGGTTCTTTTCCTAGTACACATCCTATGCTTCTGAAAAAAGTACCTGTACCTTTATTTTTTAATTCCTGTTCAAGTCTTTTCTTCAAAGTTTTTTCTGCTTTGCCAATATAAATATACTTGTACAATCTTTGATTAAGATGATTTTGATATCTATCAGGAAGTTTTGAATCTCGTTTCATCCTAATACAGTAAAAGCCATTATTATCTAGCATATCTTTATCCAAATCATCAATGCTTTTAAAATTAGAGTCCCTGATTAGCTTTTCCATAATATTCTCAAGCTGGTTTTCATGGTAATCTGTATTGCACATATTAGCGCCTCCTCTAAGTATTTCCACATTAAACTTTTACTTCTACACTTCGCAATTATTATTTAAACTAAGTTCTTTTGAAAGCAACTTACGTTTATATAAACTTTAAATTTAATCTTTACGTTCTTGGTAGTAACAAAAAATACCAAAACCTATAAAAACAATTGTTAAGATTATTGCATTAAGTTTAAATGACCAACCAAATTCTGTTTGCAACACTTGTAATGCGCTAATGCCACTAATTAAGGCCAGTATGTACAATAATACATTTAAAAGTAAAGCATTTTTATTTTTTCTTCGGCTCTGTAATAGACTAAGATATGAAATTTTGAACTCTATAGCGTCTTTGTATCTTTTAAAAGTTTCAGTTTGCTTCATATTGTTAATTGCATTTAATGTGATTATCGGCGTTCCTGAAACAAATGATAGATGATCAATGTACATCTGGTTGTTGATTGTCTCATCCAGTTTATCTATAACTTCAAAATTTACAATTTGATTGAGGTAGAAGTACATTTTCATTACTTCAAGTATTTGACAGTCAAATAATGCTTGTCGATTGTTTTCTTCAGATATTAAAGTAGCAACACCTAAGTATTCTTTTGAATAGTATTTGAATGCATTATTGGTATTAATGTTATTTAATTTTAAATCCAATTCCTCTGCACCAAGAACACTTAAAAAATAATCTTCTATATTGGCTATTGTATTTGAAATTACAAACAAGTTATGCACATAGCTAATACTATCTATCTGAAGTCTACCTCGTGTTATCTTATCGAGGAACCCAGCAATATTATCAAATATAATATCTGAAATTTTTCTTGCGTCTGTAATGAACTCTTCTTTGTCAAAATATTGTATTCCATCAACTGGAATAATGTTGTAGTTATTGTTACGTCCATAGATTTCATCTTTTTTAAGCGGCACACCATTATTGTAATCAATCAATTCAAAATTTACAAAAACCATACCGTTTAAAAAAAACACTATTGGATCAACTTGTAGTATACGAGATTTTATAGAAACCAAAAACTTTTCCATATTTATAAAAAAAGAAAATCCAAACAAGGCTTTATCTAAAAGAACTTGCATAGAATGAGTTAGCGTCAAAATCCAAGACATTTCGTTTATTTCATCTTCAATATTTTCATCTTTCTCAGTTAGATCAAAATGGAATTGAGTTGATTGCTTCTGTGAGTTAAATTGAATTGTATACTTTAATTTGCAATTTTTATTTAGGAAAGTGTCTTGAGTAGCTAAACTTGATATGTGATACTCAGTAAACAAATCAATAATTCTCTTGTTTTTCCCAAAAAAGGGCATTTTTTTGCTGAATTTATTGAGATGGTAAGCAGTCATAAAAACAACACAGTCTTGTATTTCATCTTTCAATTCTATAGATTCATGCTTTACTTGTATTTTTCGACTCACTTTTTTACCTCACTTTTATTTTTGTTTTTCCTTAGAAAGTTTTTAATACCTTCTACATCAATTATGTTGTTTATCAAAATAATATTAAACTATTCCTTCTTCTATCATCCTATAAATCGAAATTTATTTATTTAAATTTCTTTTCTTCATACTTGATACAACACTTAAAACACCAAATTCCATAATTCCTCCACCTATTCTGTTACTTACAAATTCATCAGAGAAGTAATTTATGAAGTTATTCTCTTGACAATAAGTTTTATTAGTCGGATAAACAAGTATTCTTGTTGTATCCAATGCTCTGAAACTATCAATAGATAATTTTGACTTTGTGACCTGTCCAAATATTAAACTATCAAATTTCAACTTACCACCCGCCCAATGCTGTCTAATTCTCCTTTTTATATTTTCTGACGTCCCAATATATAACTGGCAATATTTATCAAGAATAATTGCGTAATATCCTGGGCAAGAATACTCATTTAAGTCAGTGATTTCAATAAACTTAGTTTTTTTAAGAAACCTTGTGATTTCATCATTAAATTTAGAATGATCTAAATTTTGAAAGAAGGTCATGTTAAGATCAAAGTTCGCCATAACTTCAATTAAATGTTTCTGACACCAATTATCACTATAAATAAGACCTTCTTTATCTACATAAATTTCAGAATAAGCTTTTATAAGCTTTTCATTATTTCTTTCCAACGCTTGTATATATAACTTATTTTTTCCGAGCGTACTCCTGTTTTCAACAGTAGCATAATTATCACGAGTTAATGTATAACCACGAGCTCCTATTGACACAGTTATTCCAAAATGAGTTATTGATTTATCATTCATTATATAAATTCCTTTTTAAATTTAACTTTATTTTAATTATATTCTATACTTGCAAACATTTCCAGATAATTTTAGTTGTTATACTTTAACGAATGAATGAACCCATAATATGTTTAAAAAAAGATACTACAAAAGATAATCCCTGTAATGATTTCTTGCTGACGTTTATGAGGGCTTAAGTCAATAAGAAAAAGATTTTATTAGTCAAAAAATAAAAGAGGGATTAACTAGTTCAAAAGCAAGAGGGAGGCATGGCGGAAGACTTTCTAAAAGAGATGAAAAATCTGATTTTGTATATTTATTATTAGATCAAATTACAAAATTAGTGAAATTGTAAGAAAAACAGGCTGAGTAGAAGTTCTATTATTGAATTATAAATGACAAAGAAAAAAACTATATACCAAACATAATAAAAACAAATTTTATAAAACGTTCATATATGTCGTCTAAACAATCTTAACGCAGTCAAAACTATGTATTCTAATAATTTTCACATATACATTTATAGGACAAAGCATGCTTTTTAACTGATTACAAAGAAAGACTAATCAATTTAGAAAGTATATTATTTTTATAAATATTCCAATAATATCCTGTTAAAACAAACAAAGTTATGATATAATTAATGAGTTTAGTATTGTGATATTATAAGATTTTAACAGAAAGAATGCTAGGAGTGAAAAAATGATTAGCAATATGATACAAAATGAACGCATAAACACTGACGCTGATTCGAGCATAAAAGGTTTAGGCTTACAAAAAATAAGGGCTGTTGAACGTCTTTTAGTTGGATTGTTAAATAATAAAAAAGCAATCATGTGTACGATTGAGTATGTTGATGATGTTCTTCAAGTTGATATTAGTGGTGATAAACCTGAATATACTACAGAACAAAATAAATCATATGAATCATCTTTTTCCTTAAATAGCAAAGAAATAAAAAATTCATTGAGGATTTTTTTCGATAATTGGGCCGGAACAGTTGAATCATCAGAATCAATCCAATTTGTTTTTTATACAAACACTTCAATTATGAAGGAGAAAAAAGTTGGTGTTCTGCAAACTTTAGATTTAGAATTGCCTCAAGAACCTATTCTACAGTTATTAGTAGAAAAACGATATCAAGAGGCTTTGCCATATGTGCGACCAGTGATTGAGGAATACTATATAGAACAGCATCGAAAGCATACTACAGACATTACTCCCTATCAACAATTATTAGATAATATGGATGATGAGAAATGGGTAAGTTTCTTGAAATTAATTGAATGGAATTTTGAAGAGGCGGATGAAAAAATTGTCAGGGCTAATGTAGAAGGTATAGTTAGGGATTTGTGTTTTAATTATAATATTGATAAAAAATATGTAAATTCTATTGTGGCTGAATTAATTGATATGGTTGAATTCAGAACTTTTGAAAAAGACTTTTTAAAACGTATTGTTCATGTAGGTGAAGTAAAGTCATTATTTTTAGAAAAAGTAATGGACGCGAAAGTAAAGGAAAGTCTTGATCCTATACATGCCAAATGGGATGAAATTCAGTGTGATGATATTAGAAATTTGCAGGATAAGATTGAGTGTGTTTGCCCAGAATTTGGCTGTGATGAACTTGATTATCTTATAGAGGAATATGCAGATGGCGCTTTTGAGCAAAAAAATCATAATGAAATTAGAGCGGTTAAAGCTTTTAATTATAGAGTTTATAATGTTTGTCGTAGAATAGTTAAAAGAACAATCAAAGAGCATAAAAAATCATTTACAGAGAATGAAATTCTTGAGTTAATTGATAAACTTACAAAAGAATCTGAATCATTAATTAAAGATAAATCACAAACATATGATGTAGCTTTTAAAGATAAAGATATGATCAGAAAGACTATTCTTATTTTATTTGAAGAATGTTATTTAGCATTTGATGATAGGAGTGTAGTAAATGGATAGCAAGAAAAGATTAATGTTTATATTGGAAGATGATTACTATTACATCACATTAAAGGTTCTTGCTATATTGAAAGCTTTGGACTGTGATAAAAAGCCATTTGAAGACTATAGGAAGATAGGTATTATTTTTGAATTAATAAAGAATCCATCTAATCTTCTTTTTTTTGAAAAAATATTAAACAAAGTACAATTAGATATTTTTGATAGTGAGCGTATTATTGGCATTTCTTATAATGCTAAAATAAATGCGGCAGTTATAAAACGAGTTTTATTTTTTTTAGAGAAGCAAAATATGATTAATATGAACAGAAGCTTGAAAGGTGATTATATAGATGTTTTCCTATTAAATACTCTACAGATACGTCAATTGATAGAGGAAAATATATTAAGTGAAGATATAGAAAAAGTCGCATTATTAAAAAGAAAAATTCCACGATTACGTTCCATAAAGATTTCAACATTGCGTAAAAAAATATTTGGTTCGATTGAGGTGGTTTCATGGGAAGATTAGCAATTAGACGCGTTATATATAATGGAAAGGGATATTTTTTTGAGTCACCTTATTTAAAAGATGGTGTCGTTATTCTTGAAGGTACAAATGGACATGGTAAAAGTACATTCATGGATCTTATATATTATGGACTTGGGGGTAAAGTAATATCATTTGATAAAAATAGTGATACCCACAGTAAGCATAATGAAATTTATAATGATGAAGATAATTATGTAGAACTGCAAATTGAATTAGATGAGCAAACTTACGAACTTACACGCTATATTGGTGATAATCAAATTTTTATAGTTGATCAAAATCAACAGATTCTGGAGACATTTATTTATAGGAACTCAAATACCAAGCAAGATGTGGTAATCTTTTCGGACTGGATTTTGAGCAAATTAAATATTGATGTTTTTGACATTGTACAGGGTACAAGAAATTTCAAATTGAATTTTTCTGATTTATTGCGACTAATTTACCACGACCAAACAACAGAGGTTAGCAAAATTTATAAAGAAGCAGACAACTCTAATTTTGTTTCTGATTCATTAGAAATTAGAAAAGCAATTTTTGAAGTTCTTATTGGTAAAAGCTATAATGAGTATTATTCATTATTAGGTCAATACAAACTTGCTCTAAAAGATTATGAAAAGTCTCAGGCCATAATGGATAGCTATGATGAGTTTATTGGTCAAATTTTGAATGACGATTTATCTAATGTAATTCACATCAAAAATATGATTTCCGAAAATCAAGAGATGATTGAAAAAGTGACAAATGAAAGAAATTTAGCTTATGCCCAAAAGGATGGAACAACTAAGACCTTTGAAATATTAGATGATCAGAAAAAACGCCTTCTTCGGTTAGAAACGGAAAAGGATGAGTTGATTGAGAGCAAGCATGCTGTTATGCAATCAATAAATAAAATTATTTATTTAGCTGACGAAGCAAAACACGAACTTAAAGAAATAGAGAAAATAAGATTGGTAAACAAAAAATTAAAACTTTTCACTCCAAATACTTGCCCCTATTGTTTGAGAGAAGTTGAACGTGAAAGTGGAAAATGTATATGTGGAAGTGAAATTGATGAAGAACAATATGAGAAGTTTTTTTATACAGATGATGAATACCTAATAATTGTTAAAGTAAAGCAAAAGTCTATACAATCTATTCTAAGTTTGCTTGCAAAGAAGGAAGCAAGAAATATAGAAATTGCTAAACAAATAAATAAGTTAGATATTGAGATTGATAAGGTGAAAAAATATATAATAGAACTAAATAAGGACATAGAATACAATCAGAACTCTGCATATATCAGAAAATTAGATGATAGAGAAAATCAATTAAAGGCTGATATAATGGAATTAAAACAAGCGGAAGAACTTGCAACTAAGAAAGATGAACTTGTCAAAAAAGTTAGTGGATTACGTTCTAAGGTTGAATTGCTAAGAAACAAGGTAGAGGCATGCTTAATTGAGGCTAAAAATGATATTCTTGACAAAAAGAATCAATTTAGTGAACGTTACCTTGAATTAATGAAATTAGCAGATGAAAAGTGTTATGATGCATATATTGGAGAAGACTATATGCCAATTATAAATTTTAGTCAGTATCGTGAAAGAAGTGCAGCAGTCCCTAAACGATTAATGTACTTTTTAACTTTGTTAATTGAAAGTATAGAGAATGATATAAGTTTTCCTAGGTTTTTGATGATTGATACACCTAATAAAGAGGGAATAGATAGAGATAATTTAATTAATAATCTAAGCCTTCTAGATAAAGCTCAAGAATATTCAAATATATACTCAAAAAAATATCAAATTATCTTAACTACAGGGATTGATACATATCCTGAAACTTATAAGAATGATGTTATTTTAACTTTAGAAAATGAGAAGTATTTGTTAAGTGCAAAGTAAGGGTATGGTATGTATTGTTTTTAAATATTAGAAAATAATGGGACAGCGAACTGCACAAGGATAAAAAGTTTTAGTGGCATAAATATTTCATCAAAAAATCCCGAGTTGCTTGCAAAATTTTATAGTGAAAAGTTAGGTGTCCAGATTTTAACTAAAAATCAAAGCCAACGTGGCTATGACGTAGTAGAATTAGGCTTCAACTTTAAAGAACCTGTTATTTATATTTGGAACGAAAACAATTGGGGTAAATCAAATTTTGGTGCAGTAACATTTGTTTTTAGATGCGAAAACCTTGATAAAACATATCACGAACTGAAAGAAATAGGTGTCATTCTTGATCCACTAATTACTGCTGAGTGGGGGGGAAAGAGCTTAATATTAAAGATCCTGACGGTAATAACATTCTTATGTTGGAGGAATAAATAAATGAAACAAGACTAACACATGTCAGAGCAAACGTAAAAAATTTACAAAAATCAGTTGAATGGTATGAAAATGTGATTGGGTTTATAGCAGAAGAACTATATCCAGCAGATTCTCCTGTATATGTTAGCTTTGAATTTGGAGAGGGTGCACACTTCTCAATAATGATTGATGAAAAGCCATCTCTTGGACGTTATAA
The DNA here is from genome assembly GCA_964421845.1 of uncultured Clostridia bacterium. Classification (GTDB taxonomy): domain Bacteria; phylum Bacillota; class Clostridia; order Tissierellales; family Sedimentibacteraceae; genus Sedimentibacter. The sequence goes on from CAYQYY010000010.1 coordinate 17,293, forward strand.
TTTTGATATTGAGGATGTAGACTCTTTATGGGGGCAGTTAAAAGATAAGGTTGAAGTCATTGAACCACTTTTTGATACTCCTTATGGAACGAGAAAATTTACAATAAAAGATTTAGATGGCAACGAATTAGGTTTCTGTCAACAATGAGCATAATCTGCAGATGAATTATTTCAAATTTTACAAAAATACGTTGCAATAGCAGAATTGTATTATGTAAGAAATATTACATAACAGCCAGATAAATAGGATTTTGTAAAGGGAAACACTTAGCTTTAGGTAATAACTAATTAAACAATTTAACGTAAGCTTTAGGTGAGAAAGGGGCAAATCATGACAAACGATATTTTTAATAAAATGGGATTAGCAGATGTACCAAAAATAAATTTATCTTATACAGCAAATTTGGCATCAGGTATCCAGGCACAAATTGAAGAAACTAATAAAATAACACAGCAGATTGCTGAAGAAGCATATAATAATCGTCAAAGAATGCAAAATGCGATTGAGCAGACTGCAAGCAATACTGCTGAAACCAATGTTCAATTACAGAAGGTTGTGGAAAATCAAAATGCATATATTGATTTATTGAAGGATCAGTTATCCACACAGAAGCAACAACTTGAGTTTGATGAACAGCAGTTGATTATCCTCAAAAATATCTTTTCATCCGGAGAAGATGGAGTAGCTGTCGAAAAAGAAATCATGAAACTTATTCAGGATCAAATAGATTCAAGTCATCCACTGTGGGATTATGTTAAGGATAAAGGCGGGGATATTGCGGTGGTTGGAGTTACAGGTGGGGCTCCTGTTATATATGGTGCAATTAAGATGTATTTAGCATCAAAAGGAATAATGTTGCCATAGATAATGGATATGATGATGAAGTAACTGAGGTTAAACGGTTTCCTTTAAACAACCTTACAAAGGACATAGCTTCTTCACGAAAAGATATAATTGAGAAATTTATATTAGAATATCGTAAGTAATATGTATGATTCAATTTTTTGTTATAAGTAGTTTAAAGTCTATAAAAAATAACGGAATTAGCCCCCTATGATATATGAGATATTGATTGGTAAAAACACAAGCAAGATATTGAGTAAATGAGCAGATGAAGTTTCCGATTTTATATTTATGCAAAAAATCACTTAAGAGGTATCAGATAACTGAATCACTTAAGTGACTTTTTGCCTAAAAACTTATGATACTACTTTAAATTTTATATATAAATTTACTTGCGATTTGTGGTAATTTATAAATTTGCCCTCAAAACCAAACCAATTCGTACATGATACAGCACCTCTTTTTTGTGCTTATATGTTTATTGCCTTATTTAAGTATGCAGCAAATATATTACCACTTGAATAAAAGTTTTTTTCTTTAAGTAGACTTACATCTTCATGATTTATTGTTACTTCTACATTGCTTAATACATATTTTAAATGGTCAGGATATTTTTGAGATAGACTATCATAGTTTTCCATAACAAACTCAGCTAAACCAACTATATCCTTTAAATCAAAATCTCTATCTTTGAATTTTTTGATTAAATCTATAGCGAAATCTTCTTTTTTTATGCAATACATATTGCCAGCAAAATAGTCACCAATTTTTCCTTGCCACTGATTTAATTTATTGATGTCAGAGATCCATAGATCACTTCTTAATACACTTAAAGGAACTTGCATTAATAAATTAAACTCTTCACTTGTTAATTCTGGTATGCCGTATTTAATATCATCTAATAAACTTGAAATGGTATTAACATCGTATTCACCAGAGATAAAAATTTTACTGTATTCATTAAAAGTTCTTTGTAAATCAATATTCATAGTATTCTCCCTTTTTATATTATTCTTATATAAACATATTTACATAACAGCTTGTTTATGTATAAGGAGTGATAATTTAAAGATATAGTCTCAAATTTAAACATTTTATAACAATAAATATACTATGAAAATATGTAAAATCCCAATGAGAAAACGGTTAAAACCTCAACATTGTACGTTGAAATGGTTTAGTTAATTGAAATGTGTTGGGATATATAACCAAAACTTATAAGTACTGACGCCGTTTAGTAATATATTAAATTACAAACAGAAATTTAGAATCATATCTTATAGTCAAAAACTCTTGCCTTACTCAAGCCAATACGTCCCAAAAACGGTGATTAAGTACAAAAGATCAAAATTTAGACAAGCAAATTGTCTAATTATTAAAATATGGATATAAGATCATGCATATGTGAAATTTTGGTAGTATATTATATTAAATTGTAATATAATATATATGAATTAATATTATTCTATATAAAATAAAAGGGGGATTAGCTTTTGTCATATATACCATTATTGCCTCCAAACTTTCTGGAAAATTGTATTGTTTTACTAAAACTCATTGAGGGGAAGAAAACATGGAAGTCCCTGGATGGCAAAAGATTATACCAATGGGATTCACAACATGGAGATGTTGAAGTATATAATGCAAAAAATGGAGTTCATTTAGGTAGTGCAAATAAGGAAACTGGAAGAATTACAAAAGGTCCAGTAAAAGGGAGGAAATTAAGTGATGTCTAATTTCATTAATGATTGTATAAATGCAGACGCTTTACTTGAGGAAATTGATGATTATGTAAAAGAATGGCATGACAGTGATACGGAAATGACAATACATGAATTCCTTGGAATGACTCAAGAAGAATACTTTTTATGGGTGGAGAATGATTGCATACTTAAATATATTATTAAAGCTCACACTGAAAGCAAAAATATAAATGATATTCTAAAAGAAGTATCTGAGGAAGGTTTTAAAATGGTAGCACGTGCAGAAAATGCAGAAGAAGCAAAAGCCATATATAAGTGGCTACTTGAAACTGGAAGAATTGATAAAATAAATGAATAATATAGAAAATGCTATAAAAAGAGCAAGGAAGTTTTTCGAATATCATGAACTTAAATTGCCAGTTGATATTGAAGCAATTATAAAAAAATATGCAGACATCACTGAGGATTATATACCAATTAAAGGTGATGCTATTTGTATTAATAATATTAATAAACCTCAGATTATAATTAAAAGTAATATGTCAAAAAATAGGAAGAGGTTCACATATGCGCATGAATTAGCACATATTCAAATTCCATCACATACAGGAATGCTGTCCTGTTATACATCTGTTTCAGATTATGATGATATTGATATTGATGAATATAGTGCAATGGAAAAAGAGGCAAATGCATTTGCGGCTGAATTATTAATGCCTAGCAATTGGATAAAAAGTAAGATTTTATCCAATTCTAATTTGAAAGAAGTTATTGAGAGTATATGTAGTGAAGCAAAAGTATCATTTATGGCAGCTGTTTATAACGTAATTTCAGCATGTCCTGAAGAATATGTGTTTTTATTAATTAACAAGATAGAGAACATTGTTACTTTGAAATACTCTGGAATAGGAAGTAGACCAATTATATTTTATAATAATGGGGTTTGTGATTTGCAATGGTTAGAGTGCAATTCAGTATCTTCATATTCCTTAAAAGATGAAACTATGGATGTTGCCTTTTTTAAATTTAAACAATTATGCTCACAAGATCAAATAATGAAGATAGTTGATCGTATTGTTAAAGATAAAAATTTAAATGATATATTAAATGCAATTACAGAAAATCAAAGTATTAGTTATGCTCACTTAATATCAGATTTACAAAATTTATTACCTGAAGGATATATAATAAAAATTAAATGCCTTAATAGCGGTAGTGAAAGATATTTTGTGACAGAAGGAACATATGTAAATCCAAAAAGAATTAATGAAAATGAATATGACTTGTGGTACTCTAATAATTCTATAAGAAATGGTCACAGCAAAAATTCTAATATAGAATTAAAAATATGGAATTTTCAAACAGCCTTTAATATTGAAGAATATAGTTATGATGAAAGAGATTCAAAAATAATACTTAGGGAAATGGTTGAATGCTTCTATACAGGAAAAGAGCGCGCAAGCGCCTTTGGACGTATTAATGGTGTTATTGGAGCATTAAAAAACAATATTGTAAAAGATAAAATACAACAAAAAGAATTTTATAATATACTAAAACAAAAATTTGTGGGAATTGAAGATATTGAAAATATTACTGAACATATGGATTTTGACGTGTTTTTAGCCAAAAAAACAAAAGAAATTTTTGATCAATTAGAATCGTAACATAAGTTATTACAGCGATCAGGTAGCTTTGTCGAGGCACATCTGAACGTATAGAGTGTTGTCCACTTTATAGTGAATATTATGGGGTGTTCGGATGGCTTGTTATGTCTTCATCCGAACACTGTTCTTTTTTAAAAAAGTAGATATAAAAAAGAAAGTAGTTTATTTACTACTTTCATATTCTTTAACACGTCTATAAAATGTACTTTTCTTCATATCTAACATTTCAATAGCTTTAACTGCAGTTAATTTTCCCTTTTTCCAATCATCATAAACATTTTTAAAGTTTTCATTGATTATCTTTTTTCTACCTTTATACAATCCTTTACTTTTTGCTATCGCAATACCTTCTGCTTGACGTGTTTTTATTTTAATACGTTCTTTTTCTGCCATATAAGTTAACAATTCAAATACTATATTTGCTATTAATTTCTTTTCAAGATCTGATTTATTTTTTGTATTTAATACGGGTGTATCTAATACAACAATATCAATTCCATTAGATTGGATTTCCTGCCATTCATTTTTTATCATATCCATATTTCTTCCTAAACGATCTAATTCTTTAATGACTAAGGTGTCTACATCTCTGAGTAAACTATTTTTCAATGTCAGATATTCGTTTCTATTAAAGTCTTTACCACTAACCTTATCCTCAATAATATCTCTTTCATCAACTCCATATTTTAATAATGCTTGTTTTTGTCTATCAGTATTTTGTTCTTTACTACTAACTCTTATGTAACCAAATATTTTATTTGATATCATTTCTTCCCCTTTACGTAATTTATACTAAAATTTTAGCATTTATGTACCAATAGAATCAAGAGGGGTCGTGATACGTTTCATAATTGCTTTTTAGTAGTTATATGGGACGGTATAATTGAAATTTTTATTGTTCTAATGAAGTATACTCTATTGATGTATATTGATATTGCTTTTTTTAAAGAAGAACTGTAACTAATGTTTGTTTAACAGTAATGATAAATCCTGATATAAGAGCTTTTTAATAGCTTATCTGACCAAGACAGATGCATTTACTATAAACATATTTTTCATAAATCAACATTTGTAATATAATAAATTATAAAAACATATGGAAATTTTTGTAATGTTAAGTTATGATTGTTTTAAAGAGCTGAAAATAATTTTGTTGTACATTAGTAGAATATCTCGTGGTATAAGTAATATTATGTGTAACATATGATTTTAATTAGTTAAATTAAAGGGGGAGTTTTTAAAATGGATAGAGATGGAAAACAGTTTTTATCAGCTACTGCTGTTGGGGTAATAGCATTGGTGTGGTTTTATATAGTTTCAAGTTATTTCTTTAATAATAATCTGCTTATTAGTATTAATAGTGTCACTTGGGATAATATCTTGATTAAATTGGCAGATGATTATAGTGCCATGCTTTTTATTCCAACTACGATAATAATTATCAACAGGAAAAACTTAAAAGATTTTAATTTATGTTTAGAAAGTAAAAAGGAAATTTATTTTCTTATATTAGTAATGTTTACTTTTTTTATTTTGCATAATGATTTTACTATAATGGGTTTTTATAAGTTCTTCTTTTATCTTGTAGTTGTATCATTTGGGGAAGAATTTTTATTTCGGGGGTTTGTTTATAATAGATTAAAAATCAAATCAGAAGTTATAGCAATAATTCTAAGTGGAATGTTATGGGGAATAGCCCATGCAATATTACCATCAATTCAATCAAATAAAGATATTATACAAATTTTGTTTGCTATGAGAGTAGAAGTATTTGGTGGAATCCTAAGTGGCTGGTATTTCATTTATCTTAAAGAAAAAAGCAAGACATTGTGGTTTCCTGTTTTAATTCATGCTTTATTAGATTATTCATTTTCATTTTTGGGTGTTTTAGTTGCAGTTTCAGCATTCATTCATTTAAAAATTAAATCAAAAAAATATAAATTAAATAGTATTTGATAAATTACGATAATTTGATTAATAAAGCCATTATAATTTAAATATTAATTAGAATACTTTAAGAAGAAATTTAGTTCGCATTATTCATATATTGCGTTACAGCAGTAGTACATACGTAATGATCTTCAAGAGATTATTACACTCATTATTATCTGCTTACTTGTTATGAATTAAAATAACAGAATCAATAACACTTCAATATAAAGCTTTATAGACCCGATCACTTCTTTAAAAAATGGTGCGTCCATTTTTCTCTTATAAAACTTTATGGCAAAATCATTATCCTTAGATTCTTCTTTTGAAAACACATTGCTAAAGAATTATTCAGTTATTGTTAGATTAATCTCATTAAACACTGCACATGATTTTTCAAAACTTTCCTTTATTTGAGGCCAGGAGTTATAGTTTCCAATGACTTGCAATTTCTGATTTCTATTTTATCAGCTCAACAAATTCCTTATAGCCTTCTTCCTCCATCTTAGACAATGGAATGAACTTCAATGAAGCGCTGTTTATACAGTATCTTAATCCACCCTCTTCAATTGGTCCGTCATTAAAGACATGACCCAAATGAGAATCACTGTTTTTGCTTCTAACTTCTGTTCTTTCCATGCCGAATGCTTTATCTCTTTTATAAATAATAACATTTTTATCAATCGGCTTTGTAAAACTTGGCCAACCGCAGCCGGAGTCATATTTATCGGTTGATATAAATAGAGGCATGCCTGTAATTATATCAACATAAATTCCTTTTTCTTTATTACTCCAATATTCATTGTCAAAAGGAGGTTCTGTATAACTTTTTTGGGTTACATTATATTGTTCTTTTGTTAGATTTTTTTTAATTTCATCATCGGTGGGCTTATTATATTTCTCGATGTCTACCTTTGTTTTGTTTTCCATAAATTCTCCCTTTTTTCACTTAAATCTATTCCCATGCATCATTTATGATGGTCTATTATATCAAACCAAATATTTATTTCTCTTTCTGCGCTATTTTCGGAATCAGAGGAATGAACACTGTTCTCTGTTTTAGATATTCCGTACCTGCCTCTGATTGAAGTTACTTCTGCTTTTTCGGGGTCTGTCGCTCCATTAAGATTTCTAACTTTTTCAATGGCATTTTCCTCTTCAATTATTAGCGCACATACTCTTCCCCTTGTTATATAAGCTATTAACTCGCCGTAAAATGGTTTTTCTTTATGTTCTATATAGTGTTTTTCTGCAATTTGTTCGGTTGGCTTAATTATTTTTATTTGTGCTATGTGAAGATTAGCTTTCTCATAAATAGAAATAATTTCTCCCATGAGTTTTCTTTCTAAAACATCCGGTTTTAAAATCACTAAGGTCCTTTCCATATACTCCTCCTTTTGTATTATTTATTCTTTGACTCTATTGAATTCCAAATTGCCTGAGTATTAATATATTGTTGCTGTTATTGAGCTTGTTGGCAAGGAACTGTTTGAATTTTACCGTGTTTGTTTTATTTTCAGCCCTTAATTTATCCATTTTTTTAACTACTTCATCTTGTTTTAGCACTAAATCTTCATAGTAATTTTCAAATTTTGCAAGCATTTCTAATGCTTCACCGGTGTAACCTTTTTCGTCCTGATTTATCTTGTCTTTATCCACATAATAAATATTATTAATTTTGTAGGTTAATCTTTCCATATCCAACCTCGTAATTTATAATTCAACGATAATAGGTTCATGACCCGTATATGGCAGAAATATATTCATAATATCAGATGTTTTAATTTTTAAACTTGTTGTATTTACGCATGGGTGACAGCCGAAGTATTCATTTTTTAATACATCCTTATCTATAACCAATTTAACCTTGTGCTCCTTATCAAACATCAGCCCCATTATACTCAGTGAACCGGGTGTTATATTTATGTATTCTTCCATATATGAGCCGTCTGCAAAGGATAATCTTGAGCTGCCTATTTGTTTAGATAAATCTTTGGTAAGAAATTTTTTATCTCCCGGCATAACTAAAAGATAAAAGTCCTTTTTCGAAGAATTGCACAAAAACAGATTTTTAGCTATACTTACTCCCAACAGGGACTCGGTATCCCCTAAATCCTGTATAGTCATAGCTTCTTTATGATCAACTCCTGTAAATTGTATGTTTAATTTATTTAACAAGGTATATGTATCAATTTCCTTTTGCAACCTATTGCAATCATCAGGTTTATTATAAAACAATGTATTTTCGTTATCCATCTTATATGTCCTTTCTTGTCGCTTTGTTCTTTGGTCTTACCTATTTATTCTCCCCATTTCAAAAGTCGTCTTTCGCCCTCCAAGATTTTTATTTCAGTTATATCCTGACTGACTTCAAGCACTCCTTTATATTTTCCTTTTTCATCCCTTAATGCAAAATATTGAATCAGTATAGTTTTTCCTTTTAGGTTTAGCCAAAACTTTGCTGAATCTTCTTTTCCAGAACGAAAACTTTCAACTATTTCTTCAACAATATGCACGCTTGCAGGAGGATGACAGTTATTTACATTTCGCCCAATCACCGCCGGTGAGCGTGGGAAAATTCTGTCCTTAGGTTTTGTAAAATACTTTACTTTATTATTTTCATCAACAAATGTCATATCAACAGGAAGAGTATTAAATATCATAAAAACTTCTTCAAAATTCAACACTCCTGTTTCTGTTTTAATTACACCATTATTAAATGTATGGTTTTCATCCTCACCGGTTATTTCTGCATTTGATTTTTCAATAAAAGGGAATCCATATTCCAAGCTTTGTTTGTGCATTTGATACCAATCATCACTGCTTAAAACTTCGCTGGCTGCCGGAAACAATATAAGTTCTTCCTTTTTCTTTACCCCTAATATACCAAAGAATAAACCAGCAATCGCTTTATTTAACTGTTGTTCAGAGCTATTGTCATCATTTATTACGCTTACGGCTTCTTTAATCTGATTTCTAACAACATCATGAAGCTCCCACATAATTGAAAGGCCATGAAATTTATCCATTGTTTTTTCCATATAAGAAAACAGTATATTTTCTTTCTTTAAATAATGGTCATTAAATTTTTCCAACTCCATTACATTTGGTAGAAGTTTTTGTTTTCTTATGTTTAAATCAGGTTCCTTCATCAGCACTTTAATTTCATCTGTTCTTTTTACAAGCGCTTCATTTTCGCTTAATAAATCCATAAGAAAATTATCATTCTTAGGTTTTTCCCATTTATAATTCAGTAAGCTCTTATAGAAAACATTAATAACCTTATCTAAAAATACTAAAATTTCATTAGGTTGAATTCCTTCCTCAATAAGTGAATAAAAAATTTCAAAAACTTCCTGAGGTTTAACACTTTCTATATCTTCCTTATACTTAGCATATAGCTCCACACCGTCTGACTTAGCTTTAAGACCTTTTACATATTCTATCAACCTTACAACTCTTTGATTTTCATTATTCATATGTTCACCTCGGTTTATTTTAATTATTTTTAATATCTATTGTTTATCATTGGTTACATCGCCGTTGCCGCTTACAGGGATTGCTTCTCCTCCGATTTTAGAACTTGGCTTTACAGTAGCTTTTAAGAAGTCCTTCACTCTTGCTGCTTTTTCTCTTAATTCTCTTAAGTCCTGTCCTGCATAAATTCTAACATCCGCCGAAACTCCGTATGCCTCTACTCCAAGCTTTTTAGCAATGTGTAATGCTCTGTAAAGGTGGTATTTTTGTGTTACTATCACTATTTTATCTGCCTGAAATATTTCCTTTGCACGATAAATACTGTCATATGTGGATATACCTGCATGGTCCATGAATACATGTTCTGATGGTACACCCAGATCTACGGCATAGCTCTTCATTATATTAACTTCATCGTATCCCTTTTTAATATGGTCGCCGCTCATCAATAATCTGTCTGAAATCCCTTTTTCATATAGTTCAATTCCTGTTATTATTCGGTCCTGAAGCATTGGGCTCGGAGAACCATCGCTTCTCACACCGGCACCAAGAACTAATATGCAGTCCGGATTAACACTTAATGCTTCATTGGCTGAAATAATTAAATCATCGGTTGATGACCTAACATATGAATTGATAAATATAAACGTTAGGATAGTTGATACGGTTAATATTAAAAATGTTACAGATATATACTTTGCTATTTTAATTAATTTCTTCATAGGTGCTCCAATTTATATATTTGTTTCTATTTTACCAAATTCATTAGAATAATTAAAGATATAAAATCTATGTGGAGAATTAGAATATTTTTTGTATAAATTCCATAGGTTAATAGATACTAAAAAAAACATTTAAAGTGAGGATGCATATGAAAAATAATAAAAATAGAGTGAGAGACAGAGAAAAGAGCAACGCTGAATTAAGAAAAATGGAACCAAAGGACAATGCTGATGTAGGAATAATTGAAGGCAAGATATCGGGAATTCATAATGGTGGACACGAAAAAATGAGAACAGATATTAAGAATAAATGAGATTATTTCAAAATATCTGATTCAAAGATTGTGAAATCCTCTAAACTAATGTAAAAATAGGAGCAAATAAAAATTTTGCTCCTATTTTTTAATCATCTTATAATACTTATATTTCTTTTAGTAATACTCTTACCTACAGAATTTTCAGAATTATTTACTATTTCTTCTTTTTGCTTGGTATTTCCGGGCCACATAACTCTATTTTGAGACATTATCATATTCCCGTATATTGCATTATGAAATTTATTATCTATGTTTATCTTCCAGTTGCTACCTTCCTTAGTTAAATGAACATCTACTACTTCTTTAAACTCCGTATATTCACATTCATCAACTACAGCTACAAATAAATTACTGTATTTTTGAGCCATAACTACATTATCAAGTTTGTTATCTCCATGATTATTGTTTTCAATAGTCAAAATTGCTGATTTATCTGCGTAATCTTGAGGAACTGTTGTTAAATCCTTTGTTTTAAGTTCTACCTTTGCTATTGCTGAATCCTCAGTTTCCTCTATTGATAAAATTTCAAATTCCAAAGTTTCAAATATTTTTTTGTTTCTTGTATTACTTAATTCATCTGTACTGCCTATTAATTCTTTAGCGCCGTATTTTATTAATTCCTCTTTATTGACATCCTTTATTGCTGAAAAGATATTTGATATAGCTTGCTCCGGTGTTTCCTTTTCTATTTCCAATCCGGATACCATTTTACAAGCTGTCAGAATAAATGCCATTACAATTATAATAATAATTAATGTTATTACTTTTTTCATTTAGTTTTACCTCGTTGCTGTTATATATAGGTATGATTATACCATTTTATCAAATTTTGTCAAAGTAAATAATTTTATCAAAATCTTTGCTTATCATTCATTACCCATACATAGCTTAATTGATTATTAATTTTACATTTTTTAATTAAAATAGTATAATGAATCAAGCAAATAATAAAACAATAGAACTTAAGGAGACTTTAATTAATGAAGGAAATTAATGGTTCAGAAAAACAGAATAAATTAGTGCGAATTGTTCTTGAAGAAAAAGAAGTACCATTGCTTATAAAAGATATCGAAGAATTGGAATTTAATGATACAAAATATAAAAGCGAAGAAAAATTTGAACTTGACAGAAAGATTATTTTAGAAACGCCTTGGAATGTAAGCGTTGTGTTACAAAATAAAACAAGTAAAATCAGCGAAATTCTTGATATTAATTTAGCCAGAAACGGTATAACAGATGTAAACAGTAAAAAAATATTCTCAGCGCTTCGAGCTAAATACAAATCATCTAATATAATTGATTATAACGAATTAGCTGAAAAAATTTAGGGGGAAATCAATGAAAAAAATAGAGAGCTTTCAAGTTAATCATTTAAATTTAAAACGTGGCATTTATGTATCCAGAAAGGATGTTGTGGGTGAACATGTTTTGACTACATTTGATATACGAATGAAGGAGCCAAATAATGAGCCGGTTATAAATACAGCCGAGCTTCATACCATTGAACATTTAGGTGCAACATTTCTTAGAAATCACAAGGATTATGATAAATTGACTGTTTATTTCGGACCTATGGGGTGCCGGACAGGACATTATGTTATATTTAAGGGTGATTTAAAATCAACCGATGTCATTGAAATAATTAAAGAAATGTTTAATTTTATTATGAATTATGAAGGTGAAGTTCCTGGTGCTGACGCAAGATCCTGCGGAAATTACCAGGATATGAATTTAAGCATGGCTAAATATGAGGCTGCCAAATTTTATAATGAAGTTTTATGTAATTTAAAGGATGAGAATTTAAATTATCCGAAATAATAAGAGAGATCCCTCACTTCGCTCGGGATGACAAAGCGCTGTCATCCTGAGGCGTAAGCCGAAGGATCTCATCTTTTTCTATTCTTGTGTCTTTAGCTTATTTGCTTGTTTTCTTCTTTCCATTTCAGTTAAGTATCTCTTCCTTAACCTGATGTTATCAGGAGTAACTTCAACCAATTCATCATCATTGATAAATTCCAATGCTGATTCTAAGGTCATAATTCTTGGAGGTGATAATTTTATTGCATCATCAGCTGCTGAAGAACGTGTATTAGATTGTTTTTTTGCTTTGCAAGGATTCACGGTTATGTCCTCACCTCGAGCGCACATACCTATAATCATTCCTTCATATACATTTTCGCCGGGATTAATAAACAATGTTCCTCTGCTTTCAAGGTTATCTAATGAATAAGCTACTGCTTCACCTTGTTCGTTTGAAATTAAAACTCCGTTTATTCTTTGTGGTATATCACCTTTATATTTTTCATAGTGGTCGAAACTTCTTACTATTGTTCCCTCTCCTCTTGTATCATTTATTAACTCTGTACGATAACCAAGAAGCCCTCTTGTTGGTACCATGTATTCGATTTTAACATAATTTCCGTCAGGCACCATTGAAACCATCATACCTTTTCTTACATTGAGCTTAGATATAACTGAACCGGAATAAATTTCGGGTGTGTTTACAAATACTCTTTCTACAGGTTCCATAACTACGCCGTCAATTCTTTTTAATATTACTTCCGGTCTTGAAACAGAAACCTCATAACCTTCTCTTCTCATATTTTCAAGGAGTATGGATAAATGAAGTTCTCCCCTGCCTGAAACCTTGTAGCCGTCCAAAGCACCTTCTAAGGGCTCAACCCTTAAGCCAACATTTACTTCAAGTTCTTTTTCTAATCTTGCCTTTAAATGTCTTGTAGTTACATACTTGCCTGATAATCCTACAAACGGTGAAGTATTGATTAAGAAGTTCATTGATAATGTTGGTTCTTCTATTTTAATAGTTTCCATTGGTAATACTTTGTTTTCATTACATATGGTATCACCTATAGAAATATTTGAAATTCCGGATACCACAACAATATCACCGCTGAATGCCTCACTTACGCTTATTCTGTTAAGCCCTTGATAAACATATATACTTGATATTTTTTGCTTTTCAACTGATCCGTCATGCTTAGCAACAGAAACTGTCTGACCTTCCTTAATAGAACCTGCTGTAACTCTTCCTATTCCTAATCTTCCTATATATTCATCATAAGCAAGTGTTGAAATTTGCATTTGCAAATCCTCGTTGTCTCTGTCAGGATATGATGATACATGCTTTGTAATTGTATCAAACAAAGGAATAATGTTGTCATTTGGCTCATCTAACTCATACTGAACAATTCCCTGTTTTGCTATACCATAAAGTATCGGGAAATCTAATTGTTCATCAGTTGCGTTTAATTCAACAAATAAATCAAATACCATGTCAACAACTTCTTCGGCCCTATGATTTTTCTTGTCGATTTTATTAATTAAAAGTATAGGTCTTAGACCAACTTCTAAGGATTTTTGCAAAACAAATCTTGTTTGAGGCATAGGACCTTCAATTGAATCAACCAAAAGAATAACTGTATCAACAGTTTTCATGATTCTTTCCACTTCCGATGAAAAGTCCGCGTGACCCGGTGTATCAACAATATTTATTTTATAGTCATTATGCATTACTGAACAATTCTTGGAATAAATAGTGATTCCCCTTTCACGTTCAATAGCATTTGAATCCATAACTTGATCAACTAATTCTTGATTTTCTCTAAAAACGCCGCTTTGTTGCAAAAAAGCATCTACTAATGTAGATTTTCCTGCATCGACGTGAGCGATTACTGCTATATTAATTATTTTATTTTTCATACATACCATCCTTTTTTTAACCACGGATTATTTTATTCTTTTTAAAGACAATATGCAAGTTATTTTTATATATTTAGCATTTTTTTCTTTAAAAAATGAAGAGACGCTGTTGCGTCCCCACTGTTAACTAACCTTACTGTTTTTATAAACCACTTTTCCTTCTATAATGGTCATTGCTGTTTCATAATCAATATCTAACAGCGGATTTCCTTTGAATATGGCTATATCTGCATCCTTTCCAACTTCGATGCTTCCTACTCTGTCAGCAATTCCTGTTATTTCTGCCGGATTTATGGTTATTGACTTCCAAGCTTCCTCTTCAGGTAATCCTGCCTTAACAGCCATACCTGCACACATATTTATATGTTGAATCGGTATAACATTAGAATCAGTTATTATTGCTATTTTTATACCTGCATCATGCAATATTTTCGGTGTTTCGAAGCTTTTATTTTTTAGCTCGTATTTCACTCTTGACCCAAAGGTTGGTCCTATTAAGCATGATTTTCCCGCAAGTTTTAATTCATCAGCTATCAAATGTCCTTCTGTGCAGTGGTCTAATGTGATGTCTAAATCAAATTCTTTAGCTATTCTAAGTGCCGTAAATATATCGTCAGCTCTGTGAGCATGTGCCTTTAACGGAATTTCTTTTTTCATTACAGGAAGCATTGCTTCAAGCTTCATATCAAAGTCAGGTTTTTTATCAGGGTCTTCTATAGAAGCTTCTAAATCTTCTTTGTATTGCTTTGCTTCAAATAATGTTTCTCTTAACAATGCTGCTATGGCCATCCTTGTTACCGGTGATTTATGTTGTTCATCATAAACTCTTTTTGGATTTTCACCAAAAGCTATTTTCATGGCTACAGGATCTTTAATTACCATATCATCAACCCTCTTGCCGTATGTTTTCATGGCAAGGAATGTCCCGCCTATTACATTGGCACTGCCGGGTCCAGTAACAGCACAGGTTACTCCGCCTTCAATTGCATCTATGAAACCTTGGTCTAATGGATTTATAGCATCAATAGCTCTTAATTGAGGTGTTATGGGTTCAACGGCTTCATTTCCGTCCTCGCCTTCAAAACCGATTCCCTCTTCCCACATACCTATGTGACAATGTCCATCAATAAATCCCGGAGTAACCAACATACCTTTTGCGTCTATTATTTCAGCATCTTCAGGTATTTCTAAATTTATTCCGACTGCTTTTATTTTTCCTTCTTCGATGATTATTTGTCCATTACTTATATCTTCTCCTGCCATGGTTTTAATGTAACCATTTTTAATAACTAACATACTTCCTCCAAATATATAGACGATTTAATTTTATTTAGGTATAAACCCAACTTTTTTAGAGACTTTTCTAAGTGTTTTTCTTGCTGCTGCATCAGCTTTTTCTGCACCGCTTTGATAGATTTTTTCTAAATAATCCTTGTTTTTCAATAAATAATCGATTTTTTCCTGCAACGGCTTAAGTTCGTTTATAACTACCTCTGCTACATCGTCCTTAAACTGTGCATATCCTTTGCCTTCATAATCAACTACAATTTCATCATTAGATTTGTTTGTTATTTTAGAATAAATGTTTATTAGGTTTTTAATTCCCGGTTGCTCATCCGAATATTTTACAACACCTAAGGAATCTGTTACCGATCTTTTAAATTTTCTTCTTATTGTATCAACATCATCCATTAAAAGAATATATGCATTTTCGTTTGTATCTGATTTAGACATTTTGCTCGTTGGTTCTTGTAAACTATAAATTTTTGCACCTTCTTTTTCTATGAATGGCTCCGGTATTTTAAATGTTTCGCTGAATCTGTTATTGAAACGCATAGCTATGTCCCTTGTAATTTCTAAGTGCTGTCTTTGATCTTCCCCAACAGGAACTAAATCTGCCTGATAAAGAAGAATATCTGCAGCCATTAAAACAGGATAAGTAAATAATCCGGCTGTAATTGCATTGTGGTCAAGCTTCTTTGATTTATCTTTAAATTGAGTCATACGACCTAATTCACCGTAATATGTAAAACAATTCAATATCCAGCTAAGCTCTGCGTGTGCCGGCACATGAGATTGAATGAATAATGTTACTTGTTCCGGGTCAATACCTGCAGCAATATAATTTGCAAGCACTTCAAGGGTATTTTTTCTTAAATCCTTTGGTTCCTTAGGAACCGTTATAGCATGCATATCAACTACGCAATAATAACTGTCATATTCGCTTTGCAGTTTTACCCAATTTTTCAGTGCCCCCAAATAATTACCAAGAGTAAGGGAACCGGATGGTTGCATACCGCTGAATATTACCTTTTTGTTTTCCATGTGTTACCTCCATATAATATAACTAAATTAAGATGTCCCCCACCTTTATAGGCGACGGGGGACATCTTAATTTTTTCAGTGGAAATTTTTCTTCCACCGAAAACATTGAATGACGGGCAAAGCCCTTATTGAAAAAGAACCTTCTTCCATAATGGACGCGAAAGCTCTTAAAAGTCCCATTTTTTCGATTATACTACAATGGTTTTTATTTGTCAAAAAACTTTATTTATCTAATCACAATGAGATTCTTCACTTCGTCAGAATGACGTAATGCCGTCATCCGCTGAATCAAACTATAGCCACATCATATACGTTACTATCAAAAACATAACCTGCGTTATTTCTATTATAAAGCCCTCGTAATAGTCAGTAATTTTACCGATTTTTTCATTAAGTAAACTGATTACTATTCCCGTAATCATATATGTCAATGACAACGAAATAATTAAACGGTAATTAAAAATTATAGTCAATAAAAATGAAATTCCAAATGCAGAAATAATATGATGTTTTTCGCAGTATTTCATTATTGAGGTATCGTCCTTATTGCTTTTGACAACTGAGCTTAATATGATGAGGTTTGAATACCCTGCAACTGTCATAATAATTAAAGTAGTTGCAGGTACAACTCTAATTAATGAAAAGTACAATAAATTTATTAATATTATGCCTAATGTTCCTGAAATCTGTTCTGTTTGATCTTTAGTTTTTAAAAGGTAATTTAATGAGGCATATGTATCTTTCATATTGATTGACTTTGTTATAATATTAAAATAAATTAAAATTAATGCACTAATAAAAAAGCTGTCATAAAAGAAATTTAAGTTAGCTATAATAAATGCCAAAAAACCAATGGCAAGTCCAATCAAAGGCAATACAAAAATACCGCTTTTATAATCCTCTTCATTTGTATCTGCATATATGGTAATATTGATGCAAGTATATTTTTTAAGCATTAATATGGCGCCGATAACAATACTTCTTAAGTCAAACATACATCTACCCTCATTGTTTTTACCATTATATCACAAATGAGTATTAATTTAAATATATAAATAATTAACTGTTACAAGAAATTATAAAATCTCATCAACATTAAATATGCTTCTTGATAGGTGCAATTATTATACGGCTTGAAGCTTATACCATTTCCTTTTAATAATTCCTTGCTTGATACATAATATATAAATGGTTTTTCAGATTCGTTTACATTGGATATATCATCAAATTCAAAAATTTTATAATCTGAAATATCCTTATTTAACTTATTGCTCATATAACTTAAAAATTTAGCTATTTCCAATCTTGTTATGAAATCATCTTCATCAGCATCATAGTATTCATCCAATAAACCGATTTGATATACTGCATACAATTTTGAATTTATATCCACATACACTTCACCTTTTAACGGATCCAAACTTACATGTTCTTCCTTCTCAACTATATCAAATGCATTTAAAAAATCGTCCTTACCAATTTTCTCCTCGATAATATTAAAAGTTAAATTATAAAAATCCTTTTTTGTAATATATGAACTATATATTCCTATATACTCTTCAGGTATTAAGGAAGCTGATTTCATTTGCTCGATTGTTTCTTTAGCCCACTCATCCGGCTTTTGAGGCAATGCTTCATTCCAAAGATTTGTATCTTTTGTTATGGACGTAAAACTCTGTTCTACTGCATTAGATAGCAACTCAATTTTCTTATGTATGGTGGTATAGTTACCACCATTAATGTTTCGAATCATATCAGGATGAACTTCAGTATGCCATATTAAATCAACAACTTCTTCTTTAAAACATGAAGCGGAATGCTTATTTAAAAATACTTTATCATACCCTTCTTCCCAGGTACCATATTCGTAACCTAAATTTAATTTTTCAAATTCACTCCTTAAATTATCATAACCGTATATTTTAAATATATAATCGCTTATGAAATGACCCATTTCATGAACAAGACCTTCTTCGGAAGCTACACATGAACCGCTATACAAATTGTTTTGCAATGTATTTATAAAAATATTTGCAGATTTTTCACCCATTATATATTCAGAAAATAAGTCACTGATTTTTTCGGTTTTATTAATAATTATATTTGTACTGATTCCATATTGAGTATAATAATCAGTGATTTCCTTAATTAATCCGTCAGGAAATCTGCTGAGCCCTTTACTTAATACGATCAGGCAATTATTATAATTTATATTATCATCCTTATCCTTTATAGTAATTTTGATGCCATATGTACTTTCTATATCATTTACTAACTTATCTGCATTAACAAGTTCTTTTGTTACACCTAAAGCTTGTATATTTGAAAAGCAAATTAATAATGAAATAATAAGTATTATTTTTATCTTCATCATAATATATACCTCATAGTTTTGTTATAATAAAAAATTATAACACACAGTTAAAGTTTAATCAATATAAATTTGTAAACGTTTCCTTTATAATTTTAAAAAATATTGTAGATAAATGTTTATTAATGTTATACTATTATATTAACATAACATCTAAAATATGAAAAAATATCGAATAAGGTGCATAAATGAAAATAACTATTATTTCTGTCGGTAAAATAAAAGAGAAATTTTTTACGGAAGCAATAAATGAATATACCAAAAGATTATCTAAGTTTTGTAAATTAACAGAAGAAATAATTGCCGATGAAAGAGCTGATGACAGTTTTTCTGTTGCAGAAATAGAACAGGTTAAAATAAGAGAAGGTAATAAAATATCAAACTGCATACCTAAAAACTCATATGTTTTTGTAATGGACATAAAAGGAAAACAACTTAGTTCCGAAGAATTAGCCGATAAAATAAATACTTTAGGTATAGACGGCAAATCAGACATAACGTTTATTATCGGAGGCAGCAACGGTCTGTCTGATGATGTATTGAAAAAAGCCGATTATAAGCTGTCATTTTCTAAAATGACATTCCCTCATCAGCTTTTTAAAATCGTATTATTAGAACAAATATACCGAGCATTCAAAATAAACGCAGGTGAGACATACCACAAGTAAGATATAATATTAACTTAGAAACCTTATCAGTAAGACAGCAAAATTAATCATGTAAATTTCTTATATTGAAGAAGTCTATTTTCTAATGTACCTGTATGTAGCTCAAAAAGATGATTGTCATAATCATAAAAATATATTGAACGACCTTCTCCTATAGTTCTATTTCTTCCTTTTTTTACATCTAATCCAAGTTTTTCTATTTTTTCAAGATATATTTCATAATCTGATTCATCTATTTTAAATGCTATATGATTATAGCTTCTTTCGATTTGATTACCTTCCATAACT
Organism: uncultured Clostridia bacterium; assembly: GCA_964421845.1. Lineage (GTDB taxonomy): Bacteria > Bacillota > Clostridia > Tissierellales > Sedimentibacteraceae > Sedimentibacter. The sequence continues at coordinate 37,321 of CAYQYY010000010.1, forward strand.
GCAATCCAAAGATTTTTTATTAAAAAGAACTTTTCTTTTGATATAGAAAACTTATTTTCTCCACTATAATATACTTCTTCGGCTTCAAATATCTCTTCAAAAAAGGTTGTTGCCTTATCTAAATCTTCAACAATAAAAGTAATATGACTAATTCCAAATATTATGATAATCACCCCCATAGAAAACGATTTATACCGTGTTCTGTTATTAGGTAACGACTGATTCGATATAATAATCTATTAACTCATATATCCAGTCTTTTAGATTACTGAACTTGAATCCCAATTTCTCAGCTCTATTTGTATTAATACTGTATTCCGGTTCATAGTTATATGGTGCTTTTTCGCCATCTTCCGATAAAACAGCCTCTTTATCTGATCTTTCTGCAACATAATACAATATTTCTCTTATGGAAATGGTTTCATAGGAACTTCCATTAACAGGACCTGAATAATCTTTATCAACGAGGAATGCCATAAATATTCCCGCCTCATCTGACCGGATAAATCCCATCTGGCAATCAATATTATCTATATACATTGGTATTCCTTTTATAACATGCTCTACATAAAAAAATAACCTTTTTGTATAATCATCTTGTCCTATGACAAAGGGATATCTCACCGCAATTGCATTTATATTATTGTAATTCTGCCATAGTGCACACTCTGCCTGTTTTTTAGCTTCGTTATATGAAACATCCTTTCTTGAACACCAAATAAGTTCCTTTTCCTTTGGGTTAAAGTCTTCTTCTTTAGTATCCCAATGCTTTTGATAAACTGCTGTACTGGACATCATTATATATTTATTGTATTTTATAACATCTAATATGCATTTTACATCATTTGAACAATAAGTAAGTTTATCATATACTACGTCAAAAAATTCGCCTGATAATGATCTTTTCACGCTATCTGCATCTGTTACGTCAAAAATAATCCTCGAAACCTTATCACCAAAATTGTCTTTTGCAATACCTCTCGTTGCAATTGTTACATTATGACCCTGTAACAATAATTCTTTAATAAGATGAATTCCAAAGTATCTTGTACCACCAATAACCAATACGTCCATAAGCATCCCCGTAAAAAGTTTTATAAATATTACAATACACTGTATTATATAATTTAAATTACTATAACACTATTGTACTATAAAAATATTTGTAATTACTCTGTTGCCGCAGGGTAATTACTTTTTTTGTCCATTTATGACAACCGCTACTAACATTGCAAATCCAATCATTAATGTTAAGGTTTCATATATTGACATAGGCTTCACCTCTCATTCAAAAGAGTTTCCTCCTTTCATCGGGATGTATCAGCCATACCCTGCCTACCTATTCTGACAACATTTTACAATACTTCCTTTATTAACTCAAGAAAATATTAAACAAAAATATCATTGTAACTTTTTAATAATAAATAAAGCATCATATATAAATTCACATAAATTTATATAAATTTAGTCTATTAAAATGTGCAATGGGGAAACCTACCAGAAGTAGGATATGTGCTAAAGTAAATCCATAAGTCGGCATAAAATCCTATTGTTTTCTTGATATAATTACGCGATTAGATTATAATAACATTGTTAGTGCTTATAGTATTACATTTCAACATAAAAATCATTTGTATATAAAATAAAAAGGTGACTTAAATGAACTACACATCGTTTTTTATCTTAATAGCATTTATTGCAGCTGGTTTTCTGATTGTATCAAATATTAGATCAACTAACAAACTAAAATCACTGCTCATAAACTCCTTTGGAAAAATACCGAATCATAAAAAGTGCGAATTTGAAAGCATTGAAAGCTATCACCGCTACAAGGAAGAAAACCTTGATAATGCAGATGCAATCGATAGTATTACATGGAATGATTTGGATATGAACTTGCTATTTAAACGAATTAATTCCTGTCTTACTTCTGTAGGTGAAGAATATCTTTATGATACTCTGCATCAAGTTCAAAACAAAGAAGATATTCTTTTAAAAAGAGAGAAGTTAATTTCCTATCTGGAAAGCAATCCGGACGATAGGCTGAAGCTGCAGATGAATTTAGCAAGAACAGGTAAATATAACTATAACGGCATAGCTTCATTTATCTTTAATGCAGAAGCGAAATCTTTAAAATATAATTATGTATATAATATATTAGCACTTATTCCCATCCTGTGCATTATTATAGCCTTTTATAACACGCAAGCAGGAATTTTATCTTTCATACTCTTGAGTATACTAAACGGCTTCGTATATTATGGAACAAAGGCAAAAATAGAAAGAGAACTTTCTGCCATAAGATATTTTTCATCTATATTGCAATGCTTAAATAAAATATTTAAAACTAACAATTATGAATCAGTACCTTTTTTCAGCGAGCTAAGAGAAAGTTTCACTATATTTAAACCTTTGAGGACAAAAATTTCAGATATATTGCAGAAGGATTTTTCTGATATGGCTGTTTTTGCGGAATATATAAAAATTATATTTCTCATCGACATACGAAATTATAACAATGCCGTAAGAAGAATTTTAAAATACCACGATGAATTTCATACATTGTACAAATCTATGGGTGAAATTGATATGGCAATTTGCGTACTTTCATTCAGAAAAAGTTTGCCATTTTATTGCCGCCCTGTGTTCCATAATGAAAACGCCATAGGTTTTGAAGATTTTTATCATCCTCTGCTTTCAGAACCGGTGCCCAACAGCGGAAAGGTAAGCAATGACAGCATTATCACAGGCTCCAATGCTTCAGGAAAGTCTACATTTATCAAGGCTTTAGCTGTCAACTGTATTTTAGCGCAGACAATTCACACCTGTACCGCAAAAGAATTTAGCCTAAGATTTTCATTAATAATTACTTCTATGGCAGTTCGTGACAACATTTCTGAAGGAGACAGCTATTTTATAACTGAAATAAAATCATTAAAAAGAATTCTTGATAAAGTACAAGAAACTGTCTGTACATGTTTTGTGGATGAAATACTAAAAGGAACAAATACAATTGAACGTATTGCCGCTTCCGCAGCAGTACTGAAATACTTGCACAATATGGACTGCCTTTGCATAACAGCTTCTCACGACATTGAATTAACGCATATATTAAAAAGCGAATATGATAACTATCATTTTCGCGAGCATATTACAGATGACGGAATACATTTTGATTATAAGCTGAAGCAAGGTCCGTCACAAACCAGAAATGCAATTAAGCTCCTCTATTATATGAATTTTGACAGTCAAATAGTCGAAGATGCTGAAACAATGATAAATAAATTTATTAACTCAAAGACTTGGTAATATGCATAATAATCCGTAGAATTGGGGGCGAGCCTTAAAATCAAAGTTCAGTCCCCAGAATGTATGAATAGCTTGGATTTAGTTATTGATTTGATGACTTATCGCCGCTTATTTTTAATATATAATCCATAATTAAATCTTTATTATTTATGTAATCATATATTGTATGTGTAATAATTATGTCAGGTATTATAGTATCAGCTCCATCATTAGTTAATCCAAAATATTTACTTGAATAATAAATCGGAAGCTTAGAATTAGGGAGTTCAAAAGTTACAACTTCTCCATACGAATTTGGTGAACCACCTGTATTTTCGCCTATCAGTGTAACAGGAACCCTTTCTTTAATATCCAATACAGCCATAACACCGGACGAAAAAGTGTCTCTGCCGGTAATAATAAAAATATCCATTTCCGGTTTATCAGAAGATAGTTTAGATATGCTATTTAAAAAAGGATTTATAACAGATGAATTACCGCCTGAATTATGTCTTAAATCTATTATGAAATTTTCAATTTCCTTATCTTGAATAGATTCAAACATTTTTGTATTAAAGGTATTGAAATTTTCTTTCTGCATATTAGCACAGACATTATATTTAAAATAAAGTATTTTATCATTATTTAAGTATTCATACCAATAATAATCTTCATTTTCTTCTTCAAAGAAGTAAACATTCCTTTCATTATTTTCTACAACATAATCAGGATTTTCTTCATGATATAGAATATCAATCTCCCTTTTAATAATATTACCATTGCTGAACTCAAATTCAAACGAAGTTTTAACTTCATCAGGTATAAGTCCTAATCCATACATAAAAACAGGCGTTAATAAATAATTTGGGAGTTGCGCTGCGACCCAACTGTCATTTTCATGTGGTATTAATTCCTTTAATTTATCAACAATTATATGTATATCCGTACCATTAATACTTATAACTTTTGTATATAAAATATCACTTAAACTCTTATCAGCGTTAATAACATATATTTCATCATTAAAGCAATAAAATTTTAGTGGATACTTATAACCATCCCAATAATTCATACCTGTATGCGCGTCACCTATTGATGCTACTATTTTATTCATTTCAGCAAATACTTGTTTATTTGTTAATTTATCAACTTGCTTAATTAAATAATCAAATTTTTTATTAAATTCTTCTTTTGTTATATTATGAAATGGATTATTATGTTTATTAGTTAATTGAGTTTTTAAATAATTTATATCTTCAATTAAAAGTTCATTTCTTTCGTCATTAGTATAATCATTCTTCAATATTATAGTTCTATTTTCTTTATTGTTACACCCAGTTAATATAATAATTGATATGAAAAACAATACAAATACAATTTTCTTATTTGTTGGCATTTTACATCTCCTTTTTATCTAAGCTCGAAAAACTGTAGTAATTTATCTTTCTGATATCTTACTTTCTTCTTTAATCCTAATTTTCTTTGAAATAAGTTTTACAAGTGGTACAGCCCACATAACAGTAAATAAAATTAGTATAACCCTAATCCCCCACAAAACCTGTTTAATAGCTTGCCCATTGTAAACAAATGAAACTACAATTAAGGTTATCATAGTGATTACTGCATACAACAACGAATTAATGACATTTTGATACGTTAATAATTTATCTTCTAAATCAGTATGAATCTCAAATTTATTATCAGACGTTAACGTTTCAATAATTAGCAATTCTTTGTTATATGAACCCGGTGATGTAGTTATCTTTCCCCATCCATTTCCCCATGGTCTAAATTTTATCTTTCCTAATGAGAAGTTAATATTCAAACTTTTCGCGAAGGTTTTATATTCTAATTCTTCAAACAAATTGTTATACTCTTTGCGCTTACGTTCCGACATTTGTCCAACCAATTCTACTGCATATTCATATTTATTAGGGATACACTTTTCAAATTCATAAATAAACCTACCACATTTAACTAATCTATAGCCCTTTTGGCTCATTTTATTAAGCCAATGCTCTTGACCGTCTATAAAATCAAAAAAATATTTAATGACCCTCATCTTCATACTCGCCTCCTAAAGTTAGTTCAACCAACTTTGACACTTCCGCTAAACGCTGCTTTTCACTTACAACAGACTTTTTCCCGAGTTCGGTTATTATATATTGTTTTTTCCTGCTATCATCTTCTCCGCATGGAATAATCCAATTTTTCTTTGAAAGTGTATTAATTGCACCATAAAGTGTTCCCGGACCAAGGTTTACTCTACCATTAGTTTTTTCTTCAATGAACTGCATAATTCCATAACCGTGATTTGGTTTAAATAATGCCAGCAATATCAATAATGTAGTTTCTGTTAAGGCCCCGCCTTGAATATTGTCTTTCATTTCTCCTCCTTATTACGTTTACCGTAATAAAAATATATCACTAAACGTAATAGTTGTCAACAGAAAACTTGTAGTATAGAAATATGGAACCAATTTGTTCCAATTTATTATTGTAATAAAGATTCCATTGTAGTATAATATGTACAAAGGTGATATAAATGGAAGTTGAAATAAGATTGTTTGCTTCTTTCCGAAATGGACGTTGGAAGTGCAAACGTTTGTCATATAGTGACAGAACCATAATTTCGGACATTCTTAATTCTCTTGAAATAAATAACGATGAAATAGGAATGATCTTGGTAAACGGTGTCTACCAAAATAGTGAATATGTATTAAGTGATGGTGATATACTATCAATTTTTCCTCCTGTAGCAGGGGGTTAGTGATCCCGATTCATAGTTGACCTTAATGGCCTCTATGAACGTTAGGGCGTAAAAAGCAATTTTTACACCTGCCATTGCGCAAAGGGACACAAATTAACGCGTGTTAATTTGTGTCCCTTTTATTTTAATCAATTGATTAAAATAGATGAACTAATTTTTAAATTATACACTGAGGAGGTTGATTTTTATGTCGAAAGGTTTAGTTGTTTCACCGGAAAAATGTACCGGTTGCAGAATATGCGAACTTGCATGTTCTTACAGTAAGTACGATAACTTTAACCCAAAGGATTCTGCAGTATCAGTTTTGTTTTTTGATGAGGTTGGTTTGCAGGTTCCTATGACGTGCATGCAATGCGATGAGCCGCATTGTATGACAGTATGCATGGTAAATGCTCTTTCAAAGGATGGAAAAACAGGCATAGTAAATTACGACAAAGAAAAATGTATCGGATGTAAAATGTGCGTCAGTGCATGTCCATTTGGTAACATGACCTACAGTATAAGATTAAAAAGTGTTATTAAATGCGATATGTGTGGCGGTGACCCGGAGTGTGTAAAAATGTGCAGCTATGGAGCACTTGATTACAGAGAATTGGACAGCACCTTGGATAAGAGGAAAATACTTGCTAACCAATTTAAGGTGGCATATGGAGAGGGGGCTAAATAAATGAAGGGTTATGCTGAAAAATTAATAAGAATTAATTTAAATGACGGAAGTATAAAAATTGAAAAATTAAACATGGACTACGCAAAGGATTATATCGGTGGCAGAGGCCTTGGCTCAAAATATTTATATGAAGAAATAGACCCGAAAATTGATGCATTAAGCCCGGAAAATAAACTTATATTTATGACAGGACCAATGACAGGTACTTATGCGACATGTGCCGGCAGGTTTAATGTTGTGGCAAAAGCACCTTTAACCGGAACAATCGGTGCGGCAAATTCAGGAGGATACTTCGGTCCTGAACTTAAATTTGCAGGATATGACGGTATAATATTTGAAGGTAAATCTGAAGAACCTGTTTATTTGCATATAAACGATGACTTAGTAGAACTAAAAAGTGCCTCCCATTTATGGGGCAAAAATGTTTTTGAAACAACAGACATACTGCTTAAGGAAAATGAAGAGGATGCAAAGGTAGCATGCATCGGTCCCGCAGGTGAAAATCTTGTTCTATATGCTGCTGTTATGAACGATAAAGACAGAGCTGCAGGAAGATCGGGTCTTGGTGCTGTTATGGGTTCCAAAAATTTAAAAGCGGTAGTAGTAAAAGGAACAAATGGTATCGGTGTAGCAAATAAAGCAAAATTTAATGAAGCTGTAGCCGATGCAAGACAAAAGGTTACAACAAATGGTGTTACAGGCATAGGTGGTGGACTTTCAACCTATGGAACAGAAGTTCTTGTGAATATATTAAATGAAATGCATGCTCTCCCTACCAACAACTGGCTGTTGTCAAGATTTGAAGACGGTGAAAAAATCAGCGGTGAATATTTAAATGAACATTACTTAGTTAAAAATAAAGCTTGTTATGCATGCCCTATCGGTTGTGGCAGGATTATTAAAATTTTAGATGGCGAATACAAAGGAATAGTCGGCGGTCCTGAATATGAGGCTGCTTGGGCCTATGGTGCATCTTGCGGAGTAAGCGACTTAAATGCTATTAATAAAGCAAACCATGTATGCAACATGCTTGGTTTAGACCCTATAACTATGGGGGCAACAATCGCATGTGCAATGGAACTTTATGAAAAAGGTTATATTTCAGATGAAGAGCTTGGCGGCAAAACATTAAAATTCGGTGATGCTGACAGCATATTGGAATGGACTGAAAAAACAGGTGTCAGGGAAGGTTTCGGAGATTTATTGGCTCTTGGTTCCTACAGATTGGCTGAAAAATACGGACACCCTGAATTTTCTATGACTGTTAAAAAACAAGAAATGCCAGCTTATGACGGAAGAGCTATACAAGGTATGGGACTGTCATATGCTACAAGCAACCGTGGAGGCTGCCATGTAAGAGGTTATGTAACCTCTACTGAAGTTCTTGGTATACCAATGAAGACAGACCCGCTTTCTACTGAAGGAAAAGCGCCACTGTTAAAATTATTTCAGGACTTAACTGCCCTTGTTGATTCATCAGACATTTGCCTGTTTACAACATTTGCAATAGGTTTACCCGAAATATCAAATATGCTTCGAGGAACCGTCGGCTTAGAATTATCAGACGAGGAATTATTGATGTCCGGAGAAAGAATATGGAATCTTGAAAAGCTGTTTAACATTGAAGCAGGTTTAACAAGGCAAGATGATATGCTTCCTCCAAGATTATTGAATGAGCCGGTAACGAGTGGTCCTTCTAAAGGAAAAGTTACAGAACTTATGGTAATGCTTGATGAATATTATCAGGTTAGGGGCTGGGATATGGAAGGTGTTCCAACAGAAGAAAAGCTTGAAGAATTATCTCTTACCAACAGAAATTTAGCAGAAGCTTACTAATCAGACGACCCAAATTTTTAAGCAGATGACCCAAATTTTAAGCAGATGACCCAAATTTTAATTTGGTGTCAGTCGCTTATACTGTAAGTACAAATAAGATGCAATGACAGACATTGCATCTTCTGAATTTAATTATAGGTGGTGACGATAAATGGAGTATTATTCTTCCGCTGATTTTATAAATTCAATTGAATTAATAAGAAATTATCCACCTGAAAAAAGGTTCACATTAGCAATTCTGCAGGATATTCAAAGTGAATATGGATATATTCCAAAAGATGTAGTTAATTATGTTGCTGAATATCTAAGATTACCCACAAGTGAAATTTACAGTATGGCAACCTTTTATAAGGCGCTTAGTTTGAAACCAAAAGGAAAACATATTATTAAAGTGTGCAATGGCACGGCTTGCCACATAAGGGGTTCTAATACATTGATAGATGCGTTATCAGATTATCTTCACATATCTCCGGGTGAAACCTCTGAGGATGGGTTGTTTTCCATTGAAATTGTAAATTGTCTCGGTGCTTGCGCATTAGCTCCCGTTATGGTTGTAGACGGAAAATACTATGGTGCCATGACAAAGGATAAAGTTAAGCTTATTCTTGATGAATATAAGGAGGCAGCTTATGCGTAAAATATTGATCTGTTGCGGTACCGGCTGCTTAGCTAACAACAGCTATAAATTGTACGAAAAATTCAAAAATTTGCTGCTTAACACAGACATAGAAGTTAAACCCCACATTAAAGCAACAGGTTGCAACGGATTGTGCGAAAAAGGTCCTGTAGTTAAAATCCTTCCTGATGATATATCATATTTTAAGGTGTCAGAAAATGATGTAGAAGAAATTATTAATAAAACAATTTTAAATGGTGAAATAATTGATAACCTTTTATATTACGACACAAACACAAAAAAAAGAATTGTATTTCATAAGGATGCTTCTTTTTATAAACATCAACGTAAAATTGCCCTAAGAAATATCGGTGAAATAGATCCTAACAGCATAGAAGATTACATTGAACACGACGGATTTAAAGCACTTAATAAAGTCCTCTCAACAATGAATCCAGAGGATATTATATTAGAGATTGAAAAATCAGGATTAAGAGGAAGAGGCGGCGCCGGCTTCCCTACCGGCAGTAAATGGAGAAGCTGTGCAAATTACAATAACAACCCAAAATATGTTGTATGTAACGGTGATGAAGGAGACCCCGGTGCTTTTATGGACAGAAGCATAATGGAAGGTGATCCTTTCACAATAATTGAAGGTATGATCATTTGTGCCTTTACTGTTAAATCTAATAATGGCTATCTCTACATTAGGGATGAATACGAACTTGCAAGGAAAAATATGCAAAATGCAATAAATAGTGCAAAAGAACGCGGCTATTTAGGAAAAAACATTCTTAAAAGCGGTTTTAACTTTGATTTAGAAATTGTAAGGGGCGGCGGTGCCTTTGTGTGCGGTGAATCCAGCGCCTTAATGACTTCTATTGAAGGTAACGTGGGTGAGCCGAGAGCAAAATATATCAGGAGTGTGGAAAAAGGTCTTTGGGATAAACCCACAATCTTAAATAATGTTGAGACATGGGCAAATATACCACCAATAATTCTTAATGGCGCTGAATGGTTTAAAAGCATCGGCACTGATAATAATTCAGGAACAAAAGTATTTTCATTGGTTGGTAAGGTTAAAAACACCGGCTTAGTAGAAATTCCCATGGGTACAACACTAAGGGAACTAATTTTTGATATTGGTGGCGGTATAATTAAAGATAGACCTTTTAAAGCTGTACAAACAGGAGGTCCTTCTGGTGGATGCATATCAAACGATTTATTGGACATTTCAATGGACTTTGATTCATTAAGCAGCATAGGTTCTATGATGGGCTCAGGGGGTGTCATAGTAATGGATGATACAACCTGCATGGTAGATCTTGCAAAATACTATATGGGATTTCTTTCCGAAGAGTCATGCGGTAAATGCACGACATGCAGAGAAGGTATTAAAATGCTTTATAACATTCTCAATAATATTTCAGAGGGTAATGCTGATTTAGAGGATTTAAATCTTATTGAACAATTGAGTGAAACAATTAAGGTCGGCTCTTTGTGCGGACTTGGCAAAACAGCACCTAATCCGGTTATGACTACATTAAAATATTTTAACGATGAGTATGTTGATCATATAATAAACAAAAAATGTTCTGCAGGCGTATGCAAAAAACTTACCACATACTTTATAACAAAAGAAGATTGCATAGGTTGTGGATTGTGCAAAAAAAATTGCCCTGTAGATGCTATAAAAGGAAATATTAAAGAACCTCATGATATAAATAAGGATACCTGCATTAAGTGTGGAAACTGCCATAGTGTCTGCCCAACAGGTTCCGTTAAAATTGGGGGTGCTCTAATTGAAAATTAAAATAAACAGTAATCTATATGCTGGTTGTGAAGGCGAAACTATAATGGAGCTTGCTAAAAGAAATAATATTGATATTCCGAATTTGTGCCATAAGAAAGGTATTGAAGGACAAGGTCGATGCAGGTTATGCATGGTTGAAGTAAAGGAAGAAAATAAAGTTAAGACGGTTTCTTCTTGCGTTTACCCTATCAGAGAAGGAATTGAAGTTTTCACTGATACAGAAAATTTAAGAAATTTAAGAAAAAATATCATTCTCCTTATGCTCATTAAAGCACCAAACAACGAGTACATAAATAAATTGGCTTTGGATTATGAAATAATTATACCACAAAAATATATTGACATATCAAACACTGAAAACTGTATATTGTGCGGATTATGTGTCAAGGCGTGCGAAAAAATGGGAACAAATGCTATATCCTTAGTAAATAGAGGAGCTTCAAAAAAAGTAGCCACTCCATATGATGATGCATCCAAAGATTGCATAGGATGCGGAGCATGCGCTGAGGTATGCCCGACTAAGGCAATCGGCTTAAAGGATGAAGACTGCATAAGAACAATATGGAATACGGAATTTGAACTGATTAAATGCTCTGATTGCGGCAGATATTACGCGACCAAGGATGCAATAGAGTTTATAGAAAATAAAATTGATGATTATAAGACTTTGTGTGATTGCTGCAGAAAAAAAATAATAAGTAATAAATTTAAAGAAACATGTCGTAACACTTTATAAATTGTCGAATATGATAATATTGAGCTTGACTCAAAAAATAATAAGAATAAGGTGTTATTATGAGATGCGATAGATTTATTAATAGATCCGGTGAGACCGGTCAAGTAATGGGTACTTTCGGAGTACAAAGAATTGCATTAAGGGGTCCAGGATGTATCAGCGGAACAGGACGTTGTGAAGGTGTAGCAGGAACAGGCGGAAGACGATGCTGTGAAGAGGTTGCTGGAAGCGGTGGAAGACGTCACAATCATCGTGACGATGTTATGGGCACAGGCGAAAGACACAGATGCATTAATGACCCATGCGAATTGTGCCTAAAAACTCCGACAATAGTGCCAAGGTAAGCAGATGACCCAAATTATAAATTTGGTGTCAGTCGCTTATCCTGAGCAAAGCGAAGGATCTCGTAGAATAAAGATGAGATTCTTCACTGCGTTCAGAATAACAAATAGATATTAAAAATGAGCAATTTATGCTCATTTTTTTCATTTATTTATTAATTTTTGAATAATTTATCAGTTTATATTATTTTTTAAAGTTAATAATAATTATAAGCTTCAAAAAAATTGGAGCAATTGTGTAGGAAAAAGATCAAAATATATTTGATAATGTTTTAAAAAGGAGCTGTAAAAAATGAGTAGAAATAAATTAGTAGTTCCTGAAGCCCAACAAGCTATAAATAACTTAAAAATGGAAATAGCGCAGGATTTGGGTATGCCTGTTATAAACAATATGAAATCAGAAATGTATCCTGCTGTTGTTAATGGGCTAAGTGTCAGAGAAATGGTACGTATGGGCGAAAAAATGCTCGCAAATAATAAAACACCTACCGATAGAGATATTTTTTAAGCTTATTTAAAAAACGCCTTTAATGGCGTTTTTTATTGCACTTACAGTTGCTTAAGATTTGGGTCGTACTTATATGTCAAGTATATCATATATTAAGCTTTTTGTTTCTTCTTGATTGATTATATAAAATGAAATACCGTTTATTGTTTTTGTTGTTCCGGGTAAAGTATGGAAGTTTATATTTTCAGCAGATAGACCAATGCTACCGACTGCCAATGAAGTTGCTTCCGACAATGCCACATCTGTTTTAACGTATGGGTAAACTTCGCTTACAACATGCGGCAATCTAAAGCTTAATGCCTTTTTAATTGCCGATTTCACAAAACCCTGCTGCGCTTCAATTCTTCCTAAGTCACCCTCGGCATATCCTTTATAGCCGGCATAGTTCGTCTTTCTAAATCTTAAAAACTCCATTGCTCTGTCACCCTTAATCAACTGCTTACCTGCAGGTATATTAATATCTAAGGGCGGATCAGAATAAGGATCTGTATACCTCATATGGAAGGGCACATCTACCTCTACTCCACCAACTGCATTAACAGCAGCCCTTACCCCGTCGTAGTCAATAGTAACGTATTTGTCTATTTTTATTCCTGTTACACTCAATATAATTTTATTAAGCCCTTCTATTCCTTTGACGGTATAGACAGAGTTGATTTTGTTGTTGGCGCTGTTCTTAAAACCATCCCTTTCAATATATGTATCTCTTGGGATTGATATTATATCAGCTGTCTTTGTCTTCGTATTATAGCTTGCAACCATTATTGTATCTGAACGCTCATGCTCTAACCCCAATAACAGCACATTTATTCTTTCGTTTTTGTTATTTCCTATTATATTAAAAATATCCGTAGCTTCTGCATTTGCGCCGTTATTGAAACCGGTGAGCAAAAATAGCCCAACCGTAACTATCAATGAAAAGCATATGAGCGAAGTAAAAAATACTTTAAAAAAATGCTTCAATTTAAATTCCTCCAATCATATCACTGTTATATGATAACACAAAAATATTTTTTGTAAAGAATTTAAATATTAAGAATTTATGAAAATTTTCAAATAAGATTTTTGCCCGCTATTCAACAATTTACAACTTTTCGTTATAGCTTTTTTCAAAATCCATTATTGTTAAATCATTTTCTAAATATCTTGCATATGTATATAGAACATCAGAAAGCCGATTTACAAATTTTATTAAAATATCACTTACCTGCTCTTCTCTTTTAAGTGTTAATATTCTTCTTTCAGCTCTTCTGCATATTGTCCTTGAAACATGAAGGGCTGCAGCAGCTATTGATGAACCTGGTACTATGAATTTGTCGACACCGCTTATTTTTGGCAAATAATCATCAATTATCTTTTCTAATGCAGCGATATCCTCTTCCTTTATTTTGTAAACATACTTACCTTCTTCTAAAGTTGCCAATTCACCGGCTACAAAAAATAACCTCATTTGAATTTTTTTTAATTTTTCTTTTATATCATCTTCTTCTATAAATTTCATAGCAAAGCCTATCGAAGAATTAAGCTCATCAACCGTTCCATAGGATTCTACCCGCAATGAATCCTTATCTACCCTTGTACCGTCGTACAGCGATGTTTGACCCTTATCGCCTGTCTTTGTATAAATTTTCATATATTCCTCCCTTTATTTTAATATTTTACTAATTTCATCCGAAATTCTTCCAAACTCTTCAAGTCCTAAATTTTCTCCTCTAATACCGGGATCTATATTTGAATTTTCCAAGCTGATTTTGATTACATCCTTAGAAATTTTAAGATTGTTGCTTAAAGCATTTAACAATGTTTTTCTTCTTTGTCCGAATGAAGCTTTTATTATATCAAACATTAAATTTTCATCATTGACCCTAATTCTTGGTTCATTTAATATATTAAATTCTATGACAGCGGAATCAACCTTAGGTCTTGGCATAAATACCGTATTAGGCACAATCATGGCAATATTGGTATCTGCTCTGTATTGAACCGCTAAAGTTATAGCGCCATACTCCTTGCTGCCCGGTTTCGAATTTAAACGCTGTGCAACTTCCTTTTGAACCATTACAACAATTTTAGATATTTTATAGCCCTCTTCCAATATTTTCATTATTATAGGTGTTGTAATATAATAAGGTAGGTTTGCCACTATTTTTACATCAAGACCACTAAATTCTTCTTCAATCAACTTTTCAACATTTACTTTCATAAAGTCATCATAAATAATTTTTAAATTATCAAAATTTAAAATATCATTATGAACCTCCATTAAGCTTTTATCAACCTCAATTGAAACAACTTTCTTTGCTTTGCTGCATAAAGCATAGGTAAGTGTTCCAAAACCGGGACCTATTTCCAGAACTCCCGAATTTTCATCTAATTCTGCAGTGTCAGCAATATTATTAATAATATTGCCGTCAATAAGAAAATTTTGACCTAAGCTTTTGCTGAATTTAAATCCGTATTTATCAAGTATATACTTCATAACCTTAGGTGAATATAGCTTTTTATCATCCATTAATTATCTATTCCCTCATATTTTCAACTTTAATTATTGCTTTTTCTAATTCTTCTCTGGTAATACCGAAAGAATTCAATCTTTTTAAAAATTGTTTTGCGCTGCAATATCCTATTGAAAGCTCATCCCCAAGAAGTCCTCTTCTTTTTGAAGCATTTTCATTGCCAACAAGTCCGTAATAAACCATATCATTATTGGTAAATTCAATAACGTTGTCTGATATTTCCGCTCTTGCATTCTTTAAGGCTTCTCGTATTGCCTCGGGAGATGCATTTTCTACTCCTATATCTCCATGCCTTTTTGCCTGATCCCTTGGTATAAATGCATGTTTGCAATTTTCAATTTCAGAAGATAAAATATTTCTTATTTTTTTACCCGGGAAATCAGGATCAGTCAATATAATTATCCCTTTGTTTTTAGAAGCTTTTTTAATAACTTTAATTATATTTTCATTTATTCCAAGTCCGCTTGTAGCAATGACCTCTGCATCAACAGCCCTTTTTACGGCTGAAATATCTGATTTACCTTCAACTACTATTATTTCCTTAATCAAAATTTAACTCCTCTATTTAAAGCTATAGTTAGCATGTTCAATCAATGATTTAATTTTTGTTACCATTAAATCAACCGCAACTAAATTATTGCCGCCTTCGGTAACTATGATATCCGCATATTTCTTGCTTGGTTCAATAAATTGTTCATGAGCAGGACGTACAGTGCTTAAATATTGATTCATTACCGAATCTAAGCTTCTTGACCTTTCATTTATATCTCGTACTATTCTTCTTAGAATTCTGATATCAGCATCGGTATCCACATATATTTTTATATCTAACAGTTCTCTTATTCTTTCCTCATAAAAAATCAAAAGACCTTCTACAATAATTATTTCCTTTGGTACTGCAATAATTGTTTCCTTTTTTCTGTTATGTATTCCATAGTCATATATTGGTTTCTGTATTGTATTTCCTTTTTTTAATTCCTTTATATGCTCAACAAACAAATCAGTGTCAAACGCAAATGGATGGTCATAATTAGTTTTACATCTTTCCTCATAGGTTAAATTGCTCTGATCCTTATAATATGCATCATGTTCCATTATCGCAATGCTTTTTTCCGGAACCTCTGAATTTATCCTGTTTACAATTGTTGTTTTACCTGATCCGCTGCCTCCGCATACTCCTATAAAAATCGGTTGCCTCATAATTTCCTCTCAAATATTGTTTTCAATAAAAGTTTTGCACTTATATTTACAATATACACTATTTTTTGCAATTTGCATACAAGAAAAAAGGAAAAAATCAATTTGATTTTTTCCTTTTTTCTTTCCTTAATGATGTTTACTCTAAAATATAGACTTTTACTTGTCTGATTCCAAACCAGTATGCATCATTACCGTCTTCCATAAACAAGTCAATTCTGTTACCCTTGATTGCTCCACCTGTATCAAGAGCCGTTGCGAAACCATAGTCAGGACTGCCATCTGTCGAAGCTACGTATAGCTTCGTGCCAAGAGGTATTACACTTGGGTCTACTGCAACTGTACCTGGCTGAGCTTTTGCGCCAGATGCCGTTATACCGTAGTAGGGATCGCCGGGCCTTTTGCCTGTGCTTTCAAATGATAAGTCATAAGCTGTTGCAATCATATCGAATTCTTTATTAAATCTGAACCCGCCTCTTGAGGTTGCAACCGTATATTCCTTCGTACCTACTTCGATAATTTCATCAACAGGATCCTTATAAACTATTTCTTCTTCTAAAGTTCTAAGAACTTTTGCTCCGTCTATGTAGCACTCTTGAAATACTGATTTCTTCATGCCATCTGATCCTTGTTGAATTACTTGCTTATAGTCAACATACTTTTCGTCATTATATAATATTTTTGTCTTATGCTCTACTTTACTTCTGTCAATATCATACTTTAATTCCTTTAATGGAGGTTTTGCTTTTACAAGATCATCCTCTTTAAATATGCTCGCAAAAACACTCTGTTTAGAGTTTCCTTCATTATTATCATTAGTTACAATAAAGCTCATTATTAAAATTGTTACAACTACTAATGGGTATATTTTTTTCATACTACCACCAACCTTTAATAATTTCCAAAATTGACTGCGCATTGTCAATTAAAGGTATAAATTTTTACAGGAAAAATTTACTTTTTGTATAAGTATAAACTCATACATTATTGGCAATCCCTATGCAAAATCCCATGATTTTTTGCACAAGACGTATTATAACCTGAATTAAAAAATAATACAAGTTTTTTTTATTAAAAATGTAAAATAATTTACATTTCTTTATCAATCAGTGTGATTTATGGGATTTTGGATATATTTTTTTCTGTAAATTAACTATATTATTTACATTTTTTATAAATATATACCATAATAATCATAAAAGAGCAGAGAATACCTTTATGGATATTCTCTGCTCTTTTATGATGTATCGTTTATATAAACTTATATTTTCGTATAATTATAACTTGTCTTTTCTTCATACAGCTCTCTCATTATCTTTTCAAATAAAACTCCTTCTGAACCGGGCGTTTTAGCTTCATAAGTAGTCCGCACAGCTTTTGATACAAAAGTGCAGGCATATTCAATCGCCTCAGGAAGAATTTTTCCGTTTAACAAATAGCCAATAAATAGTGAAGTGAACAAATCACCGGTTCCCGGGTATCTAATGTTAACAAAATCAAAGGGTACCATATAAAACTCATCCTTTTCTTTATCGTAGCATCCATTTATATGTTCGCCATTTTCAGTTACAATACCGGTTATTACAGAAATCTTTGGCCCCATATCACATAGACGTTTTAAATAAGTTTTAAGCTTTTCTAAACTTATTTTTTCACATATGTAGTTTTCTCCCAAGAGAATTTCTGTCTCAGTCAAATTTGGTGTTATTATGTCTGCAACTCTTACAAGGGTATTCATTTTTTCTACCATTTTCTTTGTGTAAGTTTGATAGACAATTCCATGGTCACCCATTACAGGATCAACTATAATTAAAGGGTTATTTTCTTTTTTAACCTTAATAATAATATCTTTCATTATATCAATTTGCTTTTCAGAGCCTATAAAGCCGCTATATATACAGTCAAATCTTGCATTATTCTTTTCCCACATATGAAAATACTCTTCCATATGGTCTGTGAAATCAAAAAAATAAAAGTCCTTGAATTCTGAATGATTGCTTAAAAGAGCTGTGGGAAGCGGACACACTTGACATCCCAAAGCAGACATTATAGGTATTATGACTGTCATAGAGCATCTCCCTATGCCTGATATATCATGTATAGCTGCAACCTTTGGAATAATATTCATAACTCTCTCCTCTTTTTTTAGGATACATATATTATAAATCTATCTGTATCTTTCAAAAGGTACAGAATAACATATATCATAAATGACAGATTTAAAAGAAACCGTACTCATTTTTGAGGGTTGACAAGTTTAATTTGTTGTGATAATCTATCAGGAATAATTATACATACGAAAAGGAGATATGCAAATGGCATTTATAATCAATGAGCCGTCCAGAACCTTTGGAGAATATTTACTTTTACCTAATCTCACTACCAAGGATTGTATCGTTGAAAACGTAGATTTGAGAACACCAATTTGCAGATATAAAAAAGGTGAAAAGCCCGAGTTAATGTTAAACATACCTTTTTCATCTGCAGTAATGCAGTCGGTTTCTGATAATAACATGGCTATAGCTCTTGCAAAAAATGGCGGAATTTCATTTATATATTGCTCACAATCAATCGAAAGCGAAGCAGAAATGGTTCGAAAGGTTAAGAAATATAAAGCAGGTTTCGTTATAAGTGATTCAAATCTTACGCCTGAAAACACATTGAAGGACGTGCTTGATTTAAAGGAGAGAACAGGACATTCAACAATGGCAATTACGGAGGATGGTTCCTCTGACGGAAAATTGTTAGGAATTGTAACAGGCAGAGATTATAGAATAACAAGGGATTCTTTGGATAAAAAAGTTAAAGATTTCATGACTCCCGGTGAGCAGTTGATAGTAGGCAAGGAAGGAATAACTCTTTCAGAAGCAAATGATATTATTTGGCAGCATAAATTAAATGCGCTTCCGATTGTTGATGACGATTTTAATTTAGTGTACATGGTTTTCAGAAAGGACTATTCCGAAGACAAAGAAAATCCTCGCTCTTTATTGGATGAACATAAAAGATATGTTGTTGGAGCAGGTATCAATTCAAGGGACTACAAGGAAAGAGTTCCTGCCTTAGTTGAAGCAGGTGCTGATATCCTGTGTATAGACTCATCAGAAGGTTTCAGTGAATGGCAATCAGATACTATTAAGTGGATTAAAGGTAAATACGGCGACAAAGTAAAAGTCGGTGCAGGGAATGTTGTTGAAAAAGAAGGCTTTAAATATTTAGCAGATGCAGGTGCCGATTTTATAAAAATCGGTATCGGAGGCGGTTCAATCTGTATTACAAGGGAACAAAAAGGTATAGGCAGAGGTCAGGCATCAGCTGTATTAGAAGTTGCAAAGGCACGTGATGAATACTTTGAACAAAACGGTGTCTATGTTCCAATTTGTTCTGATGGCGGAATCGTTTTAGATTATCACATCACTTTAGCTTTAGCTATGGGTGCAGACTTTGTAATGCTTGGTAGATATTTTGCCGGCTTTGATGAAAGTCCTACTTCCAAAATTAAATACGGCAACGGGTTTGTTAAAGAATACTGGGGTGAAGGTTCAAACAGAGCAAGAAACTGGGCAAGATATGATTTAGGCGGAAAGGCCGGTCTTCAATTTGAAGAAGGCGTTGATTCCTATGTACCATATGCCGGCAAACTTGATGACGGTCTTGGTTCAACTCTCCATAAAATTAAAAGTACCATGTGCAATTGTGGTGCAAAGACAATAAAGGAACTTCAAGAAAACGGAAGGCTGACCGTAGTTTCAGCAACAAGCTTGACTGAAGGCGGAGCCCACGACGTTATATTGAAAAATCAATAAAAGACAAAATCAAAAAAGACAGCTTAACGCTGTCTTTATTTATTGCACTTACAGAATAAGCGACCGACACTAAATCAGAAGATTTGGGTCGTCTGCTTATTCTTCGTCTTCGAATTCTTCGTCTTCGTCGTCGAATAATTCGTCCATTTCTGCTTCGTCTAAGATTTCGTCAAATGCCTTTGTTACTTCTTCATATTCTTCGTCAGAATCAATACTTAAAAGCTCAAAGCTTCCATCTTCATATTCTTGAAAACCATACAAATAAACTTCACCGTCTTCTTCATTTTCTAAAGGCAATAAAGCTATGTAATCTTTTTCTTTCACAGGGAATATTGCTATTATAGCGCACTCAACTTCAGTACCATCTTCAAGTGTAATAGTCATTACATCATCTTCATGATCACATCCGCATCCGCACCCGCATTCTTCTTCATCATGGTCATGGTCGCAACCGCAATCGTCGCCGCAACCGCAGCCAAATAAATCTTTATCTTCACTCATATTATATACATCCTTATATTTTATTTATCCATATAGATAGTTATTTAAACTGTAACAGAATAACCTATAAATTGCAAGACGAAATTTACTTATTTTTATGCTTTACAAGTATAAAATTTTACATTATAATAAGTAATGTACGTCGGGATGTAGCGCAGTTTGGTAGCGCACTAGCATGGGGTGTTAGGGGCCGCAAGTTCGAATCTTGTCATCCCGATTAAAGCGGTTTGCGCCGCTTTTTTTATTTTAATAACTTATATCCCAATTTCTTTCAAGATAAATTTCATTAAGAATAGTTTTTATATTGCCGTCATTAATTTGCTTTATAGTTTCATCATACAATGCTACTCCTTCGCTATGATTAACTTCATTAACTAATTTTAGTAAAAAGTTATTAAATATTTCTTTATCTTCAAATTGCGGTGGATATTTTTCAAATGCTTTAAGCGCATCTCTAACAGTTTTGATTGACATTTTTGTAGAGTAATGTTTTTCAGATTCAATATTTTTAACAGCTTCCTCATAGTTTCCAAAGTATATATTAAGGTAGAAAAGGTTGTCAGGCACATAGCTTTCTAAATTTTGAAGTGCTGTCCTTGCCTCTTCTAATTTACCTGAAGCAATGTAATACCTGCTTAAAAAAATATATCTGTCTTCATCAAGGTTCTCCAATACCGCCGGAAGTATAAAATGAAAATATTCCATATTTTCTTTAATTTCTTCTGTTTTTACATTGCCAAGTATATCGGAAAACAACATCTTTTCAACAAAAATATCATTATATCTATTAACCAATTCTATAGCTCTTTTTATATTTTTCTCACCATTTTTCCAACCTAATCCATAAATTTTTGTAAGATATTTTAATGCTTCCTTGTTATTTGGTTCCTGACTCAGAATATTTTCATAATATTCAATTGCCTCCGGGTATTTTATATTTAGAATCAATTTTTCACCATCAGAGAGATTACCTTCTACTGTTATGCTCTGCACCTGATCATAATATGTCCTCAGGGGCAATGTGCTTGTTATAAGGTTATTATTTTCATCGTATGCATTTACCACTATTGGATACTCTAACTCCGGCTGAAAAATCCCAAGTATAGCAGTTGGCCCAAGAATCATTTCTTCACCCTCAAAGGACATGCCACCTGTTTGATTTCTAAGCATCTCTATATTAAATGATGCTGATGTCTTTTCAATTTTGGTTTCTCCATTCTTATCCATTATAGGTGAACGAAAAATAGCACCACCCTTTTTTTCATAATTAGAAAACGAAACAACTTCAACAGTATAATAATCCGCATCTTCCACTGTATCCCAGGAAACCGAAAATTCTTTACCCGATATTTTTTTGCCATCATCATGAAGATTTGCATTAAATGTTTTATTAAACACAAAATTTATTTCGGCATCTCCACCGTTCAACTCAATTTTATTATAATTTTTATTACTTAAGACCCTATCAGTAAGAATTGAACTGTCAACACCAATTCCAATATTATATTCACCATTTTTCAATCCAAGTGTTTGAAATTTTCCGTTTTCATCTGTTATGCCAACATATAATTCTCCGGAAGTATTAAAACTCAAACCTTCTTGTGCTGCCTGAGCATATATTTCCACAAAAGCCATGGGCTTACCTTCATAAGTAACTGATCCTTTTATTATATTATTACCCTTAATGTCATCAATATCTCTTTCAAACCAAAAACTACGCTCATAATATGTTGAAGAGCCAAAGGGGGTTTTTTCCTTTGGATTCCAATTGCTATGTCTTACTTCATCATATCTAATTTTGGCTTCTTCATAATTTCCATCAAAAATGGCTGTTTCTCCTTTCAATATAAGAAGTTTTATATCTGCAAGATTTGAATGCTCATATTTTTCTATTATTTTCTTAGCTTCTTCCCGGTCCCCGTTCACGTTAAGAAGAAATCCATTATAAACATCTGATATATAAACTATTTTTTCATCATTTATTTCCTGGCCAAATGAAATCCATTTATGAAGTGTTGGGATATCCCCTGTTGCAATCGCCATATCAAGAAGCAATTTATAGGAATATACATAATATTCTTTTTCAATACGTTTGCTTGGGGTCTCCTTCATTATATTTTCAAGTGTTGCCTTTGCTTTAGATATGTTTTCTGGACTGTTTTCTCCACCACCCCAACCATTATTAAAAATCGTAAACTTTCCAAATCCCTTAATTAAGCTATTTGCATAAAGATAGCCCCCTTTAATTTTTGGTGTGGTGGGATAAACGGCATATTTTTCATAAAAAAGCATGGCTTTATCCGATTTATATTCTAAAAAATTAGCTATTCCAAGAATCGTTGTTGGTATGAGCCATGTAAATGTTAAAACGAATACAAAAATAAGAAGTAGAAGTGTCTTAATTTTAATTTTTATTTTCATTTTTACTCACCTCAAAGCTTTCCCTCACAATAACCTGAGAACCGCCAATATTTATAATTTTTTCATTTTGTGACTTAATCACATCTTTTGGAATAATTGTTATAGCAAATAAAGCTACTAACCCGACTAATGCAGGAGCTAAAGGAATTTCAATTTCGCTATTTAAAAATTCACTAACTTTTTCTTTTATTGTTTTCTTTCTGTTTTGAAGTATATTGTTCAGCGCTTTTTGAGATAGGGTCATGCCGAATGTTTCATCTTCCATTATGCTTTTTATTTCTTCACCAAATTTATTTTTATTATCCATTTAACTGACCTCCTTCTAAAAGCTTTTCCTTTAATATATTTCTACCTCTTGAGAGCTTACTTTTTATTGTTCCTTCCTTTTCATTCAACAAATCTGAAATTTCTTTAATTGAAAAATCTTCAAAATAAAATAGTACTAATACTTCCCTATAAAGTGCATTTATATTAAAAAGTTCTTTTCTTAATAATTCTTTGTCAAAATTATTTTCAACTATAAATTCTAAATCATTATTTCCAATCAACTCATCTTGAAGTGTGAACAAATCCTGTTTCTTCCTTAATCTATCCCTGGATAAATTAAGGGCAATAGTATAAATCCATGTAAAAAGTTCAGAATCTTCTCTAAATGTATGTATTTTCTGAAATACCTTTATAAATGTATCCTGAACAACATCCTCAGCTTCCTCTCTATCTTTAAGTATCAGGTAGCAGGTTCTCAAAAGTTTATTTCCATAGTTTTCTACAATTTGTCTATATGCTTTTTCATTTCCACTTTTTAATCCATTTATCAATGTCTTTTCTGCCACCCCCAACCCTCCTCTGTTATTTAGACGCAAATGTATATAAAAGGTTGCAACAAAATTAAAAGCTATCTTAATGCATAAGATAACTTTAATTCCATATTTGATTTTTAAAAAATATTATTTCTAATATTCATTGCAAACTTCTTTGCCTTTTCGTTTATGCTTTCTACTTGTTCTATGGCACCTATATCGTTGGCGGTTTCCATGAAAGCAAAATTTGACGGCAATATAAATGTTTTATTGATGTTTATAGCACTTATCAGCTGTTTAGCTACAATATCGCTGCCGCTAAAGCCGGATACGATGATGGAATATATATATTTATCATAAAATTTAACCTTACGAAACAATGCTGTTAAACGATTAATGGTTGCAGATAAATTAGCGCTTATAGAGTCATTGTAATTTGGACAAAGCATAATGAGTATATCACAATCTATAATTGCAGGATAAACCTCTTCTACCATTATACCGCCGTAAAAACAATTGTTACTTTGCGAATAGTGTTTGCATGCTTTATATGAGCATGCTTTGCAATCCTTTACGGAGCCGTTTTCTATATGTATTTCATTTATGATGCAGCCGTCTAAATTTTCTTTCACCTTTTCCCAAAGAGATAATGTGTTTGATGTTTTATAATTACTTGCATGAAGCACTAAAATTTTAGGTGCAGCAATTTTTTTAGCTTGAAAATTTACTAATTTCTCTACAACTGCCCTGCTATCATTTAAGCATATTGCCTCCAAATCCAAATTAGGTGATAACTTTCGCTGGGTAATAAAGTTTTTTAATGAACCTGCTGCTTCGCTTATGGGTCTACCCGGAAATGTGCATCCTGCCAAGTTGCAGTATAATATAACATTGCGAGCAACATCCCTTGTGTATAATTCAGTGTTTGAGTTTATTAATATACTTCCAATAGAATTTTCCATAAACGTCTTATCTGATAATCTTACTTCCTCAAGCATCTTACATAACTCTATATTTATCCCGGAGTCCCCTAACTCAATAACAAACAGAATTTTTCTGTTTTGCAAATTATTTACTTCATCAAGAGATGTCAAAACTTCGTATTCAACACCCTTTGTTGAATATTCCAACATTTTTTTAAGTCGTTCTGACGGATTACCGGGAATCAGTATTGATAATTTCTCCAAACTCTCACCCCCAAAATGAGATCCTTCGCTTCAGCGAATGACAAACAATACACTTCGGTTGCAAAGACCTCTATTTATTAAATTTTATTAAATTTTCATATGTATGTTTTATTCTTGCAAACAACTCATCCGGCATTTTTATTTTTTCTATTTCTAAACCTGCAGCTGTATTTCTGTTTTTGGCACCCATGTAAACACCTGCCAAATAATTTGAACTGTAATGCCATTTTCCTTCCAAAGTATAAATTATCGATATTGCTCCTGAGGATAAGGCAGGTGCAATATAGGGCTTAAATCCGATTTTTCGAACCTGCAGGTTTGCTTCAACAGCTAATTTAGTAAGCTCCTTAGACAATTTATCGTCATAATTAATTATGCTGTTTGCTATTACAAGATCATTTCCATGAGGACCAAAGGCTCTTCCCTCACTCAGGTACATGGAATATTCTTTGTTCTTTTTAGCGTAATAAATTGCTCTTGCATTCATTACTCCAAGCCCGTATCCCTTTATTTGTTCAGGTAACAGCTTATTATTGCTTTCCTTTAAAACCGTTGCACACAATTGATCTACAGGGTCTGATACAACTGCAAATATTCCTTTAAATTTTTTTTGTGCAGCCATCGCGGCATATTCTTTAATAAGTTTTGCATTTTCTTCAAATTGAACCATACGAACATCTTTCTTCTCATCCCCAACAGCGGGCACTCCCTTTGAGGCACAAAATACAAACATATCGCAGTCAAACAATTCATCCTTAGATATTCCATGAACATCAGGCATCACATAATATTCGAACGGAAATGATGTTTGATTCATTTCATATTCAAACCTTTGAATTTTTTCCGGACTTCTGTCATAAATGCCTATTGATTCAATTATATTTCCTCCAAGAAGCTTAAGTCCTGTAAGCAACGTGCTTCCTACGTCACCTAAAGCTAATAAATTTACTTTTCTTTTTTTATTTTCCGCAAAACAAAATCTTTCCTCATAATTTTCATAGGTCGTATTAACCGCTTTTATTTTTCTTTCATTTATCAATTTGATTATTTTTTTCGGAATTTCTTCATTTATTTCCTTTAACTTCAGTAAATCAAGAGATTCTTCATGGTTAAACAAATCAGAGTTTTGTGACAATGCATATGAACCCTTAGACGTTTTTTTATCTGATTCATATAAAAAATACAATTCGTCAACATCGTCCGGTATATTTTCTACCTTAGGGTAGTTGTATCTGTCTTCAACTGAAAACAAATATTTACTTTTATATAAATAGAAAAACATTATATAATTATCCTTTCAAGTTTTAATAAGTTTTCGATGCTTACATCCATGTAGCTCGAAGCCTCCTTGTTTAAATCATAATATATGTTTTCTCCTAAGTATGGCAATCTTGGAGATATTAAAACCTCTCCCAATCTTTTAAGGGTCAGTTTTTTCTCATACAATTCCTGATATTCATCCTCTAATGCCTGCAGTATCATTTTTGCATTAGACAAGCTTGTCATTGATAAATTATAGATTGCTTCCTTTGTTGCCTGGTTGATATACATGGGTGAATAATATGGAAGAATTAAATTAATGGATGGAATCAAATTAAAGGTATGCTCGTTTTGCCACATACCGTCTCCACCTAAAAATGGGTACATGAGGTTTTCATTAAACCATATTCTTAAGTTTGGTATAAAATATGCGAAGTCAGCATCTCTTCCCTGTATATCCATTAAGTCCTTTCCTCTTCCGGACATTATACCCACGATGATTTTTTTTACCTCTACATTATATCTTTTTAATACAGGATCGATTTCTTTAATCCTGTATCCCTTGTGAAGCAAATCATCAACCAAAATAATCGGCTTGTCAAATGACTTGATTGTATTTACCTGTATTTCTATAGGTGAATAATTTGGATATTCTGCTATTTTAAATGTTTTAGCATCGGTTGAATAAACTTTCTCTGTATGTAGCGATTTCGTGACTGTATTTGGTACCACCATTCCCTTTAATATGTTACCAAAAGGCACACACATATAGTCCCCCAAAACTCTTGGTATCTGCATTTCATTGCTTACATTGTTAATGCTGCAAATTTTATTTATGAGAATTTGGTTTATCATGTCGTTGTCAATTGACAGCACTAATGATCCGGGATACAACTCAGTCATTGATTTTTGAAGGTTCTTTCTTGCATAAACTATTTTCTCATGAACTCTTTGGTTATTGTTTAAAGGTTCCTTTATAAAGCTTTCCATATTTAAGGTCAAGCATATAGGGAATTTCATATCTACTGCATAAACTGATTTTTTGTCATCGTTTATTTTTACAAATCCTTGAAGTTCTAATGTCTCTAAAACCGAATCCGTATTTGTGTTTGACATTATGTTGTAATACAATGCGTAAGTGAAATCATTTTTTAAGCAGTAAGCAAGTGTTTCAGTTAAAATTATTTGCTCCATATTGTCATAAAGCTTGCTTGGATTAATAAAAATACCATCTATAACAATAATCCTGCCAGCAGTTTTTTCTCTTACATAATTGGCAATATATTGGCTTTGAAATTCACCGTAAACTTCAGATGAACCAATTTTATGGAATGCAGAGAATCCTAAAAGTTTATTGGAATTCTTGCTGTCTCTTATGACCATAAGCTTAATATTCTTAGAAATAAGCTTTTCTCCGATATTTTCATATAAATTTGTATGCATGAAAATATAATGGCCAATTTCATCCACGATTTTTTTACTTAAATCTTCTATTATTTCTATTGTAAATGGCTTTGATTTTAATACACCTTTATTCAATGGTTCCCTTGTGTATATGTTTTTGTCATAAATAAAGCTCTGAGCAAGAGAATCTATTAAATTTGATATATCCCTGTTGTTGTCTATGTTTTCCCTTATTTGGGTGGAGCTTATGTCCTCTAAATACAAAGGAAGCTTAAGTTCAACAAGATTTCCCTTAATTCTTGATTTATTTTCCTCTGCTTTTTTCATTGCAGAAGGAGTCATATCATCCTTGGCACGCTTAAATACTATATGATTGAAGCTGTGTATGGAATTTTTGGTAGGCCTTGATTTATATGCTGTTGCATTCAGCAAGACATCGCTTCCTACGACTATATATATTTCCTTATGCTCAAATAGTCCTTTTAAATTCTTCAAATCATTGACATTTGATAAATTAATGGGTATATCGTCAGGGAATAAAAACACTCCCAGTTCATCGGCTATTGACATGTTTATTATTTGTCTTCTTATCATACGCGGCTGAACTCTCTTAGACCATGAAAATTCATCAACGGCCAAATAAACCTCATATCCTAAATTTCTGATTGCAGTTACAATACCCTTATGACTGAGTGAAAACGGGTCAAATGTTCCGGGGAAAAACGCAATATTTTTATTTTCTACAATTTCAAAGTCCTTATAATAAAATTCATAGTCGCTTATAAACCTGTATATGTGATTAAAGGAAGCTGAATTATTAAAAAAGAACAAATCACCCAATTCCTTTTCATTAATCAATGTTAATAATTTTTTATAAATAAGCAAGAATATTTTATGTTTTTCTCTCAAGCTTAAAATTTTAGAGCCAAAAATATGTTGACCGACAACCAAAAATGTTTCCTGTTTTACTGATATATTATAATTTGAAAGTCCGCTTAATACTATACCGAGTATTTTTATTAATCTGTTGTTATATGTTATTTCATCCTCGATAAACCGATCTTTATATTCGGGATAATATTGAATCATTACGCCTAATGTATTTATTACAAGTGCACTTGCTCTGTCGTTTGCACCCTTGTAAATTATCCTTAATTCAGTAATAAGTTCATCTAATTCCTTGGGAGATAAAAGCATAACAAAGCGACCGAGGTATTCCGGTATATATTTGGCATATTGCAGTTCATCTATTTCAAGACCCTTAATAAGTTCTATTGCTATTTCGTTTCTTTGATCAATGCTCAACATAGAACCTAATTCAACTAAAGAATTGCCTGCTTTATTTCTGACAGATTCCTTGGCACTCACCTTTACCAAGTTAGCCAAGTGTGTTGCAGTTTGCAGTAATGTTACTTCATTTTTATCTTTAATGTACTCCATTATATAATCAATGCTTATTGTTTTAACATTCCAAGGTGTAGCAGTTTTAAGATTGTTTAAAAACAAATCTGAACTTTTATACCTGCTGCTTGTAATTAAAATGCTGTATTGATTAATTATTTCTTGTGCCATATTTAATTTTTTAGATATCTTATATTTTAAATAATTTATGCAAAGTCCTTCTTCTGAGGATACATTCTCTATGTATTCGATTATTTTTTCTAAGGATTTATTGTCTTTATCTATGTTTTTTATTAACGCGTTAAAAAACTGTACAGCCATAAGACGAATATTTGGTGCATATTTAATTGAATTTAAGCTGTAGCTTATAACAAAGGACAATTGTTCATCGTCATACAAATCGGCAGGAATGCTTAAAAATGAATTTAAACAGCTAAATACCGCAACATTATCTTCCTGACAATTATGTAAATATTTTATAAATATATCCAAATAACCTTTTTTGTTTTTATTTCTGTTTGTATTAATAACAGAATCCACAAATATTCTTAATGAGTAGCCGATCCATTCTTTGTGATTTTCTGTAACCTTATACCCGGGATTAAGAAAAAGCCCCAGATATTTATCCCATAGGGACAATCCGTTTATTTCCTCATTTAAATTTATTTTAACATCCTCGGGAAGTTCTTTTGAATATTCCAAATCATACGAAACTATAATGCTTCCCATAAGCCCTGCTGCCTGACGCCTTATATCACCTTCCCTGTACACTAAAAGTTCATACAAAAAATTTAGTGTAAACAGCTTTTCCTTTTGGGATAAATATATAGAATACTCTTCTAACAGGTCTAAGTATGCTCTTAAGTTTTTCCAATTTTGCTCACTTCTTGCGGCTTCTATCATACCTGTAAAAACCACTTCATTGTTAAGCTTGCTCATTAGCGATGTATTGTGCTCAATAGCCATAAATTTGAAGTTTTCAACTACTTCATAGCCATCTATTAAAGCATAGTCAACAAGTTTAGAAGGGTTTGGTTCCTCTGATTTTAATTCTATGTCTATTCCCTTATGAATCATATAATTTTCAAAATCCTTAAGCTTAGAATAAACCCTGATATATCTTTTTTCCTTTTTTTCATCCACATTGTCAAGCTTATCAAGGATAATTTGAAAGGATTCTGACAAGCTATATATATGCATCTCAAAACTGTTTTTTACTGTTTTATTTTTTACTCTGAAATCAGCGTAAATTAATATAAGTGATTCTAAAGGCAAATTCTCAAGCTCTAAATCCCAAGTTGAATGATTTGAGGCAATTAAACCAATTGAGGACATATTGTATTTTGTAAACCACTGATCGGTATAATAATAATGGAGATATGGAACGCGTCTTTTTTCAAGTCCTTTGCAGCCGTATTTTCCAATATCATGTCCTGCTGCAGCACCTGAAACTAAACCTAAGTTTATTGGAATCCCAACTTTCTTCATTTGCCTTGCCACATGCATGGCAACATAATGAACAGCTGCAACATGCCTTAGTGTATTGTAGCCGTTTACTTCTTCATCAAGCATCATTAGCTCGTATATGTAATTTTTATCGAAAAAATTTAGGAAATTTATATATTCCTCCGAATTTTCAAGTTCGTTTATTTCATCTTGGTTTAAAAAATTGAAATCTGAAAATTTATCATAAACGCCGCTGTTTACTGCATGACGCAGTATTGTTCTCAAAATTTCCAAGTATATGAGAACTCCGCTTTCATATTTAGGGTATAATTTAATTGTTGATGCTTCCGGAAATGATTTATATAGGGTGTATTGAAAAATGTAAGAAAGCCAATCAGCAGGCGGATCTGTGCATACATTATTTAAAACATCTGCACTTAATTCCATTACATCCTTGCACGATAATTGTTTTTTGTTTATTAAAGTAAGTAAATTATTAACAAATTTTTTATTAATAATATAAGCTTGAATTTTTTCTTCGGTAATATTAATTTTTTTTATGAATTCTTTTTTCGTAAGCTGATGTAATATTTCCTTATGTAATTCATTTAACATAAATCTGCTCATATCATACCTCATATTATTAAGATTTCAATTTCTTAATTATAGCATATGCATAAGTTTCCTGCAAATATTTTCATAATATCATTATTGAAATTAAGCCAATTGTGTTATATTATATTTATAACAAAAACTTTAGCGGAGGTAATTATGTTATTATTAACGTATATTTATGAAAACAAAGAATGCATAGGTTTCTTAAATGAAGAAAAACAAGCTATAATTCCCGTATCCACTGTATTTTCTAAGTTAAATATGGCTGCCCCAAAGGATATGTTAAATCTTATTGATATTTTTGACAGCATTGAAAATGTAAATGAAGCGGTATCTAACTGCAAAGCGGAAATAGAGTTAGATCAGGTAAAAATTTCTGCTCCGATACCTTATCCAAGAAGAAATATATTTTGTTTAGGAAAAAATTATCTTGATCATGTTCATGAGGTTAAAAGCTTAAAAAACGTTAATGCAGATGTTCCTAAAAAACCGATTTACTTCAGCAAGGTTGCATATCCTGCCATAGGTCATGAGGATTTTATAGATTCTCATCCTGATATCGTCAAGGATTTAGACTATGAAGTTGAATTAGCCGTAATTATAGGGAAAAAGTGCAAAAATGTATCAAAGGAAAATGCAGAGGATGTAATCTTTGGATATACGATTTGCAATGATGTATCCGCAAGAGATTTACAGCAGGAGCATATTCAGTGGCACAAAGGAAAATCAGTTGATACTTTTTGTCCAATAGGACCTTATATCGTTCATAAATCAAATGTATCATATCCACCAAGCTTAGAAATTAAAAGCTATGTAAATAATGAATTAAGACAAAACTCAAATACGAACCAGTTAATATTTGATATACCTACAATTATCAGTGACCTTTCTTCATGCATCACATTATACCCCGGAGATATAATATTAACAGGTACCCCGGCAGGAGTAGGTGCGGGCTTTAATCCTCCAAACTACTTAAAGTCAGGTGACGTTGTAAAATGTTATATAGAAAATATAGGTACACTTTCTAATACTGTTAAATGATTAAAAAATATTTTCTATAGTAAGACATTCATTTTCTTTAATAATATTAAATAAAATCATCATATGCTCAAGCTCTGCTTGGGCATTAACTTTATCTTCATTTTTTATATAGATATTAACTTTCCTCATTGATGATTCAATATTATCTATATCCTTTTGGTCTATAAAGTAAATCCAAATATTTTTAACTTCCTCCCACCTGTCGATATATAAAAGAATATCTTCATCTGCTTTTTCCCATTGTTCATCTTTAATCATTTGAGATAAATCTCTTAAACTTTCCTGATAAAATTGAGTCATTGGTTCAATAGAAGTAAAGTGATACCAAATCCAAACTCCTATCATCAAAAGCAAAAATATTAAAGAAATAACCAACATCCTCATAGCTTACCTCATATAAAAAATAAATTTGTCTTGTTCATCTATAAAACCGTACAATATTTCCTTGTGTCTTACTTTTTTCTTTTTTAATTCCAACTCAAAATCCGAATATGAAATATTAAACTTTTTAAAATTATCATGCATTATTTCACCATCAAGAATTGTAGCTATAGGCAACCTCTTGCATTTTGTTCCGGGAGGATCATCAGGTGCTATAATGCTCATTTCTCCGTTAGTTTCCATTATAAGAAAATCTATATTTTCAATATTACAATATCCTTTTAAACGCATCTGTCCTAAAACATCATTAACATTTATTCTTAATTTTTTCATTTCCTTAACATTGAATTTGCCATGGTTAAAAATAATTGATGGGACTCCTGAAATAATTTTTCTTGCTTGATTGCTTTTCAAAGTAATGTATGATATTAAGCATTGCAAAAACATAATTGTTGCTATTGCAATAAATCCATGAAACAATGGTTCTCCTAAATCTCCTAATGGTATTACCGCCAGCTCCGCAAGCATTAATGAGACAACCAAATCAAAGGGTTGCAGCTCACCAAGTTCACCTTTTCCCATTATTCTCATCGAAATAAGTAAAAATGTATACAAAATCAGCGCTCTGACAGACACTATAATCATAAAAAACACCGCCTAAAAACATAGATATTTTTATTTTACCCCTTTAAAGTATTAATATACTAAAAAAGGTGCCCATACTATGAGCACCTTCCTATCCTAACGAGGACATTCCTTTAAACAGCTTTATTGATTACATTTTTTAACTTTGCAAAAATCATTCTTCCCGCTGCTGTCTGAAGCACGCTTGTAACCGTTACAACTACAGAATCACCGATACATTTTTTGCCGCCTTCAACTACAATCATAGTACCGTCGTCTAAATATGCGAGTCCTTGACCCGATTCTTTGCCGTCTTTCACAACCATAACATTCATTTCTTCACCGGGTAGAACAACAGGTTTTACCGCATTTGCCAATTCGTTGATATTCAATACTTCAACTCCCTGGAATTCTGCAACTTTGTTTAGGTTAAAGTCATTTGTAAGTACCTTGCCGTTAAGTTCTTTAGCAAGCTTTAGAAGTTTAACATCTACTTCAATATTATCGCCGTAGTCCTTTGATTCTATAACTACATGCACCGCGTCATCTTTTTGGAGAATATTTAAAATATCTAATCCCCTTCTACCTCTGTTTCTTTTTAAACTGTCTGATGAATCAGCAATATGTCTTAATTCCTTAAGAACAAACTCAGGGATAATCAATGTACCTTCTACGAAGCCGGTTTTGCATATATCTGAAATTCTACCGTCAATAATTACACTTGTATCAAGAATTTTTGGTGAAACAATATCCTTTTTAGAACCTTTATCTTGTTTTTTCACTGTTGCAGCTGCTTTTTTCAAGTTAATTTGAGGCCACAACACATCATCTTTTTTCCTAGTGGATATTTTAATTCCTAAGTAACCAAACATTAAGTATGACAAAATTGAAACAATAGTACCCACATATTTAATATCTGAAAACGGCTGGCTAATTAGAAAAGCAATTATAAATCCAACAATTAAACCTATTGCCCCCCATATAATATCCATTGTCGAGAATTTCAACAATTCTCGTTCAAAAGAACCCACTATATTAAGTCCGGTCTTTTTGATTTTAGAAGAAAGAAGAAAAAATATGATTCCAAAAACTAAACTTATGCCAAAAATTATTAATACGTTTTGCAAACTTGTAAATTTAAGAAGACCATTTTGATTAAGCAACAAACCTATAAACGCACCAAAAGATGCCCCTATAATAGTAATCACTGCTTTAACTATTCTATCTATCATATACTCACCTCCTTTTAAGTATACCCATTATTTGTTATAATATTAAATGTAACACATTTTTTATTATTTGGCTATACCATTTTATTGAAATTATACATTAATATTATTAAAATAACCTTAACTTTTCGTCAAAAAAAGAAATATGCACTAAAGCACATTGTCCTCCTGTGTTAGTGCATCTTCATTTATAATATTGTCCAAATATTCTGAAATGCCCTTGCCGTCTTTATCTGTTGAAAGAGCTATTTCGCTAATCAACATTTGTTTAGCACTTATCAGCATTTTTTTCTCGCCTGTTGACAATCCCTTTTCTCTGTCTCTATACGTTAAATCTCTTACTACCTGTGCAACCGCAAATATATCCCCTGTCTTCATTTTTACTAAATTGTCACGATATCTTTTATTCCAGTTTGAATCATTAAGAACAGCAGCTTGCTTCAAAATATCATAAACTTTTTCAACTGTTTCCTTCTCGATAATATTCCTAAGTCCTATATTATTAACATTGTCCACCGGTATCATCAGTTTCATTTCACCGATAGGCATTTTAAGTACATAGTAACTTTTGATTTCACCCAATATTTCCTTTGACTCCATTGTTTCTATCACGCCGGCCCCATGCATCGGGTATACTACTTTGTCGCCTAATTTAAACATAAGATTACCTCCTGAATAATAGTATACACCATTTGCAAACATATGTCAAATCGAATATTATACCCTGTTGTCCACATTATGTCAATATAAAATTATAATTTTTTTTTTACAATTTAAACATATTTTTTTTAATTTTGTCAGAAGAAAAAAATTTTATAAATATTAATATTTTTAAAAAAATATCACCCAGACATTGGTCATGGATGATATTAATATTTTTATTTACTTAAGATTTCTTTACACGCTTCAATTATGCTCTTTTCTGTCAATCGATACTTTTCTAATAGATCCTTCGGTTTTCCCGACTCACCGAATGTATCCATAACACCGACTCTTTTTACCTTTACGGGATAAGTATCTGATAAAACCTCTAAAACAGCACTGCCGAGTCCACCTATTATACTATGTTCTTCTGCTGTAACAATTTTCTTCGTTTCCATAGCGGCTTTAATAATAATTTCAGTGTCTATGGGTTTTATTGTATG
The DNA here is from genome assembly GCA_964421845.1 of uncultured Clostridia bacterium. Classification (GTDB taxonomy): domain Bacteria; phylum Bacillota; class Clostridia; order Tissierellales; family Sedimentibacteraceae; genus Sedimentibacter. The sequence goes on from CAYQYY010000010.1 coordinate 72,873, forward strand.
AATGTTTATAACTCTTGCATCTATTCCTTCTTCGGACAATTTTTTTGCTGCCTTTAAAGCTTCCTGAACCATTAACCCGGTGGCAATAATAGTTACATCATTTCCTTTTTTAAGCTCAACACCTTTTCCTAATTCAAATTCATATGAATCATCATATACATAATCCACAGACATTCTTCCTAATCTGATATAGACAGGACCAATAAATTCTGCCGCACTTAATACCGCTTTTTCTGCTTCGACTGCATCAGCTGGATTAATAACAGTCATGTTTGGAATGCTTCTCATTAAGCTTATATCTTCTATTGCCTGATGTGATGCACCATCTTCTCCTACTGTTAATCCGGCATGAGTAGCTGCTATCTTAACGTTTAAATTAGGATATGCTACGGTGTTTCTTATTATTTCATAAGCTCTTCCTGCTGCAAACATGGCAAATGTACTTGCAAAAGGAATTTTCCCGGCTAAGGACATACCTGCAGCGGTTCCTATTAGATCCTGTTCTGCTATACCAACATTGAAAAATCTCTCCGGGCTGACTTTTCTGAATTCCGAAGTTTTAGTTGAGCCGGATAAATCTGCATCCAATACAACGATATTAGGATTATTTGCTGCTAATTTTTTAAGTGCCTCACCGTATGCTTCTCTTGTTGCTTTAGCCATTGATGTCACCTCCTAATTCTTCCATTGCTATACAATATTCTTCATTATTTGGCGCTTTGCCGTGCCAACCTGCTTTATCCTCCATGAAGGAACAGCCCTTACCTTTTATTGTTTTTGCAATAATTAAACATGGTTTATCTTTTATAGTTTTTCTTTCTTCAAATGCCTTTTCAAGAGATGAAAAATCATGACCGTCAGCTTTTATAACATGCCAGCCAAACGCTTCAAATTTCTTATCTATCGGTTCAACACTCATAACATCTTCATTTCGTCCATCTATTTGAAGACCGTTATGGTCCATAATGGCTGTTAAATTATCCAATTTATAATGATTAGCAAGCATTGCTGCTTCCCAAATCATTCCTTCTTGGATTTCACCGTCCCCTAACAAAACAAATACTTTATTTTTTTTATTGTCAAGTTTGAAAGCAAGCGCCATACCATTGGCAATTGCAAGACCTTGACCTAAAGAACCGGTTGAAGCTTCAACACCTTTAAGTTTTTTCATATCCGGATGCCCTTGAAGCTTCGAGTTAACTTGTCTTAATGTTTTCATTAAATCCTTGCTTATAAAACCCTTTTCCATAAGCGCTGCATATAAAACAGGAGCACCATGTCCTTTTGATAATACAAAACGGTCTCTTTCATCATCCTCAGGATCGTTAATATTCATTTCTTTAAAATATAAATAAGTTAAAATCTCAACAGCTGAAAGTGAGCCACCCGGGTGACCTGAGTTTGCTTCATGAATCATAGTCAGAATATTCTTTCGCATATTCTTGGCTACTACACTTAATTCCTCGTAATTCATTTATTCCTCCTTCTTCTATCGAATTTTGTTTAACAAAATTCTGATTATCATTGATTTACTATTGATTATCAATTGATTTTAATTAGTTTTTTTCCATTGCCTATCTATTGCCAATCCATTGCTAATCCATTGCTAATCCATTGCTAATCTACTGCTTATCTATCGTTTTTACTGTTTCCCAATCCTTTAAAAATTGTTCTATACCTTTGTCTGTCAAAGGATGCTTTGTTAACTGTAAAAGTACTTTATATGGTACCGTCGCAATGTGACAACCATATTTGGCAGCTTCAGTAACATGCATTGGATGTCTTATGCTTGCTGCTATAATTTCTGTATCAATATCATAATTCATAAATATATTAGTTATTTCTTCTATTAACTTTATTCCATCATTATTAATATCATCTAATCTTCCTACGAAAGGACTTACATATGTAGCACCTGCTCTTGCAGCTAATAGTGCCTGAGCTGCAGAGAAAATAAGTGTTACATTTGTTTTTAACCCTTCCTTGCTTAAAACCTTAACAGCTTTTAGTCCTTCATCAGTCATAGGAATTTTAATAACAATGTTTTTATGTATTTTAGAAAGTTCAACAGCTTCCCTTATCATTCCTTCAGAATTTAGGCTTATAACCTCGGCACTTATAGGACCGTTGACAATTTGTGTAATTTCACGAACAACATCTTCAAATACTCTTCCTTCTTTTGCAATCAAGGATGGGTTTGTTGTTACCCCGCAAATAATACCCATGTCATTTGCTTTTTTTATTTCATCAATATTTGCTGTATCAATAAATAATTTCACCCTTAATCCTCCTTATTCAATTTCTTTTATAATATCCTTGCTCCCAAATATGACTTTTAACATAAATATGGGAAGCAATATTTGTCTTTTAATTCTTTTAGGTTCATTAATTAACCTGTATAACCATTCAAGTCCTAACTTTATGAAAATATCAGGAGCTCTTTTTACCTTTCCTGCAAGACCGTCTAATGTGCCACCGTTTCCGATTATTATCTTAGCGTTAATTTTATCTCTGTTATACTCTATCCACTGCTCTTGTTTTTTAGCACCAAATCCAACAAACAAAATATCCGGCTCTGCCTTATTAATTTTATCTAATACTATTAATTCTTCATCATCGCCATTCTTACCCAAATGAGTTCCTTTGAAGTATCCGTGCTGAGTTCCGACTATGTTTATATTCGGATATTTTTTATGTACATTTAACATTGCTTCTTCTGCGATTCCCGGTTTTCCTCCTACAACGAAAAGCTTTAGATTATTTTCATCAGCTAACTTTAACATGTTCACAGACAAGTCATAACCGGCTACTTTTTCTTTTAAAGGATGGTTTCTAATTTTAGAGGCGTATATCAGCCCAATGCCGTCAGGAATATTAATGTGAGATTTATTAATTAAATCCATAAACTCTTCATCTTTATGACACATCATAATTATTTCCGTATTTGGCGTATAAATTATAAACTGTTCATCATTCTCTATTTTCTGTTTAATTAATTCCATGGATTCCTTCATTGACTTGTTATCAATTCGAATACCCATTATACTTAGTTTCTCCATAACTATATTTCCTTTAGTACTTGGTAATTAATCTCTATTAGCTCCCTAAGCTTTGACACACTATCTAAGAGCTTTTTTTTCTCTAAATCTTCGTTTTCTATTTTATCCAATATCTCGTTAAAAAGCAAATTCTCATCAATATTATCAATACTGCATGATACTTTCATATCAACACTGTCGGCAAAATGATCGACCTTATGGTCATAAGAAACCGCAACGAAAGGCACATTTGCGGCTGCTGCAAAAATCAATGAATGCAACCTTACTCCAACCATTACATCCATACTTTTAATTATATCAAAAGCCTCATTGGTTGTAAGCTTTTCCTTGTAATAAACTGCCTTGTCTAAAAGATTCTTTTCAACTTGGTCTATCAATTCTAAATCCTCATTGTAGTAAAAAGGAATAAAGTGGCATTCAATATTACTTTCAATTAACTTTTTTGCAACATTGCTTATTCTGCTGCTTACATCTGCATTTTTCCAATTTCTTAATGAGAAACAAACCTTTTTCTTACCACTTGCCCTGTTGATGAAGTTTTCACCGGCTCTTAAATTTATGACAGGATCTATGGATAAAAATACTTTATCTTTGCTCATTCCCATTTCTTCTAACAATTCCATTGAATTTTTATCTCTAACTGTTATATAATCAACTAATTTTAATGTATTTTTAACAGCACTCTTGCTGTTTTTATTAATTATCGGACCGATGCCCTGACTTAGCATAATTATTTTATTATTCATCAACTTTGCTAATCGAATTAAGAACAAATAATAATAAATGCTTCGTTTGCTTGTTATATCCTGCAACAAACTCCCACCACCAAAAACAAGACCATCTGAATTCATCAGTTTTTTAATAATAGAAAGCACATTATAGCGGTCTATGGTATTGATATTGTATTTTTTACTCGTTGCTTCTTTATTTCCTGACAAAACAACAATATTTTTTCTGTCGGTGACTTTTAAGACTTGCTTAAGTGTCATTTCTAATATCGCTTCGTCACCTAAATTACCAAATCCGTAATATCCCGCCAACAATATATTTTTCACTTAAACCTCTCCTGTAATTTATTGTATATTTTATAAACCATGTCTATCATTATAACTGTAATTACGCCGATAACAATACCAAATCCTAATGCAATTACAGTTCTCGCCAATGATAAATATATTGGTGTTCTCAAATGAGAAAATGTATTTATAATCGAGGAAGTTCCAATAGCAGCTGTCAACATAAATAAACCTGTAAAAAATTCCGACTTCTTGCTTGCTGCGTAAACCGCAGCAAATATTGCAGGAAATGCAATTAAAAACTCTTTAGTCCTTGGTCGCGCCAATAATACATATTCCATAAAGTTTCTTGATATCATCTCGATGTTTGATGGCTGAATATTTGATTCGTGGCCTGTTCTTGAAATATAAACATATGCTACGGCTCCAATGATTCCAACTATAATTCCGTAATAAATTTTTATATCTTTGTTCAAGAATTTAAGGGAAGTGTTAATGACACTTTTTAACGAATCCTCTTCATCTTTGTTCATAAAGTAAATTAAAAACAATATTAAAAAAATACCGAATGGAAGTATTTGAGCAAATTTTACTCCTCTAAATATGTCCATTTCAAGAAAATACTTAACATCCGCAAGCATTGAATCAACAAAAATGGCACCAATCAATGATATAATAACAGCTCCGGTTAAAATCAATGTTGAATAAGACATAATGTTAATCAATAAATACTTTTTAGAATCACTGTATATTTTTATAATCTGCATCATGAAAAAGTAAATTCCAAGTCCTGAAAATATAACTGCTGCTGCAAATGCAAATCCTTTTTCAGCTACGCCTCTTGCTACAAGCGGTATAAGAGATGCCGGAATTGCAAATAAATATAAGTAACTTGCTTTTGAACTTTTAATGTTAAACATTTTTATGAACAGTAAAACTGCAGCTAAAGTTATACCAAATGTTAAAAAAGCTAATCTCTTTGAGCCGACATGAAATTCCTTCATTCTTTCTGCTTTTCCAAATTTAATGTTATGTTCTTGCAATCTGTTTTCCAAACTCTTAAAAGTTCTTTCATATTCTTGACTGTCTGTTAAATATTTTGTACTTTTTTGCTCTTCAAAAAATGGTTTAAAATAAATTGCTCTGATATTGCGTTCAGTAATTGCTCTGAACATTGTATTTTCAATTTCTTCTGCACCTTCATAATTATAATATTTATTTCTTTCTCTTATATAATCCCACATAGTAAAGATTCTCATTGCACTATATCCGGAATCCTCAACTAATTTATTTAGACCTTTTCCTTCTAAATGCTCTCTTTGGGTAGAATTTTCTATCAGAGCTATTGCAATGTTATTTTCCTTAACGTAGTCTAAGAGGCCTTGCTCATTTTCGGGATATCCAAGAACTTCCTTGCTGCCAAGCAAGTATATCCGAGGCTCCAAATCATATTTTTCGTTTGCTGCTTTATATACGTCTGCCAGCTTTTCATTATGTGTAGGAAAATTAATAGGTCTCAGTATAACGTCAAGACCTGAACTTTTTATCAGATTTATCTTCTCCTCATCATAACCTATACCTATGTTCATAAGTCTTGAGTCAACTACAATCTTTCCTTCATAAACTCCTTTTCCGTCTAAGCTCAGAACTCTTTGAGTTTCAGAGTAATATATATCATCACTTGTACCCTTTAATACTATATAATAATCATCGTCTATATGATATGTATCAAAAAATTCTGTATCATATCTTTCAGTTAACCCACTATTTAAATAATCAAACAATGCTTCATCTCGTGTCGTTATAATCACGTCATTATTTTTTATATCTCCCTCAGCAACCATCGTTGAAATTCTCTCGCTATAATCATTCTGCCAGTTATAATTCTTTATCAGCTCCGATACCATTTCAGCTCTGAGGGGCTTGCCGGCTTCAATTAAAAGCTTAACCGTTTCTTCCGATACTGCAACCGACTCCGCACCGTACTTCTTAAATTTTCTCAGCCACCAGCCTAAATCCTCTTCCGAGCTGTCGGCAAATTTTTTCATTTCACTGTAATCCAATATAATTTCTGCTGTTTTATATTGCTTTTCTATTTCTGCTCTTTGGTAAATTGTATAAATCCCGACCAAAAGGGATAAAGATATTAATACTAAAACAATTTTATCTATTTTCAATTTCATTTTGACTCCCACAATAAATTATTTTTTTAAAACACATACCACCATTTTAACCAAGAATTCTTTTACTCCCGGTAATTTAGCAGGATACTTAAAAATATTTCTAAGAGGTTCCTCAGAATAGTATTCGACCTTGAAATCACTGTTTTCTATTATTTGTTTTGCCCTTTTTATTGTCATTTTATTAATATATGAAAAATATTCAGTACCATCTGGCCTTTTGCTTATTCTAAATTCTATTCTTTCCTTGCCGTCAGGTAAGTTCTTTACTAATTCTTTATATGTACTTATCAATGTTTTTTCACCAAAAAACACATGAACCCATGGCATTCCTATAGCATCGCTCAAATGAGCGCCATAGGGATGATTATATGGCGGAAAGTTCAAATACAGTTTCCCGTCCTTTTTAAGTATTCTATAGCATTCCTTAAGCACCATTTCAGGTTCATCCACGTGCTCCATAGCATCATTCATTATGATTGTGTCAAAGTATTCATCTTCAAAAGGAGTGTTTGAAGCGTCAGCACTTACAAATTCAAATATATCCTCCATGCCGTTATTTTTTGCCAATTCTATTGCCTCTTGTTTGTACTTACTTAATATTTCAACGCCAATGATTTTTTTAACTCCCTTAGAAGCATAAAAAATTGTTTTACCCGCAGCACCACATCCAATGTCCAAAACAACTTTATCCTTAAACATTTCATTAATATTTGTATGTTTCAAATAAAATTTTATTGTCTCTATTCCCTTTTCATATTGCCACTGCGCATAAGATTTTTTCCCTTCATTATTTAAATTAAAAGGATGTACTGGCAGCTTAAAAAACTTATTTACTGTCATACATAATTTCTGCATATTTTAACCTTCTTCATCATTTTTTTATTCCCTGTAGAATTATATCATTACAATCAGTCAATTTCAATGATTTGTTTCTTCTTATTTGGCAAATTGTGTTACTGATTTTAAGTCGATTTATGTTGAATAATTTGTTATTATAATATAAAATATTGTTAACCCAATTTCATCAATATAAATAAGGGAGTTGTTATATTTGAAAAAGATCCTAATTTTTGCAGTAATACTGTCACTAACACTAACAACTGTAATTTTTGCTTCCCCCGGTGATTCAAATGACCCAATCGTAGTACTAAGCTATTTAAACGATCGATTTAATAGTTTAATAAAAGATTACGGCTTAGAAGACATCAAATCAATAAAGGAACAATTAGGTAAACAAAGTTCCGGTGATTCATCAGGCAATGCTTCTGTTGCTTTAGAGGTTGTTGAAATCAAGGCAGGTGAAAGGTTAATTGCAGGTGCGGGAACCGAGCTAATATTAAGAGGCGGAAAAGCAACTATAATAGGAAGCGAAATGGGCGGAATTGCTAACATAACAATGGGTAAGGATTTTGTTTCCGGAATGCAAGCTGTTCCTAACAATCTTATGATAGTTCCACGAGATGATGGCAGAGGCGTTTATACCGACTCGTACGCAATATTTATGGTAAGAGGTACATACGAGGTAAGCAGATGACCCAAATTAAAAATTTGGTGTCAGTCGCTTATACTGTAAGTGATTTACAATAAGAACAAAAAAACAAGAGTGTCTGACTCTTGTTTTTTTCATATTTATTTTGTTAATCCCTCAATTATCCTTACAAACTCGTCAGTTGCTTTGTATCCTTGAAGCTCTGATTTATTGTTTTTCTTGCTGAATTCATTGTAATATTTTTCTTTTATATATACTACTTTTTCTTCGATGTCATAGTATAAGTCAAAATTATATTCCTTTTCATCTTTAATCAATAATTTTCTGTCTTCAGCAATGAAATTTGCTTCCACCCAATAATATCCGTTATCCTTAAACGGAAGATCCTTAACTATAGATGTTTCCTTAGATTTAACAAGATTTTCAAACAATAATTTTACATCCTTTGCCTTTTCTAAATCCTCCGGTTTAGCTTCATCAAAACTATTAAGTTTTTTAATGTTTTCGTGATTATTGGAATATCTTATACCATTGTTTGAATAAACCTTATAATCAACATCCGACACACTGTTTACCGATCCTGATATTTTGGTTATTTTAGAATCCAATGCTTCTTTAACAACGCCTAAATAGTCGTTTTTCTTGAATATTATAAACACTAAGCCAATTAAAACAACAAGTATTAACAGTAAAAATAAAATACGACCGTAATTAATTTTTTTCTTTTTTGAATACATATTTCGTCGTCTTGCCATAGCTCACCAACCTATACCTTTTATTTTAAGAAGCTCTTTTATTTTAATTTCAAGCTCCTCTACTGTACCTTCATTATCAATAACTTCATTGACCATTTGTACCTTCTCATCAATAGGTATTTGCTTTTTTATAATATTTAATACATCTTCCGGGTTTTTATTTTCTTTTATAGCTCTTTTTCTTAATCTTTCTATTTGTGTTTTTTGGCTAACATAAATTAGCCAAATTTCATCATATTTTAATTCATAATATTTATTTCGTTTCAAATTCTCCAATATTAAGGGAATATCTAAAAATATTACATCATCCTCACACTTCATTATACCTTTATTTAGTTCACTTAATACATAAGTGTGAACTATTTCATTTAAAGAATTTAATTTATCACTGTCATTAAAAACAATATTTCCAAGCTTTTGCCTGTTTATTGTATAATCTTCATTTAATATTTGTTTTCCAAAAACTTTTGTTACATTTTTGTATAAAGGAGTATTAATTTCATAACCTTCATGAACTATCTTATCAGAATCAAGCACTTTAAAGCCATAGCTTTTAATTATGTCAACCGCAGTTGATTTACCGGTACCGATACTTCCCGTTATAATAATAACCTTTTTATTTTGCTTCATACCAACTACCGCCAACATTAACATCTGATTCAAGACGAACTTTAAAGTTATCAACTACATTTTCCATTTCTTGTTTTATAATATTTTTAACTTCATTTAATTCATCTTCAAATGCCTCAACTATAAGCTCATCATGAATTTGCAAAATTAATCTGGATTTCATATTATTGTTTTTTAAACTTTTGTAAACACCAACCATAGCTGCTTTTATAATGTCAGCTGCAGTGCCTTGAACAGGAGTATTAAGGGCTATCCTTTCACCAAATGAACGTATGTTAAAGTTTCTTGATGATAGCTCGGGAATATATCTTCTTCTGCCAAAATACGTTTTAACATAGCCATCCTTCTTGCCTAATTCAACTATATCCTTCATATATTTATCAATATTAGAGTAAAAGGAAAGATAATTCTCAATATACTGTTTCGCTTCTTTTCTTGGTATGTTCAAATCCCTGCTGAGTCCAAAATCGCTTATTCCGTATACTATACCAAAGTTAACTGCCTTTGCTCGACTTCTCATTAGCTGTGTAACATCCCTAATATCCACATGGAAAACCTGAGAAGCAGTCTTTGTGTGTATGTCAACATTATGTAAAAATGCATCTATAAGATTTTGTTCATCAGCAAGATGTGCCAAAACTCTTAATTCAATTTGAGAATAATCTGCATCGCATAGAACATAACCATCCTCTGCAACAAAAGCTTTTCTAAGCTCTCTTCCTTCGTCAGTTCTTGTTGGTATATTTTGCAGGTTCGGTTCTGTGCTTGAGATTCTTCCTGTTGCAGCAATTGTCTGATTAAATACAGAATGAACTCTTCCGGTTTTTACATTTACTACATTTTTCAAACCTTCAACATATGTAGAGTTTAGTTTAACCATTTGCCTGTATTCTACTATTAACTCAACTATTTCGTGCTCAGATTTAAGTTTATCAAGAACCTCCGCATCTGTTGATATACCAGTCTTTGTTTTCTTTATAACTGGCAGTTTTAACTTTTCAAACAATATAACGGCAAGTTGCTTCGGAGAATTTATATTAAACTTTTCTCCCGCCTTATCATATATTTCTTTCTCCAAATACTGTATTTTTTCTTGAAAGCGAATTCCTAAATTATCCAAGACATTTAAATCAACCTTAAATCCAATATACTCCATATAGCCCAAAACTTCTATTAAGGGAAGCTCGATATTTTCATAAAGTTCAGTCATTTCAAGTTCTTCGATTTCTGATTTCATCAAATTCTCGCAGCGGATTACCGTGCTTAAATAATTATATAAATAATTTTGTTTCTTTTCTAAGCTTAGCTCTTTGAATGATAATTTAGCTTTTCCTGTTCCTAATATATCATTTTCAGATAATAATTCTTCCTTTAAATATTCGTAAGCAATTTTATCGATAGAATATGAACTTTCAGAAGGATTTAAAAGATATTTTCCTATTTCGGAGTCAAAAGAAATTGAATTTAATTCAATATTATGTTTCATTAAATATATTACTTCATTTTTTAAATTGTGACCTGCTACTTTTATTTCATGGCTTTCAAAAATATTTTTTAAACTGATTAATACCTTTTCCTCGTCTATTTTCTGTAAGTCAATGTAATAAATTTCATTACCGTCAGAAATACCGAACGCTATGGGTTCGCTGTATAAAGCTCTGTCATTGTCTAAAAGAAATTTTATTGTTGCTTTTTTACTTCTTGTTATATTCTTTGCTATATTTTGTATATCATCTTCGCGTTCAACATATTTAACCTTTATCGAATTTTCTTTTGATTTTCTTTCACTGTTTAAATCCTCATTTTCAAATAAGGATATTTGAGTTTCTGATTGTATTTTATTTTTTTCTTCGCCTATTCTTTTCTTAAATGTTCTAAATTCAAGTTCATCGTATAAATTAGAAAGCTTCTTGAAATCCGGTTCCGATACCTTATATTCATCTAAATTAAATTCTATTGGAATATCTGTTATAATTGTGGCTAATGTCTGACTCATATACGCCTGCATTTTATCATTTTCAAGCTTTTCCTTTATTTTTCCTTTTATATTATCAATGTTCTCATATACGTTATCAAGAGTTTTATATTCCTGAATCAGCTTTAGAGCAGTTTTTTCACCTACACCCGAAACTCCCGGAATATTATCTGACTGATCTCCCATTAATGCCTTTAAATCTATAAACTGTAATGGTGTGATTCCATATTCGTTATTTAGTGCTTCAAGATTCATTTCTTCAGTATTTGTCACACCTTTTTTAGTTAAAATAACTTTAGTGTTTTCATCTATAAGCTGTAAATAATCTTTGTCACTTGTAACCAAATAAACTTCATCAACCTGACTTTTAGCTGCATTTGCAAATGTGCCTGCCACATCATCCGCTTCAAATCCGTCTATTTCCACACATTTTATATTATGTATATCCAAAACATCTCTTATAAGCTGAAATTGTTCCACCAACTCATTGGGTGCTTTAGCTCTTGTTGCTTTGTAATCCTTGTACTGTTCATGTCTGAATGAAGGTTTTTTTGGATCAAAGGCTACACATATATACTCAGGAGAATATGTATCTAAAAGTTTATACAACATGCTTAAAAATCCATAAACTGCATTTGTATATTGACCTTTTTTTGTTTTCAAAGGAGGCATGGCATAAAATGCTCTAAACAATAAACTGTTGCCGTCCAATATCATTATTTTGTTATTCATTTTATCTCCTTGTATTTGAAAATAATATTTTATTCTTTTATTTCAATAGGGCTTTGCCCGTCATTCATTTAATTATAACAATTTATTACAAAAGGGTAAAGCAATATTTTACATTATCATATATTGTAATTCTTTACATATAATTAATTATCAAAACGGAGGTAATTAAGTATGGAATCAAAAAACTACAACTTCTCAAATGTAAAATTTTTTTCTCCGCTTCAATTAAGCGAACATTTTACGTTGTATACAAGATATATTGACTGTCTAAATAAAGTTAAAGAAGATTTAAATTCAGATTCTACATACTCTATTTGCAATTCTAACTACAGTCAAATAAGATCAGCTCAAAAATCAAAAACATTTTGCCTTGATTCAATTAAACTTCACGAATTATATTTTGAGAATTTAACAGGAAACAATACACGAATAAATGGAGCTATAGACTTACTCATTAATGAAATATTCGGTTCTTATAATAATTTTTTAGAAAAGTTCAAATGTATCGGCTTAGCAATGAGAGGTTGGGTTATATTTTGTTATGACAGATATAATGGCGATTATTATATTTACGGTCAGGACTCTCATGATGACGGAGTTATGCTTTATGCAGAACCTCTTATTGTTCTTGATGTATATGAACACGCATATATGATTGATTATGGTATAAATAAAAGCAATTATATCGATGCTTTTATAACTAATTTGGATTTTGGTGTGGTAAATAAGCGGCTTAAAAATATAAATTAAGCAGTAACCGACTTAAAGTACTATCATATAATATCATAAACAATACTTTAAGGAGGTTTAAAAATGGGTTTTTGTAGAGATAGAGTTGGTGGAGCAAACGGATCTAATTTACTATTTTTCTTCTTATTATTAGTAATTTTATTTCAGTTTTGCGAAGATGAACGTTGCTAAATAAAATAAAAACGGGTCTGGATAAGCTCCAGACCTTTGTTTTATTTATCCTATCACTTTATATGGGCTGAATTCCCATACCGATTGCTTCATGTTCAAATCCTCTCCTTGGAGAGCCGATTTGCCCGTAAAGAACAATGGCAATCCAATTACCGCTGGCAGGTTCATCTTCTATCAACAACCCCCTCACTATGGTAAAAGTAAGCCCTGCACTTCTTAAAACCTCGCCAAGCATTACCTGCCCTCTGCAATATCCGCTTAATGCTTCAATTATAGCATGGTAAAGAGCATGTTCTTCATGATAGTTTTCCCTAATTATATCCTCCCTTGAAGCAGCTGTTTCAATAGATGCAATAATTTTCTTTGCATCCATTGAGCCCGCCTGTCCCCGGTAAATTATATAATTTTTGCTTTCATAATACTTTTGCAAATTTTCCGTATCGCCATCGCCTAAAGCAAGCAATAATGCAATTTTGCCAATTCCTCTCTTTTCCATATACAGCTCCCGGTTTTTCATAGCAGTATTTCTTACGATCATTGTACCTTAAAACGGTGAATAATCCAATATCTTTTTCTCATAAGCTAATGTGTCGGCTTTAAGATCATCTGTTAATTTTCTGTACTCAGTTACAAATTCCACATCAGTTATATAATCTAAATTTATTCTTACATTTAATATTCCTGCAAGAACTGCAGTTCTTGCAAGCATTGCTGAAATTAAACCATCGGTTATAGCATTTGAGTTTCCGTTTTTAACAACTGCTTCTGTTATAGGGAAAATTTCATAAGATATTTTTGCTATTTCAAAGGGTACAATGGCAGCTCCTTTTGAACCTTCTTCTATGGCCTTTGTTCTGATTTCTTTTTCTTCATCAGTTTCCTTAGGCAACTTATACGCATCCATAACTTTGTTATATGCGTTGCTGTCCTTTTCAATGTAATCTAAAAGCTTATTTCTTAATTCAGTTGTTCTTTCAATTATTGAATTCATTTCATCTTCGAACTGCACATATTTTTTCTTTCCCAATGTAAGATTTGCAACCATTTCAGCTAAAGAAGCACTTAATGTGCCGCATACTGCAGCTACACTTCCGCCGCCGGGAACAGGTGAATTAGAAGCAAGTTTTTCGGTAAAATCATTTAAAGTTAAATTTCTCATGTTATTCTCCTATTATTTTTCCGTTTTTAATTATTTTTTCAACTATATTAACAGCCGCATGATAAGGCAGAAAATGTATTGATGGATATTCTAAAATTATAATATCTGCTTTTTTTCCTACTTCTATACTGCCCACTGTGCTTGAGCGGTTAACAGCAGCTGCAGCATTTATGGTTAAAGCTGTTATTATTTCTTCTACAGACATTTTCATATGCAAAGCTGCAAGAGCTATAATCAAAGGTACAGAATTTGTAAAACAACTGCCCGGATTAAAATCAGTTGCTAATGCAACAGCACAACCCTCATCAATCATCTCTCTTCCTCTTGCATACTCTTCTTTTAAGCAAAATGCCGTAGCAGGTAAGAGTGTTGCAACGGTGTTAGATTCCGAAAGCATTTTTATTCCTGTATCTGATGCTTGAAGAAGATGATCTGCAGATGTGCATCCTAATTCAACAGCTAACTCAGTTCCGCCTAACTGCACCATTTCGTCAGCATGTATTTTTAGCTTAAGTCCCGATTCTTTGGCTTCAGATAAAAATCTTCTTGACTGTTCCACAGTAAATACATTTTTCTCACAGAATATATCGGCAAATTCAGCTAAATTTTCTTTAGCCACATCCTTCATTACATCGATCATATAATCTAAAAATTCATCTTCCTTGCCCTTATATTCCGGTAAAACACTGTGTGGTCCTAAAAATGTAGGTACTATATCGACTTCATGAATTTCATTTAATCTTTTCATTGCTAAAAGCTGTTTTCTTTCAGTTTCCTTATCTAATCCATAGCCGCTCTTCCCTTCAACGGTTGTAACACCCATGGCAATAAATTTATCTAATCTTTTTTTACCGATTTCAACAAATTCATCCAAAGAAGTATTTCTTGTAGCTCTAACAGAGCTTGTAATTCCACCCCCACGCTCCATTATGGACATGTAGCTGTCACCCTTTAATCTCCATGAAAATTCATCAGCTCTGTAGCCACCGAATATAAGATGGGTGTGTGAATCAATAAATCCTGGTAGTACTGCCTTGTTGGCAGCATCTATAACCTTATATTTGTTTTCATTATATTTTTTTATTATATCATCTGTTGTTCCAACATCAACAATCAAATCATCTTCTATAACAACACATCCGTTTTTTATCAAACCTATATCAGACATATCTTTGCCATGTTTCGGTGCCTTACCTTTACAGGTAACAAGTTCAGCTGCATTTTTAATAATTATATTGCTCATCAATTCCTCCTTAATTGTTATCCTGAACGAAGTGAGGGATCTCCTTCTTAAATTGGGAACATCCCTCCATCCCTCAAAGACTTTCCCTCAAATATGAGAAGATGTGTCCCTCATCCTATTAAAGTCTCGTCTCCAAAACTTGATTAAAATTAAAATTCTCCAATCTTAAATAATAATCCGCTGTATCAACAAGTGCTTGTAAAGGAACCAAACCAACTATTTCACTTCCGACAACATTAACTCCGTATCTTTCAGCTTCCATTTTTATAGTTTCGAATACTCTGTAAATTGATGATTTAGTATAGTCGGTCAAGTTCATTGAAACCTGTACGATACCCCTATCTTCAAGCTCAATTCCTAAAGCTTTCACATATCTGAAACCGCCGTTCATAAACCTTACATTCTTTGCTATTTTACTTGCGATTTCCAAGTTATTAGTTCCAAGATTCACATTGTAAGCAACAAGAGGCATTCTTGCACCGATTGCAGTAACACCAGCTGTAGGATGAATTGTACTTGGTCCGAAATCAGGAATCCACTGTTCATCCTTCATCTTTTCAGCCATACCTTCAAATTGACCTTTTCTTATATTTGCAAGATTTTCTCTGTGAGGTGCTGAAGCTGATTTTTCATATAAGAAAAACGGAAGTCCGTACATTTCAGAAGCTTCCTTTGCTACTTCCTTTGCAAGTGCGTCAGCTTCTTCAACAGTAACATTTCTTATAGGAATAAACGGTACAACATCTACTGCTCCCATACGAGGATGTTGACCTTCGTGTTTATTTAAATCTATTAATTCTACAGCTTTACCTATTGCTTCCACCATTGCAACCTTTAAAGCATCCGGTTCTCCAACTATTGTTACAACTGTTCTGTTATGGTCTTCGTCACTTGAATAATCTAAAAGCTTTACATTATTTCTTCCTCTAAAAACATCCAGTATTTTTTCTAACTTTTGCAAATCTCGTCCTTCACTGAAATTTGGCACACATTCAATAATTCTTTCCATTTCTTCCTCCGCTATTTCTTATAGTTTTTAAAAGTCTTTTCTATCAATTCATCGCTTGCCACAAAAGGTATGGTTATATGGTCTTCCCCTTTGTTCATTTTATTGTATTCAATTGTAGTTTCGATAGAATGTTCATTTCTCGCCCATGACCTTCTTGAAACTCCAACCATAGTATCCCATGGCATTGATTTTTTAAGAATTTCATCAACTCTTTCACTTCCGTCAAGAACCATTCCAAAACCGCCATTTATGGATTTACTTATACCTACACCTCCACCGTTATGAAGAGCTATTAATGACATCCCCCTCGCTGCATTGCCAGCATAGCAATGGACAGCCATGTCAGCAGTTACGTTGCTGCCGTCATAAATGTTTGATGTTTCTCTATATGGAGAGTCAGTTCCCCCGGTATCGTGATGGTCTCTTCCAAGCATTACAGGGCCTATTTCTTTATTTCTTACCATTTCGTTAAATTTTAAAGCAATATCTCTTCTTCCAAGTGCATCCTGATAAAGAATTCTTGCCTTAGTTCCAACAACCAACTTGTTCTTTTCAGCATCTCTGATCCAAATATAATTATCTCTGTCCTGACCTCGTCTGTTGGGATCTATAACTGACATTGCAGCATGGTCAGTCTTTCTTAAATCTTCTTCCTTACCGCTCAAGCAAACCCATCTGAACGGTCCGTAACCATAATCGAAAAGCATTGGTCCCATTATATCTTCTACATAGGATGGGAATATAAATCCTTCGCTGGTATCAGTACCGTTTTTAGCAATTTCCTTAATTCCAGCATCAAATACAGCTCTCATAAAAGCATTACCGTAATCGAAGAAATAAGTTCCTCTTTCAACTAAGGTTTTCACTGCTCTGTAATGTTTTTCCAATGTCTGGTCAACTAATTTAGCAAACTTGGCTTTGTTCGTATTTAACATTTCAGTTCTTTCATTAAATGTTAAACCTTGAGGACAATATCCTCCATCATAAGGCACATGACATGAGGTTTGATCCGATAACAAATCTATATGAATATTGTTTTCTACAGCATATTCCAATAAATCAACTATATTGCCGTGGTAAGCAATAGATATGGTTTGTTTTTTGTCCATATATTCTTTAGCCATGCTGAAAGCTTCTTCTAAATTATCCGTAACTTTAGAAACCCACCCTTGATTATGTCTTGTTTCAATTCTTGAATAATCAACCTCAGCAATAATTCCGACTCCGTTAGCTATTTCAATTGCCTTTGGCTGAGCACCGCTCATTCCGCCAAGACCGGAAGTAATAAACAAATGTCCTGCCAAATCCTTGTTGTCGGGAATTCCCAATTCTTTTCTTCCCGCATTAATTAATGTATTGAATGTACCGTGAACTATACCTTGAGGCCCTATATACATCCAACCACCTGCAGTCATCTGACCGTAGCTGGAACACCCCATTGCTGTAGCTTTCGCCCAGTCCTGCGGGTTATCAAACATACCTATCATTAATCCGTTTGATATAATTACACGTGGGCTTGTTTTATGAGATTTAAAAAGTCCTAACGGATGACCTGACATAACAGCAAGAGTTTGATCATCAGTTAATTGTTCCAAATATTTTTTAAGCAGCTGATATTGCATCCAATTTTGACACACTTGACCTGTTTCACCATAAGTAACCAGTTCATACGGATAAAGAGCAACTTCATGGTCTAAATTATTGTCAATCATAACTTGGAAGGCCTTTCCTTCAACACAATTTCCCTTATATTCATCTATGGGCTTACCGTAAATTCTTTCCTTTGGCATAAATCTGTAGCCATAAATTCTGCCTCTTGTAATTAATTCCTCTAAAAACTCCGGAGCCAATTTTTCATGCAAGCTTTCAGGCACATACCTTAAAGCATTTTTTAAAGCAAGCTTTATTTCTCTTTCATTTAATGTGAGTTCCCTTTTCGGTGCTCTTCTTACATTATCCTTAAAGACAGGATATTCAGGTAATACATCATCTAATTTTATAGTCATTGCATTTGAAATGTCTAAATTGTTCATAAATACACCTCCATTTTCTATAATATTATTATAAACAAATTGCGTCGAAAAATCGTCTAATCTTAAGATTACTTAAAGCTTTTATGTTTATAATAAATTTATAGTTAATAAGTACAACTTATTAATACCCTCTCCCCCTTGTTTTTTTATAAATATATAGTTAGGTCTTACGTACGCCGTAAGGCCTATTTTCCTTTTTGGAAACGGCTTTTTCATTTACTTAGGATGTTTAGGGATTGATAATTTACAAAATATATTATATTATTTGTATAATAAATAATAACGAGGAATTTTCATGGATATTATTTCTGTAAAATTATTAGGTGTTCCTAATGTAAATTTAAATAATAAACAAATAACATTTCCTTATAAAAAGTCCGAGGCATTGTTTTATTATGTGTGCATAAACAAAAGTGTATCACGTGATGAAGCAATAAATATGTTTTGGGCTGATACCGGCGAAAATACAGCCAGAAAGAACCTAAGGGATGCACTTTACAATATAAAAAACAGTATAAATGAACAGATCTTTAATTCCTCAAAATCAGTGATAGAATTCTCGGATAAATTTAAATTTGATATTGATGCAGATAATCTTACTGAACAAAATGCTCTTAAATTCTATGAAGACGATTTTCTTTATAATTTTTATATAAAAAATTGTGATAATTTTGAAAATTGGATAAATGAAAAAAGAGAATATTATAAAAATATTTATTTGTCATCAGTACAAAATAAAATAAATGAGCTTATAAATATCAGTGACTTTAAAAGCATTGAGAAATACAGCAATATATTAATAAAAAACGATCCTTATGATGAAAAAACTTATAGATATTTAATGAAAATATATGCATTGTCAGAGAACTATAACAAAGCAATAAAATTATACAATGATCTTTCTGATATTATAAATAAGGATTTAGGTGTAGAACCCGAATTAAAAACTAAAAAAATGTACTATGAAATCATTGAATTAAAAAACACCATTAACACAGATTCAAACAACAACAGCTTTTTAAATCTAAAAAATAAAGTTGAAAAACTAACTAACCATTATACATTGTATCACGAAACATATCCTTCATTATCAGTTGAAGATTCAGAAGCTGAAACTATTTATGATATTGAGTCAGAACTAAAAAATATAGAAAAAGATTTGACCAATATTGATAATTTAGATACAGATTATATAAAAATAAAAATGGAAGCATCATATTTGGCCGGAAGATATTATATATCAGTGGGCGAATACGAAAAAGGCATTAACAATATAAATATCAGCATTAAATTAGCGAAAAAGTTAGATAATTTCATATATTTACTAAACAGCTACAAGCAGATGATTTATTATACCATACAAACAAACAACAATGAATTAATGGATGAATATATTAAAAAATGTCTATTACTCTTAGATAAAAGAGACATAATTGAAGAAAGGGGAATAATTCTAAGATTAAAAGGTTTATATTTTATAAATACAAAAAATTATTTGGAAGCAGAACACTGTCTGACAGAATCCCTAAATATTTTTGATAGCTTGAATAAATTCAGCAAGAAATACGGTATAAATATTTCTGCAAGTTATAATTATCTGGGACAAATGAACATGGATTTAGGAAATTATGAAAAAGCATATGATTATTTTGAAAAAGCCATCAATGTATGTAATGATAATTCAATTTTAAAAGGACTGGAAATATTTTATTCAAATGCAGGACAAACATTATTTCATTTAGGAAAATTTGAAGAGGCAGAAAACTATATCGATAAATCAATAGAATACTATAATAAATTCAAAGTTATGTGGGGAAAAGATTCAGCAGAGTATTATAAAGCTCAAATTGAAATAAAAAAAGGCAATTTAACAGAGGCACAAAAATATTTAAAAAACTCCCAAGAAATCTCAAAAAAACTAAGCAAAAAAATATAAAGTTCAGAGTCCCTTAA
Source organism: uncultured Clostridia bacterium (assembly GCA_964421845.1). Classification (GTDB taxonomy): domain Bacteria; phylum Bacillota; class Clostridia; order Tissierellales; family Sedimentibacteraceae; genus Sedimentibacter. The sequence continues at coordinate 93,030 of CAYQYY010000010.1, forward strand.
TCTAATATAAGGGACTCTGAACTTTATTTATATGTTTCATATACTCTCACAGCTACTATCACTGCCTGCTCTCTTGTTGTAGTTGTTTTAGGTGAGAATTTATTATTGCCTATACCTGTTATAAATCCATTTTTTGCCATAAATTTGACATTGCTTACAAAGTAAGGTGCTATTTCTTTTTCATCATCAAACGTTGGTGCTCCATTAACTGATGTATCTGCATCCGGCTTTATTGCTGCTACGGCACGGTTTAGCATTGCTGCCATCTGTTCACGGTTTATAAGCTGATTTGGAGCAAATTGATTGTTTCCTATTCCATTAACTATACCTAATTTATATGCCTTTAATATTTCAGCATTTGTTGTATCAATAAACGTATTTACAGGAGCTGCTTCAGCTTTATTTCCAGTATACTGTTCATAAAGCTTAACTGTTACTTCTGCAAATTCTTCCCTGGTAATAGCTCCGTTCATGTTATCCTTAATCTTTTCAGTTATGAACCCATAATCAACAGCTTTGTCAAGCAAATCCTTTGCCCAATCTGATGCACCTTTATATTGAGCCGGATTTCCTAATGTCACCAAATTTGAGTATCCGGATACAACCTCTTTATCTGTATAACCATTTTCATAGCCCCAAGCAGAATAAAAATACGCCCGGAAAGAATAATTTTCTGCCTTTAAATTAATTCCCCCCTTTGCATCTTCCTCAACATAAGGATTAAATCTAAATTTATTTCCACTTAATAAATCATCCACAGTCATTTCAGTGAAATTGTAAAGAGAAGGACCTTTGTTCCAATCATAATTTTCATATTTATAATCAAATCTTATCCTTATCGGTGAGCAGTTAGTACCGTTATAAAAATGCATGTTTTCATTAAGATTGTTATTAATCGTCTTTACGCTCTGCGGCACATCTAATGAAAGTGCAAAATAAGCAGAATCATTCTGGTCATATTCTAATTCTACCGTTAAATTTTGAGGTGATTCAAGTGTAAACGGATCAATATTTTCAGCAAAAACCTTGTTTGGTGCTATGCCAACCATTAGTAATAAAATTAGTATAAAAGATATAGTTTTACATTTCATTATACATTCCTCCTATATTTTAAATTATTGTGCTTTAGGTGTAGCATCCAACATTACATTTAGTTCATCGTTCATTTCAACAATACTTATTGCTACAACATAATTTCCTTTTGTACCCATAAACAGATAACCATTATCCACTTTAATTTCCTGAGTATTGCTTCCATCCTTCATTACATCCTTGTAAAACTCATAAGATTCCTCAATGCTTCTACTTGTACCAAAAGTAACTGATATTCCCTTATTGTTATCATTCTTCATTATAAAATTAATCTGTGCATCATCCAAAAGCGGTAAAATATCAGAAGGAAATTCTGCAGGTAGATCCAAGTTTTTTCCGCTATTACCTTCTCCAATGTTTATTTCGGTACCTCCAACTTTAACCCCACCATCATCATTAGGTTCAGTATTCTCCGTCTCCGCTTTACCTATAGGTTCATTGTCGATTTTTTTTACAGTTGCTTTTTCTCCGCCTCCACAGCCCGTAGTGATAAGAAATATGATTAATATAAACATGAATAAAATATTGATTTTTTTCATATACGCCTCCTTGTACAATTCATTATATAAATAAAATGCTTATTTTGCTTTCAAATGCTATCTTTTTTTTTGTAAAAAACAATTATTATCTCATTAAAAAGCAGATGACCCAAATTTTTAATTTGGTGTCAGTCGCTTATGCTGTATGCGAGATTTGTCGCTGGTCGCTTATCCTGAACGAAGTGATAGGAAAAACAAAAAACACCAAGTTTAATAACTGTGGTGTTTCAAAATACAAAAAAATGTATTTGAGAAAGAATATCTTAATTTTCATTTTTATTCGTTACAAATACTTTTTTGTAAACTAAAGGAGGCATACCTTCTTTTTGTTTAAACGTAGTTGAAAAATGAGCACTGTTCACAAAGCCGCACTGCCGTGCAATTTCTTGAATAGGAAATAACGTATTTTCAAGCATTTCCTTCGCTTTATTGTGCCTGCATTCCATTATATATTGATATGGCGTTTTACCTGTTTGTTTTAAAAATATTTTTTGAAGATGAGAAGGACTTATATAAACAGCATCACAAATATCCTTAACTGTAATATTACTGCTATAATATGTTTCAATATATTTTATAGCTCTTTGCACATCATTTTTAATAACTAAAACGTTAAAATCCGAGATTGAGTCTCTAAGTAATTGTATGGCAATGCGATTTTCTAAACTTTCAACCATAACAGTATCATATTCACCATAATTTAATACTTCATATATCAGTGCTTCAATTGCTTCAAGAAGTTGGTAGCTGTATGTATTATCAAGCTTCTTAAACATTAAAGCTCCTTTGCCACCTGTTTTTTGATAGATATTCTGCATGAATTCTTTATTAACGCAAATTGTCATATATTTAGGTGGTGATGAACTCTTTAACGAATGTACCAAAATATCATCACCCGGTGCCATACAAATTAGGTTACCCTTCTTAAAATGGTACTCCTTTGATTTGATTGTAGCTGGTGGTGGCGTTGTGAAAAATATTACAAAGTGATATTCTTCCACTGTCATTTTTTTATCAATAACAAATACATCTGGGATAAAAATTGCAAGATGTCTACTGATAATTGATTTAGTATTATTATGAATATTAATCGGAATTTTTTTCACAAAGTATTCAAATTTTTTTCTCACACTCATCACCATCCTACTACATTTTACCATATAAGAGTTTATATTTCAATCAGTGACAGTGGGGAATAACCTTCACCCTTTTCTCTCCTATTCTTACACTCTTTCAGTGTATATTTTTACTGCATCCCTTAAAAATTCAGCACATCCGGGTTGTTCTTTATCATAGTATGCTTTAAATCTTTCATCATCTACATACATTTGAGTTAAGTTAGAATGAGCTTCTTTGTCATATCTACCCCAACAAAATGTAATCCATCTTGCATGCAAATCTGCTGCTTTTTGTCCAAGTTCTCCTGATGGGTCTTTAGTTTTGTATGCTTCTTTTAATGTTTCCAAAATCAAATTACCTAAATTCTGCAGTTCATTGTATTGCTCTTCTGTCATATTTCTTAATTGTTGATTAGATTTTTCCACTGTTTCTTCACCATATTTTTCTCTTGTTTCTTTTCCATACTTCATTTCATTATCTTCAATTAACTTTTTCTTAAATCCTTCAAATTTTTCTTTATCGCTCATCTTTATAATACCTTCCTTACTTAAAATTGTTTTCTCAACATTGACAATCAGAATATCTAATTGCTGTTTTCTTGCAAGGAGTTCATCATAATGCTGTTTTAGAGCTTTTAATTCATTATAGTCAGATGAAGCCATTATTGCTTTTATATCGTCTAACCCAACACCTAATTCTCTATAAAACAATATTTGCTGTAGCAGGTCAATCTCTGTCTGACTATATATTCGATATCCGGATGAATTGATTCTTGCCGGCTTTAATAAACCAATTTCATCATAAAATCTTAATGTTCGTGTGCTGACTCCAGCTAAATTGCTTAATTTTTTTATTGTATATTCCATGATTATTCCTCCTTACATTTAAAGAATACACTTTAACGTAACGTGAATGTCAATACTTTTTTAAAACTTTTTTTAAATACTTTGATATTTTGTTATAATTTCAATTTTTTGGCTTGATTTTTTAGACCATTTTGAATTTTTAAAATTTCCTTCAAATATAATATTGCCATCTAATTTTAAAAAGTCTTGTGGTCTTATTAGATTTCTTGGTATATGCAAATCAGCGACCTCGATTTTGTTTAGAATATAATAAACAAACTCAGAACATAAAAACCTGTCATTATAATATTTTTCTTTATTAAGTAAACTATTAATAAGTCCAATATAACTATATTTGTATTTGTTACTATTTAAAATAAATTCATTAAGTAGTTCCACTGCGCTTTCATATTGTTCAGTAGTTACTTCAATTTCTAAAATCATCCCTTTTAAATTTTTATGCCATCCATAAACCCCCTTATCTAAGTTTTCTTTAACAAAACGTCCAACAAATGGATTATAGCTTTTTTTTCTTCCAAAGCTATACATATCATTTAGATCCTTATTTAGTGAAATAGAAGAATGTGTATAATCATCATTCTTTATAATACTGATTATCATTGATAATACTGTATTTGTTTTCGTAAGTACAATATATATTTTTTTCATAATTCCTCCAACCACAAAATGTGATAATATAATTATGAAAAAAATGATTTAAAACCGCATAAATAGATTATTAACGATACATTAGAATTTAATTTGAACTACATGAGGTGTTATTATTGAAATTTTTCGAATATCTTTTTGCTTATAAAATTAATAAACAATATAAATATAATATAAATTAGCGATTTAATTGGGTTTTCAAAAAATGAGTTTATATTCTCGCCTATGAATGCCAGAGATAACATCATAACAAACTTTGACGGCAACAATACCATTAAAAATTTGTTAGTCTTCATATTTGCCAAAGCTGCTGTTCCGCTAATTAAAAATGAAGGGGTAAATGGAAAACAATATAAAAAAAACATAACTGTCATATTCTTTTTTTTAATTTTCTCTAAAATGTTTTTATATTTACTTTGTTTTATTTTTATTTCAAACCTTTTTCCACCAACCTTACGAATAAATAAAAACAATAGAAATGAACCAATGCAATTTCCTATCCATGAATATAGGTAACCATAAAAAAAACCGAAAGTTGCCACATTTATTATAACAAAAGCAACCAAAGGTAGTATTGGAAAAAACGCTTCAATGACCGGAAACAAAAGACCTGCCAATGGTCCTATCTCTTCTACATATTTTAATATTATTTCTAAATTTTCATCCATATATAATCCTATAAAAAACAATTTAGTTTAATTATGCCCTTATTTATTGTATAATAGGCATGCTATTTAGAAAATATATATAAGATGAGATCCTACGCTATGGCAGATGACGAAATAGATAAAACCTTAGCTACTACGGATGACAACCAAAAGAGAGGATAATAAATGAAATATTTTGTTGGTGCACCTATTCCAAATTCTTATAAAAATAAAATTGAATTACTTCGTGCGGAATTCAGATTTTTAACTACTGAACCGCACATTACTTTAGTACCGCCACCTGCACTTCCTGATGATGATTTTTTCATTAAGGATTTAACTGATGTATGCAAAAACACAAAACCATTTAATATAAAACTTGACAAATTGGGTCAATTTGGAAACAGAGTGCTTTTTGTTAATGTATATTCTAAAGAATTAGTCAATTTATATGAAAGTATATATATAAAATTAAATCTTGAAAAAGAAAATAGAGGTTTCACACCTCATTTAACAGTAGTAAAACAACGTCCAAAAAGACCGATTGAAATAGAAATGGTTAAAAAAAGGGCAGAAATTAAATTAATTCCTTACCCTGAATATACTTTAAACTCTATTGTTGTTTATCATCAACCAAAAGAAAAATTTATTTACGTGCCATATATGGAAATACCATTACAATTGATTTGCAATAGATAATCAATTGCCAACCCACTGCCTATCAATTGTTATTTCAGTCTTTCTTCTATAAGCTTTGCTAATTCATGAGCGTACATATCTAATTCTTCTTGGTTTTCTCCTTCAATCATAACTCTAACCATTGGTTCTGTTCCTGAAGGTCTTATAAGTACTCTTCCCTTGCCGCTAAAATGATTTTCTATTTCATGGATTTTATTTTTAATGATTTCATCCTCTAAATAAGAATTCTTTTTATCAGCGGCAACATGTGCATTTACCAATACTTGAGGCATAACTTTCATTATGCTTGCAAGTTTAGAAAGCTTAGTATTCTTTTCTTTCATAACGCTTAAAAGCTGTAAGCCCGTAAGTAGTCCGTCACCTGTCGTGTTATAATCAAGGAATATGATATGTCCTGATTGTTCTCCGCCTATGGAATGATTACCTTTAAGCATTTCTTCAAGAACATATCTGTCCCCTACCTTAGTTTTTATAATATCTATGTTGTTTTCTTTCAAGCAGATGTCAAGCCCCATGTTTGTCATAACAGTTCCAATGACAGCGTTGCTTTTTAAAATACCTTTTTCCTTCATATGAGTTCCGCAAATTGCAAGAACATGATCCCCGTCAACTATATTGCCGTTTTCGTCTGCTGCTATTAATCTATCCGCATCACCGTCAAAGGATAGTCCTACATCTGCTCCTGTTTCCAATATTAGCTTCTGCATTTCCTCAGGTTTAGTTGAACCACATTCTACGTTAATATTTACTCCGTTTGGGTCGTTATGAATTACATACACCTGCGCTCCAAGCTCTTTGAGTAGTTCTGGTGCAGCTTTATAAACTGCTCCGTTTCCGCAGTCAACAGCAACTTTAATTCCTTTAAAATCTACATTAATAGTTTCTTTTAGAAAATCCATATACAATTTTATTGGATTTTCCACCCTAATCTTTCTTCCTATTTCCCCGGAAACAGGATGATAATCTATGTCTATATTATTAAGTAGGTATTCTTCAATTGAATCTTCTGTTTCGTCAGTTAATTTTAAACCATGCTCATTAAAAAATTTTATACCGTTATATTCTACCGGGTTATGTGATGCAGTAATCATAACTCCGCCATCTGCTTTCAATTTTTTAATCATGCATGCAACAGCAGGAGTAGGAAGTATGCCGAGATATAAAATATCAACACCTGCAGAATTTAATCCCGCGGACAATGCTCCTTCAAGCATATCCCCTGAAATACGAGTATCCATGCCTACTACCATTTTTGGTCTTTTCTTACCTTTTGTAAGAAAATATCCTCCGATACGTCCCAATTTAAATGCCAATTCCGGTGATAAATCTTTATTTGCAATTCCTCTAACTCCATCAGTACCAAATAATTTTCCCATCTTTCCTCCGATAATAATTAGATTATTCAATAAGGGCTTTGCCCATCATTCAATTTTTCTCATTTATTTTAGCATATTTTCATATAAAAAAAAAGATACCAATTATATTTTTAAATGGAGTCAAAGCGCCTATTAAATTTACTTAATTACTACTGCTTAATCTATTATTTATTAATATTTGAAAATTTAATTAAAAACTGTTATAATCATAAAGTATTTTATTTGAAAGGAATGTTATTATGATAGTTTTATCTTGCAGCGATGTATCTAAAAGCTATGTAGTCGACACTATAATCGAAAATATTTCGTTTTCAGTAAATGAAAATGAAAAAATCGGATTAATAGGTCTTAATGGAGCAGGCAAAACTACATTATTTAATATATTGACAGGGAGCTTAGAACCTGATCACGGTGAAATATTCAGGATAAAGGGTTACAAGTTCGGTTACTTAAAACAGAATACAAAAATTGACAGCGATATGAGCATTATGGATGAAATGCTCACTATTTTTAATGATGTTATTAAGTTAGAGGAGGAGCTTAATAATTTATCTCATAAAATAAGCAGTTTTACTGAAAATCATAATATGGATGAGCTTGAATCATTAATGGACACTTATGCTAAATTAAGTGAACAATTTGAAGAAGCTGATGGTTACGGTTTTAAAAGCTTAATACGAGGGGTTCTTAGGGGCTTAGGTTTTTCTGATAATGAATTTGATAAGCCGGTGAACCTTTTAAGCGGTGGACAGAAAAGCAGAGTGATGCTTGCGAAGCTTCTTTTGGAAAAAGCTGATATTCTGTTGCTTGATGAGCCAACAAACCATTTAGATATTGATGCAATTTCATGGTTAGAAAAATATATTAAAAACTTTGGAGGAGCGGCTATTATTATATCTCATGACAGATATTTTTTGGATAATACCGTTAACAGAATTTTATTGTTAGAAAATAAAAGCCTATATTCATATAATGGCAATTATACTGAGTTCATTAAGAAAAGAAAACAAGAACTTGAACTAAAAATGAAGCAGTTTGATGAATATGAAAAGGAAATTGAAAGACAGGAAGAAATGATACAACGTCTTCATGCCTATGGCAGTAAACGAAATATCAGACAGGCATTCAGCAGGCAAAAAGCGCTTGATAAAATCAAAAAAATGGATAAGCCCCAAACCGATAGCAAAAAGGTTAAATTGAAATTTACACCTAAGGTTAAAAGCGGAAGGGATGTTTTAACTGTTGAAAATCTTTCTGCAAGCTATAATGAACAGCAGGTTTTTAATAATATTTACATGAACATATATAAAGGTGACAGGGCTGGAATTATAGGACCGAATGGTATAGGAAAATCAACATTTTTAAAGATTATAGCAAATATATTAAACGAATATGGCGGTACAGTAAACACCGGTCATTATGTGAACATAGGTTATTTTGATCAAGAACAAACTAATTTAGATGACGAAAATACAGTTATTGATGAAATTTGGGACTGCAATCCTGATTTAAATTATTATGACATACGTACAATGCTTGCTCAATTCTTGTTTAACGGAGATGATCTGTACAAAATTATAGGAGATTTGAGCGGTGGAGAGAAAAGCAGGTTATCATTACTCAAGCTAATGACTTCAAATGCCAATTTCTTATTGATGGACGAACCAACAAACCATTTAGATATCGATTCAAAAGAAATATTAGAGGATGCATTATTAAATTATGAAGGTACCGTATTGGTTGTATCTCATGACAGATATTTTTTAAATAAAATTGCAAACAATATATACGATATGTCAGCAAATGGTGTTTTTCAATACTTAGGTAATTATGATTATTATATTGAAAAGAAAGCGGAGCTTGAGGAAGACGAAGATAAGATAATTGAAACAAAAACTAAAACACAGATAAATGCGGAAAAGAAAAAAGAACGAGAACTGATAAGAGATAGGCAACAGCGGGGAAAAACCATCAAAAAATTAGAAGAAATGATTGAAATGCATGAAAATAAAATTCTTGAATTAGAACTTGCATTATGTCAACCTTCGACATATGATGACAAAGTTTTAGTTATTAACTTAAATGAAAAATTAAACATGCATAAAAGTGAATTAGAGCAATTTTATAATGAATGGACAGAAATTTTGGAAAAATAATAAGCAAATGACCCAATTTTATAATTTGGTGTCGTCGCTTATATTGTAAGTGCGAAAAGTTATCCACCCTTTGTTTAAAAGCTGTGGATAACTTTTCGCTGAAATATCAGTATCAACAGCTTTATCCACAACTGTTGATACTTTTATTTATTTTTTTTGTTAATTAATCTGCAAGTTCTAAATTCGGCATTGCATTTAGGGTCGAATCAGAAAATTGATTTTTTAAATATTTATAATATGCAGCGCTTCCTATCATTGCCGCATTGTCGGTGCATAATATTGGAGAAGGTTTTAAAAATACATAATTATTCTTTCTGCATTCCTCTTGAAGAGATTCTCTTAAACTGCCATTAGACGCTACACCACCTGCAAGTGCAATTGTTTTACAATTTTTTAACTTTGCTGCCTTAATGGTTTTCAATATTAATACATCGACAACCGCTTGCTGGAAACTTGCAGCTACATCCTCAGTTATAATTTCTTCATTTTTCTGTTGGCTGTTGTGTATATAGTTTAAAACTGCTGATTTTAAGCCACTGAAGCTGAAATCCAGCGTATCATCATCTATAACAACTCTTGGAAATTTAATTGCTGTTTTGTTTCCTTCTTTTGCCTTCTTTTCTATCAGAGGTCCGCCGGGATATCCAAGCCCTATTGCCCTTGCTATTTTATCAAATGCCTCTCCTGCTGCATCGTCTCTTGTTTTACCCATGATTTCATATTTGCCGTAATCACTTACAAAAACCAAGTGAGTGTGTCCACCAGAGGCAACCAAGCACACAAATGGCGGTTCAAGGTTATTATTTTCAATAAAATTAGCGCATATATGGCCTTCAATGTGATTTACACCTATTAACGGTTTTCCCCATGCATAAGAGAGACCTTTTGCATAATTTACACCAACTAAAAGTGCACCAACCAATCCCGGGCCGTAAGTAACGGCAACAGCATCTAATTGTTCATGGCTTACATTAGCTTTTATCATAGCTTCATTTACAACATCACTTATATTTTCAATATGCTTTCTTGAAGCAACTTCCGGAACAACTCCGCCGTATTGTTTATGAATTTCTATTTGAGATGATATTACATTTGATAAAACATTTCTTCCGTTTTCAACAACAGAGCATGCAGTTTCATCGCAGGAAGATTCTATGGCAAGTATTAATACATTATTTTTCATCTTTTTCTCCTTAGTTAACAATCGTTCTGATTATACCACTGTTACAATTGGTTAGCAATAGTTTATCAATGGATTGGCAATGGATTGGCAATGGATTGGCAATGGATTGGCAGTAGATAAAGAATAAAAAAAGATATATACATATATAATGTACATATCCCTTTTGAGCTCTTTCAATTGCTTATCAATAGCCAATCATTAGTTTAGTCCAGTGTTATTTTTTCTTTTTTATTCGTTCTCCAAACATGTAGCCCTAATGCCAAGCCGATAACTCCATAAACCATGAAGGTTCTGAAGTATTCTCCCAACAACGCATTTCCAAACACTGATAAACCTATTTCAGGTGACATAATAAACATAGAATTGAAAAGCAGCGTTCCTAAAATAGCATGTCTTATATTAGCTTTTTGAGTGGATGCCCCTCCTACCAACAGGCATGCTACAGAAAACATACCTATTTGGGTATGTGCCCCATAAGTATTTAATGTACCCATGTTCTGTAGATACATAATTTGTCCCCATGCTGCTAAGACTGTAGATATCATGGTTGCTATTAATCTTGTTCTGTCAACATTGATACCTGAAACTTCAGCAATGTGCTGGCTTTGACCAACACTTCTAAAATCCTGTCCTAACTTTGTACTAAGTATTTTTTCACTGAATATGCAAAGCCCTATTATCAAAAGTCCGGTTATAACAGGTACTTTTCTTACAACCATTAAACTTGATTTTGTAACAATTGCATGTATGCTTATTGCTATTAATACAAAGCATATAGCCATATTTATAAAAGTAATTATTTTATTTGCTTTTTTAAAGCTTGGTTTATTTTTATTCTTTACATATCTGATTACCTGAAGTAGTAATATAGCTGCAGCAACAATTAAAACTGCCCACATAAACGGCATTTGTAAAATATTATCAAGGGCATACTTTAGACCACCGTCTTTTACGGGAACTAAGTCAACAGTCATTCTTATACCTACGCCGTCAGGTTTAATCATAGGATGTGTATCGGGTACCTTAATAATAACACCTACAACGAACAGGAATAAAAATTGATAGATACCATTTGCAAAATAACCCACTATTAAGCTGGCTATCATTTCCTGTCCTCTTGTTTTGTTATACAATACTCCTGTAAAATATCCAAACAATGCAGCTATAGGAAAAGCTAACAAAAATGTCAACATCAATCCCATAACTCCGCCCATATCAAAATATCTTACAATAGCTATTGCTATTTGACCTGCCATTGCTCCTACAACTATACCGAAGTTTAATCCAAGACCTGCAACAACCGGTATAATTAAGGATAATACTAAGAAAGCATTTCTGAAAAATCTGCTTGAAAGTTCAGTTAAAAAATAGTTTACAGTTACACCATCAGAAACCATAAATCCAAAAATGGTAAACAATATAAATATCAATGTTACTATATTGTCTGCAATCCATGATGATTTATTTGATTGTAATCTTTCTTGAGTTGGTACGTTATTCATTATTTACCGCCTCCTTTTACTTGAGTCAAAGCATAAAGGATTATACCATTTTGAATTACCATACGGAGAATTTCTGATAAGTCGGTACCTTCAAATAATTGGTTAGCAACAGGAAGTGCTGTTGTTAAAAGTCCTTGGAATATTAAAACTCCTATTAGTACATGTGATACCTTTGCTCTTGAAGCTGTTGCGCCACCGATTAAAACTGCAGCTACCGCAGGGAAAGCCATCATTAATGGAGCGTTATATAACTGTGTATAACCGTATCCTTGCGAATAAACAATTATACCTATGGCTCCTAAAACTGTTGACAACACATTTGCTTTTATTCTGTTTTTGTCTATATCTATTCCTGATGCCTTTGCAAACCTTGGATTAATACCTCCTGCTGATATGGCAATACCTGATTTAGATCTGAAATACAGCCACACAATAACACAGCATAGGAAAAATACCAATAACATACCTGTTGGGATTATTATACCCTTTTCTCCGCCTATATTAAATTTCCAAAAGTCACTTAATATTTGAGCTCCGTCAACAGCATCAAGCTGTATAGTTTCTCTAAGCCCCTTGCCCATGAACCAACCCATTTTTTTATTTTGGAAAGGGATCATAAGCCATGCAAGACACATAAAAGCAGATATTGAAAATCCTGTATATGTTGCGATTGTCATTTCAGAACCTTTTACGGCATTTAAAAGCTTACCGTATAAATATCCTATTATAAGAGCAAATATTATTGCCATTACTACTGATGCTGCTAACCAGCCAAAGCCCATGAAATTAAATTCTATTGCCCAAACCATAGCAAATAGTCCACATACAATTCCTATTGGCAATGCAAAGTTCGGTCCTGTGCCTGATTGAATAGAAGGAACCATCGCAAGTACTAAAATTCCGTTCATTCCTGCTCTTTTTATAGTGTCACTGATAAGGGTAGCCATAGAAATGCCTAAGCCACCACCTGTAATTAAAAGTATTATCCAGAAAACACCTATAATTAAAGTTGGTAAACCAATTTTATTTACTATATCTTTATAGTTAGATTTTTTAATTTGCTTTTCTCCAACCATTATGCCTCACTCCCTTCAATACGATGTTGACTTCCGGACATCATCAAACCAAATTGAGCATCCTCTGCATCAGGACATAGAACTCCTTCAACCTTACCTTCACATATGATTACTATTCTGTCACAAATACTTCTAAGCTCTGCAAGTTCAGAGGAAGTCATAACGATTGTCATTCCATATTCTTCATTTAATTTCTTCAATAAATCCAGCACTAACTTTTTAGCCCCAATGTCAATTCCCCTTGTTGGTTCTGATACCAAAAGAAGTGTAGGACTTAACGTAAGTGCTCTTGCAACACATACTTTTTGTTGATTACCACCACTCAAACTTCCGGCTTTCTGAAGTGGTGATGTGCATCTAATATCAAGGTCACCTATCATTTTTTTTGCATGACTTCTAATTTTACCGGAATCCTTGAAACTAAAAGGACCTAATGTATTTAAGAAATCGTTTCTTATTTGCATTGCCGAAAATGCGATATTTCCTTCGATTGATTCGTCAAGCAGCAGTCCAACACCTTTTCTGTCTTCACTTACAAAAGCAAGACCTGATCGAATTGCTTGCTTAGGATCATTTAACGATAAACTTTGTCCGTTAAAAATTACTTCTCCTCTTGCAGGATAAATACCCATTAATCCGTTAGCAATGCCAAGCTTACCTTGTCCGGCTAAACCGCCTATGCCTACTATTTCACCTTTTTTAACCTCTAAATTAACTCCCTTAACTCTTTCACCGGGCATTGCAACATGTAAATCATTCATACTTAATATTGTTTCATCACTACAGATTTTATTTGAATTTTCATTTCTATCTATTGTGATCTTTCTTCCAACCATCAACTGTGCGATTTCAACCGTATTGGTATCTTTGATATCCTTAGTTGCCACATGCTCACCATCTCTTAAAATGGTTACTTTATCAGCTACGTCAATTATTTCATCTAATCTATGACTAATAAATATTATTCCTATTCCCTTTTGTGCTAATTTCTTTATAGCATTAAGTAAATTTTTAGCTTCGGCTTCAGCTAAAACAGCAGTCGGCTCATCAAATACCAAAATTTTAATTCCTGATTTATCAATTTCACGTGCAATTTCAATAAACTGCATATGACCGACAGGGAGTCCTGCAACAGGCAAATATTCATCAATATTCATATCAAGAACATCAAGTGCCTTTCTTGCATCCTCATTCATTTTCTTAACATCTAAAGTTTCTAATCTTTTACCTAACACTTTGCTCACAACGTTTGGCTTTGTGATTTCTCTGTTTAATTTAATATTTTCCGTAATAGTAAAGCCGGGTATCAGCATAAATTCCTGATGAACCATACCTATACCAAATTCCATAGCATCATGAGGACTTTTAATGTGTACCTCTTGACCTTCAAGTTCTATTTTACCATCAAAGCCCCCTGTAGTATGGATAACTGGCATACCGAAAAGTATGTTCATCAATGTAGATTTTCCAGCACCATTTTCTCCGATAAGGGCCAAAATTTCACCTTTATTTAGCTCAATATTTATGTCTTTCAATACTCTGTTTCCTGAGTATTCCTTTGAAACGTTTTTTAAGCTTAGAAGGTTGCTCATTTTTACCTCCTGTAATATGATTTCATAAAAAGGAATGTTCGGAAGTTCTAAATCGAAATTCCGAAACATTCCTTTTTATCAATTGATTTTTATTATTTATTTTATGTGTTCCTTACCATAAGTTAAGAAATCCATCATTATTAATCTGAATGTAGGATATTCTGTTGAACCTTCTATGTAAGGAGTAGTTGTAACTGCTATTCCGTTAGCGTAATCAGTCATTAATTGTTCTAAAACTTTAGTATCGATGTTCTTTTCATCTACTTCGCCGTTTATCCATTTAACAGCATATTCGGCTGCTGATACTGTGTTCATCATAGCAACCGGTACCGGCCATGTTGAGAATCTTCCAAGAACGCCTTTTTCATCAAGTTTTTTAGCTGTTTCGCTTATTACATTAGCCATAGCATCCACAGTATATTCTGTAGCTTCAATACCAAGTGCTGATGGGAATCCATGGTATGGTGACGGGCAACATGGTTGAGGATATATAGCTCCTGCATCAACGCTTGCCTTAATTAATGGAGTCTGCATTGCACAGTTTGTTGAGAAGAATGCAGTATCTTTACCATATTTTGCTACCATCTTTGGAACGTCTTCAAGAATGAATTGTTGTGCGCCCGGTACTCCAGCGTCTCCTGTTGGGTCCGGAGCTGTAGCATCAACAAATTGTAAGCCGATTTCTTCACATTTTGCTTTCATAAGGTCTCTTCTTGCAGAAAGAAGTACAACTGACATATGTCTTGGGAATGAATAGTGTACAAATGTTGTAGCTCCTAATTTTTGTGCCTGTACAGGTATGCTGTTACCCATTCCTAATTCGTCCGGTTGTAAAATTAAATTTGCTCTTGCTGCAACGTCAGGAGGATTTTCCTGCGGTGCACAATATGCTATGAACATATCATCGCGAGTTTCCAACAATTTATCAACCGCTGCGTTTGTTCCAGGTACTGCTTGGTTGATTATTAAAGCTTTTACTTCAGGGTCAGAGCCTATTTTAGTAATGATACTGATCATTTGTTCTTGTTCTGTCATGAAGTTATCCGGCCACAATACGTGAGAAATCTTATCTTCTCCGTATCTTTCAACCATTTCTTGTGCTGAACGATACTCTTCTTCGTTTTGAGAAAGAGTGTTTGTTACGATTGCAATTTTACCTTCAAAAATTCCTGCAGTAGCTTGTGGTGCAGGTGCCGGTGCAGGTGTTTCTGTTTTCGGTGCTTCCGGTGCAGGTGCTGGTGCTGGTGCAGGAGCTTCTGCAGGTTTGCTACATGCAGCTAAACTGAACACCATCATAAGCACTAATAAAATACTTATAACTTTTTTCATCTTGTCCCTCCTAATTAAATAAAAACTTTACCTTTTTTTATTATAATTGAATATATATTAATTGTCAAATATTAAATGAATTAACTTCGAATACCATATTTGAGAAATTAAAAATTAAATGCATGATAATGAAAACGATTATTTATAATTTTAACTAATTTTTATAAATTTGTACACGTTTTCAATTTAACAATATGTTAGCTCATTGCATATGAGCGATTTGTAATTATAATAAAAACTTGTCCTAATCAAAATTATACAAAAAAAATATTAATATATATTAATTTTATTACATATTATTTAGTTTTATTCGGAGGGTTGCCCCTCCTCTTTATCATAAATTGTCCAAAAACTTTTTCATTTTCTTTTTTTGATCAGGACTTAGAAATTTTTCAAAATTCTTTAAATCCTGAATCTTTTTATTGTATTCTTCCTCACCGTATTGCTCTTTTAATTTTTTGCTCATATTTCTTGCATCATTTAGTATTTCTTCATCGGATTTGCCATTATATTTCTCTTTAAACTCCTTGAATTGCTTATTGTTTACAAAGTCATCTAAATTTTTATCATTAGCTGCTTTTTTAAACTCTTTGCTTTCAGTTATTTTATTTAGTTCATTGTCATCAAAATTTTTGAAAAATTTAGCCATTTGATTACCTCCATCTATATTACATAATATGCCAAAGAGATAAATTGATTACTGTTTAAATTTCCTTTTTATCTGAATTTATATGTAACACAATTTCATAAACTGAATAATATGTTATATTAAAGAGTTAGTAAGAAGGTGATATTATTCCTGTTCAAATATTTTTATATTTTTTAGCAGCCAAATATATATTTGGTAACGTTCAGCTTCCGGGTATGATTTCTAAGCTGTCAGGAACGTCAAAAAACTTTGCCGGTGCCCTAATGACCGATCCCCAGAAAATGGAGAACTTAATCAGTATGGTTCGAACCGTGGCTCCTCTCACTTCAGCACAAACAGTAACAAAAGTAAATACATATTTGCCTATGTTTGAAAAGATGAGCACCTTGCTTGGAATGTATTCTTTTTTAAACAGAGCACAAACCTTCAGACCTATTCAATCTATGAGTACAAATTCACCCATTGAAGCAGTGACCGCACTGATGAAAAACCCGGGTGTCAGCAAAATGATTACTCAACCACTCTTAGCCAATAATATGGAAAAAATAATGGGTTCAATGGCTATGAATATGATTAAAAACGGTAACTTCAATGAAATACTATCATCCATAGCAAAATCTGATGGCAACCCGCATGACGGAAGCAGTGGTTTAGATATTAACGGATTAATGGAAACATTTATGCCTTTATTAAACAGTATGACTGCAAATTCTGACCACGACCATGAAAATCTCAATGATGGTAAAGAAATAAAATTTAAAAATGAATCAGTACTTCCTGATGGAGAGTCAGAGGATTCAGAATGCCAGATAAACCTATCAAATGAAAACGAGAAATCTACAAATGATGAAAAACATCCCCCAAAAAATGAATACGATAGATATTATAAAAATGACAGATATGAAAGTCATGAAAAAGCAGTAAATTACAACGAGAATAAAAATAACTATACAGAAAAAAAAGAAATACATAAACCAATCAGAATTAAACAAAGAAGAAAAAGATAAGCAATAGCGAAGGATCTCGTAGAACAAAAGATGAGATCCTTCACTGCGTTCAGGATGACCACTGCAAAGATCTTTTTTTAGTCTAAGTAATTCTCAATACTTTTGCAACATCAAATAAATATAAATAGCATGCTTTAACTCTTTTATCGGTGATTTTTTCTACCGCTTCCTTATAGGACAAAATTTGCGGGCTATACTCTTCTGTTACTGACCGCAAAGCCAATTCATCTTTAATTTCATCAGTTTTGTAATCGATTATAACCACTTCGTCATTCTCATAAAAATAGCAGTCAATAATGCCTTGAACAAGAATTATGTCATTTGAATGAATAGTTTTAATTATTTCATTGGCATTTTTCTTAATAACAAACGGTACCTCCCTCTTAACCATATTAGATGTTCTCATTCTGACTCCAATATCAGATTTAAAGAAATCCATGAGTATATTAACATCCACAATTTCTGCTTCCTTTTCTGTCAGAATCCTTTTTTGTATCATTTTATTTATTTGCTCATAAATATTTTCCTTTGTTAAGCTTTGCGTAAGATCTATATGTTGCATTACGAAGTGCACAATTGTACCAATTTCAGCTTTTGTGAAATCAATCTCGTCTTTGAATTGAGGTATATCCCTTAAAACCGGAATTTTATATTTAACTCTTTCCAACGTTTCTTTTTTTAACACCTTTATATCTGTAACCGAAAGCTTTGTAGGTACATTTACAGAGCTTAAATACTCGTACTTATAATTTAAACGTCTATCTATCTCACCCTTTTTGCAGCTGTTATTTTGATTTTTAAATTCATAAATATCCTGAATTCTTTTTGCTTTAATATCATCAACTTCATGTTTGTTAAGTTGTATCTGTGATAATGTAATTGTCCTAACCTGCCACACATCCGAACCTTCATTAAAACAAGAACATATCCAGTCAAGATATGAATCACTGTTGTACACGTTGTATAGGGATGTACCTTTGTTCCACTTCTTTGCTTTATTCTCTAATTTATCAACAGTTCCAATCATTATCAACCTGTCAATGGCTCTTGTCATTGCAACATAAAGCACTCTCATTTCTTCTGAAAGATTTTCAATTTTAATAACACCTTTCAATGCAGTTCTTGAAAAAGTTTCTCGGTATATTCTATTTTCAGGATTAATATATTTAGGCGCAAGACCATAATCCCTGTGCTTTAATATAATTTTTGAGCTATCGGTTTTATTGAATTTTTTACTTAATCCGCAAAGTATAACAACAGGAAATTCCAATCCCTTGCTTTTATGTACTGACATTAACCTTACAACATTATCATTTTCACCTAATGTCTTTGCACTTCCCGAATCTCCCGATGAAGCTTTTAATTTTTCAACATATCTTAAGAAATTAAACAATCCGCTCATAGAAGTTTTTTCAAAATCATATGCTTTATCTGTCAATAAACGTAAATTTGCTTGTCTGATTTTTCCGTTTGGAAGAAGTCCGACAAAATAATAATAATTCGTTTCCATCAACACTTCCCAGATAAAATCATTCAAATGGGTGTACCTGCTTCTTTTTTTCCAGTGCTCCACCTTTTCGGTAAATAATATTAATTTTTCCGCAAGCCCGTCATTAAATTTATTTTTATAATTATATAATGCGTCTATAAAAGTTCCTTTAGGACTTTTAACTCTTATATCTACAAGTTCTTCGGTTGTAAATGAACCTATGGGAGACCTCATAACACTTAAAAGCGGTATATCCTGCCTTATGTTGTCTATAATTCTTAACAAATTTAATATAACCTGTATTTCAATTGTTTCATAATAACCAAGACCGCCATCAAAATAAAAAGGTATGCCTTCATTATTGAAAATCTCTTCAAAAATACCGGCGCTGTTAGAAACGGAACGCATTAAAATAACAATATCCTTGTACTCTATTTTCTCTGAAATTGCGTCTGTAACCTCATTTGCATCATCCCTTTTTAACGGTAAATTTTTATTCTTATTTAAAAGTTCTCTTATTTTTTGAACCGATAGTGTAGCTTCAAGTTCAGCAACCTTCATTTCTAAAATTTCTTCGCTCAAATCTTCTGATTCATCTTTATTTTTATCAATAATTGTAAGTTCAGTGAAAACTTCATCACTTTCTTTAAATTCCGCTCCGGGATTTAGATATACATCACTGTTATAATTAACTTCGCCTATAGTTTTGTTCATTATTTTATTAAAAATAAAGTTGATACCGCCGAGTATTTCCTTTCTGCTTCTGAAGTTTTGAGTTAAATCAATCCTTCTGTTTAATCCTTCATTGCCACTGCTTGGATAATTATCGCATTTTTCGTTAAAAATTGTAGGGTCGGCTAATCTAAATCGATAAATGCTTTGCTTAACATCGCCGACCATGAACAAATTGTTATCTCTTTTTATGGAGTTTAACAATTCCTCTTGAAGACGGTTGCTATCCTGATACTCATCTATAAAAATATATTTATATTTATTCTTGTATCTTTCTCCAACGTCCTTATTACTTAGTATTTGCAGGGCATAATGTTCTACGTCGTTAAAATCGGCTATTGCTTTTTCAATTTTTTTAGCTTTAAACTCCCTATCTATATCGCATATTAATATGTATAATGCTTCCATTGGCTGATACATATAATTAATATCACTGACTAATTCACCTAAATTTTTGTTTGGTATTGTCTTTTTTATATTGTTTATAATCTTTTTATACTCTTCCCTTAAAAGCTTTACCTCTTCCTGCTTTTCGGGGTTAACGTCATTCTTATTTTTACCCCTTAATGGCTTGAGAGAAGAAAATGATACTGAGTATAAATTACATATAAACTCCTGAAAATCTTTACACAATATTACCTTAAGATCTTTTAAGCTGTTTAAATCCTCCAAAATGGTTTCCTTGTACACAAAAGGGCCATCAGAGTCATCACACAAATTTGAAGCACACTCTAAACCTTCTTCCGCGCCGTTGAGTAAAATATTAAAATTTTCTTGCACAAGCTTTAGCCAAGAGGAACCTTGAAATTCACTTTCAGATAAATTATAGTCTTCAACTTTTTCCTTTAACCATATCAAAGGGTTTGGCTTACTTAATATAAATCTGTATATATCCTTAATTATAGCTGTTAATTCACTGTCTCCTCTGTTACCTGTAAAGCTTTCTACAAGTTTTATAAATCCTTCAGCTTTTGAAGCATAAAATTTTTCTAAAACATCATCTATTGTTTCATTTAACAGAATTTCAACCTCATTGACATCACCGATTCTAAAATTAGGGTCAATGCCTATCAGGTGAAAATTTTTTCTTACAACGTCTATGCAAAAAGCATGAATTGTAGAAATGCTTGATCTGTTTAAAATATTAAGCTGTGCCTTTAAATGCTCTTTACTTTCACTGTTTTGAATTGCTTTAACAAGCGTCTTATGAATTTTTTGCTTCATGCCGCTTGCAGCGGCATTTGTAAATGTTACAATTAAAAAGCTGTCTATATTTTCTTTTTCTTCTGTAATTAATTTAATAATTCTTTCAACCAAGACGGTGGTCTTTCCGGAGCCGGCGGCAGCCGATACCAATATGTTTTTATTCCTTAAGTCAATAACCTCTCTTTGTTTAGGACTAAATTTCATCAACACCACCGCCTTCCTGCATTAATTCATTTAAAATATCTTCTTTTTTAAGTTTATTTATTCTTCTGTAATTATTTCCGTCAATCGAAGGATCAAAATGACACACAGATGTAAAATCACAATAAATACATGGAGTTTTCCCTCCATTAACCTTCCTGTAAGGCATTATGTCAATATTTCCTTTTAATACCTTTTCAGCTGTTTCTTTAGCTACATTGTCAACCTTGTCAAGAAGCCATTTAAATTCCTTATCAGTCAAAGTTTTAGAAGATTTAGAGGTGCTTCCATCCTTATTGAAGCATACAGGAATAATATCAGATTTTTTGTTACTTTCAATATACTTGTCCATATTAAGAATAATTTCTTCATCCTCTACTATATAACCCTTTAAAGAAAGCTTGTTAAAAATTTCTGCTTCAACATTGTTTTCAGCCACCTCATCAGCATCAATCATCGGATCGTCTATAACAAAATAATAAACACCACCGATTTCCGGCTTCGAACAAAATAATTTTTCTCCGTTTTTTATTATGGCCGACATATAAACCAAAAGCTGCAGCTGTAGCCCCTGTAGTGCATCTGATAAATCTACGTCCTTAAATGAGGACTTGTAGTCAATAATGTTAATATATGTTTTATCACCATTTTTTAATATGTCGACACGGTCAATCCTTCCTTGAAAATATAGACTTACTTCATCATCAATTTTAATTTCTAACGCGTCAATTTTAAATTCGCAATCATCATTTCCTATTATCAGCTCAGTATATCCTGGTCTGAAATTACCCACTTTCAATTGATTTACAATTGTTAGGCAAGCTCTGCTAACCAATCTTTTGATTTTTTCCTTCATATATTTGTTACGTTCATTGGCTTCTAAAGCCGTATAGTCAGGTTCATTTTTTATGAGTACCTTTTCCGTTGTAGAAAGTGATAGATTTTTTGTTTTTTCATTATCTAAATCCATAATATCTAAATCGTAAAGAATCTTAGTAAATTCTTCTACAGCTTGATGATATATGTTTCCAAGGTCGTAAAATTCTACTTTGTGCACAATTCGCGGTTGAGGTTTAATAACACTTTCCATGAAATACTTAAATGGACAAGAAGCGAAGTTTTCTATTTTAGATACTGATATGGTAATGGGCTCCTGATATATCTTTTTTAGGTTTTCATCCTTTATCTTCTCTGCTTTATTCTCATAGGATAGACCTTTGTTTATTATGTTTAAAATATTCCCGTCATTTGCTTCATACCATGTATAAACATCCATCCATATCGGCTCAATGTTATTGCCTTCAATATAATTTCTGATATTATTTATTAAATAATCTACAGTTCCTTTATTGTTGGATATTTTTTCATCCTCTGAATTTATAATTAAATCAGATTCTTCTTTTACAAAAGGAAATAACAGCTTCATTCTATCTATGTACATAGATGTCTGTAAAGATTTACCGTCAGAAGTTCCAAGTGCATAACTAATAAAAATTTTATGCGAGGCATTGGTAAACAACTTATACAAAAGGTGCTTTTCTTTATAAATATAATAATTTGAATCAATTAACAGCTTAAGTCCCGATTTTGAAAGCAAATTCCTTTCATCATTTAGCAGCAGTCCTTTTTCACTGTTTTTTGAATCTAATTTTCCTTCGTTTGCTCCCACTACAAATAGAATCTTTGTTGGCTTAAATGAAGCTTTATCAATATCAGATACTGTAACCTTGTCCAAAGCGGGAGGAATAATACTTACCATAACTTCCTTGAAGCCGGATTCCAACATCTTTTTATATTCATATGGAGTTATCGATGTGTCTTTACCTGCCAATGTTATTTGCTCAAATATCTCCATTACGTAGTTCCATATTTGAGCGTTTTCACTTGACATTTCATACAATTCAGACCTTTTAAAAACATTGACTTGTTTTTCTATTTTCTCCTGTACCTTATAGGTTTTAAGAAAATCAAATAAAAAGATTGTAATATTAAGTGCATTGTTAAGTTCTTTATATTCTTTCTTATAATCCTTTAACTCTTTTATAAACTTTTCCCTAAGTTCTTCGAAATACTCAATTTTACTTGCATTAAATTTAAATGGTTTAAACCATTTGCCCCCTTCGATGCCATATTGCAGTGCAAAATTTTCAAGTTTGCTTATTTCATCATAATCCAAGGTTGTAAATCCCGTTTTTAGAAATTCAAACACGCTGTCATGCTTAAAGTTATAATTAAACATGTCAAGAAGAGAAAGAATAAATTTTGTAAGCGGGTTACCCATTATATCCCTTTTCGCATCAATAAAATACGGAATTTCATATTGTGTAAAAACCTTTTTAATATTAATTCCATAGCTGTCCATATCGCTTAAAGCAACGGAAATATCCTTCCATCTGTAGCCATTATCCCTTATGAGAGAAACTATTTTTATTGCTGTTTTCTCAACTTCCGAATATGGATTAAGAGATGATACGATGTGAACGTTGTCTGTTTCATCTGAATAATTATCATTATTTATGGTAAACATACTTCGTTCTATTGTTTTTATCTCATTATTAAATCTATTATTGTTAACAGAAATAATTTTTATATCGCAATCAAGGTCCTTAACCAATGTGTTGTATGTGTCATAAACAGTTTTAAACACTTCCCAATCATCATGGCTTTGGAATGATTTTAAATATAAAGGGTCCATATTGAAGGATATGGTTACTGACTTAGCATATTTTATTAATTCCCTAATAAGGTTGTGACTTTGCATGTTGAAGCTTTCAAAACCGTCAATCCATATGATAGAATTTTTTATGTAATCTGATTTCTTCAAAGCTTCAATAAGAAGTTCCATTTTATCTTCTTCATCATAAAATTTATTTTCGGTTCTGTTTTGAATTTCCTTATAAATTACAGCTATATCATTTAACTTTTTATTTAATAGCTGATTTTCTTCATCATTAAGGTTATACTTAGCTGTTTGTTCAAGAAACTCTGCACTGATACAATTTTGCTTTAATTCGCTTATTAAATTATCAACTTCTCTAAGAAAGCCTTCCTGTTTTATTGCTTTTTTAAATACTTTAAGATTATCTTTGTTCTCTTCAAAAATTTGCTTTAAAAGCATAATCTTGCCATAGTTATTGATTTCCTGAACCTTTAGTCCTCCAACCTCTTCAAATACTTTATATCCCAACCTCTTGAAGCTTAAAACCTCAGCAGCCATTATTCCATGATTTTGAATTCTGTCAATTATTTCGTACTCTGCTTGATAAGTCATTTGCTCAGGAACAATAAGCAATAAATTGTCACTGTTATTTTCTAAATTCTTTTTTATATCGTCATATATAAATGTAGATTTTCCGGTCTTAGCTCGTCCTAAAACTAAACTTAGTCCCATTGCTTCCTCCTTTAAAGAAAGAATTTAGCTTAAGCTAAATTCTTCATTCATTGTTCATTGGTTTTATAAAGGTTTCTGTTATCCAATAACCATATTTTATCTGTAAACTGCCCCGGTTCAATTCCCTCCAAGGCATGCTCAAAATCAAACATTCTTGAATCGATTATATCCAAGAAATGAAGAAGTTCCGCTTCAGGAGTCATTGGTTTTTTAGGGCTACCAAATTCCGGTTCATAATGATGAGAAAGAACCATATGCTGTAAAATTATGTTTTTCTCTCTGTTTAAACCTATTTTTTCTCCCTCTGTTTCAATTTCTTTAATTCCCTGTATAATGTGGCCTAAAAGCTTTCCTTCCATTGTATAGTCAGATACAACTCCATATTCGTCAGAATCCATCTCAAGAATCTTGCAAATATCGTGAAGTATTACTCCTGCATAGACATAATCCATATTTAAGAAATTATAAACCTGCCCAAGCTTTTCACCTGATTGCAACATTCTAAGCGTATGGTACAGCAACCCTCCCAAATATGAATGATGGTTTTTCTTTGCAGCAGGATAGTAATAAAGTTTATCTTTGTATTTTGTTGTTATGTTTATAACCAATAATCTGATTTCTGCATCTTTAATTTTCTTGATATATGATTTTACAACATTCATCATTTCTTCATTTTCAATAGGAGCAGACGGTATTAATTCAGATATTTTTATATCATCAGGAGGAAGCTTTCCTCTTATTTTATTAACCTTTAATTGTTTTGAACCATTCCATTCCAATACTTCGCCACGAACCTTAACTATTGAATTACCGATTACAATGTCCTCATTTTCCTTGGTGTAATCCCAAATTTTCGCATTTATTGCACCGGTTTTATCCACTAATTCTATATCAATATATTGCTTTCCATTTGTTGTTTTTTTTACTTCATAACTTTTAATAAGGTAATAACCTTCTGCTTTTTCACCCGGCTTTAACTCCGAAACATTTTTACTGATTTTAGTCATACTTTTCATTTGCTCTCTTGCACTATCATTTAACAAGTCACCGATACTTGCCTGACCCATATATTCTGCCTCTCTTTACTATATAATAGAATAATTATAGCATATCAAGAAAAATAAACAAACAAAAATAAAGGTCATCCTGAGAGTAGAATTTTCATTACACTCAAGATGACTTGATTTTAACCTATACTTTTTTCTTCCAGTATTTTTTGATTTTCAAAAGAAGTATTATAAACACAACTGCTGCCGGTACTATAACCGGAGATGCTGCAACAATGTTCACTACGAAGTTACCGAAACTTTTAACTATAGAATTTACAGTGCTTATAAAGCCGTCCTTAGATCTTTCCCATACACTTTTTTCACTTTTCAATGTAAAGTTTACAGCTTTTACTTCTTCCACTTCTAAATTAATCGTTGACATCATTGCTCTGTCATTTATATCAGCCAGGCTTATATTTAAAGCATCAATTTCAGTTCTTATTCTTCTAAGTTCATTTTCTATTTGAAGCATTTCTTCAACCGTTTGAGCTTTTTCAAATAAATCTCTTAAATGCTGTTCCTGAACTTCAAGATTTTTAACCCTGTTGTCTTTTTCATAATACTCTTTTGTTACATCATTTTCACTTACATTTTTTCTTCTTACTTCAGTAAAGCTTTCTAAATAATTGATTAATTCATAAAAGTTTTCTTGAGGTACTCTTAATTTTAAGTTTCCGTGCATAAGCTTATCATTATCATAAACCTGATAAACTTCAGTATTGTTGTTTTCTATGAATCCCCCTAAAGAATCCACCTTAGCATTTAAATCATTTAAGAAGGTATCATAATCTTCTGTCTGCGCATATATTGTTCCTGTCTTAATGATTTTCATTTCTCTTGTTTGCGCAGCCATTGTATTTATTTTGCCTTTTACATCTGCATAGCCGCTCTCTTCAGCTTTCATTTCCAGTTCAGCTATATCATAATCATCTCTACTGCCTCTGTTGCCATCTGTAGCCATTTGAGCAGGCATCTCCGGCATTGTCGGTGCAGGTGCTGCTTGAGGTGCTGGAGGCGCCACATCATATGCACTGTTTTCCGCTGATTTCATGCCGCCCATTCTTAGATTGTTCATTGCTGCTACTGCGAAAACCAATACCAAAGCTGCGGCAAGTCCACCGTATTTAACCCAACTGAATTTTTTTCTATTCTTATTAGGTGTATCAGTTTTTATAATAGATTCATCCTTAAAAACAGATACCTTCGAATTCAAAAGTTTTTCATGCAATCTCTTACAATATCCTGCAGGTGGCTCTTCATCCGGTAAATCATTTAGCGCTTGTATGATTTTTTTGTATTCATCCAACTCTTTTTTACATTCATCACAATTATTTATATGCTCTTCAATTAAAAGCTTTTCATCCTCATCTGTTTCACCATCAATATATGAGGACAATAAATTTCTTATTTCATCACAATTCATTTCGTCACCACCTAACACTGAATTTTTAATTCATTTTCAAGTATATCTTTTAAACTTTTTCTTGCTCGGTTTAATCTTGATTTAACGGTTCCCAAGTTGCAAGTTAAAATCTCTGATATTTCATTGTATGAAAATCCCTGTATATCTCTTAATATAATAATCGTTTTATAATCATCGTCTAATTTATTAACTGCATCATTAATTAATTTTTTATTAAAATTTCTTTCAACCAATGAATCCGGGTTATTAGAGTCATCCGCTATTTCCCTTTGTATCTGACCGTTTCCCCCTAAATCAATATTTTCATCAATAGATATAGCATTAATATTTTTCTTTCTCTTAATATCAATACATGTATTAACCACTATTCTGTACATCCATACCTTAAAAGTGGATTGCATGTTGAAATTTTGAATATTTTTGAATACCTTAATCAATGCTTCCTGTGAAGCATCCTCCGCATCTTCTACATTTCTAAGCACTCTTAGAGCTATATTGTATGCTACCTTCTTATAATCCTTTATAAGCTCTTCGAATGCATCTACATTTCCTTGCCGGCTCTCTTCAATTAACCATAGTTCATTGCTTTTCATTGTTTCACCCCGTTCGGTTATTATATAAGACGTCAAATTATTTTATTTGTTCCAAAAAAATATTATTATATTTATATAT
This sequence comes from uncultured Clostridia bacterium, assembly GCA_964421845.1. Classification (GTDB taxonomy): domain Bacteria; phylum Bacillota; class Clostridia; order Tissierellales; family Sedimentibacteraceae; genus Sedimentibacter. The sequence goes on from CAYQYY010000010.1 coordinate 120,673, forward strand.
TTATTTATTCTTAATATCTACAATAAATTAATTATAACAGTTACTCTATTTTATGGCAATAAGTATAAAAAAGCGTTTATGCAAAACTTAGTTTGTATAAACGCGATGATTTTTCATTCCTAAAGCAGTTGAGAGGTCTCACATTCCTTAAAATATTATTTCCCCTGCTTCTTTTTCACATACATCTACAATTGTTCCATCAATTATTAACTCTTCACATTTATTAATATCTTCATAAAGAGCTCTATCTTCCATTAACACAGGTACGAATTCTCTTACCTTATTGTAAACTGGCCCAGTTCCTTTTCCTAAGCCCTTGTTTGTTCTTAAATCTATACCTTGACAAGCACACATTATTTCCATAGCCAACACTCTTCTTACATTTTCCATAATTTCTTTTGCCTTTCTTGCTGCTATTGTTCCCATTGAAACATGGTCTTCTTGGTTTGCAGATGAAGGTATGCTGTCAACAGATGCCGGATGTGCTAAAATCTTGTTTTCTGAAACTAAAGCAGCTGCTGAGTATTGAACGATCATAAATCCGGAATTAAGTCCTCCGTGTTCAACCAAAAATGCAGGCAACCCGCTCAATGCAGGGTTTACTAATCTTTCTAATCTTCTTTCAGAAATATCAGCAAGTTCGGCTAATGCAATTCCTAAGAAGTCAAAACTTAATGCCATCGGCTGTCCGTGGAAATTTCCTCCTGATATTCCTTCTTTTGTTTCAGGGAATATTATAGGGTTATCAGTAACAGAATTTATTTCTATTTCTACCCTTTCTTTAACATAATTAATTGCATCCTTACTTGCCCCATGAACCTGAGGTGTACATCTTAAGGAATAAGCATCCTGAACTCTTATTTCCCCTTGTCTTGTTATCATTTTGCTATCTGACAACAACTTAAGAAGTATTTTAGCTGAGTCAATTTGTCCCTTATGAGGTCTTACTTCATGAACCCTATGGTCAAGAGCATCTACAACCCCATTATGGGCTTCGAAGCTCAATGCAGCAGCAATATCTGAAATTTTAACTAAATTAATTGCATCATAAACTGTCAATGCACCCACTGAAGTCATTACCTGTGTTCCATTAATAAGTGCAAGACCCTCCTTTGATGTAAGTGTTATAACAGGGATTCCTGCTTTCTTCATTGCTTCATCGCCGGACATAACTTGACCTTCATATTCTGCCAAACCTAAACCAATCATTGGTAAGACCATATGTGATAGTGGAGCTAAATCTCCGCTTGCACCCAATGAACCTTTTTGAGGAACTATAGGATGCACCCTTTTGTTAAGCATGTCAATCATTGTTTTAATTGTTTCAAATTTTACTCCCGAATATCCTTTTGCCAGGTTGTTGATCCTTAGAAGTATGATTCCTCTTACAATTTCTGTTTCAAATGGTTTTCCTGCTCCAACAGCATGGGTTATTATTAAGTTCTTCTGCAAAAGCTCTGATTCATCCTTAGAAATTGAAACATCGCTGAATTTTCCAAAACCCGTTGTTATTCCATAAATAACATCTTCATTTTCCACAAAATCATCTACAATTTTTCTTGAAGCCATAACTTTTTCTTTAGCTGCTTCTGACAATTCAACCTCATAAAAATTCCTGCACACTGATACAACTTCTTCAATAGTTAATGTATTTCCTGTAATTATAACCTTACCCATTATTTATCCTCCGATTTTTAATATGATTATCGTCTCAAAAACTGCGCTATCACTTATACAAATGTAGTTATGACATAAAAAAACAAATTTCAGCATAATTAAATATACTAAAACTTGTCCCCTCACATCTAATATCTTTAGCCAAATTTTATTAATTTAATTATAATATAATCAACTTTCAATGTCAATAAACGTTAACATTATTATTCTTGCAAAATTCTAATTTTTATGCTATATTTAAAGCAATTTCAGTTCTAACCATAAAAATATTGATAGAGGTATAATATGGATTCATTAGATATGCAAATCTTAAAAAACATTGAGAAAGAGGGTCGTATTTCTCATGAAGAACTTTCAAAGCGCCTAAACTTGTCAAGACCGGCAATACACAACCGAGTGACAAAATTAGAGGAACAGGGTATTATTTCCGGATACAGAACAAAAATCGAATGGGTCAAACTTGGATATACAACGAATGCTTTAATATCATTGAGGGTCAGAACAACAAATTACGACAAGCTGCTTGAACAGTTAAAAAAACTGGAAATAAATAATTTAGTAATAGAAGAATGCCATATTGTAACCGGCACATGGTGTATAATAATGAAAGTTAGATGCAAAACACCTCTTGAATTAAAAGCGTTGCAGGATGAACTTCATACAATAGACAGTATAAAAGAATCTTCTACATCATTGATATTATCATCTCTATACGATTAAGCAAGATGCCCTAACCCTATTTTTCAGAGTGTTTTTTCTGAAAAATAGCGGTAGGTCATTCGCAACGAATTCCTAATGTTTGCGACCAAAGGGAGCTAAAACATTGGTGAATGAGACTGGGATGACCCAAATATCTGATTTGGTGTCAGTCGCTTATACTTTAGTGAAAAAAACCAGCTCAGCTGGTTTTTTTCTTTTGAACTATGTTATTTTTTTCCTTTTAGCGCTTCATTTACTGCTTCTTTTATTGCTTTGCTTGTAACTGTTGCACCTGATACGGCTGCAACATCTGTAGAATCAGCTTCTGCTATTTTACCAGGCAACTGGTCAATAGCATTTGAACCTATACCCTTAGTTTCTTTTTCTCCCATTGCCTCAACCGATACAATATCATCACCGTTAACCATTACTTTTACAGTAACTTCTCCACCATAACCTTGTGCTTTTCCGGTGAGCGTCTGAGTTTTTGTATTAGTATTTCCCGGTGTTGTTGTTCCAGGAGTGGTTGTTCCCGGAGTGGTTGTTCCAGGTGTAGTAGTTCCAGGTGTAGTTGTTCCAGGTGTAGTAGTACCCGGTTTTTTGTTATTTGTACATGCAACCATGCTAAAAAGCATTAAAACACAAATTATTAAAGCTAATTTTTTCATGTAGCCCTCCATTAATTTATTTTACAAATAGTATAACCAATATTATTTTTTAATATTATTATTTTATATAAAAAAAAGACCTTCAATTATAAATTGAAGGTCTTTTTTGATCCAATAAGTATTACTTTATTGTTAAATTAATTTCAACACGATTTTCAAAAGCTTTTTTGATTGCTCCCACCAAATTACCATGAGAGTCATTTAAGCTCATTGTTGCTGCTGAAGTTACATCTGCAAGCATAGCTTTTTCATCAGCTGATAAAGCATCATATTTAGCTTTGTCTTCCGGTTTATCAGAACCATCTTTCAATGGTCTTCCGTTTAAATCAGATGCATATTTTTTGAACCATTCTTCTACTTCATCAGCAGTTTTTCCTATGAATAATTCTTCATATTTATTTATTTGATCTGTCCATGTGCCTGTACCCATTACATAGCCGGCACCACGGTCTCTCTTAGTTGACCAGCTTAAAACTTCAGCTAAGAAACTGTCCTTTGTAGCTGTTAAAGTGCCATCTACTTTTTCATCATGATTTTCATCATTGTTGTATGATTGTTCAGGGAAACCTGTAAAGTGAGGCATTGAAGCTCCATCATAGTTAGGTGTTGCAACTTCTTGTTGATCTATATATAGTGCGACAATCTTTCCTTGTCCATCAAACAAAGCATTAACAAATACTTTATTTAAACTGTAAACTTGAACACCGGTATCATCTTTTCCGGGACCAACACGTGGCATTGATAATGCAATTGTACCCATTGAAGCAGCTTCTTTAACATCCGCTAACGGAACTTTTGTTTCAAAAGATTCTTTAATAGCTGCTATTATGTCACCGTGAGCATCGCTTAAACTCATAGTTGCTGCTGAAGTAACATCTGCAAGCATAGCTTTTTCTTCAGCTGAAAGAGCATCATATTTAGCTTTATCTTCAGGTTTATCGGAACCGTCTTTTAATGGTCTGTGATTTAAGTCAGATGTATATTTTTTAAACCACTCTTCAACTTCTTCAACGGTCATACCAACAAATGTTTCTTCAAATTTGTTCATCTGTTGAGCCCAAGTACCTGTATTCATGCGGTATTTATCTCCGCGGTCTCTCTTGGTAATCCAACCGTTAACTTCTGCTTTAAAGTTATCATCTGTATCAACAGTTTTTCCGTCTACAACTTCATCATGGTTTTCATCATTATTGTATCCACCTTGTCCGGGGAATCCGCTGAAATGAGGCATACCATCTCCATCATAATTTGGAGTTGCAACTTCTAAAACATCAACTGTCAATGCAAGAATTCTTCCTTCTTGATCAAATAATGTATGTGCAAATACATCATTAAAGCTGTAAACAGGTGTTTCAGTGTTATCTTTTCCAGGTCCTAAACGTCCAACGCTAACAAGACCGAAACCTTGGTATACTTCTGCTGCTGTAACAGCATCAGGTTTTTTCTCTTCCTTAGCTTCTTCGGTTGGCACAGGGTATTTAGCAGGATCTAAAGCATTGTTAACTGCATAAATTATAGCTTTACTTGTTACCGTTGCGCCTGCAACAACTTCAACTTCTGTTGAATTAGCTTCTACTATTTTCGCAGGAAGTTCATCGATAGCTTTTGAACCTATGCCGTTAGTTTCATTTGGACCTTCTGCTACAACTTTAGTAATCTTGTCCCCTTCTTTTGTAACAGTAACCTTAACTTCACCGCCAAAGCCTTTGCCTACACCTGTTAATGTTTCGGACTGTGCAGCAGGTGGCGCCTGAGTTTCTTTAGCACATGCTACTATGCTTAAAAGCATTAGTACACATAATGCTATAGATAATAATTTTTTCATTATACCCTCCAAGTATGTTTTTTTTATATCTTGTATTAATAAAATAATACATAATATCATTTAAATTAGTTATATATGTAAAACACTGTTAAAAAAAACACAAAATCTGTTAGGTTAATATGCTTTAACTTCAATATAATAACATTTAAATAGATATTAGTCAATATAACTTTGTTAAAATTACTTAATAATCGTTGCAGTTAAATAATTAACTAATATTTTTATGCTAATTCACTATATGCTATAATCTCCCTGTTTATTAACTTGTAATAATATAGATTTTTTAGTATAATACCAATAAAATCAGCTAAGGAGGTACTAATGAAGGTTATTGCATTTAACGGAAGTCCAAAAAAAGAAGGGAATACATATGAAGCAATTAAAATGGTTGCAGAACAACTAAAAGAAGAAAATATCGAAGTTGAAATAGTACAGGTTGGAAGTGAAAAAATATATGGATGCACAGCATGCAATTCGTGCTTTAAAATGCGTAATGAAAGATGCATCTTAAATGATGAAGTAAATGAATGGATTCAAAAAATGAAGGAAGCTGATGGAATTATATTTGGTTCTCCTGTTCATTTTTCTTCAATATCAGCCACTATGAAGAGCTTTCTTGATAGAGCATCTTATGTAGGAAGTGCAAATAACGGTTTATTCAGACATAAGGTAGGTGTAGGAATAGTAGCAGTAAGACGCGCGGGTGGCTTACCAGCTTATCATCAGCTTATAAATTATATAGGTTATTCGGAAATGCTAATGCCAACATCAAATTATTGGAATGTTATTTTCGGTCAAAAGTCAGGTGAAGTTGTTCAGGATGATGAAGGAGTTCAAATAATGCGCATACTTGGGAAAAACATGGCTTATTTAATGAAATTAAGAGAATTAGGTGAGGGAAAAATCGAAAGACCTGAGCCAGAAAACAAAATTCGTAAAAATTTGGTTTAATATTTTGTCATCCTAAGGGAGATTTTAGTTATTGCCTAGGATGACATTTTTTTTCCCCCGCAAACAGGACAATCAGGATTCTTTCCTAAACTTATAACATCAAACTCCATTTCTAAACCATCAAACAACAATATTTTATTCTTTAATGACACACCGACATTTGCAATAACTTTTACGGCTTCAATTGCTTCTATAAATCCCATAACCCCGGGCACCGCACCTAAAATACCTGCTTCAGAACATGACATGTTAGCTGTATTCAAATTAGGATAAAGGCATCTATAACAATGCCCTTCATCAGGAATTATTGTAGTATTTGTTCCATCAAATCTTAAAACACCTGCTTCTATAACCGGTTTTTTCATCAAGTAACATGTATCATTGATAACATAACGTGTTTGAATATTGTCAACTGCCGATATTACCACATCATAATCTTTTATTATGCTTTCAGCATTTCCAATATTCAAATCAATAATATGTGTATTTATATTTATGTTATGATTAATATCTGATATAAAAGTTTTTGCAGATTCAGCTTTATCTTTGCCGATTCTTGAAACCGAATGTAATATTTGCCTATTTAAATTACTTAATTCAACCTTATCTGAATCCAATAATCCAATTGTTCCAATTCCGGACATAGCAAGACCAAGAGATACGGGAGAACCAAGCCCACCAGCACCAACAACCAATACTTTAGAACCATTAAGCTTATTATTTACTTCATCTTTATTTAATAGAACATAATCCTTTATATTTAGATATCTAATTGCTGATTCATATTGTTTTTCATTAAAAGTGTTAAATACCATTAAAAGCAAATCAAATATTAATAAATTTTCATTAGTTTTTCCAATATCAAGTAAGAGTTTAACACATTCTACCGAACATAAAGCACCTGCCATAGAACTGATCAGAGGATTTTTTTCATTAATAAAGTAATCTTGACTGCTAATAAATTCAACAAATTGATTTAATCGATTAATATCGTTGAATGTTTGAAGAGTACCTTTCCACTCGTTGTTCATTGAAATGATAGTTGGTACAAACACTTTGTTTCTAATATTATTTTTAATAAAATCTAAACTTCCAAATAAAATCCTTATGTCTACATTATCTAAAGATTTATGTTCATTTACAATCTCTATTGATACATCGTTGTTCAAATCATTTACATCAGCGAAAAATGATTTATATCCTGAATTATCTTTAAAACAACATAATATTTTACCTATTCCCATTGATGATAGATACAATACCAAGGGCATAATCTCTTTAGTATTTTCGCCAAATACCAAAACGGTTGATTCAAGCAATTTTTTTTGGCCATTTCCGTTTATTTCCGGCATAATAATTTGTCTAAGATAACGGTCTGTTTGTTCTTTTGATAATATCACACAATCACCCCTTAATATAACTAAATTAAACCCTTGTCGAATTACCTGATTTTCTGATATTTTATAATAGCATCATGTAATGCATTAGCAGCATTATTTGAACACTTTAATTTTTGTTCAGGAAGGCCACCTAAAGATTTATTCACGTCATCATTTGTAATATTCATTGCCTCATCAAGTGTCTTTCCCTTTGCTAAAACAGTCAACATGCTGCTTGCTGCAATTGCAGCGCCGCATCCGAATGTTTTAAATTTAATATCTGTAATTATTCTATCCTGAACCTTTATATATATCGTAATGTTATCACCATCTGCTGTGTTTTTAACGATTCCTACAGCATCAGCATCTATTATTTCACCTAAATTTCTTGGATCAGAAAAATGATCCATAACAATTTCATTATACATAACGCCACCTTTTTCTTATCATAGTTTTTGATTATTATATCATTTTTTAATTCTTTTTGTATTAATTTTACATAACTGAACAGTAAATGTAAACTTATATTATTGACTTTGGCAAATTTTAGTATTATAATTTAGTTAAACGTTTAAATAAGGAAAAAACATCATGAAAATAACCATTAAAGAAATTGCTAAGGAAGCAGGTGTATCTATTGCAACCGTTTCCATGATTATTAACAATAAGGATAAAAATATATCAGATGCTACCCGCATTAGGGTATTAAATGTTATAAAAAAATATAATTATATTCCAAACGCAATGGCAGGAAGCTTAGTAACCCAAAGAACACATATAATCGGTTTAATACTTCCCGATATAACTAACCCCTTCTTCCCCGGCATTGCAAGAGGGGCTGAAGACAAAGCAAATGAAGCCGGATATAGTATTATATTTTGCAACACTGATGATAAACTTGAGGTTGAAGAAAAATATATTGAAACGCTTACTAAAAAAATGGCCGATGGAATAATTATTGCGCATTCTTCCAACAGTGAAAAGATGTCTGAAATATTAGAGAGATGCAAGGTTCCCATCATATTAATCGACAGGGATTTTTACTCAGAAAATATTCGTGGCAAAGTATTAGTCAATAATCTTGAAGGTTCTTATGATGGTGTTACATATTTAATAAATAAAGGATATAAAAAAATAGCTTATCTTTCAGGTTCGTTAAAAACCAAGACTGCCCAGGACAGATTAGAAGGATACAAAAAAGCACTAATTGATAATGATATTAAGTTTAGTAACAGTTTAATCAAATATGGCAATTATAAAATTGATTGGGGTAGAATAGGCGTTAATGAACTGTTATCAGAGAGTGAAAAATTTGATGCTATATTCTGCGGAAATGACCTTATAGCCATAGGAGCCATTAAGGAACTTAAATCAATGGGATTTAAAATTCCGAATGACATTGGTGTAATGGGATTTGATGACATATATTTAGCGGGCCTTGTAGAGCCATCCCTTACTACCATAAGACAGCCAAATTACCAAATGGGTTACATTGCTATGGAATTATTGCTGGAAAATTTAAATAATTCAGATAAAAACAATACATACAACAAGGAAGTAAAAACCATAACACTGAAAGCCGAGATAATTGAAAGAAATTCAATCTAAATTTTTGTTAATGGATATCTTAAAATATAAATACTCTTATTATAGGTGATTCAATGAAAAAAGGAAAATTACTGAATTCTGAAATTTCATACGTAATAAGTAAGATGGGACATACAGATACACTTACTGTGGGGGACTGCGGTCTGCCTGTTCCTAACGGTGTACAAAGAATAGATTTAGCAGTAACAAAGGGACTGCCGGAATTTATTCCCGTGCTGTCAGCTGTTTTAGAGGAACTGTTTATAGAGAAAATTATATTGGCAGAGGAAATATTAAAAATTAACCCCGGTTTAAACAACGAAGTAATTAAATTAATAAAAGAAGCAGAAAAAGAGGGAAAAAAAACAATAGAAATAGAATATATTGTCCATGAAGAGTTTAAAAAATTAACAGCACAATCTAAAGCTGTAATTAGAACCGGCGAATATAAAGCTTATGCTAATATAATCTTAGTTTCAGGCGTTACGTTTTAATTTTTAAGCAGGTGGTGATAAAGTGAAAGATATTCTATTGTCAATGAAGCATATTTCTAAGGAATTTTCCGGTGTTAAAGTTTTAAAAGACGTAAACTTCAACATATACAGAGGAAGAGTAATGGCCTTAATCGGCGAAAACGGAGCCGGAAAATCTACATTAATGAAAATATTGACCGGTGTTTATTTAAAGACCGACGGAGAAATATTTCTTGACAATATTCCCGCAAACTTCACAAACACAAAAGCTTCTCAAAATGCCGGAATTGCTATTATCCACCAGGAATTAAACTTGGTGAAGGACCTTTCCATCGCAGAAAATATTTTTCTTGGAAGGGAACCTGTGACTGCAAACAAAAGAATTTTATGGAGTAAAATTTATGAAAATTCAGTGCATTGGTTAGAGAAGTTAGGTCTGAATGAAAATCCTAAAGAGAAGGTTAAAAATTTAAGCGTAGGTAAACAACAGTTAGTAGAGATTGCAAAAGCCCTTTCCATGGATGCAAAGATTATAATAATGGACGAACCAACCGGAGCTTTAACACCTACCGAAACAATAAAACTGTTCAGCATTATAAATGATTTGAAAAATGAAGGAAAAAGCATTGTATACATATCGCACAGATTACAGGAAATATTTGAAATTTGTGATGATGTAACTGTGTTAAGAGATGGTGAACTCATTGGTGAAAAAAGTATTGATGAACTTAATGAGGATAAACTTATTGAAATGATGGTGGGAAGAAAATTAAAAGAACAATATCCCCGAATTGAATGCGAAATTGGCGAAGTAATTTTAAAAGCAGAAAATATTACTAATCAATTTGTAAAAAATGTTTCATTTTCATTAAAGTTAGGAGAAACATTAGGAGTAGCCGGCTTGATGGGTTCGTCGCGAACAGAGCTTATGAGGACACTTTATGGAATTTATCACTACAAGGGTAATATCTCTTTAAACGGTGTAATTGTTAAAATAAATTCTCCAAAAGATGCTTTAAATTTTGGAATAACATATGTTACAGAAGACAGAAAGTCAAATGGCATAATAACCGACATGAATGTAAAAGAAAATATTACCTTGTCTGCTCTTAAGAAATTCGTAGGTCCTTTAGACATTATTTATAAAAACAAAGAAGAAACATTAGCTTTAAATTATATAAATAACATGTCAATAAAAACCTCAGGCACCAAACAATTATTAAGATTTTTAAGCGGAGGCAATCAGCAAAAGGTATCTATAGCTAAAAATTTACTTACAAATCCTAAAGTACTTATTTTAGATGAACCTACCAGAGGTGTTGATGTAGGTGCCAGAAAAGAAATTTATGATTTAATCAATAAATTTAAGAGTCAAGGTATGAGCATCATAGTTGTTTCTTCTGACATTCCGGAATTATTGGGAATCTGTGACCGTATTATGGTAATGCACGAAGGTAAGGTATCCGGATTTTTACAAAGAGAAAATGCTACACAAGAAATAATTATGACGCTTGCGGTAGGAAAGGATGTGTATGACAGTGAACAAATCAGTGAACAAGCCAATTAAAAGCATAATTAAAAATAAACCCTTAATAGTTCTTATCATAACATCAACAATAGTTGCATTGCTAAATCCAAGATTTATTACCTGGGGCAATATATTAACAATTCTTAGACAAACATCCATAAATGCAGTAATTGCTACAGGTATGACCTTCGCTATTTTAATAGGAGGAATCGATTTATCCGTCGGATCGGTATTAGGTTTATGTGGTGCAATCGCTGCCTTTATGATTTCATCAGGCACAAATGTTTTTATTGTAGTAATTGCTGCTTTATTTTTAGGAACTGCAATAGGGTTTATTAACGGTACTCTTATTACAACAGGACGACTTCAGCCATTTATTGCAACACTTGGCACATTAACGTTGTTAAGAGGTATAATCTTGGTATTTACACAGGGTAGACCCATAAATTCAGGAAATACAGAAGGTTCAACAATATTTGGGAAAATTGGAACCGGATTTATTGGCCCCATACCTATACCGGTATACATTATGATATTAGTATTCATAATTGCCTACTACTTATTAAATCACACCCGTATTGGAAGATACATATACGCGACAGGTTCAAATGAGGAGGCAACTATTTATTCAGGAATTAATACAAACCGTGTAAAATTATTTGTTTATTCCTTTTCAGGAATGATGGCCGGCTTAGCAGGCATATTGATTACTGCACGTTTAGGTTCGGCACAACCAACCGCGGGCACAGGATATGAATTAGATGCTATCGCAGCGGTAGTTCTTGGTGGAACAAGCATGGCCGGAGGTATTGGTACAATTGTCGGCACTGCTGTTGGAGCCCTAATAATCGGCGTTTTAAATAATGCCCTTAATTTAATGCAGGTATCATCCTATTATCAGGATGTGGCAAAGGGAATAGTCATATTAATTGCTGTACTTCTTGATAGAAAACAAAAATTATCAAGATAAAAAATAAAATTAAAATTTGGAGGTCTTAAATGAAAAGAGTTTTAAGTTTGCTGATTGTTTCATTAATGGTAATGTCCCTATTCGCAGGGTGTACTAATGAACCGGCAAGTACTAAAGAAGGTAAGGTAATAGGGCTTGCAATATCAACATTGAACAATCCGTTTTTTGTTGATTTAGAAGCAGGAGCAAAGGCAAAAGCCGATGAATTAAAAGTTAAATTAGTTACTCTTGACTCACAAGATGACTCTGCTAAAGAGATGTCAAATGTAGAAGACTTAATTAACCAAGGTGTTGATATTATCATGATAAACCCTACTGATTCAGATGCAGTTAAAAGTGCCGTGGAAGCTGCCAACAAGGCAAATATACCTGTTATAACCTTAGACAGAGGTGCTAACGGCGGCGTGGTTGCTTCTCACATTGCTTCTGACAATGTTGCAGGAGGTAAACTTGCAGGCGAATATATTGTTGAATTATTAGGTGGTAAAGGTAATGTTGTGGAACTCGAAGGTATCCCCGGTGCTTCAGCAGCAAGAGACAGGGGTCAAGGTTTTAATGAAGCAATAAAAGGAAAAGACATTAAAGTTGTTGCAAAACAAACTGCAAACTTTGACAGAGCACAAGGTTTATCTGTAATGGAAAATATTCTTCAGGCACAGCCGGAAATAGATGCTGTTTTTGCTCATAATGATGAAATGGCTCTAGGTGCAATTGAAGCAATAAAAGCAGCTAAAAGAGAGATCCTTGTAGTTGGATTTGATGCTACTGATGATGCCAAAGAAGCAGTTGAAAAAGGTGAAATGACTGCTACCGTAGAACAACTTCCAAAAAAAATCGGTGCTCTTGGAGTTGAAACCGCCGTAAAAATACTAAATAATGAAAAAGTTGAAAGCATGATACCTGTAGATTTACAACTTGTAACTAAAAAATAAGCAGATGATAAATATCTCAATATTTTTTTGATGACGACACATAAATTAAGCGATAATGAAGAATCTCTTTAAAGCAGAGATTCTTCATTTAGTTATATATTATAAAGTATTTTAGAAAGAAATTCTTTAGCTCTTTCATGGGTTGGATTAAAAAAAAATTCTGTTGGACTTTTTTCTTCCAATATTTGACCATCATCCATAAATATTATTCTGTTTGCAACATTTTTAGCGAATCCCATCTCATGAGTAACCACAACCATTGTCATCCCCTCTAATGCAAGGTCCTTCATCAAATTTAGAACTTCACCTATCATTTCAGGGTCTAAGGCGGAGGTTGGTTCATCAAAAAGCATAATATCCGGCTTCATTGCCAGAGACCTTACTATAGCAATTCTTTGCTTTTGTCCACCCGATAATTTGCTTGGATATTCGTCTTTTTTATCCGTAAGACCAATTCTTGCAAGGAGTTTTACAGCATTATCCTCCGCTTCTTTCTTGTTTTGTAAGTTAAGCTTTGTAGGTGCAAGAGTTATATTTTCTAAAACGGTCAAATGCGGGAATAAATTAAAATGCTGAAAAACCATCCCCATTTTTTGTCTAACTTTATTTATATCACACTTTTTATCTGATACATTTTGTCCTTCGAAAATAATACTTCCTGAATTAGGAGTTTCAAGGAGATTCATACATCTTAAAAGAGTGCTTTTTCCTGAACCTGACGGTCCTACTATAACAATTTTCTCTCCTTTTTGTATAGTTGTACTTACATTTTTTAATACGTGATTGTTTCCAAATTTTTTATTTATGTCTTTAATTTCTATCACTTTGAGATAAACTCCTTTCCAGTCTTTTTTGAACGGCTCCTAAACCAAGAACCATAATCAGATAACCTAATGCAACTGCATATAAAGGAAAGAAGGGTTCAAATGTCCTGCTTCTTACAAGATTGCCTGCATTAGTCAGATCTATTACAGGAATAAATCCCGCAACGGAAGTTTCCTTCAAAAGAGCTATAAATTCATTACCCAAAGCAGGTAGTATGTTTTTCACTGCCTGAGGAAGTATTATAAAAAACATGGTCTTGTTACTGTTTAAACCTAAGGATAGTCCCGCTTCCATTTGCCCCTTATCAACCGACTCTATTCCCGCACGGGCAATTTCTGCAACATATGCACCTGAATTAATTCCAAATGTCATTATGGCAATAAAAACAGTATTATCCACATTAACAAATATTGTATAATACATAATCAACAATTGTACAACAACCGGTGTTCCCCTTATTACAGAAACGTATATATTGCATATTAAATCTAATAAATAAAACTTCTTGTTATTTTTAGCGCTGTATTTTACCACAGCAACCATCAGTCCTATCATTATGCCAATTAATGTTGCAAAAAAAGCAATTATCACAGTGTTTTTAATTCCCGTTAAAAACAGTTCATATCTTGATTCTACTATGAATGTTCTATTAAAACTGTTTATAAACTTATCCATTTCTTTTATTCCTTTCTTTCTTTCTTTAAAAAAAGGCGATTTACAAACTCGCCTTTTCTGCTTTATTGCTTCGAATGTTTGTCTATCAACTCTTCAATTTTGCCTTCTGCCAACATTTTTTCAAGAATTGAGTTAATTACATTTAACAATTCTGTGTTTCCCTTTTGAACTGCTATGCCATAATATTCGCTGATTTCACCAAAGTTAACCGTATCAAGTTTATCACTGTTATTTTTTACTATTTCTTCAGCAGGTAATTTGTCAATTACAACAGCATCTATTCTGCCGGTCAATAAATCCTGTGCTGCTTCTAATGCACTTGCATATGTCTTAACCTCTGCTCCGGAACCATTCAGTTCTCCATCCTCTGTGTTAATGGCATCTGTTATAGCCAAATCTCCTGTTGTTCCTAACTGAACACCTATTTTCTTTCCTTTTAAATCATCCATATTTTTTAGTTCAGCATCTTTTTTATAAATTATGTTTTGAATAGATTCAACATATGGAATGGAGAAATCAACTTCTTCCTGTCTATCAGGGGTAATTGTCATGCCTGCAGCCACAAAATCTGCCTTACCTGTTACGATAGCCGGTAGTAAACTGTCAAAATCAATGTGCTCAACAACTATTTCTTTTCCAAGTGACTTAGCTATTTCATTTGCTATATCAATGTCAACACCTACAATATTTTGCCCTTCGAAATATTCGAAAGGTGCAAACTCTGCATTAGTATACATTACCAATTTATCTTTCACTATATCGCCTTTAGGTGCCTGATTTGTATTATTATCAGCAGGTTTCTTTTGTTCATCAGTCGAGCTGCATCCTGTAATTGATGCAAAAATCATAATAATCATAATTAAAACAGAAATTATTTTTTTCATTTTTATGCCTCCAAAATTGTTATGTCTTTATTAAAGATAAATAGTATATTAGCATTTTTAAAACAGCTTGTCAAATATTTTTTCATATTTGTGTATAATTATATATTTATTCTCACTATGTATTCTTATACTAAAAAAGCAAGGATGCCCTTGCTTTTCATGTGTACAGATCAAATTTCCCGAACCTATCAAAAATCATTGATTTCGCGGTAGGTTAGGTACTTACTTTTTGTTATTAAGATATCTTTTCTTATATTTTATCGAAGCATATTTGCTGATTTTATTGATTATCTTATAATTTGTTATACTACCTAAAACTCCGACCACCGGAATACCTTGTATAAATTTCGAAGTTAGCATCGATTCAGATAATATTCTTGCAGTATGAATTATTTCCCTATCCAAATCATAAACAATGTTTCGATGATTATCAATTTTATCCGCTAATTTATCGATCTTTAAATTGTATTTTTGCTGAGTATCACCTGTCGTAAGAGATGCCTTTATTATATTTAATACATAAATTTTCTCTTCCTCAATTTCATACAAAAATCCATAGCCTAATGATATTTCATAAATTGTTTTTAATATCATAGCCGTAAATAATGGTATGTCCGGCAACCCCATGCCCAAAAGTCCTAATCCTGCACCTTCAATTGTTGAAATTGAAGTGTTTAATATGGCGCTTTTTTGAGCATGACCATCTATTTTCTTTATAGTTTTAACATTCGGTTTTTTAGATAAATAGTAATCATTCACATTGTGATTAAGCTGTATTTTATTTTTATTATACAGTTTTTCAATATATTTAGTTCCATTTTCAAAAATAACCTTAAAGCTTTTATAAAAAGCTGTATCAAAAGTATCCTTTAAGACCTTTGGTACTTTTGATTCTACTTTATCAACTATAGGTTCTATTTTCTTTTCGATGATTCCCTGCTTTTTACTTAGTATTTTAAGTTCCTTTTTGTGTAGCTTTTTGAGATGCTTGTCAATTATATCCATTGGAAATCCCCATTTATATTAGGACTGTTCAGCAAATTGTATCTTATAACCGTTTGGATCTAAAAATATGAAATATCTTATATTAGGATTTGGTTGAACCGGTCCCGTAATTACTTCATAGCCCTTTTCTTTCACCATATTTAAAGCCGCATCTAAAGATTCTACCTTAAATCCGATTGATACACCATTACCCGGTTTAAGGTTTTGGAATTTTTCACTGCATATCAATTCTAATTTAGTATCATCTTCACCTAAAAAGCAAATTTCCATACCCGGTCCTGCATTAAATCTGTTTTCTAATTTAAGCCCAACAACTTCCTGATAAAACATTAATGACTCTTCCATATCTTTCACATGAATCGTAGTCCATAAAAACTTCATAATTTCCTCCTGTTATTTGGCATCATGCCCTATGTTTTCATTTGATAAATCAGTGTCTGACCCTTGATTTTCATTTTCGCTATCAAAATATTTTCTTATTCTTCTAATAATGCTAACAAAATAAAGACGTATTATTATTAAATAAACAGTTACTGATATTATAAATACCTCATTAGATATATTAAATGAAATTGATATTAAAAGTAAGGCAATAATATACAAGTATGTATAATTTCTTTGTATTTTATCAGTTAATTCTGCTGCTTCAGATTTTTCAACATTCATAAGTAATGATTTAGTTCCCGAAAGAATATTAAAATCCATTACTAAATTTAAAGCACTGATTAATAATGTCGAGCCAATCTTCATAATATTATTATTAAGTATTTTATAATTAAAAAATCCAACACCGCCGGTTATAACCAAAATTGATGTCATTAAAGAGTAAAACGTTAATGCCCCGGCAATAATTGTAGATATTTTGAAAGAATCATGTTTATCTTCATCTTGAATTATGCTTAAACCCGAACTTATTAAAAAGTATCCCAAAAAATCAGGCAAAATATTTATAGGACCAATATGAAAATTAAAAATGGCAACTATTAAACCCCAGTAAACTTTTTTATAGCCCTTTTCCATTATTTCACCCCTATGTATTTGAGATAATCAATAATTCCTTTTTCTGAAATAAACATTTCTGTAGGTTCATAGTCAAGATTTAAAATAAATACATATCCTTTATTGCCTTCCGAATCAAAAATATCTACCTTTTTTATCAAATCATAGACATTATATTTTCTAACATCATTTGAATCGTATTTAAATTGACTGTCAAAAGAAATATATTCACCGTTCTTATAACTTAATGGGAATTGTAAATCTTCTTTATTTATATCATTCACCGTGGTTACCAAAAATCCTCCAAGTTCATTATCTAAATTTGATTCAACATTATTAATAGTTATATTTTTTAAAGATTGTGTATAAAGATTCGATGTATAATTATTGGATGATGATGAAGACCTGAAATCTAAAAATTTATATAATTCAAGATTTTTATGCAGAATTATTTTTCCAATATCAACTTCCTGAGTATCGCCGTTCATATATCTTATTTTTGCTTTGTCTAAAACAACGCTTTCTTCGTTACCACCCGACAGGACATCTCTGTCACTGTTACGAAATTCTAAAACTAATGTTTTATAATGGAAATGCGCAAATTTTTGAATGCTGTCATATCCATTATTTCTATTCCATCCTTGTAATGATACATATGCATAATCTTCAGGCAATTGCGGGAAATCTATTTCTGCAATTTCTCTGTTATCACCCGAATTAGTAATTAAATGCAAAACCATAACAGATCTTTTTTGTATATCCGACTCATAATAATGCTTTAAAAAGACAGGTTCTTTTAGTGTTAAATTCATAAAATAAAAAGCATTGGCAATAAAAGATATAACAATACATATTATACCAACTTTTAAAATTGTAATATTTTTTATATTTTTCATTAACAGATACCCCCGGGCATTTTGGGGACGGTTCTTTTCATTTCCAAAATGCGAATCTGATTTTATTTTTCTATTGGCTTTCCGGCTTCTAAGAGAATATTATTTTTTGACAAAAATACAGTTAATATTATTAAAAATACTCCCGTTCCTATCATAAGCCATTCTATTTTTATAATATCAGATATTGGACCGAAAATCAACATTCCAAAAGGCATCATAATACTTGAAATCATACTTAGTATGCTAAACACCCTTCCCAAATAATCACTCTCGACCTTTTCCTGTAAAAGCACAATGGCCGGGGTGTTAAGTACAGGCATAACAAGCCCGAAAATGCCCATTACAAAAATATAAACCCAAAAGTTGGGGATTACTCCAAATAGGACAGTGCAAAAACTCATAATATAGCACGATAAAGCCATGGTGTGAATTTTATTTTTAAATCCTCCCCAGGATGCCATAAATATTCCGCCTGCCATCATA
Organism: uncultured Clostridia bacterium; assembly: GCA_964421845.1. Lineage (GTDB taxonomy): Bacteria > Bacillota > Clostridia > Tissierellales > Sedimentibacteraceae > Sedimentibacter. The sequence continues at coordinate 139,129 of CAYQYY010000010.1, forward strand.
CCAACTGAAAATACTACTTCGAGAGCAGTTAATCTCCAAACATCATTACCGAAGCTTCTTGCAACCTGTAATGGTGATAAAAACGCCGCAGGTGCCAATAATACATAAAAAACTGCTAAATAAGCAAAATATACCTTAAGAAAAGCATTCTCCCTCAAATATCTTAAGCCACTGTATATATCATTTAAATGGCTTGTTTCAGGTTTTTCCAAAGCCCTTGGATGTGGTGGAACTTTTAGAAATAACAATATCAAAACAGCAATAGCAGCCGTTACCACGTCAATAAAAAATATTATCTCTAAACTTGTTACTGACAATAGTGCTCCACTTACCATAGGTGATAACAATGTAACCATTGATTGAACACTTCCATTTGTGGCATTAACCTTTGTGAGTTTATCTTCCGGAACTAATTGAGGAATAAATGCATTAACCGCAGGTGATTGTATTGCTGATCCCAAAGCTCTCACTGCAGATGCAACAAATAAAAGCCAAATATAATTATGACCGTAATAAAATAACATTGCTAATATGAAAGTGGCAATTGCAATAAAAGTATCAGCTATAGCAATTAAATTCTTTCTATTATAACGATCTGCCCATACTCCGGCAAAAGGAGACAACAAAAATATCGGAAGAAAACCACATATTATTGAAATTGTCATCATAAATCCGGATTGTGTATTTAATGTAATGTGCCACATTATTGCGTATTGAACTAATGAAGTTCCAAACAAAGAAATTGTTTGACTCATTAAAAAAAGTACTATTTTTTTCTTCCAATTATTATTCATAAATCCTCCAAGAAATTCAAATCCCACCCAAATTTCATTTTATTCTAATCTAATATAATATATATATTAATTTCATGCAATATTTTTATGTTTATGTTTCAGTTTTAGTTGACAGACATATAATAATAGAGAATATATTGAAAGGGGTTTGTAAATGGTTAGACAATATAATGATAAAATACATAACAAAACAATGACACTTACCGGTCAAGGGCAAGTTACAACAGTTCCTGATACTGCTATAATTCACTTGGGAGTGCAAACAACCGGAGAAAATTTATCTTCAATTCAAGCAGATAATGCAAGGGCGACACAATCCATAATTTTAGCTTTGCAGCGGATGGGAGTAAATAATATAAAAACATTTCAATATTCAATTGATAAATTATATGATTATGAAAACGGAAGGCAAATAGACAGAGGTTTTTCCGTAAGAAATATACTTGAGATAAAAACAAATAATCTTGAAATGGTTGGAAACATAATAGATACAGCAGTTAATTCAGGTGCAAATGTTGTTGAATTAATATCTTTTGATGTATCTAACAGAGAATATTATTACCAGCAAGCATTAAATTTAGCAGTAATGAATGCCATTCAAAAATCTAAATCAATTGCTATGAATTTAAACATTGCTGCAGATCCTATTCCCGTAAACATTGTTGAAAACAGCGCAATGCCTATTCAACCATTCAGGAGAGAGCTTGCTGTAACAACACCTATAATGCCGGGAAATATAATAATAGAAGCATCTGTTACTGTAGATTTTGAATATTAATAATCAGCACACTCTAAGGGACGGACCTTAAAACAGAAAGAGAAGAACTGGATACAAAATCCGGGCTCTTCTCTGTTTTAATTTATACTTCAATATTCTCCAATCTGAAAATTAAATTATTATCTTCTTCTCTATCAAATTCGAATCCGTTTCTTTTAAGTAATTCAATAGATTTTCCGTTTTCTTTGTTTGTATAAGCTGTCAAGTAATCTAATTTAAAGCTTCTTCACTAAATTTAAGAAAAAACAGTTCATTTTTATCTTCTGATTTTATCTTTTTTAAAGCCAATTTTTCTGTAATCATAACAGGAAAAGGAGTAAAGTTTAGTTGAAATTCTTATTGATTTATTCAAAAATATTTTGGGAGTAAGGGATCTTTGCATGTTGACTTCAAATAATACTCATGGTATTATTATGTTATGCGATATATCGTAATACATAATACGGAGGTACAATATGCCTTATTCAGGCGGTCCAATGACTGAAGCAATGTACTATGTGCTATTAGCACTGGTGAATCCTAATCACGGATATCAACTAATGACTGCAATAGAGCAAGTATCAAATGGGCGTATACATATGGGACCCGGAACTTTATACGGAGTGCTGACTCGGCTGTTAAAAGATGAGCTCATCGTAATTATAGATGATGACGGTAGAAGAAAAACATATGCTATAACCAAAGAAGGTAAGACGGCCTTAGTGGAAGAATATAATCGACTTAACTCTATGATACAGGACGGAATTGTTTTAAAGGAGGATGATTAATGAGTAAGATAGTAAAAAAGTTTCCTATAGATGATTTGTGGAACATTGGAAAAAGTGAAAGCTGGTATTCTGATATGGCAGCTGCAGGGCTACACTTAAAAGGTTTTAGCCGTTTATTTGTAAAATTTGAAAAAGGTGAACCTGCTAAAACTAAATATAGAGTTGATATTTTATATAAAAAACCTTCAATTGAACAGCTAAGTGTATATAAAGAATATGGTTGGGATTTTGTTGCAAACACAGGAGTATTTTATATATTCTCTTCTCCGGATCATTCCAATTCACCGGAACTTCATACTGACCTTACGGAACAAAGCTTTACATTGGATAATTTAAACAGATTACTTAAAAAAAATATAATTGTTATCACTGTGGCAATAATTTTAATGCTCGGTATGATATTCGGACTTTTTTTCTTTAAAGAGGAACCATATTTATTCTTTATTAATGGTAGTTTTATAGCACCTTTTATATTTGTAATAGTATATTTATTTACTCTATATTCTACAATGCGCAATTATATTTATGTAAAAAGAATAAAAACTGATTTAATAAATGGTATCCCCATTAACCATCAGGAAAACTGGAAAAAACACAGTTTAGTAAATAAGGTGTTTAACTATTTAATAATATCAGTTGCATTGATAAGTATTGTATTACCTATAACCGAAATGGTAAAACGGGATGAATATACTTTACTTGAAGTTAAAAACAATTTACCAATTATAAGATTGGCTGATATTGAAAAGAATCCTAATTTACAACGAAAATCTGATTTTATTCATAATGATATTGATTTCTGCAATAATGTAAGTTATAGTTGGAGTTTTTTAGCACCTAAACACTATGATGTAGTTGAAAGCGGAGTTATCAATAATGAAATGTGGGATGATAAAAGCGGTGTGTATTCACCTAGTGTTCATACAAATTATTATAAATTGAACTTCAAAAGTATGACTGATGGACTAATTAAAGATTTAATAAGTAGAAATATATATTTTCCTTTGGAACCCATTACTAAAGTAGAAAATTCAAATTTCGACCAATTGTATTACTCTGTTGAAAATTCCTCAAAACGAATATTTGCAAGCTGGAATAATAATGTGATATATATAAGGTATCACGGAAATGCTGACATTAATCATCTAATAAATCTACTTGCAGAGATTGTCGCTGAATACTAAAATTTAATATTCCGGGTACGGACCCTAAATTAAGTGCCTACCCGGAATATCTGTTATTTACTCATATCTCAAAGCATTTATCGGATCTGCCTTAGCTGCTTTTTTTGCAGGATAATAACCGAAGAAAACACCGATAATCATAGAAAATGCAACAGCAATTATTATAGAAAGAGGATTTACGACTATTGGCAATGATATTATTGAACCTCCCAACATTACCAGGCCTATTCCGCTCATTGTTCCAACTATACCTCCTATCGCTGATAGTGTTGCTGATTCTATTAAAAACTGAAACAAAACATCCTTAGTTCTTGCCCCAAGCGCTTTTTTTATACCAATTTCTCTGGTTCGTTCAGTGACTGAAACAAGCATGATATTCATAATTCCAATGCCCCCTACCAACAGGGATATTGCAGCAATACACGCTACTGCTATAGACATACCGCTGACTATTCCGTTCAACATTTCCTGATCCTCCTCAACGGTATAGAATTTATAATTATCTGTACCTCTGTTTTTAAGTTTAGCAACATATGATACTAACTCATTTCCAAGATCACTTACAGATTGCTTTTCAGATACAAAAACATCTAATCCATAAAAACCATAGTTTGAATTAAATGCCATTGTATATGGCACATAACTGTCTTCATACATCTTTTGCCCCTGCAGAAGAGATAAAACAGGTGATTCTTCGTTTTTATATACGCCTACAATCAGCAGATCCTCTAAATTATTATCTATTTTTACCCTGATAACTTCTCCTGTAGCATTTTCTTTATTGAATAACTCTAACGCCGCATTTTGCTCTAACACAATAACTTTACTTTTTCTGTCAATATCGCTTTCATTAATCATTCTGCCATAAAGCATTTTTACATGCTGTACTTTATCAAATCCATTATCGATACATACCATATTTAACTTAATATTGTTCTTATTAACAGTTACATCGCTTCTCAAAGATTCCGATGGACATAAATAGGTAATTTTATCTCCAAATCTGTCTTTTATAATTTCTATATCTTCCATAAAAAAGAAGTCAGTCGAACGAAAATCTTCAATATTGTAAGCATACATATAGGCTCTGTTTTTCCCAATGTCTTTATAAATGTCATCCATTACACCTTTCATGCTGTCACCGATTGACACGATTGCAATAACTGAGCTTATACCTATAATAATTCCCAACATTGTAAGAAGAGAACGCATTTTATTTGATAAAATGGATTGAAAGGCAATTTTAATATTTTCTAACCAAATTATTTCAAAACACCTTCCTTCTGGCTGTCTTCTATAATTACACCATCCCTGAATACTATGATTCTGTCTGCATATTTCGCTATATCAGGTTCATGGGTAACTAAAATTACACTGTTTCCTTCATTGTTTAATGTTTTAAATATATTCATTATATCTTCTGATGACTGCGTATCTAAATTACCTGTAGGTTCATCAGCTAAAATTATCGGAGGGTTGTTTGCTAAAGCTCTTGCTATGGCAACTCTTTGTTTTTGACCACCTGATAATTCATTTGGCAGATGATCTACTCTATCCTTAAGCCCTACTTTATCTAATAATTCCAATGCACGCTGCCTTCTGACGGAAGATTTTGTTTTTGCATAAATCATTGGTAACTCAACGTTTCTTAAAATATCAGTGCGCGGGATAAGATTGAATGCCTGAAATACAAAACCTATTTTTTTATTCCTTATTAAAGACAATTCATCCTGTTCTTGTTTACTTATGTCTATACCATCAAGAAAATATTCTCCTGATGTTGGTCTGTCTAAACATCCTATTATATTCATTAATGTAGATTTGCCTGAACCGGATTGCCCCATTATTGCAATAAATTCTCCGTGTTCTATTTCTAAATTAACATTTTTTAATGCATGAACTTCAACAGCGCCATTCTTATATATTTTATTCAAATTGTTTATTGATATCATTTTGCTCATACTTATACCCTATTCTGCTTCTTTATTAGGTGTTACAATCATACCTTCTGTAAAACTCTTGTCAGGATTAATTACAATATTCATTCCTTCTGTAAGATCTGCACTGCTTATAACAATCTCTAAATCAGTTTCAAGCCCTGCTTCAACAATAATTGATTTTAAAGTATTATCATCTTTTAATTCAAATATCTTAAACTGTTTGTTATCATCCTGAATCAATGCACCTGTTGGTACAACGAATACACCCTCTGCCTTATCTACCTTAATTTTTGCAGATGCGATCACACCTGCAATTAAATTATTGGGTTTTTCTACAATATCTATTACTACAGGGATTACTCTTTCCATTGCATTGTTATCTTTTTGTTCTGCGGTTGGAGAAATTCTTGCAACAGCTCCTTTAGCAATTTCATTTCTCATAACATCAGAATATATTTCAACTTCTTGTCCTATATTTATTTTTCCAATATCATATTCACTAATAGAAACTTTCATCTGAAGTTTGTTTAAATTTTCAACAACAAACATAGCTTTTTCATTTTCAGTATCTTTTGCATACCTTCCTAAATTTACATTTACTCTTGTAACTGTTCCATCAATAGGACTTTTAATAAATACTTTTTCTAAATCTTCCTTTTTCTTTTCTAATTCTTGTTTTTGTATTTCTAAGCGTTTAGATTCAGCAGGAGTTAATACAATTTTACCGTTAACAGAATTGAACCCTTCTAAATTCTTTTTTGCCTCAATCAAACTGTTTTCTGCCTTATTGAATGCTTCCTGCGTTATAATATCATTTTTTAGTAATTCTTTGTTCTGATTATAACTATCTTCTAATTCTTTAACTATAAGCAATGCTTTTTCATATTCTATCTGAATCGTATTAATTTTGTCTTGCTGTTCTAATTGAGCTAATTCAATTTGATTTTCTTCTAATGTAATTTGTTCTTTTAATTCTTCGCTGTCCAACACAGCTAATATTTGATCTTTTTTAACAACGTCCCCTTCTTTTACTTTTATATCTATAATTTTATAATTTAAAGGTGAAACAACATCTGCTTTTTCTATACCTTCTAAAGGTGCCTTCACAGAAATTATTTGTTCAATTGTTTTTTTCTCTAAAGACACAGAATTAGCAAAAACTTGATTTGTTTTTTTATTTTTATTTAGTGCAATAATAATGGGCAAAGCTAAAACTATAATAACCAACACTATAAACCATTTCTTCTTTAAAATCTTCTTCATTTCCCTCTCCTAAAAAATTGAACTCATATCAATATTAGCAAAATTAGGCATTACTTACCTTAATTTTACCTTACACTTTATTCACTAAACCTTACATTTTAGTAAGGTTAATATGAATATTTTGAAATTCCCATGGTAAATTATAACACATTATACCTTTAATAACATCCTTATATATTAATTTCACATTATATGTTTCTTAAATTCTAATTAAAAAAAGCAAGAAAGATTAATTTTCCCTGCTTTAACATTTCTTGAAATCCTCTTCATCAGAATTTTTAATCATTAGCTTCTCCTCCACAAGCTTATTCTATCTTCAACCTCAATTAGTTATTAGTGCAACTACAACTAATTCCGGGCGGTTAAAAATCCGGAATGGAAAAATACTGTTTCCCAAACCTCTGCTGACAACCATAGTTGTATCGTCTTCTGTAATCATCCCCTCTGAATATTTTGGGAAAAAACCTTGGTTTGGTGATAGAACCCCACCTACAAAAGGAATCCTAATTTGCCCTCCGTGTGCATGACCGCTGAAAACTAAATCAACATTTTGTTTTTTATATATTTCAAAAAGCTCCGGTCTATGAGATAAAAGAATATTGAATTCCGCATCGGAATTTTCATACAACTTTTTTACAATACTTTCAGCGTATACACGGTTTCTGTTATTATTATTATTATTTCCTTCTGTATAATTTATAGCAGGGTCTGTCAATCCCATAATTCCAATTTTTTCACCATCGTTATTTAAAGTTAAATAAGAATTTTCTAAAATGTGCACATTTAATTTTTTTAACTCTACTCTTAGCTCATTATATGACTTTGATAATTGTTCATGATTTCCGGATATATAACATACAGGGGCAATCTTAACAATTTGTTCTACAAATTCCACAGCTATATCAACGCTGGTACGACGCCTGTCAATTAAATCGCCTGTGATTACTATTATATTTGGCTTAATATCTTTAATTTTGTTATATAACCTTCCATGAAAATTCTTATTGTGTAAATCTGAAATATGTAAAATTTTATATCCATTGAAATTTCTGGATATCTTTGAATTCACATAATCAAATTTAGATATGACAACAGCATTATTTTGCCATATAAAAAATATAATTGTTATAAATATTGTAATTAAAATAACTAAGTAGTTATATTTCATATATAATTAAAATTTCAACTCCCTTATTATACATTGTACTTATATTAATTTGTAGTGTTGCAATTTTTATGTATCAAGTTCTAAATAATACAGTATACTTGTATCAGCGTCATACAATGCCAAAGTAAAATTAATAGAATTTCTTTCGAATAAATTCGCATCATAGTAAGTTTCTGCACTTTTACTATGACGGTCGATAAAATACCAATAACCATGTTCAATATGAGGTATCTGAAACTTTTCCGCTAAATTATACGAATATTCTATATTATCTTTTATTCCGCCATACATTATTAGATTAAGATTCTCTGACAATGGTAACGGCTTCCACTTATCCTTAATTTCTATTATGACTTTTTCAGCACTTTTTCCAATAAGCCGAACTTTTGCAAACGTGTCTCCATCACCATGAAAGCCACCATGAAAATCTTCGTATTCTGCTTTTAAATCTGTCGGTATCTTTGTTTCTATAGAATCTGAAATTCTTTTATTGATTGACTGCGAAGAAAAACATATTAATGATAATATTACAAAAATGGCTCCCACTCCAAATATAAAAATTGTAATAAATTTTCTCAACACTAACCTCCTGAATGGGTTCACTTAATCTTATATGTTATATCTTATTATAGGCATTATCGTTTGTCAATTATAATTTATCGTTTTACGATAATATAATGTTTTTATTATTAGGAGTTCGAATATTTTAGCTTAATAGTAAAGCGAAAAGCCACTTTGTAAATTGAAATGCAACATTTGTAATC
>CAYQYY010000011.1:0-138862 GCA_964421845.1 uncultured Clostridia bacterium
TGTCATTCACAAAATTCTTGATAAAGTGGCACCAGGTGGAACGGCTTATTTCAGTAGTTACAGCACTAAATTTTGGGATTCTCGTCTGAAATGGTTTGAGGAGCAGGCCTCCAAAGGACTTTTGGGGGAAATTGACTATACCAAAACCAAAAATGGTGTAATTATCTGCAAAGGGGGCTTTAAGGCCACGTTTCAATCACCCGAAGATTTTGAAAAAATTGGCGAAGAGCTGGGATACCCATATCAGCTGCAAGAGGTGGATGAATCTAGCCTGTTTCTAATCGTCCATAAGCCCTAACTAAATTGTAAACTAATTGGTAAGATTCTCAAGCAGATAGAGCACTTTGACATGAGCAGTGGTTGTTGTATATAGTTTATACAGTCTATTTTTCTAATTGGATTTTCTTTAGTATATGGATAATAGAATTAATTCGGCTAAGTCCATCACTGAGCTTAAATTGAACATCTATTTCATCTAATGGATTAATAATATTTTCATAGAATTCTTTAGTGATTGGAATAAGATACTTTCCATTTCCTTTAGGAACTAATTTGCATTCGAAGATGTTACCTGAAATTTCTACCTTTACAGGTATCAGCCATTTTTGTCCACAGGTTTGATGTTGTATGCCGAAAAACAGTCATACCGCCCTCATCATTAAAAGTTAAAATGTTCAACTGGCAGTCTTCCTCAACTATAGTGCGTAAATCAACTACTTTACCATTTATTTCTCCAGCACATGCAATTCTGGCAAGACCCTCACTAAGATCATAATCAACATCATATACACTCATTCCATGATCATAGCTTTTAATTAATCCGTCTTTTAGTGTAATGTTCATAAGAATTCTCCTTTCATTCAACAGTTTATCATAATTTATTTAAGCGAAGTGCTTTTTAGTATATAGGAAATAAATTCATATAAATAAAAAACTCGTCTCTTTCGATCTTGCCTAATTAGCAAGTCAAAAGGGACGAGCAAATTCGCTCGCGGTTCCACCCTTATTGGCGAAGATTATCCTATATATAATCTTTTTCCAGCTTTAATCTGATTATAACGTAATCACCGGATTAGGTTCACTCAGTGATGGTCTTCAGATATTTCCCAATAAGATACTTCCAGCTTACATATCTCTCTCTATAAAGTTTTACATCCTACTCGTCTCATTATCGCATTAAATTTATCCTTTTATTTTTAACTATATCATTTTATAGTCCACTATCAAGCCATATTTTCAGTGATGAGGAATAATTTTTTTAACTACCATCATAAATTATATTTTTTTGATTTTTTGAATTCATCAACAATTATATACTTTTACACTTATGTTATCCATATTTTATAACAGTAAGTCAGAAAAATGGGTAGTTTCCAATGTTAAAAAATATTTTTTGCCCCAGATTTGCCCAGAGCACATACCCTAAATTACACACCCGTTGGAATTACTGGTTATCAGAAGCACTGTTTCTACGTGCGGCGTATTAGGTCCTTGAATAGTGTTTTGATTACTTTTAAATAATTTTACGATATTTTTAATGAATCTTGCAAGTTATATTTTTGTTTTAATTAATTCTAATTAATCTTATAATACAAAAATTTGCCCGAGACTTGCCCAGGGCAAACTTAAAAACAGATATATTCATAATCAATAAATATACAAAAATTATATTTTCTTTTTTCTTTCACGCTTTTCACCATATCATTTATAAATAAAAAATTATTTTTAATAATATTATTTAAATTTAAACCAAACCATCATTTTATTTGTTTTTTACACCGTGTGTACTTCTTGTCCAATTGACTCCTCCATTTTCTCCAATGTAGTTTCCATTCTGACATCTAAGGTTTATTGTTGATACAAAAGACGCCGCAGGTATTTCCTACAGGCGTAGTATAAATTGATTTATAGATATAATAATTCTTTAGATAGCTTCAATATCTATCTCAACAGCATTTTTTATTTCAGTTACTATTGGGGTGTACAAATCTACATCTATTTTAGGAGTAGAAAGTGAAACTATCATAGAATATCTAACTTTACTATCATATTTACCTAAATAAGCACGTTCACGCCACCAACCAACAACAGGGTAAACAGCAATAAAATTACAATCGTATAAATCGACCGCACTTAGTTCACAAAAGTCAGAATGAATCGAGCCCACATCTCTGTTATCTGAACCTAAGTACCATCGTTCACTACCACTACTACCTTCGCCTTTATCTTTTCTATCTTCACCTCGCATCTTAACATTAACACGTTTTTTAAAATCCTCAGGAGTTTCATTAACGTTAATAACATCAAATCTAAGTCCACAAGACGGATACCTATATTTATCTTTCCAACCAACTTCTCCAGGTCCAGGTTCGATAAAATATGATAAAGTAACTTTTAGTGTAACTGGCACCTCGCCGAGGGAGCGAAGTTGTTCTTTAGGCCAAGGTAATTTATGAAAGTGCATTTCATTCATGCTATTTTTTTCGAATGGTTGCAATTCACCTTGAACTATAAGATTTACGCTATTATTCATACATTGAATAGCTTTTTGCAAATCTGGAACACCATACCCACACGCTCTAAGTAAACGCCTACGACCTTTTGTTTTTGTATCTTCAATACAAAATTGTTTTTTCATTTTATCTGTCCAACTGGCTGAATGGATAATAAGTGCGCGTATTGTTTCAGGCCAAGCATTAGGGTATTCTGCTAAAAGCTGTGCTCCCATCCATGCCGCCTGGGCAGTAGCTGAACTAGTTCCCCATATAGTAGAAAATTGTTTCAATAAAGGACGATAGTTTGTAGTTAATAATGACAAATCTGTACATTCTGTAAAATCAAATCCATTAGTGGCCATATTGCCACCATCAAGAAGTATTTCTGGTTTTATTGGCCATTTACTACTCCAAGTTTCAGAGGTTGAGCTATATGGAGAAAGTTCACCAGCATCAGCCACAGCAGAATATCCTTTATAGCTTGAGTTCGAGATAGAAATACTTTGAGAATATGCACCAACAGTTATAGCATTCCATGCTTGTCCTGGGCTTTCGATGCTATGTAGCGTACTTGAATCAGGATAACCAACCTTTATAAGTTCATCAGGATAGACATTACCTGAGCTAATAAAGAATAACCTTTTTTCACTTTCCTCATCTGCAGCAGAAGTTATGCTGTCAATAGATGCAGACCAAGAAGTTGGGCTACCATCTCGTGTATTATATTGTGGTGAGGTCACTGCCATACAAAGGATACGTTTGGTGTTAGGATTGGATATTTCCGCCAAGGAAACAGCTTGTTCTGTTATTGCCCCATATAACTCATATGGATTTGCACCTTTAGGAGGCAAAATCTTCACGGACTCTACCTTTTGTGGGATAAAAATATATCCAGTATCTTCTAAGGCTTGTCTTAAGTCTCTATATAATGCTATGCCAGCCATTTCTGTTCCATGACCTTGATGATCCCCAGTTCCCCATACCGATTTTACCGCTTGTACACCATTCTCTTGAATAGCCTTATTCAGTAGGAGATGGGATGAAGTGATCCCAGTGTCCAATAAGCAAATTGCTACATTATCATTCTGAAAATGGGTTCTTTCTAAGAGTTCATAAATCCATTCTTGTTGTTCATTATTAGATAGTTCTTCAAAGAAAGTTGTAGCTTCCTGTGCCCGTCTTATTTCGGCAATATATGGACATGTACTTATAAATATTTTTAACTGTTCTTCATTAGCTAACACAAGCTTAACAATACGCTCAGGAAAAACAATTCGGTTATCATCTACTCTAATTTGATTTTGTTTGCAAATCTCCAAAAAGTTTATTTCTGATTCTTTCCAAGATTTAGATTCTTTTTCGCTATAATCATAACGTAACCATACCTCACACCAAACAGGGGTTGAAGTTGGCATGGTCTTTTTTTCACCAATCCAAAAAGAATCTAACATAGCTAACTTGACATCTTCAATACTTCCAATTAAATCATTATTTTTGGGGTTACCAGCATATGTTTGTTCAGTAGCATAAGCTTCTACTTTGTTAATAAAATAAGATTCTTTTCCTGCAGGAATATATACAGTTGCTTTAATTGTGTCAGATTCGTTGTCCTCATGAACGTTTAAAAGGCGTATACCTTGCTTTCGATTTTCTAAGCTCTTAATTGCCAAATCATGTTGTGAGGCACTTGAAAATTCAAGGTATACGCCTTCTTTATAGCGAATTGCAGCAGCCTGCTTTTGTATAATTGCAGTTTTATAAGAATTCTGTAGTTTTGTTTTAATTAACTCTGCATGAGATTTGACATTTCTATTTGGGTAGGATGACCCTCCCATTTGCGGTTTTGACACATAAGGCATAGCTTCTGCCGTATTAGCAAGGAAAATATTCTTTTTATCTACAGTCATTCACTATGCCTCCTTTTTTCCATATATAGTATGTCGTTGCTTAACTAAATCTATCACCTGTTGTTGAGATATAGGAGTTCCACTTAGTATAGAATCCTTTATAGCATCTTCACATACACGAGATATTTCTGCCTGGCTAAGACCGTCAGCAACTTTAATAAGTTGCTTTGTAATTCCAAACTCTTTGTCGTATGATTTTAACCTATAAACAAATAATCTTTCAATTTCCTTATCTGTAGGCAATGAGTAGTGAAGGACATCATCAAAACGTCTGAATAATGCCTGGTCTAGCATTTTTGAATTGTTTGTTGCGGCAATTATTATACTTTCGGATGAATCCTGTTCAATAAATTGAAGAAAAGAGTTCAATATTCTACGCATTTCACCAACTTCATTATCTAAACTTCTGTCTGCACCAATAGCATCAAATTCATCAAATAAATAAACTCCGGTCATAGTTTCTATACTATCAAATAATTGACGTAATTTGACACTTGTTTCACCCATGAATTTGGTGACAAGTTTATCCATCTGAACAGTATAAAGAGGAAGTGTTAATTCAGATGCAATCACAGAAGCAGTCAATGTCTTTCCAGTTCCTGGGCCGCCCTCAATTAAAATTTTTCGCCTATTTGTCAACCCATAAGAATATAACTTATTCCTATTTTTATACTCGTTCAAAATCCTTTTAATTCTATCAGAAATGTCATCGCTAACAATTAAATCTGACAGGCTGTTCGAAGGAATGCTTAGATCTAACATAGGATTCTGAGAATTTAACTGCACAATACTTCCGCATTTTGTTCCACACCTGTCAATAAGTGTTTTTAGGTCCCGAGCTATTTTGTCATGTCCTAATTTTGCTTCATGCGCAGCAATTTGCAACACAACAGTTTTGAATTTTTCATCATTATGATCTACATATGCTTTCACTAAACTTTTTATTTGTTCTGCCGTTGCCATAGAAATCACCTCCCATAATCACACTTATACATAGTATATGATACTCTTTTAATAAAAAAACATCAACAAAATATTTTTTGGAAAATAACTCTGTCAACTGTATATGAATTAAAAACACTATCCGTAGGTGTATCGTTATTACAATGGAAAATCAAGTAAAATTATTGTATGGGAAGAAAGTTAAGATTCAGAAACAGTACTTCCTACCCTCGCTCTCTTAAAAAACGTATTATTTTTAATCTTAATTAATCTAAAAATATTAGTCATTAAAACCTATAATATTGTCTTAATCATAATACTCTGCAAATTCATCAAGATATAATTCTTTAATTTTTTGTATTGCATTTATCAAATTATATTTTGTTGCTTCATCATACTTTTCAGGGTTTTTAACAATTCTCTTTGCTTGCAAATCAGCAGAATACAATGTGATAAGTTTTTGAACCTTGCACTTGGATTTATCTCTTACCTTGAATGTTTTCTGCGTTAAATAATTTGCGCCTGCACAATGAGGACAGATCGGATACATATAACAATCATTAAAACAGTAATCATCAATGAAATCTTCTGTTTTACTATAATCGCAAGAACAAATTTTTTCTAGCTCTTCCCCTTCAAATGTCATTGGAGTAACAAAGGGACATGGTCTCCTTGTCCCATCTACATCAAAAAAAATGGCTCCCGTCCCAATTCCACACCACTTTTTCTTTGGACGATTTTTATCTTCACACATCTCCAGTTTTCGGCTCATCATTTGATCTAAACGAAGATTATTGTTTTCAACATAAAAGTCAACAAGTTCTTCCAATTGAGGGATTATCATTTTGATATACTTTTCATCTCCCCAGTCAAATTCACCTTCAAACAGATTTACTCCACCTATTTCGCAAAACCCTGCTGAATGAGCATATTTGATATTCTCAGCCAAATGTTCTAGGGAGTATTCTGATAAAGTCATCTTAATTCCTTGACATGGCCATGTTTTTACGAAGAAATCAATATCAATTTTATCAAAGGAATCGCTACGATTATGATTATGTGTATTGGGCAATCCATCAAGACTAAGACCTAAAACGAATATTTCTTTATGTGCAACAAGCCATTCCTTCATTTTGTCAGTCAGGACTGTGCCATTCGTTGTTGCATAAAAAATATATTCTTCTCCCGGGTCTTTTTTCTGAGTATATTCAATAACATTTTTAATCAAATCAAATTCGAGCAATGGCTCTCCACCGATAAAACCAATCTCTACACCACTCATATCAGCTGGAACATTATCAAAAATCCAATCAATACATTCCTTTGCAGTATCTAATGACATTCTATTATCTGTATCATGTTCCTGATAGCAATATACACAATCCAAATTACAATTATGTGTTACACATATTGTTGGAGAAAACCTTGTTTTATTCTTTCCACTCATAGTTAATTATTAAGCCTCCTAAAGTAAAAAGCTATCTGTCAACCTCCAAGCAAATCTGCAGTAGAAAATTGACAAACAGCTCCTCATTTTTTGACCCCGAATTTTTTCTAACTACATGCACCAGAACAACTTCTACCACAGTTTCCAGTGCATCCTGTTTCACATCCACCATAACAACTCTGTCCACAATTGCCGGTACAACCGCAACCGCTTGCATATACCAAACCATCTGCAAGTACATATGATTGCTGGGGTTTAAGTGCGTATAATGCGTCCATCAGACTGTCTTTTAAAATTGACATGCCTATTTCCTCCTAAAATTTGTATCACTAAAATTGCATCACTATAATTTTACCATTTTTCCAATAAATTGACAATACAATTTTCTGCATTTCTCACGCATAATCCTTATGGTCTTTATGGTAATTACTCGATGACCTTATATACTATATCTGTTACCTTTTTCTGTTTTAAATCTTGTGTAATATAGTGCAAAATTTCATCTTGCTGATTTTTAATCCAAGATATAGGATTTCCTTTAAAAATAGTAATCTCGCAATACTTACTATCTGTCTGCACCACAAATCTAATATCAAAAATTGCCCCGCACTGATACATTATATTGATTGAACCTCTCAACGCAGCTTTAGCCTTGGCTACAGAAGAAATATCCGACTTATCTACTGGTATTCCCTTAAATTTTTGTGGTTCTGTAAGTATAGTCAAATCATTGCTAAAATCGACATTTTGTATCAGCTTTCTGCAACGCGAACAAAGTGTTTGCAAATTCCTTATTGAGGAATACCCCAAAGCCAAATTTATTGGCTCAGCATATAACTTGTTCTTTTTTCCATCAATTCCACAACACTTACAGCATACATCCCTTAACTTAACTACGCTTGCAAGGCTTTTCGCATCAACAGCTTCATATTCTTTATCATCAGTATCATCTCCTGCTACATACGATTCCCCTGCACCACTAAGAAGTTTTTTGGTCATATTTAAGTCAACAGCCACCTTAAAATTGTAAAATGACTCATACAATTTTGGCCATAATGATCCGGTTCTTGAGTACTCTCGATTTAAAATAGAAATCTGTTTTTCTGGGATCGCATTTCGAATTAACTCCAGTATTCTTTTCATAGCATCATCCAAATTAAGATTAGCCTGTACGTACGAAGGCTCTTCTTCGTTTTGAGCTATGTGTCTTATAATTTTTACAAGATTATCACTGTTTCCATTTATAGCGCAATCTAAATCAAATTTTAAAGACAGTTCATGAACTTGTTCCTGTACTTTGCTTTCATCAAAATTCTCTTTTTTCCATTCTTCAAGCAAAATGTCTTTATTATCTAGTATATATTGAATCAAAGCATTATATTTCTTCTTATCTTTTTGCAAAGTATAAGCATAATCTACAATCAGTTTGATTGTATCATATTCATCATACGTAAACTCTACATATTTTACAGTGTACCATCCATCTGGAACGTATTCAGAATAATCTTCAATAAATTTATTGTCTTTAGACAATGCCTTATTCAATTCCATAAGCATTGTAAGTGGAAAAGTATAGATAGGATGATTGGTTCGCTCAATACGTTCTTCACTTAATTCACCTGGACCCGATGGGATATACCATGCAACCGATTTATCCCACTTGTCTCCAAATAACACAATATTTGCTTCCTTTTTCTTTCCTCCGGCTCTTTCTCCACGTAGACAACGTCCGATCATTTGATTAAACAGGATATAGCTCTGTGTTTCATGGGAAATAAATACAGTCTTTACTGTAGGTATATCAGCACCCTCTGTAAGCATTTTTACGTTAAGAAGTACATCAAATTCATCTTTTCTAAATTCCTCAATAACTTCACCATTTGTCTTATCTCTGCCATTGTCAAAGGAATATATTACATCACACCTTACACCATGTTTTTGGAATTCAGCTTTCATGTACTCACATTGATACCATCGGTCTAGAAAAATAATGGTTTTTCCATACTTCATTTTGTTATTAAGGTATTCAAAAATTATGAATTCATTTCGTTCTTTATTCTCTGCTAATTCCTCGATAATATGCTCTGGAATTTCACGGTGCTTTTTTACTAACCAGAAATAGTCCTCTTCATTCAAAGATATCTTTGTAGGTGTTTTAATATATTTGAAACTTTCTTTTGCAAGAATTCCTTGTTGTTGTAATAATTCCTTTTCAACCTCATAGATAACCCCATTATCAAAAATTTCCCAGAGCCATCCTCTTCTACTTTCATTTGTATATGTCGGAGTTGCAGTCAGTCCCAAAAGCCATAACTTAGGTGCAGCTTCTTTTAGTTCCATTACCATCTTTCGAAAACCATATGCCGGCGCATGATGCGCTTCATCTAAAACACATATTAAATTCTCAAAATTACCATTCACAAATGACGAATACGCATTTTCTGTCTCAGCATTTTTAATTGCACTTTGTGTAGTGATTAAAATAATATCATCTGTTTTTTTTATGTCTTTTATCTTACTGTGTTCTTTTTCACTAGAAACTCTCCTGATTGATAAATCTTGAGATAAATTATCCTTCATACAATAATATGCTTGGTTGAGTAGTTCGAAAGATTGTGCAAACCATATTATCTTCATTTCATGGCTATGCAATATTTCATTTAACCAATATACTGCTGTATATGTTTTTCCTCCTCCAGTTGGTATTGAAACAATCCCACAATTTTGATTATTTCTGTCAGAAAAACTCTTTTGAATGGCTTGAATTGCTTCAAATTGATGCGGTAACAATTCGTATTTCATATTCTACCTCCATTCCGTTAGTCCAATCTAACATATATTCTACGCTTATTAGTCTATTTTGTCATTTATTATAACATAGTAATTTACTGTGTAAAAAGAGCTTATTTTTACATAGTAAAGACTCTTATGTTTTTTGTCAATTCATCTCTTTCTACACTATCCCAAAAATGCTTCAGTGCACCCTTGGTAGCATTTTTCTTCTTCACCTGACACTTCAGCTGATTTACATCCTTGCATTTTGGCAGATTAAAATTCTCCCCCGTATCCAACCCGTACTTTCTTATAACCTACGCAATATATAATTTGATACCATCAACAACAATATTGTTAATTATCATTTTATAGCATATTCTACTATTTCTCAACAATAAGCAGTATTATTTTCCAGATATTTTTAAATATCCATATTTATAAATAATTAGCATCTACTATCTGTTCCATCACTACCCTTAAAATCAAATTGTATTTCCAGTTTCTAACCCTTATCTACTTTGATTGTCCCGATTAACGTCCATACATCATCAAGCTCTTTTACGTGTAATCTTACACTCTTTAAAGTATTATCCATATCTTATAATTACAAATTGTCTGCTTACTTAAGTTTAATGACGTTTTAAAATACTGCTCGCAGTTCTTTCATAAATCCTTCCATTTAAGGTGTTACATAAGGTTTCTTCAGATTCATCATAGGCTTAGAGGATGCAGAAGATTTAGTGAGTGCATCAAGCGCTTTAATCTTACGATATGATGTGAAATGAACATAACAAATGGACAAACTAATAGTAAAATAAATGCTAAAAACTTGTTCGAAAATATTATTTAATAATGAAATTAACACATATTACAAAATACATTTATATAAATATAAAAAAACTTATAAAACAGTTATTTTTAAGTGTTAATAAATATTTTTAGTGCAAACACTTATTTCATGCTCTAGAATCGTTGGCATCAACTATTTGACTCCTACTTTAAATCCGGTTCTATAGCTCCGAACTATTTATTTTGGACATAAAAAAAGCAAGTATATAGGTCGTTAAGTCAACCTAATACTTGCCATGTGATTCGTAATCATACTTATTTTACAGATTAGTATTCGCTTCAACAAATTTTCGTTAATCGATTAGTTATTCAGCTAGTATTATAAAATTATTCTCTAAATCATTCCATTCTTTATACACTTTCACTGTTGCATGATACTTCGTTTGAGGCTCACGATATTTTTCTGTATTTACTTCAGCTGTAAATAGCTGACGAATCTCATCGTGATATAATTTTTAAAAACGCAATCCATCTACTTTGCTATCTATGTACTTTACAAACAAGAAAATTTATATTCATCATCAGTGTCTGAATTTTGTTCTAATACATATAATTCTGTACTACAGTATGGATTAATTTTATCAAGTCATATACTTTTTCCTTCAATTTATCAGCATATCTAAGCTTATTTGTTGTATAATCAAATTCAACATTAAACTAATCAAGTTATTAATTTAGCTAAAGAAGATTTTTGCTCAAGTATTAAAACATATTTATTACTGTATATTGCCTAATCTGCTTTTTAATATTAGAAGGTTCTTTTTTTTTAATGATGATAATTTAATGATATCAATCAAAATAAAAACGGGCAAATTTTTAGCAAAAATCCTAAAAATTTACCCAAACTATTAAATCAATAAATCATTGAAACGCATTTCAAAATCGTTGCCCTATGATTTACCCAGAGCACTTACCCTAGACTCTACACCCGTTGGAATTACTGGTTATCAGAAGCACTGTTTCCACATGCCTTTAGGCGATGATAATGATGTCAACTAAGGATATAAATCCCTTGCGGCAAGTTATATTTAAAAGCAGTCATATGGATTGGTTTTTCTAAGATATTTAGGCGCCTAAGATACTCACTCAAACCATAGCATAAATGCAGTAGGTGATATTAATTTTAATTTTCAATATACCCATTAATAATTGATTGTGCATAGTCTTTTGCACCTATGAGGAATTTATGCTTTACAGAGTTCAAAATGGTGTAGCTATTCCTACTGCTACTATAAGTTCTACAGTTTCTTTATCATGATATCATACTAATATAATGCTAGCCTTATCTGCAGGAGTTACTGCTTCACTACAGTTAGCAGGATTAATAGGTACAGTGTCATTATGTTGTAAATTTTTTGGTTTTTAAATGTTTACCAATATACCCTATGTAACATCTGTTGTTAGCTTTATCCGGCCAAAAATGTATTCTACCGCAGTATTTTCCGGTGAATCCAATATGATCAAAAAAGTACTTAAAAGTTCCATCAGGTAATTTGAACAATCTTTCTTTTTTTAATTCTAAATTTTGTTGAACAGTTTCAGACTCTGTACGTGCGTTAAAACCAAGCTTTTGAGGATTATAAACCGTATCATCATCTCCAAAATATTGGTTCATACGTTGAAGTCGTATTAAGATTTGTTGAATATGAAATCTCTCCGAGTCTTCTATCAATTGATATTTGACACTGTCACAAAATTCTAAATTGGGAAACAAAAAGTCTCTCTGATCCCACAAATCTTGTCCAGACGAAATACTTTGAAAAATACTTTCAACACTTTCATTTTGTACACTTTCTATTTGATTGAACTCTGAAATGTTTTCCAACTGAGTTTCTGTACAGATTATATTGTTAGTCTCCAAGTCAAGGACAGTATAAATACCTCTTATTGTACTTTCGTTCCACGCTTGATGTGTTAGTAGGCTGATAACTTTCCCACATAACTCATATGCAACCAGGCATCCAATTCCGATTAGTTCTCTTTCTCCTACATGTACCTTAAATTCACTTAAATTATAGTTATCTTTGTTAATATATTCGCATCGGTTGGCATAAACACTTCTTACAAAGTCTCTACGATTCTTCGGAACTTCTTTATCTTTGAGCCATTCTTGGATACCATAGTCAGAAGTAATATAAAGATTATAGATATCACCAGTAGCAATTATACTCTTAATGCACTTATGAGTCATCAATTCGTGCAAAATCTCGACAAATTTATCAATAATCATTCTAGCCTCATATACAGAAATTGTTGCGTTGTTACATTGCAGAACTGACAGCTCATTTAAAACAATATTCATATATTCCCCCTAAAACAGTTCATCTATAGCTTTATCCCATTCGTCGAAAAAGCCTTCTGGCCAATCTGAAAGACTTCCATTATCTAAAATAACGGGTGATGATTTTGTATGAATTATTTTGTTATCTTTGTAGCAGCGATAAAAATAATTCAGCTTAATTGAATTGCGATCTATTTCTTTCCTTTTTACAGCAAGACGTATTCCATTTAATAAATGATCGCTATGCGTTTCAAGTATAACCTGAACACCTCCTGCGCAAGCTTTAGCGATTAACTCTCCCATTTTTCTCTGGCCTTTAGGGTGTAAATGCGCTTCAGGATTTTCCAATATAATTAAATCCCCTGATTTAGCTTTTAGTATGGCAATAATTATTGGAACAATATAACTTATTCCAAATCCAATATTAGGTGGATTAAAAGAATTTGAAGCACCGCCAATTGTGTATGAAACGCCAACAAGACCGGCAGGAGTATATTCAATAATACCTATTTTAATATCAGGGCTAATTTCTGAGAGCCACGCTTCTACTTGAAGGGTTAAGTTGCTGCGTTCAGTACCTGGATAAAGAACTTTTTCATTTACAACCTTTTCATGCAGTCCACCTTCAGCAAGATAATCGGCAAACAACTCTCCTTTATAACCAATTTGTTTTTTATCCACAACCTCATGATATGATTTTTTATAAAACCTTTGCGGAGAGATACGTTCTGCAGAAATATAACAGAAGTTAGGTTGAAAAAGATTGTGGGTCTTTAAATTTTCAATTTTAACATTAGTACTTTTTACTTTAATAAAATCAGATTCCGCCGTATATGAATAAACCCAATGAAAATTCTGATTTTCACTAACAATATCCAATTCCATTTCATCAATAGAACTATCGCGATAAAGTATATCACTACCTATTCCGATGTTTACGATTTCTCCATTTAAGTATATCCCTTGTGTAATCGACCCCATATTATATGATTGTCTTAGTAAAAGTAAAGCTTGAATAACAGTTGATTTACCCATACTATTAATTCCAGAAAGCACATTTAAATTTGATAGTTCGATTTTTATAGACTCAAAACACTTAAAGTTCTTAAGGCTTATATTATTAATCATTAATTAATCCTCCTTTAAAACATCTTCTATTAGTCGCTGCACTTCTTTGATCCTATAAATCATTGATTTTCTTTCGCTAGCTTTCATGGCATTAACAAAGGTATCTAGTTCACACAAAGCAATGAATTTTTTTTGGGCAACACTTTTTCGGCTAATTAACTTATCCAAATTTTGATGTTGTGTATTATAAATTGCATATGACCATGCTTCAAATAGTACTTTGTTAATCGGACGTCTTCTTCCATCGGAGGACATCTTTCTAAAAGCGTTTTTTCCAAAAATCTTATAACATGTTGACATAACACGAAGAAAATCACATTTAATCTTTTTTCTTTCATCATAGGAACTATTATTTAGATATACCATCGCCGAATTTAAAAAATCATCTATGACTCCATAGTATGTATTTAACGGTAAACAAGTAAATGCCACATACCTTAAACAAAATTCTCTGTCGAGCATTCTATCTACTTTAATACTATAGTCTGTTGCAGTTAAAAACGGAGAAAGTTTTGCAAGTTCGTTAATGAATTTAGTTGCTTGACCCTGGTATAATGCATTCCTAATTTCTTGCGGTTCAAGTGTTAATCCGCCAGTATTAATTCTTTTAAAAATATTGAATTTAACATTTGAAGGCGTGGTAGGGCTTACCAAATAAGCATTAATATTAGTTTCTTCAATACGTCTTTGCAGGGAACGAGGTAATTCATCAAATTTTAAGCCATCAAGTTCCTTTAGAAATTCCATACCTTTGAGAGAAAAGCTTTTATCGACTACAAATTGCTTGATTGTAGTGACTCTTTGTAGTCCATCAATTATTAAATATTTATCTTCATCGCTTGCATCAAAATAAAAAGCTGGTAATGGTATCTTTAATAACAAAGATTCTATAAGCTGACTTTTTTGCACATCGCTCCACAGGCCGGCCTTTCGCTGAAAGTCTGTATCAAACTCAAAAGCACCATCTTTTATTCTTTTTATCAATGAATCCATAGTCATTTTATCCATTTTTATATCAATTTTATTAGGGTCAAATGGTCTTATATTGCCGTCAGATTCATAGCTTTCCGGACTATCAGGTTCAACATCAGAATATATAATATCAATGCCGTTTTCGCTGAAATACTCAAAAACCATTTGCAGTTCATCATTTTTGGGCTTAATTGTAATAAGAATAATTGAAATATTAATCATGTTTCCTTGTTCTTGTGCAATTTTTTTTAACTGTATTAAGTCATCCTGATATTTTTCTAGTAGCATATTGTGTATTTCCTCCTCATATGGTAATAATAAATCTAAGTTAATGAAAGGGGTACTACAATTGAATCAAAATTATAAAATAGAAATTATGGTCACTCCAAGTAAAGATGATAATAAATTGCAGCCCTATCACTGGGTCTTGTTTGCTTATTATAGCGATTGGTGTAATGAAGGTGCAGGTTGGGCAATAACGCCGGAACAAGCTTGGAATGAAGCATATAATTTTTTTGTACGTTACAAGAAATAAAAACCAAACATTAACCTATAATAAACGCAATCACAGGGGTGATTTTTAAATAAAAAAATGCACCTCTGACTGATTAATGGAAAAATTGAGTTATCAAGAAACAAATACCAAACACTTGAGAAATGTTTTATGTATATGATATCAAGCAGCTTTCTTTGGCAGAAGTATTCAGATTGTAAAAAATTCGAAACGACAAATATCATTTTACATTCCTCATTGGAAAACACCATAAATCCTAATGAATATATTAATATTTCTTTTAGAAATCATTTTTATGTATCAAAAGAATGACCACTAAAATATACGCGTAATGCAATAATTTGAACCTTGCTACTACCACTTTTTTTAATCCCAACTGATACATCTTATCAGCTTCAAATTAACCTCTTTTTAATATTATTATAGCACAACTTTTTCCAATATTCTACAAATATTAGAAAATTTGATTTTAATCTCAATAGGTAGTCACTACTGTAATTTATATTTTACAATCATTACATATATCCTTGTTGTTTGAAATTAAATACGTTAGAATATTGAACAAATAAATAATAAATGGGCAAATCTTAGAGTTTCATTGAAGCTAAAGACTTGCCCATAATTTTAATTATTTGAAACAAATTATTTATAGAAGCAAAATATTATTTTGAGTCAGATTTCCCAGAGTATTATTTAACCTCTAAAAACATTTGAATTAGTTATTAACAGCACAGTTTCCATGCCTTGAAGCGACAATAAAGATGCTTAGTAAGCCTAGTATGGCCTTGCCGGGAAATTCATTTCACAGAATGTCTTCGTTTTAATAGAAAAAATTAACTTGCAGAAGTTAATCCAAAATAAACTATTATAAATTTCTTAAATATTCATGTATTATTTTGTCGCAGTCATCACTTGATATTTCACTCAACTTTCTCTTGTCAATTTTTCCACCAATTAGTTTTAGATCTTGCAATGGCGGAACAGGTAAAATATTTAAATCAGAAACATTTACTTGTGTAGTTCCATTGATTATTTTAAAGTATCTGTTATATATTCTAGATTTAAACAATACAAAAATAGCAAGCAATAATTTATTATCATCAAGCTTTGCATAATTAACGTGATTTTCAATTCCAATTTTAGAATATGAAAATTTTTCTTTCCACAGGATGTTAATTTTAATACCATTTTCCTCTTTACTGAAAAATCTTTTAATCAATAGGTAGTCATTTCTATCTACTAATATATTTTCATTTCCCTTTAAAGCTATATACTGCTGCAGTTTTTCTTTCTTTTTATTTGGCCAATCAATTTCATTCTTTCCAAAATGAGCACTCCAAATAACAGGCACAGAGTTTGCAAACTCACTTTCAGACAATCCACTCTTTACTCTAAAATCTACAACTGGTCCAGTTGAAAACACTATCCCTACCCCCTCCATAGTACATGTGAATTTCTCAAAAATGTTTAATACAGAGTTATCTCCACTATGTAATGGCAAGCGTATTCTTAACAACTCTGATGATTCCCAAATAAAATCACTCTCAACCATCTCTATTTGAGAATATTTAAGATCTAAACTATTTTGGGAATGTGATATTACAATTTCCTTTTTTTGAAACTTCTCAATCTTTAAAATAATTAATTCCTGTAGAACTTCATCATTAAATATTTTTGAACGATCATAAAAACTATGTATACATGATAAATAACAATTGTCCTTAAGCCATTTTCTAAACTCTTTAAAATACTTTCCATTACAAAAACTACGTGGTATTAAATATACCAACTGACCAGTATCTTTCATATGTAATACTGACATTGCCAAAAAAAGCATATAAATATTTGGCTGTCCAAAAACAATATTACTCATTACATTTGCTTCTTCTGAATCTTTGCCAATTTTTTTATATGGTGGATTTCCAATTACAAGATCATAATCACCATTTTTTTGTTTATTCCAAAAATCATTATTTTTAAGAATGTAGTTTTCATTGATTATATTTATCTGTAATTTTAAATTACTATCTCTAATGCTATTCTTAATTATTTCAATGTTCTTTTCTAATGTGTCAATAACATTAATATCTTTTTCATATATATCAATAAGTAAATATCGTAGTTTTGCTCTTTTCAACAGATATTCAATAATACATAGTTCTAAAACTCCTGTTCCCCCGCATGGATCTAATACTTTTAATGATACTTTATCAAATACATCAAACATCTCACACATATATTTTGCTATATCATATGGAGTAAAGTATTGGCAGTTATCTCTTCGTATAGACTTATCATATTTTGTTTCATATGTTTTTGTATTTGAAACAATCTGTTGAATAACTTCATTATCAAATTTCAATTTTATACCGCCTTTAAATATACCTTATTTTTAGCAGACTCAATTATTAATTCTTTAAACTCATCTAAGATATCGATAATAATCTCATATGTAGATAAAAAGTCTTCCTTTTTTAAATCCGAACGCTCACCATGAACAATTCTGTGCCTTTCTGCTAAAAGATTTGAATCAATATAGTTTGTCTTAGTTTCAAAAATCTCTGAATCAATACCAACTGAAAATAACATTTCCCTTAGAACTTCAGAACTAGGATTTGATTGTGTCGATATTATAGGATTTTCTTCAAAAAAATCCATTCTAAATTTTAAATTTTGTAGTTCTCTATATTTTTTTATTAAACTAGAATGTCTACTATGTTTTTCGGACTTTGCGCATTCAGAAAACTCTTTTTCCAACTTAAGTGCAGAAAATGTATCTTTAAGTCCAGAGTACTTCTCATTTTGTGAAGAAACATACGCTATATAACTATTGCAGCTTTTTTTAATAAAACCTTCAAAATGTGCACATAATAATGCAATTCCTGCTCGCAACAAAATAGGTTCATTTACAGTATCTCTTTCAACAAGTATCTTAAGCGAAATCATTTCTTTTTTTCTCCATGCTAAATCAGCAATTAGATAATCTTCTAATTTCTCAATTGTTTTTATCTTGACTTTCACTTGAAAATGCCTCCTTACTAAAAGCTGCAAGTCTTTTCATTCGACTTACTGGGCGCACTCCTCTCTTTATAGCATTCTGATACTCATCTTCTTTATACATTGCAATTATTTTTTCGATAAGCTTACCTTCATTTTTTTCATAGTACTCAATATTGTCTGCTAAGCCTGGAATGATAGCCTCATAGGTGCCAACAAGCACTGGTCCAACATTTTTTTGTTTCTGTAAATCATATTTTTTAAACGCATTTTCATCCAATTCTTTAACAATTAAATCAAATACCCGTTTAAATTTAGCAGCTTCCTCTTGATAATCAATTTTACTAGATTTAATGATATTAATTATTTCATCAGTCAGAAAATTGTTATAATTTTCAGAATCTCCAACATTCATGTCAGAGTATCTTAAAACATAATATTTCACAACTAATTCCATATATCCCTGCTCATCAATATCTTTTTCAGAGATAGGAAGTGCTTTCATAAAATTTTCATACTTACTAAGCTCTTTCATAATCTTATAAGTTTCTTCATTTCGCATTACAAGTATGCAATTTCTAATCTCTTGCGGACTCAAGTGGCTGCCACCAGTATTTAATCTTTGAAACATTTCGTATTGAGCAAATTCATCACTGCTCTTATCAATAATTATAATCAAAATTTTAGATCTTTTAATATACCTTCTTTGCGCATCTGTAAGGGAATTTGTCTCATCATCGCACTCCCAATACTTTCCTTCTAACGAAGGTAAAAATTTAGTTTTTGTAAGTGGTTCTTTTTTACTTAAGTCTACTCCTGACTCTTCTGCATCTCTTTCAAGATTTTTATCAGTTTTCAAAATCCCCATAAATTTAAATATAGTTGACAATCTCTGCTGGCCATCTATTAGATTCCACTTACCAGCATCATTCTGATATACATATATTGGTGGTAAAGGAATAGATAACAAGATTGATTCAATTAATGCTGATTGTTGGTTAATATCCCATCTAAACATTCTTTGATATATAGGATTTATGTTCAAATCTCCATCTAAGTAAAGATTTGCAAGTTCACCAATCGACATAGGATAATTATCAGTCTTTATAGCTTTTGACATATTATCAATTTCTTGCTGTAATTTATTTTCCATAATTTACACTCCCTATAACCATTTTATTTTCTCTCTCATAAAACTCTATTTCCCTATTTGATTCACGGTCTCAAAAACACTTATTTTCTTCCAATTAACTATATATCGTTCATATTGTAAAATTATTTATTATGCTTAATATCTAATCTAATTTACCACTTCTGTGCCAACTCTAACGATTTAGCAAAAAATTTAGGTATTAACAATATTGTAATAAAGGTGAAATTCTTTAAAATCACTGCATACCATAATGCATCTCTTTTATTAATTACACCATAGACTTTGTCCATGTATAGAAACTCTTGACTTGTAATGAAATTTGTTACTACAGTCATGGTAACTTCCCATTGCTATAGCAAAATATATTTTACTTCTAAATACACTAATATCATAATTTCACTTATACTTATTTTATGACTTATTGTTTAATAATACAATAAAAACTTCCCTTATTGCCCCTGGATAAATTTCCTATTATATAATAGACATAAATAAAATACCACATTGTATATCATCCAATGCTTTCCGTAAAACAAGTTATAATCATTTCAAATTGTCAAAAATAATTAAAACTTATTTATTTATCTATTATTAATGAAAACATTTTTTGTACCTAACAAATAAAAAACTGGGTTTGAAACTTGCTTTTATGCCCTATTTTCTTATTTTAACTCAACAAGCTACACATCTTATGATTTCGTTCCATATTTATTATTTCACCTACAATACGTCATCAGAATTATCGTTTCTACGTGCGGCGTCATTGGGAACATGTCAACGCATTGAACTTTTTCTACCTTATAACCGTTTTCGAGGAAGACAGGGAGATCCTTGGTGAGCGATGTTGGCTTACAGGAAATATAGATGAAGGTATCAGGTTTATAGTTTATTATTTTTTCTATGGCTTTTGGATGAATTCCCTCTCTTGGAGGGTCGAGAACTATGATGTCCGGCTTATCGTTTAATTCATCTATTTTTTTGAGAACATCTCCTGCAATGAAGGTGCAGTTGGTCAAATTGTTTAGCTTTGCATTTTCGTTGGCCTTTTCTACTGCTTCTTCCACTAATTCTATACCCATGACTTTTTTGGCTGCAGGCGCTAATATTTGACCGATGGTTCCTGTTCCTGAGTAAAGGTCGAAGATTACTTTATCCTTAGTTGTTCCTATAAAATCTCTTACTATTGAATAAAGTTTTTCAGCTCCGAGGGAGTTGGTTTGAAAAAATGAGAATGAAGAAATATTAAATTTTAAACCTAACAATTCTTCTTCTATTATATCTTCACCGTATAGAATTTTCATTGTATCTGCTTTTGCTACGTCAGCTACACCGTCAAATATTGAATGAGCAATGCACTTTACATAACCGTTTAATTTTAAACTTAATATAAGATCAATAAATTCCTGTTCATTAAGGATGCTTTGGCTTGTAGTGATTAAATTAATTAATATCTGTCCTGTTTTTTCTGCTTTTCTTACTAATAGGTATCTTAAAAAGCCAATATTAGTGGTTTTGTGATAGTAGGATTGACTATTTCCTTGGAAATAGCCCAAAATACTACATAATATTTGTCGAAAGTCTTCATCAACGATTGAACAACCGCTAACATTGACGATGCTGTGAAAGCTGTTTCTTTTATGCATACCTAATGTAAGAGGTCCTTC
Source organism: uncultured Clostridia bacterium (assembly GCA_964421845.1). Taxonomy (GTDB): domain Bacteria; phylum Bacillota; class Clostridia; order Tissierellales; family Sedimentibacteraceae; genus Sedimentibacter. Next base: position 21,125 of record CAYQYY010000011.1, read on the forward strand.
TTTAACTTCATCGCCGAATGAAAACTCCATTTTGTTTCTGTATTCTGTTTTTTTAGGACTTGGTACGATAGGGAGAAATTCATAAGGTTCTGTTAAAACACTGTCTAAAATTGTCTTTACTTGGTTTTGTTTGATATTCAGTTGTTTTTCATAAGGTATATTTTGATATGAACATCCGCCGCAAAACAAGAAATGCTTGCATCCTGCTTCTATTTCATAATCTGCCGGCTCAACAACCTCAAGAGCTTTTGCCTCTGCACTGTCTTTTCTTGATCTGCTAATTCTTGCCTTTACCTTTTGTCCGGTAATAGCATTTTTTATTTTTATTTTTTTCCCTTCATAGGTTGCCATACCTGTGTTGGGAAAATGCATATCTTCTATTGTTACTTCAATAATGTCGTTCTTTTTCATTGTTAATACTCTACTTCCGCAGGTGCTTGTGATAAATCATCCATCATTAATGAATCATTTGCACCGGTTTCCTTTGCTAATTTTTCCAAGCTCATCTTATAATATTTTGCGTATCCTGTTGCTGCAATACTTCCATCTTCTAAAATTATTTCGCCTGTACCCTCAAACAAAAGACGAGTGTTGCGTGTAATTCTTGCAATTGTTTTAATTGGCTTATCTATGGGTACCGGTTTTTTATATTTAATGTTAAGCTCCACCGTTACACCCCAAGCATCCGGTTCTTCTATCATGATCGCTCTTCCGATAACCTCATCTAAAACAGAAGAAATAATACCTCCGTGAACTCTGTCGGGATAGCTTTGGTGTGTGGGTGTAGGAGTTGAAATAGACATAAGTTCACCGTTTTCTAATTCATAAAACTTAGATTTTAATGATTCTTTATTGTCTGTTCCGCATACAAAGCAATATTTACTTATTTTTTGTTTATTTTTAACTTTATACTTCATTTCTTACCCCTTTATAAGAATTTAAAAAAGACGACTTTGGTTGTAGTCGTCATATTTTTATAGTTGCAATAATCTTTCTGCCATTTCTTTAATTGCCAAGACTACATCCCGGCTGGGTCTTAAATTTGAATAATCGCCTACATAATGAATTAGTCCGTAAGCCGGGAAATTCTGTCCTGATAACAAATCTGCAGGAACCGGTACAGGAATCATGCCCATATGATGTGAAAAAACATTAATAGCATTTAAGCACATGTCGCCTCCACCCTCGGCATTACCTGCTGTTGTAAAAGCAAAGCATTTTTTTCCCCAAAATTTTGCGTCAGTCCAGTACGGTGAAAAGGTATCCATGAAGCTTTTCATTGCTCCGGATACATTGCCGTAATAAGTAGGAGAACCCATTATTATTATATCGCTTTCTAAAAGCTTCTCTGCTTTTGCTTCCTCTATGTTTAATATTTCATTTTTATACTGACCTGCAACTGTAAACTGTTGTGCAAGCTCATTATAGTTTGGATCTTTTACTCTTAAAAGCTGTACTTCTGCATTATTTTCTTTAAATTCATTATAAAATTCTTTTGCCATTAAGTAATTATTTCCACAAACGCTGTGAAACACTATAGAAACTTTTTTGCTCATTAATTTTTGCTCCTAACATTACATCTTTTCAAATAGTTATCACTTTCATCAGCAAACAAACAGCTTAAATAATCCTCTACTTCAACCGCAGTTTCCATATTTAATGTCTTTTTTGCTATTTGTTCCATATCTTTTTTGTTTAAATTTCTGATAATATATCTTGAACTTAAAATAGAAGGTGAGTTCATGCTGAATTCATCAAGCCCCATACCTAAAAATATGGGAATAAGCTTTGGATCACCTGCAGCTTCACCGCACATTCCAACCCAAATGCCTGCATTATGTGCGTTATCAATTATACCTTTAATTAATCTCAAGAGCGCTGGATGATACTGGCTGTACAAATGAGATAGCTTTGAATTCATTCTGTCTACTGCTAATGTATATTGAATTAAATCGTTAGTACCGATACTAAAAAAGTCAACTTCCTTTGCCAATAAATCAGAAATTATCGCAGCAGAAGGTATTTCTATCATTATTCCTATTTCAATATTATCTTTAAATTGAATTCCTTCATTTTTAAGTTCTTGTTTTGCTTTTTCAAGAATTTTCTTTGCATCCCTCAGTTCCTTAATAGTAGAAATCATCGGGAACATGATTTTTACGTTGCCATAAATACCGGCCCTTAAAATGGCCCTTAACTGGGTTCTGAATACTTCCACATTTCCAAGACACAACCTTATAGCCCTGTATCCTAAAAATGGATTCATTTCCTTTGGTATATCAAGGTAAGGAACATTTTTATCGCCACCGATATCCAAAGTCCTTATTATTACCGGCTTATCGCCCATTTTTTGCAAAACTTCTTTATATTCTTCAAATTGTTCATCCTCAGTTGGTTGACAGCTTCTATTCATAAAAATAAATTCACTTCTAAATAATCCAATACCTTCAGCATCATTTTCTAAAACATTGTCAACATCATTTGGAGTACCTATATTCGCCGAAAGGGATACTTCAAAATTATCCTTCGTAACAGTTGGTAAGCCAACTTGTTTTTTTAGTTCAATTGATAATTTTTCTAATTTATCTTTTTTCTGATTATAGTAACTTAATTGTTTTTCATTAGGATTAACTATTACTTTTCCTGTTTTTCCATCACAAATAACAACATCATTATCTTTGATTTTATCGGCTATATTGTCTAATCCGATAACAGTGGGTATACCCATAATTCTTGCTATTATGGCTGCATGCGAAGTTTTTCCGCCAATTTCGGTAATCATAGCTGCAACTTTTCCTTTTTCAAATTGTGCAGTATCTGATGGTGTCAAATCTTTGGCGACTATGATTGAGTTCTTATCTATTTTTGAATAATCAGTAGTTTTAATACCAAGCAATGATTTTAGAACTCTTGACATTACATCTTTAATATCTTCCGATCTTTCTCTTAAGTATTCGTCTTCTATATTTTCAAATAGCTGAATATAGTAATTAGACACTTCATTGAAGGCATATTCTGCATTTACGGATTCATCTTTTATTTTATTTTCTACTTCTGAAATAAAAGTATCATCCTCAAGCATCATTTCGTGAGATTTGAATATTTGAGCTTCTTTTTCGCCTATTTCATTAAGAGTTTTTAAATAAATATCATTTAATTGATTTTTACCGTCTTCAATTGCATTTCTAAGCCGATTTATTTCTTGTTGTATATCATTGATATGAGTTTTAATAATGTCCATTGATTTTTTTTCAATTACAAAAGCTCTACCAATTCCAATACCCGGTGAAACTCCTAATCCTTTCATACTCTCACTGCCTTTCTGACATAATAATTATCTTTATTATTGACAATTCAACAAGTGCTCTGCGCATATAGATATTTTATCCCCAATTTATAATATTATAGTACGCAAATCAACCTATGTCAACGAATAATATTGCAATTTCAACATTTTTTGTGATAATGTTTTCATAAAAGTTTATTGTTTTAATTCTTTCAATATTGGTATATAATAGAAAATAATGAGGAAATGACGAAAGCATAACAAAAATCTAATAGTATCAAAAATTAAAAAGGAAAATTCTTCGGGCAACGCCCTCAGAATGACATATTAAAATGAAAACTGTACAGGTTAGAGATTTAGTTATAGGAGATAGTGTACCTAAAATTTGCGTACCAATAGTTAGCTCCGGTGAAATTGAAATAATAAAAGATATCGAGAAATTAAATAAAACAGATCATGATTTAATGGAATTAAGAATAGATTATTTTAAAGATTATGCTGACTATAATAAGGTAACAAATCTTCTTAAAAAAATTCGTGAAATTTATTTTAAACCTATAATTTTTACATATAGAACAAAAAAGGAAGGAGGTATGCAAGACATAGATGAAGAGGAGTATTTTAAACTCAACAGTTATATTATAGAAAGTAAATTAATTGATTTAATAGATATTGAACTCTCCAAATCTGACAAGAAAATTAAAAGCATTATAAAAATTGCTGCTAAAAATAATACTAAGGTTATATTATCGACTCACAATTTTGATAAAACTCCCAATGAAAATGAAATAATCAATTGTATTTTAAAAATGCAGGAGTTTAAAGCAGATATCACAAAAATTGCGGTAATGTCAAAGTCAGAAGAAGATGTACTGACTTTATTATCTGCATCGTTAAAAATGAAAAAAACAATTGCAGATAGACCTTTTATAACTATGTCTATGGGTTCCTTAGGGACTATAACCAGGGTTTCCGGAGAATTGTTTGGTTCAAGTATTACATTTGCATCACTTAATAAGGTGTCAGCCCCCGGACAACTTAGTGTTGAAAATACGAAAAAATTAATGGATTTTTTCCACACTAAATAGCTATATCCTTCACTACTCTCATGATTACAGCAAAACGGTATAGAAATCTTCTATACCGTTTTTAATATATCATATTCTTTCTAATTTCATTCCTGTGTCTATGCCGTTTAAGTTTTGAACTTCCATTGTATTGTCTGTTACTTTTTCAATGAAATCCGCCAATGTTTCCTTTTTGATGAATTCTTCAAATTCCTTAACAGCTTTATCTATTTCATCAGTGCCGTTGTAGAATATTTTAATTCTATCCATCATTTCATATCCGTTATTCTTTCTCATCTGCTGAACCTTAGAAGTAAACTCACGAGCATATCCCTCGTTTATCAAATCTTCTGTTAAATCAGTATCGATGATAGTAAATAAATTGTTGCCTGTTGATACATCATATCCTTCTTTTGCAGATATACGGATATCCAATAGTTCATCGTTAAGTTCAATTGTTTGACCATTTACAGTTAATTCACATTTCTGCCCTGACTGAACCTTGCTGATTATTTCCAATGAATCAGATTTAGCTAACTCAGCCGCAAAGCTTTTAACATTGTTTCCAAGCATCGGTCCTGCAACCTTAAAGTTTGGTTTTAGTGAGAAGTCCATGAATTCTTTAAGGTCATGTTCGAATACAACTTCCTTAACGTTCAATTCTTCTTTAATCAATGGAACCAAATCTTCTATTAATTCTTGATATTTGCCGTCTATATGAATTTTTCTGATTGGCTGTCTTACCTTAATTTTAGCATTTTCTCTTGAAGCTCTTCCAAGCTTAACAAGATTCTTAACAAGGTCCATTCTCTTTTCAACATTTTCATCTGTTAATTCTTCATGAGCTTCAGGATAGTAGCTTAAATGAACCGAAGGCTCTCCTGTTAAATTTCTGTATATTTCTTCAGATAAATATGGTGCAAACGGAGCTGTCAACTGTGCAACACCAACCAATATTTCATAGGTTGTATTATAAACTGCTTTTTTATCCTCAGTAAGTTCGGTTGCCCAGAATCTTCTTCTTGAACGTCTGATGTACCAGTTAGACAAATCTTCATTTACAAAATCCTGAATTGCTCTTACTGCCTTGTTATGGTCATAAACGCCCATGCTTTCTCTTACATATTTAACTAAATTGTTGAATTTAGAAATAATCCATCTGTCTAATTCAGGACGGTCCTTGTATTCAACGAAGAATTCTTTTGGATTTATTGAATCAGTATTAGCATAAAGAGCAAAGAATGTATAAACATTTTTAATTGTACCGAAATATTTGCTTAATACTTCTCTTAATCCATCCTCGTCAAATTTAGTCGGTGACCACGCAGGAGATACATATAACAAATACCATCGTAGTGCATCAGCGCCGTATCTATCGAATAAATCAAACGGATCAACCGTATTTCCTCTTGATTTAGACATTTTCTTGCCGTATTTATCAAGAATCAAATCATTAACCAAAACTCTCTTATATGGAGATTTGCCCATAACGAAAGTGGAAATTGCAATTAATGAATAGAACCATCCTCTTGTTTGGTCGATACCTTCACATATAAAGTCTGCAGGGAATAATTTTTCAAATCCTTCTTTGTTTTCAAATGGGTAATGCCATTGTGCATAAGGCATTGCACCTGAATCAAACCAGCAGTCGATTACATCTTTTACTCTTGTCATATGCTTGCCGCATTCAGGACAAACAATGTGGACATCATCAACGTAAGGTCTGTGAAGCTCTATTGTTTTTTCATCTATTTTTTCTACTGATTTTTCAGCTAACTCTTTTCTTGAACCGATGCTTTCCACATGACCGCATTCACATCTCCACAACGGCAGCGGAGTACCCCAATAACGGCTTCTTGAAATAGCCCAGTCATTTAAGTTTTCAAGCCAGTTGCCAAAACGCTTTTCACCGACAAATTCAGGATACCATTCAACACTGTTGTTATTTTCAATTAATTTATCCTTTAATTTAGTCATTTGAATATACCAGCTTGGTCTTGCGTAATACAATAATGGTGTATGGCATCTCCAACAGTGAGGATAGTTGTGAAGAACGGATTCCTTTTTATAAAGCTTGTTGTTTTCCTTCAACCATTTTAATATGGGTTGGTCAGCATCCATCACAAACATTTCTGACCAAGGTGTTCCTCTGAATCTTCCAGTGTCATCAACAGGATTTAAAACTGGAAGGCCATATCTCATACCTGTGTTATAGTCATCTTCACCAAATGCAGGCGCAGTGTGAACTATACCTGTACCGTCTTCAGTTGTTACATAATCTGCACACGTTACGTAGAATGCTTTTTTATTTGCAGGAATTTCAATAAAAGGCATAAGTTGTTCATATTCAACAAACTCTAATGTTTTACCCTTCATTTCTTCTAATACTTCATATTCTTCAGTTACAACTTTAGGTGCTAAAGCTTTTGCAAGAATATATACTTCGCCCTTAACATCCTCTTTATCCTTTGTTCTGATTTTTACATAATCAACGTCCGGATGTACGGCTAAAGTAACATTGGACAATAATGTCCATGGAGTCGTTGTCCATGCAATGAAATACTCATCTGCATCTTTTTTCTTGAACTTTGCATATGCGGTCATTGTCTTTATTTCTTCATATCCTTGTGCAACTTCGTGGGATGCAAGACCGGTTCCGCATCTTGGGCAGTATGGAAGTATCTTATGACCTTCATACATAAGACCTTGTTTGAACATGTTATCAAGTATCCACCACTCTGACTCGATGTAGTCATTGTTTAAAGTGATATAAGGATCATCCAAGTCAATTAAATATGCCATTCTTTCAGTCATATCGCGCCACTGAGCTTCGTAAGTAAATACTGAATGACGGCATTTTTCATTAAACTTATCGATACCGTATTGTTCAATATCAGTTTTGTCCTTTAATCCTAATTGTTTTTCAACTTCAATTTCAACCGGCAAGCCATGTGTATCCCAGCCGGCTTTTCTGTTAACCTGATATCCTTCCATTGTTTTGTATCTGCAAACAGAATCTTTCAATGTTCTTGCTATGACATGGTGGATACCCGGTTTGCCGTTAGCAGTAGGCGGTCCTTCATAAAATATAAAAGGTTCTTTATCATTTCTTGTTTCAACGCTTTGCTTTAATAAATCAATGTCATTCCAATATTTTGATATTTCTTGCTCATATTGTTTATAATCTGCTTTTGAGATATCTTTAAATTGCTTCATATTTTCCTCCTGTAAAAAAAGTTAATCCCATGTCTAATGACATGGGACGAAAATCGCGGTACCACCCAAATTACATATAAATACTTTAAATAAATATATGTCACTCAAAAAATTTAACGCATTTATACGTAATTCCTTACTGTTAGTTCAGAAATTAAACTCATGGATGATCTTCAACGCATTATGAATTATAATCTCTCACCAAATGATTACATCTCTTTGATTCCACTTGCGCATACTGTTCCAATCACTGTATTTGTTTTTTAATATTTACGTATCATCTTACATTAAATCAAAAATAATGTCAAGAATAAATTGCTATAATTAAGAAACAATATTTAAAAACTATGATTTAATAAGAAAGAGGTCCATATGGAATATCCAAGACGTTCATATTGGCATGAATCTGCTGATAATAAAATTGAAGTAACAAAAAATAAGGATGATTTAAAAGGAAAAAGTTATGATGTTTTAATAATAGGAGCCGGCATAGCCGGACTTACCACTGCATATTTGTTGAAGGACAGCGGTCTAAAAATAGGAGTGATAGAAGCTGCAACTGTCGGTTACGGAACAACCGGCTATACTACAGCTAAAATTACAGTGCAGCATGATTTGATTTATGATTATTTAATAAGCAGCTTTTCTCTTGAAGATGCTAAGAAATATCTTAAGGCAAATGAAGAAGGAATAAAATTAATCAAAAAAATAATTGATGAAAATAATATTAATTGCGACTATAAGGAGCAAACTGCATATGTGTATGCTGTAACCGACTATGAACATGATCTGATCAAAAGAGAGCTTGAGGCATATAAAAAACTTGGAATAGATGGCTTTTACACCGAAAACACTCCGCTTCCAAACAATGCAAAAGGTGCCATAGGCATTAAAAATCAAGGACAATTTAATCCACTTAAATATTTATATACTCTTTTTAACATTTTAAACAAATCTGAAAACTGCGAAATTTATGAAAATGTCAGAGCATTAAACATTGAACCTATTGAAGGAAAGCATCTTGTAACAACAGATGTCGGTGAAATCACGGCTGATAAGGTAATAGCAGCAACTCATTACCCTTTTGATGACAGCTTCGGACTATACTTTTTAAGGTTATACCAGGAAAAAGAATATATTATAGCATCCAAAACAAAAGAAGAACCCTTTGAAGGAATGTATATAAATTATACTGAGCCCATTTACTCCATGAGATATCAATTTTCAGATAAGGAAAATCTTCTTTTAATAGCAGGCGGGAGTCACCGTACCGGAGAAAAGGATAATGAAGAAGATTCCTACAAAGAATTAGAGAATTTTTTGAACAATAATTTCCCCGGGGCTGAAGTAGTATCAAAATGGTCAACTCAGGATTGCATAAGCTACGACAAAATTCCTTTTATCGGACAGTATTCAAGCAATATAGATAATTTATATGTTGCAACCGGCTTTAAAAAATGGGGTATGTCACACTCAGCTGCCGCTGCCATAATTTTAAGAAATAGGGTTTTGAATATAGAAGATGATTTTTCAGATGTATTCAATCCATCAAGATTTACTGTTGCACAGTCTTTGAAAGAATTTTTCCCATCAGTAGGCGTTATATTAAAATCTTTTGCAAAAAGAATTGTTTCTGCACCTGATGATGTAGATGATATTAAAGTTGGAGAAGGTAAAATTATTAGCTACTACAGCAAGAAAATTGGAGTTTACAAGGATGAAAAAGGAGATTATTTCATTATTAATCCTGTTTGTGCCCACTTAAAATGTGCACTTTCATTTAATGAAGCAGAAAAAACCTGGGATTGTCCATGCCATGGCTCAAGATATGATATAAAAGGAAATGTATTAGAAGGGCCTGCGGTTAAACCCTTAGACAGAATTCATAATGTAAAGTTAAAGAAGTCCTAACCCTATTTTTTGACTACGGATGGCAAAATGCATCTCTTTATTCCTGCATGCCATATATATCGTATACATCCTTAGTGTATTTGCCATCCTCATCATAAATATATAGTGGCGAATCAAATTTCAATTCGGGATTTCCGTTTTTAGAAGCTCTGATTAAAACCATATTTGGTTTTTCTTTTGCTCTTGGATGAACAAACCGTATTTGTTTGGGTTCCAAACGATATTTCCTTAATAAACACATAATATCTGCCAACCTGTCCGGACGATGAACCATATAAAAGCGTCCGTATTGTTTTAACAGAGAGCCGGCAGTGCTGATAACATCTTCTAACGAGCACATTATCTCGTGCCTTGAAATTGCTTTTTTATCCAAAGGGTTAATAATCCCGCTGTTGTTAAGTTTATATGGAGGATTAGAAATCACCGCATCAAAGGAATTTGGTTCTAAATAATTTAAAATATCCTTTAAATCTATATTCAGTACCTCGATTTTATCCTGCAGATCGTTAAGCAATACGCTACGTTTTGCCATTTCTGCAACCTCTTGCTGAATTTCAATTGCATATGCTTTTGAATAATTCTTTTTACCGCTCAATAAAATAGGGATTATCCCCGTACCTGTTCCTAAATCAACTATAGAAGAATTATTTTTTATATCGCAATAATTGGTTAACAGAACTGCATCCATACCAAAACAAAACCATTTTTTATTTTGAATGATTTTTAATCCCTTGCACTGCAGGTCTTCAATTTTTTCATTTTCTTTTAAAATTATATCCATAACTTTTCCTTCATTATAGAAGCGCGCTCTCCAAAAGCTTCTTCGTATAGCATTCCTTTGGGTTTAGGAAAACTTCCTTTGCATTTCCCGCTTCAACTATATTACCCTTTCTCATAACAATTATCGTATCAGACATATAATTTACAACACCTATATCATGAGAAATAAATATATAGGATATGTTATATTCCTTTTGAAGTTTTTTTAATAAATTCACTATTTGTGCCTGTATTGAAACATCTAATGCCGATACCGGTTCATCACAAACGATAACCTTTGGATTAACCGCCAATGCTCTTGCAATGGCAGCCCTTTGACACTGACCTCCGCTGATTTCCGATGGGTATTTATTTTTAATATTCTTATCCAACCCAACCTTTTCAAGCATTTCATCAACTTTAGACATGGCATCTTTTTTATTCTTTTCTATATCTAAAGTAATTAGCGGAAAAGCAATATTATCCCCTATTGTATAGTTTGGATCCATAGATCCCTTAGGGTCCTGAAATATAAATTGAACATTTTTCCTATACTCTTTATATTCTTCATCAGACATTTCAATGATATTTTTCCCATAGTAAAACACACTGCCAAAGGATGGTTTTTGCAATCCACCTGCAATTTCACCTGTTGTAGATTTACCGCTTCCTGACTCTCCAACTATTCCAACGGTTTTACCTTCTTCAACTATAAATGAAGAGTTTTTAACTGCTGTCACTTTTTCCTGAGTTTTACCTGTCAAGAAGTGTTTCTTCACAATGTATTCTTTTCTGATATTTTTAACTTCTATCACTGTATTCATTTTTCCTCTTATTCTAAGTTACATCTGTAATAATGTCCGTTATTGTTGTGTTCCTCTACACTAACTTTGCAAATATCCATGACGTATGGACATCTTTCTTTAAATAAGCACGCGTGACTGTCTCTCCCCTTTTCAGGAACAAATCCCCTTATTTCTGCAATTGGTTCATTTTTCTTAATATTCATTGTCGGCATCAATTTTATTAAAAGCTTTGTATATGGATGCTTTGGATTTTCGAATACATCTAAGGTGTTACCCGATTCTACAATTTGACCGGCATACATTATTCCGATTTTTTGGCTGTAGCGTTTTATTGTACTTAAATCATGAGATATTAAAAGCATTGAAATTCCTTTGTCATCATTAATTTTCTTAAATAATTCCATGACTTGCTTTTGTACTGTACTGTCCAAAGCGGTAGTCGGTTCATCAGCTATTATCAGTTCAGGACTATTCATCAACGCCATAGCAATATTAACTCTTTGGCGCATGCCTCCGCTTAGCTGCCAAGGATAGAAGTTAAGAATACTTTTCGGATTTTCAAATCCAACCATACTTAACAGTTCTGTTGCTCTTTCCAACCCATCCTTTTTATTTTTTTTCGTGTGATGCATATAACCGTCAACAATTTGATTTTTAATTTTAATCATGGGATGAAGATAAAATACGGTGTTTTGCGGTATATAACCTGCATTTTTCCCTATGTGTGATCTGATTTCATCCTGTGAGCTTTTCAATATATTCTTACCTGCAATAGTGATTTCATCTGCAGTAAATTTCAAGTCCTTTGGCAATAAATTGATAATTGATTTTGCAGTCAAGGTTTTTCCTGAGCCGGACTCTCCCACCAATCCATAAATGTCACCTTTTTCTATCGTAAGTGATGTCTTGCTCACAAGAGTATTGTTTCCATCTTTTATCAGAAGGTTTTTTAATACAACTGTTTCATTCATTATTAGACCTCCTGTGAATCAACATATCGTTCAATCCATCACCAATCAGTATAAAACCAAGAACTGTTATTATAATTGCAATACCCGGTGCAACCGCTAAATAAGGATAATTTAAAAAAAATTGCCTTGCTTCGCTGAGCATCAAACCCCAACTTGCATAGGGCGGCTGTATACCAAGTCCTAAAAATGACAGAGAGGTTTCAATCATAACAGCAGAGCCGATGGCTGAACTAAATTGTGTTATCAACCTTGGAAGCATTGCCGGTATATAATGTCTCATAAAAATTGTGAAGTTTGAACTTCCATAGCTTCTTGCAGCTTTTATATACAAAAGATTTTCGGTATCCAAAATCATAGAATAAACTAAACGGGAAAAGACGGGCACCATAAAAATACTTATGGCTATAACTGAGCCCTTGATACCCCTTCCTACAACCGTAACGAGCATCAGGGCAAGCAATATGCCCGGAAATGCCATTAAGCCATCCATAATTCTCATAATTGCAGCACTAATATACCTATTGTAAATTGCAGCAATTGCCCCTAAGAAAATTCCAAGAACCGTCCCCAAAGTTACTGAGCCGATTCCTACCAAAAGCACATTCCTTGAACCGTACATAATCCTGCTTAAGACATCTCGTCCAAAATTATCAGTACCTAAAATATGCTCACTGCCAAAATCCGGTTTAAAGAATCTTTGTGAAATATTCATTTCATTTGGCTCGTAAGGCATATGTATAAATGACAATACACAAACTGCCAATATTAGTATTACAAGAAATATTCCAATACCCAAGCTTAAATTTTTTTTCATCTTACCGTTTATTCTCCTCTTTCGACGGATTTAATTCTTGGGTTTATAATCATTATCAATATATCAACCACTAAAGTAATAAAAATGACAGTTGATGTAATAAACATAACCAACCCTTGCAAAAGAACTATATCTCTTCTTTCAACCGCAGTTAAAACTAATCTGCCAATGCCCGGAAGGGAGAAAATAGTTTCAACAACCACTGTTCCTCCTGCAAGCTTTGCAAACTGCATTCCTATAATCGTAACGGGGGCAATCAGCGCACCCCTAAGGGCATATTTCATATATATTTTCCAATTACCAAGACCTTTAATCCTTGCAGCATCCATATAATCCTGTTTCAACGAATCAAGCATGGAACTTCTTACTATTCTAAGAAGTGTACCTGTTTCGCCGATTGCAAGAACTATTGCAGGAAGAGTTATACTTTTTAAAAATTCTTGGAAGTTATCATTCATTGGCACAAAGCCGGATATAGGAAAAACTTTTAATCTAAGCCCAAAATAAACAATAAAAACCATTCCCATCCAAAAGGAAGGAATGGCTGACCCAAGTTGCATGATGCTTCTTGAAAAATAATCGATTATCGAACCTTTTTTGACCGCAGACAAAATACCGAAAAAAAGAGCTGTAATCGTTGCTATAATCATGGCTAAAACTGCTATTGAAAATGTAACAGGCAGAGCTTTTGATATCAATGTAGTAACCGCTTCTCCATATACATAGGATTTTCCTAAATCAAATTTTAGTAAGTTAAGCAACCAGCCAAAATATTGCTGATAATATGGCCTGTTTAATCCCATTGCAATATGAAGATCTTCTATTGCTTCAGGGGTTGCATCTGTACCAAGTATAAGCTGTGCAGGATCTCCCGGTATAATCATGAGAACAAAAAATGTAATCATCGATACTACAAACAATATAACTAAAGAGCTTTTCACTCTGTTTATCACATATTTTAACATATTTCACCTTATTATTTTGTAAAATATACTTCCTTGAAATCATAAAAATCTATAGGGAATATTTGCATTCCATCTACATTTTTTTGCAAAGCAATCATTGTTCTTGGTGTTTGCAAATAAATTGCAGGAAGCTTTTCAGCAAGTATAACCTGAATTTCTTTGTATATTTCTTTTCTCTTATCTCCATCAAGCTCTTGCAACGCTCTTTCTAACAATTCATCAACTTCGCCTGTTTTCAAGCTTATATAGTCATTGCTTGTTGATTTATATCTTGATAAAAATGCATAAGAATCAAGTCGTCCTGTGTGACCTACAACAGTCATATCAAAATTCTTAGCTCCATAAACATCGCTTAACCATGTTCCCCATTCAATCAGTTCAACTTTTGCAGTAATGCCTATTTTGCTTAATTGATTTGCTATAACCTGACCTGCATCAACATGCAGTTGATAGTTTTTAGGAAGAGATAAACGAACTTCAAACCCGTTTTCATATCCTGCTTCTTTTAACAGTTCCTTTGCTTTTTCAGGATTATATTCTATTACATCATTTGTATCAAAATAATCAGGTGAGGTTGGAGGTAAATGCGAACCTATTTTATCACCATAACCAAACACTGAAGCATCAATTACTTCATCCTTGTTTATTGCCATGGCCATGGCTTTTCTAACCTTTTCGTTAGCAAGTATAGGGTTGTTTGTATTTAATGACATAATTTGAACGGCATTCATCGGTTCAGATATTACCTTGTATTCTTGTTTGTTTTCAACCATTGTAACTTGGTCTCCGGTTAATGGAATTATATCTAAGTCCCCTACCTGGAAGCTTGCCATCATAGATGTAGCATCCGGTATTAAAACTAACTTAACCGATTCAAGCTTTGCTTTATCGCCATAATAATTATCATTTCTCTGTAATGTAAGATGTTGTTGGGGAACCCATTCCTTAAGTGTAAATGCTCCCGTTCCCACAGGTTTAGTTTTTAAATTATCTGCAGCTTCCTCAGGAACAACTGCTGCCCAAGGATAAGCGAAGCCCTTTAATAATTCAACATCTAATTTTTCAGTTGTAAATTTAATATTGTTTTCATCCAAAACTTCTATTTTTATTATATTTGCATAGTCCCTTGCTCTTGGACTTTCTGCATCCTTCAATCTCTTAAACGAATACTCTACATCCTTTGCAGTCATTTTTCTTCCGTTATGAAAACTTACATCATCTCTTAAATTAAAAGTAATTTCCAACCCATCATCGGAAATTTTCCAACTCTTGGCTAACCTTGGAATCAGCTCCCAATCAGGTGCTACACCTACCAAGGTATCATAAATATTATTGGTTACTGTAAATGTGGAAGCGGCTGCAGTTCTGTGAGGGTCAAGACCTTCGGGCTCTGTGGTATATCCCATTGTGAGATTGGTCTTGGTGTCTGCATTATTGTTTGGTGTGTTTTCTTGATTTGAGCATGCTGTTATAGATAAAATCGCCAGCACAGCAGCTAATAATAAAATAGCTTTAAATTTTTTCATCTTCTTAATCCTTCCAGTTAATAAAATTTTCGTAAAATATCTTTTACTGAACTATTTTCGTTATAATAATATTTTACCTATTTTCAAACTTAATAATCAAATCATTTCTGTATCTGTAATAAATTTTGAAAACATATCATTATAATTCATTTTTATGTTTAACACAATTCCACTAAAAAGTCAAGATACAATTAATTAGCAGTTAATTAGCATTGATATGCTATTGATAGAAAAATATTTCTTCTCCCATTCACTAATTTATCAATTGCTCTTCTATTGCTTTTCTATTGCAAATCAATGGCTATAATGGTATTATTATTAATAAAATGTATAATAGAGGTGCACTATGTACGAAATGCGTAAAAAAAAGCAAAAAGAAATGCAGCAAAAAAATTGGTGGAGTTATGCACTGTTGGCGGCTGCTATTTTTGTCTTTTCTCAAGCTTGTTCATTAATTAAAACTAATACCAGTTATGCCTTACCTGTTGTATTATTAAGTTATATCATGCATTATAGGAGCGTAGGGGATTTATCAAGAAGAATTTTTAAGTTAAAAGAATCAAAAGCAGCAAACATTTCTATGCTCATTGCATTAACACTTGTAGCTTTTATTTGCTACATAAAAGAATTTACCATTTTTAATATTTTATTATTTAATATTGCTGCAATATTTGTTTACGTAATTGTAGCAGCTTTATTTTCTAAACTAAACAAGGAGCAATAATAATGACTAAAAGATTTATATCTTATTACAAACCCGTCAAGAAAATATTCATCATTGATATGATTTGTGCATTTATAATGGCGGTTTGTGATTTATTTTACCCCATGATTACAAGAAACATCATTAACATATATGTGCCTAACCAACAGTTTCAGTTAATGATTACATGGCTTGTGATACTTGGAGTTTTATATTTATTAAAAGTGGGACTGAACTATTATATAACCTATTATGGTCACATAATGGGAGTTATTATGCAAGCAAACATGCGAAGAGATATATTTGAACACCTGCAAGATCTTCCCTTTGTGTTTTTCGATGAAAATAAAACAGGAACCTTAACATCAAGAATCATAAATGATTTAATGGATATTTCCGAATTAGCTCACCACGGGCCGGAAGATTTATTTATTTCGGCAGTAATGCTAATTGGTTCATTTATAGCCCTAAGCACTATTAATTTTCCACTTGCCCTAATAGTATTTTCCATTGTACCTTTTCTTATATTTTTCGCCATGAAGTTAAGAATAAGAATGCAAGATTCTTTTATGGAAACGAGGGAAACTATAGGAGAGGTTAATGCCACAATCGAAAACAGCATTTCCGGTATAAGAGTTTCTAAGGCATTCAGCAACAAGGATGTCGAAATTGAAAAGTTCGAACGTAACAATGTTAAATTTCAGCAGGCAAGAAGAAAGGCCTACAAGGTTATGGCGGAGTTTCATGTGGGTTCATCCTTTATTATAGATTTTTTAAATATTTTAGTTTTAAGCGCCGGCGGAATATTTTTCTTTAAGGGATACATAAATTTCGGAGATTTTGCGGCATTTATATTGTATATAGGAAACTTTTTAAATCCAATACGCAAGCTTATTAACTTTGTAGAACAATATCAATCAGGTATATCCGGATTCAAAAGATTCACAGAAATTATGGATAAAGATATAGAAAATGATGAACCAAATGCAAAAGATATACAAACTGTAAAAGGTGAAATTAAATTTGAAGATGTAAGCTTTTCATACGATGAAAACAAGGAAATATTAAAGGATATTACCTTCAATATAGAAAAAGGAAAAACTGTTGCATTCGTAGGTCCTTCCGGTGGAGGTAAGACTACTCTTTGCCATTTGATACCTCGATTTTATGAGGTTGAGGAAGGAAGTATTTACATTGATGATATAAACATTAAGGATTTCACAAGAAAGTCCCTGAGAAAGAACATAGGTATAGTACAACAGGACGTTTTCTTGTTTACCGGAACTATTGCTGATAATATACAGTGCGGCAGATTTGATGCCACAGAAGAAGAAGTAAAAAATGCAGCAAAGATGGCAAATATCCATGATTTTATAATGTCACTACCAAATGGTTATAACACATATGTAGGCGAAAGAGGAGTGAAGCTTTCAGGTGGTCAAAAACAAAGAATTTCTATAGCGCGAGTATTTTTGAAAAATCCGCCAATATTAGTATTGGATGAAGCAACCTCAGCACTTGATAATGCCACAGAATTATTGATACAAAAATCTTTAGAAGAGCTTTCAAAAGGAAGAACAACCGTCGTTGTAGCTCACAGGTTATCAACTATAAAAAATGCAGATGAAATAATTGTTATCACAGATAAAGGCATTTTAGAAAGAGGAAGACACGAAGATTTAATTGATAATAACGGCATTTATGCAGAATTGTACAATTCACAATTTAAAAATATGTAATATGGAGAATTTATGAAAATTACAGTAATCGGACACTGGGGCGGTTTCCCCAAGGTTGGGGAAGCAACTTCAGGATATTTAATAGAACATAATAACTATAAGCTGTTATTAGAGTGCGGAAGCGGGGTCATAAGCTCTCTTCAAAGGGTTATAGATTTGGGAGCAATTGATGCTGTGCTTATAACTCATTATCATTATGATCATTGCTGCGACATAGGTCCTTTGCAATATGCACGTCAAATTAAAACTCAGCTTGGTGAAATTAATAAACCGTTACCTATTTATGCTCCTGACGGAGAATTTTTCAAACTGTTAAAATGGGAAGCTTACACCTACGGTGAGAGCTTCAATGAAAGCAGCATACTAAATTTAGGACCATTTGAAATAACCTTTATAAAAAACAATCATCCTGTTTTAAGCTACAGTGTTAAAATAAAATGCGACAATAAAATAATATCCTTTACATCTGACACATCATATTTTGAAGAATTAACTTATTTTTTCAAAGGTTCAGATTTACTCATTGCCGAATGCAGCTTTTATTCACATATGGACGGCACAACCGCAGGACATTTAAACAGCACACAAGCAGGTATGTTAGCAGAAAAATCATGCGTTAAAAAATTAATGTTGACACACCTACCCCACTTTGGAAATATAGAAGATTTAGTTTCTCAAGCCGCAGGTCATTATGAGGGGAAAATAATACCGGCGTCATATTTGTTGGAAGTAAATATATAAAAAGAAATTCATCCTTCGCTCAGGATGAATTTTTTATTATTTTGTTACCACATAAATATAATGACGCCACACTTTAACCCATTCATCTAATTTATATGATTTTCTTACTTCAGCATCGGAATTTGCCGCAGGGTCATTAACAACTACATATTCTATTCCATCCTTAATTTCAAAGCCCACAACCACCATCAAATGTCCATGAGGAAAAGCGGAAATGGCTCCTGTTAGTTGTTCCTTATCCTGAACACATACAGAAGCAACAACAGGGATATCTTTAGCTATAAAGTTCTTAACAGGATTTATTGATTTGCATTTCTTTGTATATGCCCTCATTCCTTGTTCACCTGCAAAGGCAACATTTTGGGGCCAATTGCCATATGCATTGTTACCGGAATCAAGTGTGCCTCTTGTTACATGATCAAGGTTCACATTTTTTCCATGATAGTTTAAAGTCATTGTTAAAGATGTAGGGCTGCAAATTACACGAGCATCTTTATGACCGCTTGCAAGCTGAGAAATCAGAGGGATATTTTCAAGAACTTTCAAATAATTACCTTCAACTTCTTCATCTTCACCTGCATCTGTACTAAAAGCTATTAATCTAAGCTTAGGGCTTTTTCCTCGAAACACTACTTTTATCTGAACAGCATCACCGAATTTTTCGTCCTTAACAAATATTCTGTCCTCGGTAACTATCATCAACTCATAGGTTTCACGTTCTTTAATACCTATATTATTTCCGTCTGTTGCCCAAACGCCGTAGCTCGTATACGGTGTCCAGATATCTTCTACTCTTATTTTTATAAATAATTCAACTGAGTTGTCCATATTTGTTTTAGAATTCCATGAAGGAGTTATTTCCATAAACCTTTCGGTTTCAATCACGGAAGTTTCCAAAAATCCTTCTTCAACGTTTTCCTTTAATTCAATATAATCACCTTTTACCTGTAAATTATGTAATTTATTTTCAGTTAATGCACTTTTTTCACATATCCAATCCATTATTGCCTCCGAATTTGTCATCCCGAATGAAAAAAGGAATCTCATCTTTGTTTAAAATACTATATAAATTATACTATCATTAAAATATATGTTTTTCAATTATTAATCTTGAAAAACTTTTTACAACATATTATAATGATTTAAAATTTATCAAAATTTATTTAGGATGTGAATTAATGTTAGCAATTAAAGGCAGACGCAAATGCGAAAACTGCGGAAAAAGATATAATTATTACTATGCTAAAGGTCCGGAAGCAGAAAAAAAAGCAAAATTTAAAGGCAAGGATGAAAATGCAAGCGTTGTAACAAAAGTAAAGGTGCTTTCTGTTTATACATATGAAGTTACAGTAAACTGCCCAGAATGCGGTTTTGAAGAGGTGTTTGTCTATACTGATTAAAATTATAATTGGATTGATATGTCATTCTGATAACGTAGCTCGAAGAATCTCGTGTTTTTTATGAGATCCTTCGCTACCCCTTTCAGGATGACATTTATAATTTTACATTTTAAACCTGCCAACCAACTCATTCACTGTGAGTTTTTTTCTTTCTTCACCGTCAATATCCAAGACAATATTCCCTGAATCCATCATAATGGTTCTCTTTCCAAAATCTAAAGCAGATTTTATATTGTGAGTAATCATCATTGTTGTTATATTATTCTCTGTTACAATTTTTTCAGTAAGATCCATTACTGCCTTTGCACTTAACGGGTCCAACGCCGCAGTATGTTCATCTAACAATAACAGCTTCGGTTTAACAAGTGTTGCCATAACTAATGTAACTGCCTGCCTTTGACCGCCTGATAACAACCCTATCTTAGTGTTTAATCTATCCTCAAGCCCTAAATTTAAATCAGCCAAACGCTCTTTTATATAATTCTTTTCCTTCTTATAAGGAACACGTAATATATTTTTCTTCATGCTTCTCATATATGCAATAATTAAATTTTCACCAACTGTCAAATTTGGAGCCGTTCCCTTCATAGGATCTTGAAAAATTCTGCCGATATAAGAAGCACGTTTGAATTCCGGCATGAAAGTAATGTCTTTTCCATCTAATTCGATCATACCTGAATCACAAAGCATATTACCTGATATTATATTGAAAAGAGTAGATTTCCCTGCACCGTTGCCACCTATTATTGTTACAAAATCACCTTCTGAAACATTTAAATTTAAATTTTCTAATGCCAAATGCTCATCAGGAGTATTTTTATTGAATATTTTATGAGCAGATTCAATTCTTAGCATACAATCTCCCCCTTTCAGATTTAGTCATATCTAACTTCTTTTTAATATTTGGAAATGAAAGTGCAATTATTACAACCAATGCCGATATTAACTTTAAATATGAAGGAGGAAAATTAGTAGTCAAAATAAAGGCAATTATCAACCTGTAAATTACAGAACCCAATACCACAGATATAAGCCCTAATGTAATATTTTTATTATTTATAAATACACTGCCTATTATAATGGAGGCAAAGCTTATAACCACCATTCCGGAGCCCATGTTAACATCTGTTGACTGTTGCATTTGAGCTACCAATGCGCCTGATAATGAAACTATGGCATTAGATAAAGCAAAACCCACTACTTTAGTAAAATCAGTATCAATCGAGGACGCTCTGCACATATTTTCATTATCTCCCACAGCTCTTATTGATAGTCCAAGCTGAGTTCTGAAAAACCAATTAAGAAATATAAAAACTGAAAATATTATCAACAACAAGCCAATTATTTTATATGACTTTCCGCCGATTGCATTTTCCATTAGAGTAAAATAGCTGTCTTTATTTAAAAGGGGTATATTGGCTTTACCGCCCATCACCATTAAATTTATGGTATACAATCCTGTCATGGTTAATATTCCTGATAATATCGGCTGGATTCCCATCTTAGTTTGCAAAACTGCTGTGACCGTTCCTGCAACAGCTCCTGCTAATATAGCTAAAATCAATCCCGTCAATGGCATATTATTAAATGTAAAAATTGCACATACAGCTGCCCCTAATACGAAGCTTCCGTCAACGGTCAAATCAGCGACATTCAATATTCGAAATGATATATATGTTCCAAATGCTAAGAGCGAATAAACGAGTCCCAATTCAATCGCCCCTATAAATGCTGTCATACTCATGTTTTACTCCTATTCCATTATCTGAAATTCTTTTAATAATTCTTCAGATACATTAACTCCAATTTCTTTTGCTGTTTTAATGTTAATTATCTTTGTATATTCATTTAAAGTTTCAACAGGAATATTTGAAATACTTTCACCATCAACTATTTTCTTAATTATTCCTGCAACCTGCCTTCCAAGCTCTTTATAATCAACTCCTACTGTTGCAAAGCCACCATCAGCCACCAATGAATCCGCTCCGGTATAGACAGGAACTTTCGCTTTAATTGCTTCGGCTGCTAAAACAGGCATTGCAGATGCAACAGTATTGTCTGTCGGAGTAAAAATTGCATCAACCTTTGTCATCATTGATTGGACTGCCTGCTGCAATTCGCTTGAATTAGTAATTGTTGTTTCCACATAATCAATTTCTTTTTCATTTAGGACTTCCTTCGCTTTTTCGATAGCAGCAGCAGAATTTATTTCACCGCTGTTATAAATAAGTCCGAAGGTTTTTACACCAGGAGTTAATTGAAGTGCTAAATCAAATATTAAGTTAACATCTATTGCATCAGAAACACCTGTTATATCTTTTACCAACCCTGCTTCTTTCGGATAACTGACTGCTGCAAACACTATGGGAATATCCTTTGTTAAAGCTAAAGAGCTTTGAGCAGCTAAAGTCCCAATAGGCACGATCACATCCATTTCCTCACCTATATACTGTGAAACAATAGTATTGATATTAGAAGGATCTCCCTGTGCATCTTTATATGTAATTTCAATCTTATCCTTTAAT
The DNA here is from genome assembly GCA_964421845.1 of uncultured Clostridia bacterium. Taxonomy (GTDB): domain Bacteria; phylum Bacillota; class Clostridia; order Tissierellales; family Sedimentibacteraceae; genus Sedimentibacter. The sequence continues at coordinate 43,554 of CAYQYY010000011.1, forward strand.
CCCTGCTCTTCAAGTCCGATTATAATATATTCCCTAATTTGATTAAGCGATGGATGTTCAACCGGCTGAACTATTCCTATTTTGATTTTTTCATTGTCAGAATCTAATTTTACTTCTGCGTTTGTAGCTTTACATCCCGTTAACAAACTTATAACCATTGCCAAAATAATAATAATTGATAATAATTTTTTCATTTCTTTTAATCTCCTATGTTTGTTTTATTTACAAAAACAAAAAAACCTGCCCTAATAAAAGGACAGGTATAATTCCTGCGGTACCACCTTAATTGATTGAAAATCAATCCACTTTAACAAAAATGCCAACACATTTTCTGCCTTGTAACGTAAGCACACGTTTCAGATACTTGAGTAAACTCTTTCACCTCACCCTCAGCGATCCATTTGCTGTACTGCGTTCTGCCGGGCTCTCATCCGCCCCGACTCTCTGTAAGTGCACATATCAGTTTAATCTTCGCTTCAACAGTTTTGTTTTTGTATTATTGTTATGCAGTTTATCATCGGATTCGTGTTTTGTCAATGGTTAATTTTTAACTCAACAGAAATGCAAACCAAATCCCAAAGCTGCTTTGACATTTCTCGTTCAGTATTTATAGCTATTTTATTACTCGGTAAATCCTTTTGAACACATTAATTCTTCGTTAACAAATAACGCCATTCCTGTTTTCATTTTTCTGAAATTTAACTTTTTATAAAATGGTTCTTTCCCCGGAGAAGCAAATAATATGATATTGCAATGAGAAAGACGTTGTATAATACTCTCCATAATTGCTTTACCTACACCTTTACCCTGATATTCAGGCACTACTGCGATATCATAAACTGCAGCCTCATAAGCTCCATCTGAAATAGCCCGTCCAAATCCTATCATCTGTTTTCCATCGAAAGCAAAAACAACACTATGACTGTTCTCAAATGCTTTTCTATGAACTTCGCCATCATAATAACCCATACCAACTCGTTTTAATATTTCAGAAACATTATTCCAATCAATATTTGAACAATCTAATTGTAAAGTAATTTCCATTTTATCATCCTTATTAAAATTAATATATATTATCAATAGCTTTCAAAAATCATACATAACTGTCATTAATAATTATTTTCTGAAAATCTTTTAACTTTATCAGATTTTTCCCTCAGATGTTTTTCGTTTTTTATCAAGTAAGGACCTTCATTTAATTTTTCTATAATACCGTTTTGTTCAAAATTATTTAATATATTATACAAGCTTCTTCTGCTAATGTTTAATTTTTCACATACATCATAAATACTTTTATAAATAAATCTATTATTTCGCGAATTCTCTAAAACATAATATGATACCAATTCACTTTGAGTAAACAAGTAACTCATAAGCATCTTTTTATACATTACATACAGTCTATTGCTAGTCTTAAAATAAAAAAATGTTGAAAAATCTGAGTTATTCATTAATATACTCATTATATCATAATCTAAGCATAATAAAGTGACATTAGTTACGGCTATATTATTGCCGTAAAAATTATGCTTTCTTATATAGCTGATCTGTCCAGCAAACTCATTTTCAGAAATGACATCTATAAGTACTTTTTTTCCGGTATAAGAATAACTTTCCACCTTAACTGTGCCTTTTAAAATATAAAATATTTTATTGTCTATATTTTCTGCCTTGGAGAAACATGTACCCTTCTTTAAAGTTAGAATAGGTATTTCTTTTATGTGTTCTTGTATGTAAGTAAATATGTCAGATTTCTTGATTAACATAATATACCCCCAATGTAGATTTGAATTCAACAAGAGCTTTGCCCGTCATTAAACGGTTTCAATGGGGGGATTGAACCCCCACTTAATTTAGTTATAATTTAATTATAATTCAAATCTGCAAAATTTACAAGTTTGTTAGACTGCCTTCTTTTCTTCTGTCAATTCACCCTTATCTATCCATTCAACAATTCTCTGTTTGTAATTCTTCATAATAAAACCGACAACTTTTCCAACAAGTAATGCAGCCAAAATTGTTCCTTCTCTTACAGTCTTCAAAGAACCTAAGAATATAAGTGATAAAAGTGCTGAAACAATAACCATACCTGTATCAACTCCAACTTTTGCATTACCAAACTTTATTTTATCCTTACTTACCTGAACTATAGCTGCACAAAGACCTTCTGCCGGTGGAGGCATGATGTTAGGGATAAGAAATACTGAAACACCTATACCTATAACCACTATACTTATAAATAAATATACAAGCTGCATTACGTAATTACCTGGTACAGGTAGCCAGAACAATAAATATTTAGTACTGGTATATGTTATAAAAGTACCAAGAATAAAGGTTGGAACAATCTGTAACAAGTTTCTTGCTTTATAATCCTTTCTCAATAATATTATCTGTAATGCCATTAACCCCATATATACAAAATATGTCGCCTTGCCAAGTTCGACTCCCCAAACAAGCTCACAAGCATAAGGGATTGAACTAACTGGAGAAATACCGAGCCCTGCTAATTTTGAAATATTTATACCAATTGCTAATATGAAAAAACCTAATAAATATAAAAATACTTTTTTTGCTGTTTTCATTTACTTCCTCCATGTTAAATCTCTAATTTTTATTATTTCAATTATTGAACAAGCTGGCGAAATGAAAATATCGTCATTATCACCAGCTCTATTAGTGTAGCATTAGAAAGGAGTGTTATCACCAATATAGCAAGCTATATTATTGTCTAAATAGAGTTCTTGAAGAAGTTCCATTTTTTCATCAGTCATATCACCATGATCGCTATATTCGTACTCTTTCCCCAATTGATTCCATTTTGTCAAACCAAGTCTATGGAATTTTAAAAGATTAATTTCATATAAACTGTTTTCATTCATGAACTCAATTAATTTAAGAGCATTTTCAACGCTGTCATTGTATCCTGCAATGGTAGGTTGTCTAAGTACCAGTCTTCCCTTCCATCCGGACTTAACCAAGGCCCTAATGTTTGAAAGTACCAAATCATTATAAACTCCGGTCCCTTGTTTATGTTTTTCTCTGTCCATGTTCTTGATATCAACAAATGCAAAATTGATGTATTTCATAATTTCCAAGAATTCTTCCTGCTTTGCATATGCTTCGGTTTCAATTGCTGTATGAATTTGCAGTGTACGACATTTTTTTAATACCTCAAGCAAAAACTCATAATGCATGAGCGGGTCTCCGCCGGAAAATGTAACTCCTCCATCCGGACCCCAGCTGTTAAAATCTCGCCTCAATATAGCCACAAGTTCATCTACGGTATATTCTTTGACAACCTGCTTAAAGGCATTGTTCGGGCAAATATCGACGCAATCAAATGTATCGCAATCCATACAGACGCTCCAGTTTATGCCTGGTTTACCTGACTGATCAAATTTTATGTTGTGATGCGGGCATACATTTCTGCATGCCGAGCATCCTTTTTCCCACTTGCACATTCTATCCGAAAACATAATATGTTTTTTCTTGTTCCAGCTTTCAGGATTAGAGCACCATTTACATTGCATAGGACAACCTACAAAGAAAACATTGGTTCTGCAACCCGGTCCATCATGCACTGAATATGCTTGTATGTCAAATATCAAACCCTTTTTTTCAGTACCTAAATTTATATTTTCTTTATCCATATTAGATCCTATTATTTTATTTTGATTTTTGTTTTACTTACAAAACTTTTCACATGCAAATGCTCCACAAGAAGCATATGCCCAATTTTCTTTGGCAAAGCCTTTGCAAGTTCCTACTCCGTACTTGTCAGGATTAAAAAAGTTTTTGCAAACTCCGCACTTTTCTGCCTGTTTGAAATTAGAACATGCATCACTACCTTCTCCGTCTATAGGAACTAAACCTTTAGTTAATGCACATTGTCCTTTTTCGCAGTCTAAATTTATATAATTTTTACAATTATTATGTTTCATAATCATACCTCCTTAGATTATTTTTTATGCTTCATCATATTCAGTTCTGAAAATAACTTCATCTTGAATTGGTTTTCCGATTTCACACCAATATTGTGTAAATCCGGCAACACGAATCATAAGATCTCTATACTTATCAGGTGTAATTTGTGCATTTTTTAAAGTCTTTGAGTCAACAATATTAAACTGAACGTGGAATCCACCCTTTCTCATGTAAGCTCTTACAACGTCAAGAAGTTTTCTTGTACCGTTCAATCCTTTTACTGCCGATGGATGAAGTTTAAGATTCATTTGAGAATTTTGGTGTATACCGTGATCATATACAGTTGCAGATTCAAACAATGCATAAAGCCCGTTCTTGTCTGTTCCAGGTGCTGCTGACAAAGAACCATCTGAATATGTGGTTCCTGCAAGTCTGGAATCAGCTGTACCCAATGTTATAAAACCTTGAGGACCATGTGTTGAAACTGATATCTGACATAAGTATAATGGTTTTCCGTAATATGAGTTATATCTGTGTACCATGTCATACATATCATACTCATATCTCTTAAGTATTTGATCAACATAAGATATTGCATTTCCGTATTTTGGTGCATTTACGCAAGCTGCAAAAATATTTTCATATTTAGGACTGTTTTCAGTGCTTTCTCTGAAGTCTGGTGAGAATACACCTGTTTCATAAGCAGTTTTAAAACCGAAATTGTTAATCATGGCATCGGTCATTTCTTCAATTGTAAACTTCTTGTCATCATATACATTTTTCTTAATAGAAGCTAATGAGTTGATTAATGTAATAGTTCCGCATGATTCAACATTGATGCTGGCATTATATCTAGCTCCCATATTTCCAAGGTGTTGCCCTTTGGTGAAGCAGTCCGGTTTAAGCAAAGAGTTAACAGCCGGCATTAGATATTTTCTCCATATATCCATCTGAATATTGTTTACTTTATTAAGAATATTTATTGAATCTTCCATGTATTGTTTCCATTGATCATATACAACTTCAAAGGAATCAAGCTTTCTGTTATGTGCAGGATATACTCTTTTTCCTGTTCTCTTGTCTAAACCGTTAGTCAATACTAATTCTAATATCTTAGGCATTGCAAGGAAGTGAACACCTGTACCGCAAGTTGGTGAAGCTCCTCCAGGTACCCAGGTTACTTTTCCATCGAAATGCAATGGTTGGAAGCATCCAGGTGAAGATTCAAGACATCCGCCAAGACACCATGCTCTTGCATCTTCAAGATTCATACCTTCCGGACCATAGTTGTCAAGCATGTAGTTCATACCACCTTGATTGTTCATCCATGCCGGATATCCAAGTCCAAGTTTTGTACAAGCTGCAGCTTTCATTAGAAAATCTTCAGGTGTTTTTTCATCATACAGCACACTCAATGTCGGCTGAGGTGTTTTGTTTCTCATACCTGCTTCAATAATCAAATATTCCAATGGTGTAACTGCCGTTAAACCATCTTTGTTTAAACCACCCATTGATAAATTGTTGAATGTATTTCCTGATAAAACACCGCCTGATACTCCAGCTGATGCAAAACATTCAATACAAGTTATTTTAATTCTATATAGTTCAAGAAGTTCTATTACTTCTTCATCAGTCATTATTCCTTCACGAATGTCATGTTCATAATATGGCTGCAATACCTGACCAAGTCTTCCTATGGATAATCCGGACATCGCATCTTCATTAGTAACGCCTAAATGACAACATACTGTCAGTTGTAGTGCTTCCCAGAAATTCGCAGGTTTTTTATGTGCAATATTATGCATTACTTCTTTGATTTTTTCGTAATTAGCTTTTAATTCAGTATCTGTCTCGACAGAAGCAAGATAAGCTGCTTGTTTAGAATAATTTTCACACCATTTGCTCAAGCCCATTACGATTTCTTTCATAGCTGCATAATAGTATCCTCTGCTCATGCCAAGGATTCCGTCATCACCTGCTTCGCCCATTACTTCAGCCATTCTTTCGTCACATATTTCTATGATTCTATCAAAACCATATTCTAATGGAACATAATAGTTTGATACTTCACGACCCTGTGCAATTGCAAAAGAGTCAAACATACAAACAACACTATCCATCAAATCTCTATATTGTCCATATCCAGGTAACGTTCTTGAATATTTATCAGCTAAATCTTCTATAGAAATGCCTCTCCATGGCTCAGAAGTTTTTACAAGTACCGGAATTTCTTCTTTTCTCATTCCAAATTTCTTAGCCAGAGAAATGATATTTCCATAGCTTTTTGTAACGTTTCCGCCACCGGCGCCAACGATACTAACAGCATCAGCTTCGTTTTCAGCAGGAGCATCAACTTCTGCCATCAAAGCATCTGCTTGAGCAAGGAAAAAGCTTGATGTTGTCCAGGGGAACGGAAATCCACCTCTGACATTTTTAGTTTTATTCATAACAATTTTTTCATAAGGTTGAATAGTTGGTGTCATATGTGCTAACGCAGTGCCCATAGCTCTGGCTCTTCTAACTTCGATTATTTCACCATCATTTTCCCACCAGCTTCTGTTGTACCAATATGGAACTTCCATATCTGCAGTAACTTTTAAAGTATAATATGTTTCCATTAACTTTTTCGAAGAATCTTTGGCTTCTGGTATTTCAGTTTCCAATTGTTCATCTACTTGTGCCATATCTATGCCACGTGATTTTAGTACTTCTTGTAATTTAGTTTCATTAGAACGCATATCAATTCCTCCTTGTTAAATTTATCTCATTATACCGCTCTCAGAAACTGATGGTTAGTAAAAAGTGCACGGTTTTTAATTTTTTTCATTTTTATTCTTTTAAAATATCATTTGATTTTCAACAAATTCTATAGATTATAAAGTCATTTTATGTTTTGTTAAATAAATTTAATATACGCTTTTTATAATTTTACAAATGATAAATTTTTATCACAATTTATGCTGATTAAAATTACTTACATAAAAAATAGTGTTTAGTAATCAGCGCAGTTTTTTTTACTAAACACCATTTTTATATAATTTATTTGTATAAATTGTAATTCTCCTTTAATATCGCATAAACTGCCGAATCACAGATACCTGTATTGTTTTTGCCTGCTTGTCTCAATATACCTTCCAGTTGCATACCGGACTTTTTCATAACAACCCCCGATGCCGGATTTTTGGTATCATGCCTTGCTTCAATTCTGTTAACGCCTACCTCTTCAAAGAAAAACTTAATTAACGCGTGCATTGCTTCAGTTGTAATTCCCATATTCCAAAACTTTTTACCTATGCAATAGCCAACTTCAAACAATTGCAAATCATCAAATAACCTGAATGCTCCGATACTTCCAACTTGCTCGCCTGTTTCTTTCAACTCAATACACCAATGATAGTAGTTGTTCTTTTCAGATTCAGTTACATACTTGGAAACAACTTCTTTTGTTTCTTCAATATTTTTATGTGTTGCCCATGTTATGTATCTTGTCACATCATCATCGCTTGCCCAATTATTATACATACCTTCAGCATCAGTTAATTTAAATTTTCTTAAAATTAACCTTTCAGTTTCAATTAATTTAGTACCTAAATGATTCATAATAGCTCCTTTTTATCAAAAGTTATTTTTTCTTTTGTTTTTAGGTTCATCAATGCAATAGACAATAATAATAAAATAATTCCCAGTACATTTATAAAATTAAGTTTTTCATTAAATAGCATAACACCTATCAAAGCTGCAACAACTGTTTCGACTGAAGCAATAACCGGCAATTTAGATATTTCTAAATTCTTTCTCAAGCCACCCATATAAAGCAAATAAGAACCTACAGTCGGAATTAGTCCGTACCCTATAGAATAGATCCAAAATTTAAATCCAGATACCATTGTGATAGATTTCCAAGGAGCTGTAAAAATACCAAGTGTGAGCCAGCCAAAGAGAAAACTGTAAAACACGACTGTAAACGGATGAATTTTACCTGATGCGATTTTTCCTACTATTGTTACCAAACTATAAAACAAGGCCGATATCACCCCACAAATTACCCCTAAAGCTGATAGTTTGAAATATGATAAGTTTCCACCTGTAACCATTAAAAAGCAACCAAAAATATTTATTATTAATGAAAAAATCTTTAGTATTCCTATTTGTTCCTTAAAAAAAATTTTTGACATTATACATACAAATACAGGCGCTGTATATAAAAGTATGGATGCAGTTGCAACCCCAACGCTCTCAATACTTACATTATAACAATAATTAAAAAGTGCCTGAGATAGTATTCCTAACAGCAAGCATTGAATCAACCCTTTTTTGTCAATTTTGAACATTTTGATTCCGCCATTGAAAAGCATTACCGGCACAAGTATCCAAAATCCCATAAATAATCTCATGAATGCTGTTAATGTTGAACTTGCCCCTACACCACTCAACAATTTTACAAAAAGACCAATTGTTCCCCACAATGTTCCGGCGGCAAAAACCATTAAATAGCCAATAATTTCACTTGAATATATTTGTTTTGTCGCTCTCATTAGTTTGTCCATTTTTTATACCAGAAAATTTTTTGTCCCTTTCTCAAAATATTGTATGCCAAAATAATACCTTGTTTTGAATTTTAATACAAGGTATTATTTTTTACAATTTTTCTAATAAATTATCAAAAACTAAAGTACATACTCACCAATGAAAGTTACCTGTTGTGTGCATAATTTCTCCATAAATAATATTAACTAAAGCTTAATGGATTATATCCTAAGCTTAATGGATTATATCCTAAAAATTCATCATACACATCTAATCTTCTGTCTTTCTTTGATGAATTGTATTTATTAATTCCGTGTGCTCTAACTTTTGCAAAATTACAATTGCCATAAATAATTTGTTCTGTATCATCCGCCGGTCCGGCAATTGGAATACCTGCTGTTCTTACTATCAAACTTTTACCCGGGAATGACATCCCTCTCTCAATTCCCACTCTGTCGGCAGCAGCAATGAATATTCCATTTGAATGTGCAGCTGCCATGGCAAGAACCGGTCCGAAGTTTTTCATATTATCCGGCAAGCTGTCTATTGTTGCCCAATTTGTAGGAACACATATAATATCTGCTCCTTGCGCAGCTAAAATTCTATAAGTTTCCGGAAACCACATGTCATAACAAATTATAATCCCTATCTTGCCAATTGGCGTATGAAATACAGGAAGTCCAAGATTTCCGGGTTCAAACCAAAGAAACTCTTCTTCCCATAAATGAAGTTTTCTATACTTTCCTATCAAACCCTCAGGTCCAATTAATACAGCAGTGTTATATAAATCAGCACCATCTATTTCTGTAATACCTGATACAATGTAGACATTTCTTTCATATGCAACCTTGCTCCAAGCTTTAACGCTTTTACTGTCATCAATATTTTCTGCCAACTCAATTGCCTCTTGCTTATTATCTAAGTTGTACCCCGAATTGGCCATTTCCGGCAACACTATTAACTTAGCTCCATTATCTGCCGCTTCATTTATCATGCGTGTGGATTTTTTGATATTTCCTTCAATATCACCTATATTAATATCCATTTGCAAGCATGCGACCCTAACGTCTATTCTCTTTTTTATATTTTCCATTTTTTCCTCCTAAATAATATGTTTGCCCTTTATCTATAGTACTACAAATTGGCTAAATTAACAATAATTTAACGCTTTAATGTTAGGAAAAATATAAGAATACGTAAGCGCCTGCTGCAGCTTTGCCCGTTATTCAATGATTTCAGTCTACAATTGCTTTTATGGCTCCGAACAATACACCCGCTACCGGCCAGATAATCCAGGACATTGCCCAATTAAATGTAATAAAGCTATACCCAAGATAAATAGCTACGATTACACACCAATATACTTTTGTAACTACTTGGAACTTTTTATTTGATTTGTTTTTCACAGAATAATCACCTTGCTGTAAGAGCACATTACACGCATCGTAGACAGCACTCTTGTTGATTATATTATAAGTGGAGAATGCAACAATTACTAATGTAATTACCACTGATATAATGTTTAATCCCCCTGCTTCGAATACAAGAGGAGTAATAACAACCGGTAGTGCGCTTAAAATATAAAATACAACTGAAATACTTACCGCTGATTTATAAGCTAACTCATCTTGTTTTTGTATATTTCGAACCATTTGTTCAGTTTCATAATTCAGTTCAAAAGGATTTAACTTTAGATATTCATATTTTTCTAATTTGCTTGAAAATCTGATAAAATATGAAACTCCTATTGCTACTAACCCAATAAGAACTACCAATCCGACTGCTATTAATAAACCTTCTTTCACATTTAAAAAATTCAGTTCTCCTAACCCGATTAAAAATAACAATGTTATGGGAGATACTATACAAAGAAATACTCCTAAAGCAGTTTTTGGCGCTATTGTTCTTGAATCTTCTAAATATTTTTTTGCTTCTTCATAAGAGACCATATTAACATCTGTTTTATTTTCTATAATTTGCTTGATTCCCAAGGTATCGCCCAGTTCATCCAAGTTTCCAAATTCTGATATTACAATTCCTATAGCTTCATTTTCTGTTTTTCCGCTTTCCTTTAACTCGTTATATTTGTCTTCCATCATTGCTAATAGTTCTTTTTTTGCTCTTGTTACTTCTTCTGTCAATGGTAATCCTAAAAACATGTTGTCAAGATAATTCCTAATTGTATTCATAATCGTTCTCCTTTACGATAAATTTTTCAATAACGTCTTGGGTTATTTCCCATTCTTCACATTTTTCCTTATAATATTTTTTACCTGACTCTGTTATTTTGTAATATGTTCTTGGCTTTCCGTTTGTTTCGCTGCCCGAGAATGATTCGATATAGCCATTGGATTCCATTCTTTTAAATGCAGAGTAAAGGGTTGTTTCCTTCATCACATATTTTTCATCTGTTAATTCTCTGATTCTTTTTGAAATTTCATAACCGTAAGATGGCTCATTAAGTAAAAGATACAATATCATCGTATCATTGTAGCCACGAATTACATCGCTGCTAATCATATTTATACCTCTTTCTAACAGTTTTACTTCATCTGTCGTACTTCACCTGTTGCAGTAATTATATTATATTTACTACGACAGGTCAAGTACTATTTGAATTAAATAAAAAAAGCACTCCTTTTTTTGAAGTGCCTTAACAATTTCCTTCGTAAACATAATTAAGCTTCCTTCTTGCTATGTCAGCAAGTTCATATACCTTTCCTATATCTGTAGCTTTTTTCTCATTCATCTTATAACTTGGAAAGAATCTTGATATATGCAAAGGTATATTTCTATCGATCGATGCAATAAATTCAGATAGTTCCGCAATTTCTTCTTCGCTGTCATTTTTCTCTGGGATTATCAGTGTGGTTATTTCTATATGAGCATGTTTATATGCTATTTTGATAAAGTTTTTAACAGTTTCTAAATCTCCACCGATATTTTTATAAAATTCATCTGTAAAACCTTTTAAGTCAATATTAAAGGCATCAATGTATGGAATTATTTCTTTTAATATTTCTTCGCTAAAACAACCATTTGTCACTACTACATTTTTTAAATTATTCTTTTTTGCCAACATTGCACAATCTCTTACAAACTCATAACCTATCAATGGATCGTTATAGGTATAAGCAATGCCAATATTACCTCGTGATATCAAATAAATTGCAATTTGAATTAAATTCTCAGGGGTTACATGTTGAGTTTCTATTTCATTCTTACTTACTGTAGAAATTTCATGGTTTTGGCAAAATGAACATTTCAAATTACACCCAAAGCTTCCTACCGATAAAATCTTGCTGCCGGGATAGAAATGCCTAAGGGGTTTCTTTTCAATAGGATCTAAAGCGATTCCAGTAATTTCTCCATAATTAATAGAGACAATTTTATTGTTTATATTGCTTCTTGCTTTACATATACCTATTTGATTTTCACCTAACAGACAATGATGATGACATACATTGCATTGTAATTTACCCATATTTTCAACCCCTTATTCCTGCGCCTTTTTAACCTTTTAAATAATTGCTTTTAATGTAGCTAATCAACTTATCCCTGTCGTTTTCTACTTTTTCTTCTATTACAAGATTCAAAATATCATTTAAAATTATACCTAAGCCCTTACCTTTTTTAAATCCTTCTTTCATCAAATCTTCTCCGTTTATTGCTAAGGATTTTAAATTGTAAGCTTCTTTGTTTTCAATTATTTCATCTATTAATTTTTTAGAATTTTTAATGACTATAACTTCATTGACAATATTGTCAGCCAAAGCAGCTGCGTTTTTCAAGTTTAACAGCAAAATTAAGTTATCATAGCCAAATTTATTTAACTGCTTTTTTAACCTGATTTTGTCAGTTAGTATCATTTCATTTGTATTTCTATTTAATAATTCTGCTGTATTAATGGTTGCATTATCATATTTCAAATCTTTTAATATGTTTTCTGTATTATTTGTATATTGCAGCAGCAATGTTAATTTAACCATCAGGTTATCTGCAAAGCACATGGATTTCAATGCATGCTCCCATTCCGTCTTAGTATAGTTTTTTATTTTGGATATAAATACTTCTATAACATCCCTATACAAATTTAATATATTTAAAAAGTTTCTTCCGCCAATGAGTTTGTTTAACTCAACATTTATTCTTTCTTTAGAAATGTTGTCTAATAGCTCTTTATTCTTATGTATACTAATTGAAGTTTTCTCTTCAATACTAAAGTTTAATACAGAAGCAAAACGGAGTGCTCTTAAAATTCTTAGTCCGTCTTCATTGAATCTTTCATCAGGATTGCCAACACATCTTATAATCTTGTTATTTAAATCCTCTGTTCCGCCAAATAAATCTACAATTCCTTTTTCATTATAAGCAAGAGCATTTATGGTAAAATCTCTACGTTTTAAATCGTGATATATATCATCCGTAAAAAACACGCTGTCAGGGCGTCTGTTATCAGAATACTTACCATCAATTCTGTATGTTGTAACCTCAATCGGAGTATGATTAATAAGTACAGTAACCGTGCCGTGCTTTAGTCCTGTATTAATAGTTCTGTAATCTTTAAAGCTGTTTATTATTTCTTCCGGCTTTGCAGATGTTGTAATGTCCCAATCATGAGGAACCGTCCCCAACAAACTGTCCCTTACGCAGCCACCGACTATAAATGCTTCAAAGCTATTATTGTTTAATATATTTAATGCTGTTTCCACTTCATTTGGCATATTTATTTGAATATTCATAAAAATTTCCTTAACTTTGGCTTTTATTTTAATTATAACTAATATAAAAATGTCTGTAAATAGCAAAAACGTACGTCAATATTATGGAGGTCCTTCGCCATCGCTCAAGATCACAAATTCGGGGTTTACAAATATACAAAACAGCTGCCGATATGGCAGCTGCTTTTAATCATATCCCCATTTTTTGTCGTTTCTTTAGTATATGTGCTTCAATGCTGTTGGCTGCTTCGACAGGATCATCTCCTACCGCAACTTTTCCGCCTGTTAAACTTTCTATGTCTTCAGTAAGTAGTTTAACTAAATTTGGAGCACCTGTTATAAATGGTGTAGGAGATAAATGAGTGTAAGCACCATATGCAACAGCAAACAATCCGTCTATTGTAGCTTTTTGTTCCATCCATTCAGGAGCAGTAACTGCAATAGGCAAATCAGAAATATCTGCATCAAGATGATCAGCCAATGCTGTTACAAGCATTGATATCCTTCCTGTATCCGTGCATGTTCCAAAGCTTAAAACAGGCGGAATTCCTAATGCTTTGCATACTCCTTGCAAACCATCACCCGCATATTTTATTGCATCAAGATTACAAAGCCCTGCAACCTCCAATCCATGATTACCGCATCCGCCAGCGACAACAAGTATGTCTTTTTTAATTAATTGTTTTGTTATATTAACTGTGTTCCAGTCATGGGGACCGTTTCTGAGTGTCGCACAGTTCGCCAATGCAACAACTCCTTTTAATTGTCCTTTAACTATAACATCTACTAAAACATTCAAATCATTGTTAATAGCTTTTAATACTGCTTCAGTTGAGAAACCTGCTATTGCCTTTGTTTTATATTTTGGAACCATCGATTTAATTTTTCCGTGTCTTTTCTTAAAGTTATCAATTGCAATATTTATACATTTCTCTGCGATTTCATCAGCTTCTGCAGGATAATAAGGCATTTGATGCTCTGTTCCGGGGACACCGATAATAGTGCTTACACTGATTAAAGCAACCTGATACTTTTCTGCATATTGATCGATAGCCGGTGGTGAACAGTTTTCTTCCATAACTAAGGCATCAACTGTACCTGTTGCCAAAAACGGTTCAATAGCAAGCCAGTTGCCCATTAGTCCAACAAAAACATCATCTGTTTGGAATCTTTGAAGCATTTCCTGTCCGGTTTCAATAGAACCAACTATGTGAATTCCCTTTGCTCCTGCTTTCTTAGCCATTTCCTGGTATTCCGGCTTTCTTGCCTTTTGAAGTGCTGCTACACCTATCCACGGCTGATGGCCATTAAATGCAATGTTCACATAATCAGGATCCATTATTCCTAAATCCACATCAACCTCATGAGGCATTGGAGTGCCGAATAAAATATCCTGCACCATTTCCAAGCCGATTTGGGCAGTATAAATAGTGGATAATCCCAAACGAAGTGCTTTTTTAGCCAATGATACATAGTCGCCATCAACATTTGTCAAACAGCTTGCTATGCAATTCTCCACTTCATGTTGTACACCTGTAGGGTAGATGTGCAAATCCTTCCATATTTTCTTTCTCTTTTTAGGAGCAAACACTTCAACCATTACACTTACTTTGTCAGGAGATACCTTCATTTCCTTGTCAAGAAGCTCAGCAAGCTGTATAGCCATTTGATTAATATCCTGGCTTGTGCTGATACCTGTTTTTGCACACATCCATTTTAATTTTTCAGTATCAGTAATTTTAAAAGGAGTTTTACCTTCTCCCGTTGCTTTTAGTGTTCTAAATGCTTCAAAAGCATGATGTCCGTATGTAGCAGCGCCCATTATATTTCTCATTAATAGGTTACGCATTGCCATACCATCAGCGTCTATACCGCATACTCCTTTTACAGCTCCTGACTTTTCACTTATTCTACAAGGTCCTTGAGTACAAAGCTGACAGCTTAAACCTTGCAAGCAAAAGCTGCAACGAATTTTTTCTTGCTCTGTCCATCTTGAAAATACGCTGGAAAGTCCGTCTTCTCTGATTCTTTTTAACATTTCTTCAACAGAATCATGGTATGATACGCGGCCTTCCATTCTTTCTAATACTTTTTCAGACATATAATCCTCCATAAATATTTAAATTCATATTTAGGATGACCACATGTGAAAATATAATTCTTGAATATATTAATTAATGAAATATATGTTTTGACGTAGATATTAGTGGTATATATATGTTAATGACAATAAATTACAGCGTTTGACATAAATTGATAGCTAATGTATCATAGTAATAAAAACGTTAACACAACTAAACAGTATCTTCATATAGGAGGACACATGTTATTTGATTTAACAGACTTTGGCAGACATAAGCAAAGCAAACTTTTTAAGGTAATTGCAAGCTCAGCAATAATAACAACAATCATAATATTTCGAGTAATCATATATTTTTCCGGGGGAACAACGGCTTTTGTACACATAATGTATATTCCAATACTTTTATCAGTTTTTATATTTGGAATAAAAGCAGGGCTTGTTGCCTCATTAATTGCAGGGTTGCTCCTTGGTCCCTCAATGCCTTTTGTAGTTAGCCAGGGTATTATGCAAGACACAAGGTCCTGGATATTTCGTATCATAATGTTTGTTATAATTGTTATAGTGGTCGGGATTTTGCTTGAGTACATTAAAAAAATGCATGAAAAGGAAAAAGAAAGAGCATTTACAGATATAATTACCGGCTACCCAAATGCTAATAAATTTGCAGAAGATATAGACGCCATGATAAATGAAAACAAGCATAGCACGTTTTCTATCATAATTTTCGAATATAAAAATATGGATATGATAAACCAATATGTAAACCAGGAGATTGGGAAAAAATCTTTTATAAATTTATTGAAGTATGCAGAACATCATTTTCAATGTGGCAGTATATATACCATCAGCACTAATAAATTTGTTATACTGATACCAAATATAGATTGCCTTAAAGCTAACCATATGGCTAATAAATTTGCTGATAAAACTAAAAAACCAATGTTCGTTGATTCCCTCCCTATTTCTTTGATAGTAAGAGGAGGTATAGTAAATTACCCAATACATGGCAATAAGATTAAAGAAATAATTTCTAAATTAGAAAAGGTTATGACTCAATCAGCTAAAACTCAGAGAAATATAACTATTTACGATAATAATTTAGAAGCTGAAAGCATGAAGTATTATAATACTTTAGTTTCATTATACTACTCATTGCAAAATGATATGTTTTACTTATACTATCAACCTAAAATAAAAATTGGTACAAATGAATTAGTGGGGACTGAAGCACTGTTAAGGATAAAAAAAGGTACATACTCAAATCTTTCTATATCACAGCTGATTAATATGGCGGAAGATGTTGGATTTATAAACGATATAACTAAATGGGTTATTTTGAATACCATAATACAAATAAAAAAATGGCAGGAAGTCGGTATAAACAACAAGGTTTCTATTAACTTATCATCCATTGACTTAAGTGATGATTCAATAGTAAACTATACTGTTAACTGTCTTAAAGAACATAACGTGGATGCTTCATTAATAGAATTTGAGCTAACAGAAAGATCAATTATTGATGATGAGGAAAAAACCATATCTGTCTTAAAAAAAATGAAGGAAAAAGGAATTAAAATTTCATTAGATGACTATGGCACAGGACATAATTCACTTAGTCATCTCATAAAAACTACCAACCAATTTGACTACATCAAAATTGATAAAGAATTCATAGATAATATCAACGAAAAACAAAATGAAGTTTTATTAGAAGGAATTATTGAAACCGCTCACGTTTTAGGTATTGAAGTTATAGCCGAAGGTGTTGAAACTAAAGAGCAGGTTGAAATATTAAAAAGAATCGGTTGCGATATCATACAAGGTTACTATTACAGCAAACCCCTGCTGCCTGAAGAATTTGTCAGTTACAAAAAAAATCACGTTATATAAATAAACGTGATTTTTTATTATCCGCAATAATATCAAAGTTAGTAGGAATTGTTATAGCTACTGCTTAAAATTTAAATACAGATATTAATTCTGTAAGTAATATTGCTTGACTAGAAAGTTCTTCACTTTGAGCGGCACTTTCTTCAGCAGTTGCGCTATTAGCTTCAACCGTTGATGAAATTTGATCAATACCGTTTTTTACTTCTGTTATAGCTTGTGTTTGCTCATTGCTGGCATCTGCAATATTTTGTATAAGTTCAACAGTATTTTGTGATGCAACGAAGATTTTTTCAAAAGAATCAGCTGTTTCATTAACAATCTTTGAACCTCTATTAATAGCATTTAATGTGTTTTCTATTAATGCTGTAGTTATTTGGGCACTTTCCGCAGATTTCTCAGCAAGTCTTCTTACCTCATCTGCAACTACGGAAAATCCCTTACCAGCCGCTCCTGCACGTGCCGCTTCAACTGATGCATTTAAAGCAAGTATGTTTGTTTGAAATGCTATATCATCAATATTTTTAGCTATTTTACTTATTTCGTTAGAAGAATGATTAATTTCATTCATCGCTGCAATCATATCTTGCATTTGCTGTTGTCCATGAATTGTTAATGTATTAGTATCAATAGTTCTTTTTTTAGTAACATTAGCATTTTCTGCATTCTGTTCTATTTGCAAGGATATGTTATTAATTGTTTGAGAAAATTCTTCAACAGTACTCGCTTGTTCAGTTGTGCTCTGTGAAAGCTCCTGAGCTCCATATGATAATTGCTCGGAGGCATTCGCAACTTGTTCTGAAACAGATTTTACTTGCAATAGTGTATCTTTTAACATATCTGATGCACTTATTAATGCTTCTTTTATTATTGCAAAACCACCATCATATGCTTGCTTAAATACAAGTTCTAAATTTCCTTCTCCCATTTGTTTAAGCAATGCAGAAATTTCACTGATATATGATGTGTACATTTTTAGTTTGTATACCAATGATTGAGTAGAACCGGCTAATTGACCTATTTCATCCTTAGTATGTATGTCAATATCAACATCCCAATTGTCATTAGCAAGCTGTTCAGCAATTAACGAAAGTTTTTTAATTGGCTTAGTGACACTAACAGAAATAAAATATACTAATAAAATAGCAATTATAAGTCCTATTATTGCTGTTAATAATATAGAAATATACATTTGATTTAATGTTGAAAGGGTTAATTCTCTTGAAGTAACTGATTTGATGTACCCCTTTATAGCTCCGGAATAATCTTTAACCGGTATAATTAGTATTTCACTTTTTTTATCTTTTGATTTTAACATTGTTGACTGACCATTTAAAGTATCTTTTTGTAATATGCCTACATCAACTATTTCAATATCATCTTCTGATGTACCGCTTAACAATTGTGCTTCACCCGTGCTGTTTGTAAAAGTGTACAAATAATATTCACCCGGTGTAATTTCCTTAAGCTTCTCTAAAAATTCTTTAGAAAATTGCATTCCTATTTCTGCTGTGCCTATTTGTTTTCCATTCTGAATGACAGGAACAACTGAACGAAATCCGTAACCTTCTTTCCCTTCTTCAAGCCCTCGGCGTGCGATTCCATCTTTATTTACCTCTACTACTAACTTCCTTATTTGAGACAAATCATCACCAAATTTTGCCGGACTGTGAGCTCTATAAAATGAAACAGTAGTTGGTTCATGAAATTGCAGTTGTTCAACACCAAGTTTTTTTAATTCTTTAAAAATTGGATCAATTAAATCAGCTAACATCTTTCTATCTCTTATTGCAAATGCTTTGATAATTTCAGGATTATTAGCAATTGATGTAATTGTTACATCAGCAATATCTAAGCTTTTTTCAATCTCTTTATTTATTAATGATTGAGATAATAAGCTTGTTTCATATTCATTTTGATTAATAATTTTATTAACATTAAAAATGCTAAAATAAGTCAAGGACATTGACAATAATATAACAACGGTAATGACAGGTACTATTAATTTGATTTTAATAGACTTTAGTTTGGTAGTTTTAATATTTTTTTTCATATAAATACTCCTTATTTGTTGTTTTATTCCACAACCAGGAAATTCGTAATCTGTATACATTTTACAATTACTATATTTTGATTATAATGAAGAAAGGTTAAAATGTAAACATATTTAAAAAATTTGTAAATTTTTGTATTAATGTGTCGAAAATTATATAGAATACAGAGCAATCCAATGATGCCTATATCACTTCTGCACTTATTGGTAACCCACAAAGTAAATAGATTGTGAATAATTTGGTATTACAAAAAAATCACACGGGTTAATCAGTGTGATTTTTTATATTTTTACTTTTTTATTTTCATACATTTTATCATCCGCGTAGGATAAAATCATATCAAAGTTTATATTATCTTCATGTTTGACATTATATATACCATAGCTAAAATCCAAAACAATACCTTCAAATTTTTCATTAGCGATTGCTTCATTTATGGAAATCATTTTTCTTTCTGCCGAAGCCAAATCATATTCTTTAAGCAATATAATAAATTCATCTCCGGCTAACCTTGCAACCATATCATCCTTGCCAACCAATTTCATAAGCATGCTTGAAAAATGTTTCAATGCCATATCACCGAAGTAATGACCATATGTATCGTTTATATTTTTGAAATCATCTAAATCAATCATTACCACAGACATTTGTTTTTTATTGTGCTTAATTTTTTCTAATTCTTTTTCTACTTCTTTTTTTAAAAATCTTCTGTTAACAAGTCCGGTCAATTCATCATAATTTGCTAAATATTTTAATTTGTTTTGTGCTAAAGCATTATTAATAGCCAATTCTAATTCGCATTTAATTTGATCCATCAAATTTAAATCCTTATCTGTAAATACATGGCCCGGTATAATAGAGTCCACATTTATTAACCCAATGATTCTGTTATCTATGTATATGGGTGCTGATAAAGTGCAGCTAATATCTAATGCATTTATTTCTTGAAGGCCATCAACAGTATCCTTATGGACATTTTTCTTGTCAAATTCTAAAGGATTTTTTATAATTACAGTTTCTTTGAATTTATTTATTTGATATAGGAACGTTTCTTCCTTCTTAAATGTAAAATTCTCTAAATCATTTTGATATCCTTTAACTACCTTATAAAAAAATCTATCTACTTTATTGTCATAAAGAAGGACACTACCATTAGTTGCATTGGGAATCAGCTCAATAATTGTATCTAAAACAATGGAGTATATTTTGTCTTCATGGTTTGTTTTAGAAATTATTTTGCCGGTTTCATATAGTTTTTTTCTAATATTTTCATATCTGTTCAGGAGTTTCTTTTGGTCTTGAATCAATTTTAATTCATATAAAGAAATAAAGATTATAAAAATTAATAAAATAATCAAGTCAACACCTCATGCAATCGATTTCAAATGTAATATATAAATAATTTACATAATTATATCATATATTGCATTAAATGTAATTGTTTTTTCATAACTACACATACTTTGTTTCTGCCGGAACATTAAAAAAGCTGTAAAGCTTTAAAATCCATTTTGGCGGAGAATGAGGGATTCGAACCCTCGGTACAGTTTCCCGTACACACGCTTTCCAGGCGTGCTCCTTCAACCACTCGGACAACTCTCCAAAGCGCTTTACAGCAAATGACATTATACCTTATTAACATAAGTGATGTCAATGGTTTTTTGTGGACATCACTTTTCTATCTTTCAGTGCCGAAGAAGAATAGTGCTAATGCTCCCTGACCTGTGTGTGAACCAATTACAGGTCCTATGTCACTGATTATTATATCTATTGGATTAAATTTGTCTTTTATGAGTCCTTTTAGATATTCTGCATCATCTAAACAATCAGCATGGCTGATGAAAACATAGTTTCCTTGAGGATTTGTGCATGTTTGTTCCATTCGTTCAAAAAGTGCATGAATAGACTTTTTTCTGCCTCTTACATTAGATTGAGGGATTAAATGTCCTTCATTGTCAACATG
This sequence comes from uncultured Clostridia bacterium, assembly GCA_964421845.1. Taxonomy (GTDB): domain Bacteria; phylum Bacillota; class Clostridia; order Tissierellales; family Sedimentibacteraceae; genus Sedimentibacter. The sequence continues at coordinate 64,716 of CAYQYY010000011.1, forward strand.
GAGTATAGGTTTAACATTTAATGCTGTACCTATGGTAGCAGTCATTGCATTAATTCTTCCGCCTCGTTTCAAGTGGTTCAAATCATCAACGGTAAACCAGTGGCATAAACTTAATCTGTTATCTAATACCCATTGTGATACTTCATCAATATTTTTGCCTTCTTGTTTCATTTTAGCTGCATAATAAACAAGCATTCCCTCGCCCATTGATGCAGATAAAGAGTCAATGCAAATTATTTTAGAATCTGTATATTTTTCTTTTAATTCTTCCGCAGCTATAACAGATGAACCGAATGTACCGCTTAAGTTCGAAGAAAAGCCAATGTATAAAACATCATTGCCTTCTTGCAATATTTTTTCAAAATATTCCATGAACGTAGCTGAATTTATAAGTGTAGTAGTTGCCCTTTCACCTTTTTTTATCCTATTATAAAATTCTTTTATACTAAGCTGTCTATGATCCGGATAGTTTATGTAATTTTCGTTTTCAAAGCTAAACATTAATGGTATTAACGCAATCCCCATTTCATCTACTATGTTAAACGGAAGATCTGTAGTAGAATCAGTTATAATAATATAATTTTTCATATTCTAATTTCCCTTCTATTAAAATGCTATTATATTAAAATAATTTTAACATATAGCAATTACCTTTACAATATATAAAAATGTTTTAAATTTTACAGAAAGGGTAAATATTTATTACATAAGTGATAAAACTAAAATTAATATATAAACCGGAGGAATATAAATGACTAAAATAGCAGTAATATTAGGAAGTACAAAACCCGGCAGAAACGGCGAAGCAGTTGCTAAATGGGTTTATGATATAACAAAGAAAAGAAATGATGCACAATTTGAATTGGTTGATATAGCTGATTATAATTTACCGCTTTATGATGAACCATATCCGGCAATGATGCAACAATATACAAAGGAACATACAAAGAAATGGTCTCAAAAAATTCAGGAATTTGACGGATACATATTTGTAACCGCAGAATATAACCACAGTGTTCCGGGAGCATTGAAAAATGCAATAGATTTTCTTAATGTAGAATGGAAAAACAAAGCTGTCGGTTTTGTAAGCTACGGAAGCGCCGGAGGTGCCAGAGCAGTAGAGCATTTAAGGCAGATAGCAGGTGAACTTCATATGGCAGACGTAAGGGCACAGGTTATGTTATCTTTGTTTACCGATTTTGTTAATATGAGTGAGTTCAAACCGGATCCTCGCCATGAAGATGAAGTAAATGAAATGATTAATCAAGTAATTGCTTGGAGCAATGCGTTAAAGGTATTAAGATAAAACAATGCCGGTTTTTTAAGCCGGCATTGTTTTTTTATAGTATAAATATAATTCATAAAACTCTTCTTTATGTTTTATAAGCGAATCTATAATCTCCGGATCAAAATGCTGACCTCTTTCAGCAATCATATAATTTAAGCTATCTTCAAATGTGAATGCTTCTTTATATGGTCGCTTACTGGTAAGTGCATCAAAAACATCCGCAACAGCAACAATTCTTGCACTCAAGGGAATATCTTTACCTTTTAGCCTATACGGATACCCTGTACCGTTCCATTTTTCATGATGCCCTTCTACTATTTCAATTCCCATCTTAAACATACTATATCTTTGTTTTGCAATATTACCTTCAGCAGTTTTTAAGACATCAGCTCCATATGCAACATGTTTTTTCATTTCGTCATATTCTTCCGGAGTAAGTTTTCCCGACTTTAGTAATATACCATCCTTCACACCGACCTTACCTATGTCATGCATCGGACTAAACCTTTCTATACCTTTTAAGAATGGAACAGTAATTTCATCTTCAAATTTATTATCTTTAGTTAAAAATTCAGTTATTTTTACCGAATAAGCAGTCATTCTGTCCAAATGATCACCTGTATCCTCATCCCTCGCCTCAGCCATTTTAGTTAATGCCAACAAAGTTGAATACTGCAATTCGTCAATAAATATATTCTTATTTAAACTTATTGCTATACTGTTTGATAAAGTTTTCAAAAATTCTATATGGTTTTCATTATATATGCCTTTTACTAAATTAGAAAAAAATATTATTCCGATTGGCTTATCATTTACTTTTAACGGTAATGTTATAGAGCTTTTAACGCCCGCATCTAATAAAATTTTATTATAGTCAGTATCTTTATTTTTAGTGTAACTTTCCAAATCGTTAATGATTCTTGGAGTACCGTGTTTAACTATATTTTCTAAGCTTGTTTTGCTAATTTCAGCCCTAATTCCAACAAGCTTTTTAGGCAAGTCATCTAAAATCGGATCAGAAATTCCGTATGAGGCTTCCAACACTTTCCCGTCATCCTTTAATAATGCAATACCAATATGAGAATATGGTATAAATTCAGAAAATGTTGAATAAATGTAATTTAATATACCTTCAAAGGACACATCCTGATTCATATTCTCAATTAAATCAATTAATTTATTTAACTTATTAAATCCTAAATTAATTTCATCTAAGACAGGTTTTATAGCATTTGCTTTGTAAATTCCAAAATTATTTATTTTGCTGAATAAATCATTAATTGGATCAGTTAAATATTTGTAAAATTTTTTGTCAATATTTTCCATACTGTATTCCTTATAATTTATTTTAATTTAATAACAAAATAAAAATAAAACATTTAATAATCCTTTATAATGTCATCTAATTTTATTTCGACAATAATTTAAGAAAATTAAGGTAAATTATCAAAAAAGAAATTCTTCGCTGCCCTCAGGATAATAAATCTGCCACCCTTACGAACACGAAGAATCTTTTTTTAATCGATTGCTATTACTGCACCTTTGTATGTGTCATTAATATATTGTTTTACTTTATCGCTTTTCAAAGCTTTAATAAGTGCTTGAATATCTTCTCTTTTTTCATTTCCTTCCTTTACAACAAGAATATTAGCATAAGTTTGTGCAGCTTCTGATTCCTGTTCTTCCTTAGCAACAGCATCAGCTACATTCAAACCTGCAGCAAGGGCATAGTTTCCGTTTAAAACTACGAAATTAACCTCATCAATAACTCTTGATACCTGTGCTGCTTCTAATTCAACTATTTCAATGTTGTATGGATTTTCAACTATATCATTCTTAGTTGCAGTAAAGCCGGCACCTTCTTTTATTTTGATTAATCCGTTAGTTTCTAAAAGCAAAAGTGCTCTTGCTTCGTTTGTAGTATCATTTGGAACCGCTATTGAAGCTCCGTCAGGAATATTAGCTAAATCAGATGATTTTCCTGCATATACCGCTAAGGGCTCATAGTGAACAGGAGCTATGGAAACTAATTTTGTTTTGTTTTCTTCATTGAAGTTATCTAAGTATGGTTTATGTTGGAAGAAATTTGCAGCAATATCTCCTGCATCAACAACTAAATTTGGTTGTACATAATCTGTAAATTCAACTACTTCCAATTCATAACCTTGTTCAGCCAAAACATCTTTAACCTGTGCTAATATTTCTGCATGGGGTTTAGGCGATGCAGCTACGGTTATTTTCACTGTTGTTGTTTTATTAACCGGTTGTTCGGCTTCAGGTGTTTTTTGTGCTTCATTATTTTGGCAGCCGGTGAAAGCTGTTACAGTTAAAATTAATACTAATAAAATTGATAATAATTTTTTTATATTCTTCATGTTGCTCTCCTTTTGTTTGTTATTTTTATGTTATGAGCAATCAATTGCGTATCTATCGCGAGTCAATAGCAAGTCAATTGTCAAACCATATTTAAATTACCCTTTTGTCTGTCTTTTTTGCGATTTTCATTCCTATCATTTGAAGCACCTGTACCAATATTATTAACAGGATAACGGTCATAAGCATTATATCGTACTGATATCTGTTATATCCGTACCTTATTGCAATATCTCCAAGACCTCCGCCTCCAACAACGCCCGCCATGGCTGAGTAGCTTAGTATCGTTCCGATTGCAATTGTAGCCCCAACTATCAGGGATGTCTTTGCCTCCGGTATCAATACTTTAAAAACAATTGTTGAAATTGGTGCACCCATGCTTTGTGCCGCTTCAATAACTCCTTGATCAACTTCTTTAAGTGAAGATTCAATCAATCTTGCTATAAATGGGGTTGAGGCGATTACCAATGGTACTATTGTTGCAGTTGAACCGTAACTTTTGCCGGCTATAACTTTAGTTATCGGAATAACTGCTATCAACAATATCAAAAATGGTACTGAACGTCCTATATTAACTATAACGTCCAACAATCTATTTAAAAATCCCATAGGATGTAAACCGTCATCTTTAGTCACCACTAAGCTTATTCCGATTGGAAAAGCAAATAGATATGCAAACAGAGTTGAAACAAAAGTCATATATAATGTATCTTGAGTTCCTTTTAATAACATTACAATCGTTTCATTATTTAACATAATCAATCAACTCCTCTACATTTATGTTTTTATTCTTAAGATAATTTATAATTTTATCTGCCTGGAGATTATCATCCGGCAACTGTAATATCATCTGACCGTATTGTTGATTGTTAATATCCTTTATATCGGCAAACAATATGTTTACTTGTGTTCTGTTTTCTAAAACCATATTGGCTATAATCGGTTCGAAAGTTGATTTACCGTCAAAAACTATACGAATGCATCTCTTGCTTGTCATTTCTTTTATCGCAGTACCTTTATTTGTGCTATGATAAACAAGCTTCTTTGCAGTTTCTGTCTTCGGATTAGAAAAAACCTCTAACACCTTTCCTTGTTCAGCTAAGTTACCCTTATCTACAATTGCCACATAATCACAAATTTCTTCAACTACTTTCATTTCATGGGTAATAATTATTATTGTAATTCCAAGGTTTTTGTTAATGTCCTTCAATAAAGAAAGTATTGAACGAGTTGTATCGGGGTCTAAGGCACTGGTTGCTTCATCACAAAGAAGTATTTCCGGATTAGTAGCAAGCGCTCTTGCTATGGCAACTCTTTGTTTTTGCCCACCACTTAATTGAGATGGGTATGCTTTGCTTTTATCAGATAGATTTACTAATTTTAAAAGTTCTAAAGCTCTTTTTCTTGCTTCTTCTTTTTTTACACCGCTTATTTCCAATGGAAAACAAATATTATCAAGTACATTTCTTTGCATAAGCAGATTAAACTGTTGAAAAATCATACCTATTTTTTGTCTTACATGCCTTAGCTGAGTTTCATTCAATTTGGATAAATCCTTGTCACCTATTATTACCGTGCCATTTGTAGGTCTTTCCAAAAAGTTTATACATCTTACCAATGTGCTCTTGCCTGCACCGCTCATTCCTATAATTCCAAATATTCTTCCTTTTTCTATATCTAAATTAATTCCCGCGAGAGCTGTTACCTTATTATTTTGACTTATATAATGCTTTTCTAAATTTTTTAATTGAATCAATGGAGTAGTCCCCACTTTTTTCCCTCCTTACTTTGCTGCTATATCTTTTACGACCTCACTTGCTATGATTAATCCTGCTACGGAAGGAACAAATGATACGCTGCCCGGTATAGCCCTTCTGTGTGTACATTTTCTTGTTGTGCCCGGTGGACATACACAATTATTTTGGCAGCTATTTTCTTCATCTATCGGTACTAATGGTTTTTCCTTTGAATATACTACCTTTAATTTTTTAATTCCTCTTTTTTTCAGTTCATGGCGCATAACCTTTGCCAGCGGATCCACGGAAGTTTTATATATATCGGCAACCTCAAGCATAGTCGGATTTAATTTGTTTCCTGCCCCCATGCTGCTCATAATTGGCACATTTGCTTCATTGGCTCTAACAATCAACTCAATTTTAGCAGATACCGTATCAATGGCATCAATTATGTAATCATAATTTGAAAAATCATATTCGTCTGCATTTTCCGGCAAATAGAAACATGCATGTGTTTCAACCTTTGCTTTATTGTTAATCTCCATAATCCTTTCTGCCATAACTTCAACTTTTTTTCTCCCGATCGTTTTTCTTGTTGCGATCAGCTGCCTGTTTATGTTTGTAATACATACCTTATCATCATCAAAAAGCGCAAAACTTCCTACTCCACATCTTGCTAAACCCTCTGCGACAAATGTTCCGACTCCGCCAATGCCGAATATTGCTATTTTTGAATTCTTTAATTTTTCCATTGCTTCCTTGCCTAATAAAAGCTGTGTCCTTGAAAATTCGTTTAACATAATTAATCCTTTCTTTTGCACACATCAATCCATGCTTTTGATTTTGATATGTTTTCTAATTCATTCAGCGTAAGCTCAATTGCTGAATTGCTGCTGCCGCATGCAGGAAACATTGTTTCAAATCTTTTCATTGAATCATCCAAATAAACTGCTACATTTTCAGGAAGTGCAAAGGGGCAAACACCGCCAATCGCATGACCTGTGTATTTCACCGTATCCTCTGAAGCAAGCATTCTTGCTTTAAATCCAAAGTATTCTTTGAACTTCTTATTGTCTATTTTAACATCCCCGGCAACAACTATAATCATCGCATTGTCTCCGTTATAAAACGAAAGTGATTTTGCAATTCTTGCTTCTTCGGTTCCAAGAGTTCTTGCAGCTAATTCAACTGTTGCTGTCGATTCATCCATTACAAGGATATCCTGATCCTTATTGTATTGTTTTAAATATTCTCTTACTGACTGTATAGACATTTTTTCCTCCTAATAAATAAACCCTCTCAATGATGAGAGGGTATAATCACTTAACCGTCTCTCCTCATCTCCCAAAGAAAACTCTTTGTCGGAATTAGCACCTTTCAGTTAATCTGTAGGTTGCCGAGACATCACCGGGCCGATCCCTCCGTCTCTCTTGATAAGAAGTTTTACTTATTTAATTGTTAAAAGATACTCTATACTATATTTTTATATTTGTCAACCATAAATTTATTTTTTTATTTATGCATTTTCGATTATATTCTTTATTTGCTCTTCTAATTGCTTTATCATAAATTCTTCTGTTACTTTTTCTTCATAAAGCTTTGACATTGCTTTATCAATTTGGTTCTTTGTGTTTTTAACGGCATCCAATGATTTCCCTATTTCAGATTGAACAACCCAGTCAAATATTAAGCCGTCAAAAAAGTAATCTGCAAATGTTTCAAATGTGCCTATAGATATTTCAGTTCCTGTAATCATTTTGATATCTGACATTTCTCTTTTAAATCTTCCAAGAGATCTTTGAGCTTCTTCAACATAATGTCCCGCCTGGTCAATATGATCGTATTTTACAGCAGTAACTAAGAGTCCTCCGCCTAATATGTCGGCGATTCCCCATCCTTCAGCACTTTCAAGCTCTTTTATCGTATTTTCAACTGCAATCAAAGCATCCTCTCCTGCCTTAATTGCTTCATCAATTTCAATGATATTTGCATTCATACTTTCTTTACGTTTAATCAGCTTTTTAAGTTCTTCACTGATTTCTTTATCTTCAATATTTATAAGTCCCAATTTTTTATTGATTAAATCTTCATATTCCAGTTCACAGCTTTCAACCTGCGCAAGTTCATCGACTAATCTTTTAGATTCTTTAGCAAGATATTCAACATTATTTTTACATTGGTCATATTTTAATCTTGCCTTTAGTACCTCTTGTTTTTCCTTCTCTAATCTTTCCTCTTTAGTCCCTAATATGGCGTAAAATAATGAAGTAATATTTGATGTTTCTAATTTTAAAACATCCTCATTTTCTTTTTGCAATTCTTCAGAAAGTCTATTTAAAAGTAATTTTTCTTTAATCATATCTTGTTCAGTTTGTTTTAAAAGAGTTTTTAATTTATTCTTTTTTTCCATGCACTCTTTTACATAACTGATTCTTTCATTTAACTCACGATGCATATTAGTTTCTCCTTTAAATAAGTATAACATTTATGTATACATTTAACCTGTAATCTTGAGGTCATAACCCGAAGAATGACGGTAGATAGCAGCAATTTATATTGTATCTTAATATTTGTAAGTATATCATACATTAAATATTGATTCAAACAGTTTTTAATGCATATCCTTAGGAATACGTTGGTAATTTTTATATTTATTTTTGTTGAATCTAAAATTTCCTTCATGTATAATTAATTTAATAAATAATAAAGGAGGCAAATTATGTCTATAACTAAAGATATGGTAATCCGTGAAATTATTCAAACTAAACCTGAAGCTGCAGAAATATTAATGGCTCATGGAATGGGTTGTGTAGGATGTCCCGGTGCTCAAATGGAAACATTAGAAGAAGCAGCAGCTGTTCACGGCATGAACTTAGAACATCTAATGGAAGCATTAAATAAATAATACATAAAAGACGAAATTAAATTAGACAAGCAAAACCGGCAAAATTCCAATTCAGATTACGATTTTATTTCTGTTATCCTTTTATGCATATAACCACGATGTCATATCAATTGGATCTTTAAATATCGAATTATTTTCATAGCCATAAGCATTTGAAAATACTGAACTGCAATAAATGCCGGTTTTCTATTTAAAAAGCAAAATAAATAATGATTTATTTGCTTATGTAGATATTGTTTACATATTTCAAATTAATAGTATACAAATATTTTAGTTAATTTAGATAAAATTGTTAATAAAATATGTATCTTTACAATTTAAATACTTTTTGCGGTTTTCCCCAAAGCTCTTCCTGCATTGCGTCAGCGTGACCTTCGGAGAACAATCCCGGTGCTCCGCCGGTATGAAGAAGCATCACATTTTTATCCTTTGGAATTTTTCCCTTTTCAATTAAATCAATCATTCCTCTGAACACCTTAGATGTATAGCAAGCATCCAAAATCACTGCTTCTTCTTTAGCCATCATATACATATATTTTCTTGTTTCAGGATCAGGTACATTGTATGAAATTCCTACATAACCTTTTTCTATCCACATATCATCTAAAGTAACATTGACTCCAAGTTCTAAAAATTCATTAGTTTCCTTTATATAATCTACCTTTTCCTGAATTTCAGCATCACTTTTATGAGAAACACACACTCCCACAGGGGTAAAACCCGCATCAAAATATTTTGCTCCTAAGTAAAGTCCTCCATATGTACCAACTGAACCAAAACCGGTAAACACATAGTCAATATTTAAATCCATATCATTTAGCTGGTCCTTAATTTCTTTTACAGCCATCACATAACCTGCAGCACCGACCGGACTGCTTCCGCCTACAGGAATTGAATATACCTTTTCGCCTTTTTCCTCATACATATTAATAACTTCTTTAGTTGTTTTATCTAACAACTCTTTATATTTCGCTGATTTTATTTCTTTCGGTTCATCTTTAAAATCAGTATCATCCATAAAGAACAAATCTGCGCCCATCATTTTATCAAGAATTAAATTTCCTGAAGCAACCAAAGGAGCCGGGCCATCCATTATAATACCGCATTTCAACCCAAATCTTGCGGCAACAGCAGCCGTCAATCTGCCGTGGTTTGTTTGGGGACCACCGTAAGTAAGAAGCACTGTGCAATTATTATCTAATGCATCTTTTAATAAATAATCAAGTTTTCGCAATTTGTTTCCGCCAAGTGCATAACCCGTTAAATCATCTCTTTTAATGTAGATGTTAATACCGTATTTCTTGCTCAAATTATTCAGTTTGTGAATAGGTGTTTTATAAAAACCTGTTTCAATTCTTTGTAAGTTTTCTAATTTCATAAATGCCTCCTAAAAAAATGAGCAGTTACCTGCTCTTTACAATAATTCTTCTAATTTTTGTTTGTTGAAGCCAACAACAACTTCATCATCTATAAATATTATAGGCACACCCATGTATCCCATTGAAATAAGTTCTTTTTTAGCTTCTGCATCCAATGAAACATTTTTTTCTTCATAATCATAACCTTTTTCTTTTATTAAATCCTTTGCTAATGTGCAATTAGGACATGTTGAGCTTGAAAATATTTTTATGTTTTTCATAAGTACCTCCTAAAAAAATATCTTTTCAATAATTTTACCATAATTTAATATATAACTCCATAAATATTTAACTAAATTTTCTCACAAAAAAGTTAAATCAGAATAATATGAATTATGCAATTCTACTTATTAAAATAAGAAAGGAATGAAATATATGAAAGAACTATCTATTTCAATAAAGGTCCCTGAAAAGCTGCTAAAGGGTGCAGGTATTCCAAATACTTCATACATCCCATCTTACATATATAAATTAAATATCGAGCTTAAAAATAACTCTAATCAAGTTAAGCTGTGTTCATTTAGTTCTACCTTGGGTAATGGAATACGCTATTTAAAAAATATGGAGCATACAGGTCCTGACAACATAATAGGTAAAATAAATGTAGTTGAGCCGTGCTTGGATGTTACCAACAACAATGTGATTGTATTTGCAAACAACATTAGTCTGTCACCAAATTCAATAAATATTATCACCTTTCATATCGGTCTTTGTGACAAATTCACAATAGATTACCTTGAAAATTCAGGAGACAAAATACATCACAAGGAAAAAATTCATTATTACGGTCATTTAATATGTGAAGACTATGTGGATTCATGCTCTGCAACCTCGATTGCATGCGATTATGAGATGATAGTCACATGTGACGACGAAAGGGTTAAAAAAGGAGAAATGACAAAATATTATATTCATTGCAACACGGGACAGTATGATATGGCAAGAAGCGTCTATGTGAGAAGCATATTAGACAGTGGATTGGAATTCATAGGAGATTCTTGTAATCTTCAACCTAAAAATGTATATAACTTTAACGGAAAAACTATTGTAAAATGGGATGTAGGAAGCTTACAGCCGTCAGAATCAAGAAGAATCGGTTACATGGTCAGAGTAAAGGATGATGTAGAATCGGGTTGCAGGCTTAAAAGCAAATTAAATTCAAATTGCATAAACAATTCAGTGTATACTCAATGTCCTTCAAGCTACGAACATGTTTTGATGATAGAGTGAGATCCTTCGCCGGTGCTCAGGATGACAACATACACTTTGTCATCCTGAACGCAAAGGATCTCATGTTTTTTATTTATTAAAAATCAAACCATAATAATCATTTTCCAATATTAAATTAGAATATTTAAATTTCTGTTTAACTTGATTGATTATATCTTTGACATAAGAGCTATCGACATCATATCCTTCTTTGTTTGTAACCCTTTCAGTCTTTGCTTCAAATATGATTTTATCGGTTATGAAGCTTCTGTCAGCAAATACAACCAACGGTTTGGAATCGGACAAAATATCCCTTCCCATCAATAACCTTGAATCGTAGTCCAAACCCATTAAATTAGAAATAGTAGGTATAATATCCAAGCTTGAACATACCTTATTAATTTCAACCGGTTCCATTCCCTTCGACCAAAGGAGAAAAACACCTTTGTATAAATCAAAATCAGATTTTATCTCTTCTCCGGCAAGTTCTCCTATTTCCTGTTTATTAAGACCGTAAGGATAATGATCAGGGCTTATTGCTATCAATGTATCCTCTGCAATCCCTTTTTCTTCAAGATAGGCAATAAGTTTTTCCATTGCTCTGTCAAGTTCTATGTTGCAGGCAAGATATGCCTTAACATGCTCAGAATAATTTAAATTTTCTACTAATTCTCTATTTTTGCCGGCTATGTAATTTCCACCAAAGTTATACTGCAAGTGGCCGCTGACAGTCATATAGTAAGTATGAAACGGCTGGTTATCGATAAATTCCGGCACTGAAAGGTCCATCATTTCTATATCCGATTCCGGCCATGTTTCAGTAACATCAAGTCCGTTACCTAAACCCTTATAAATATATCCCATATTCGGGTGGGATTCATTTCTGAAATAATAATCAAAATAATGATTATGGTATGCGTATGTATTGTAACCTATATTTTTCAACTGATTTCCCATGCAGTATGGCATATAGTTCTCAGCTGATTTATAAAAGCTCCAAACACCTTCCTTTGGTAACAGCCCTGTGCATGCAACATATTCTCCGTCAGATGTACTGACTCCCCAAAGAGGGGTGTAAAAATCCGTAAATTTGAAGCCATCCTCCTGCATTTTATACAATGTCGGAGTGAGGTCTTTGTTTACCGCATATGGTGAAAAGCCCTCTGCCGTTATCAATATTAAATTTTTACCTTTAAACATTCCTGTATATTTGTTTTTCTTGGTCGGCTCAACATTTTTGAAATATTCATGCATACCCTTAAACTTTTGATTGCTTTCTTTTTCTATAAGTTCATCAAAAGGAATATCTGACTTATTATACTCATAATCAATTTCGATTTCTTCCAATATCTGCTCTTCTTTAACAATGTCGGGTATTTCATTATTATCTAAAATTTCATCGGTTTCAACTGTTGGCTGTTCTGATTCTTCGGCATAAGCATTCGTATTTTTCAGCATGTTTTTTATATCAAGACGTCCCGTTGTTAAAAGTCCAAATTTTTCAACAGAATCTTGAATTAAAAATACTTCTGTATACAAATAAGAGGGGCTAAGCATTCCCCCGTCAAAAGAAACCACCAAAAATGAAACCGTTGCTTGCAACAGTGCTGCAGCAAATGTGATTTTGTATATATTTTTCTTAGATTCCTTCGGTAAATTAATTTTTTTGTATAATTTTAAGGTAATGATTAATGGAAGGGTTATAAAGAACAAAGGGGTAAGATTAGTCATAATTGTATCATACAAAATAAATGAAAATTGCGCTGCTTTTTTTGCTCCTATTATAAAATAAAAAGAAAAAAAGGTGGAAAAAATCTTATAATAAAGTATTTGTCCACCATAATAAAGTGTCAAAAAACAGATTATGATTGTAAATAATATTTTGTTTGTTTTTTCCTTAAATACCGATGTCAATACATAAAAAGCAATACCTGCAGGAATAGAAAATAAACACATAAAAATATAACCCTCATTAAATACATCCTCATAAACAGATGCTTTTAAAACTGTTTCAAAATATATAATTAATAAGGGTAATAAAGATAAAGATTTTATCTTTTTAATTTCAGGGGTCATTTTTTTCTTCTTTCATTACAAATATTCTTTTAAACCATTAATTGTCCTGCCATTTATTCCTGTCGTAGTTTCAGCGTGATATAAAGCGCTTATAATAGATTCTTCAACAGATTCTCCAACAGCTTTAAATATTTCATCTATTGAATTTTCATCAATCATTTTCATATCAATTATATTCGTTTGTGAGTAATGTTTCAATTTATTTGCTGTGGTAAATGATATGCAAATATCTCCGCTTCCATTACCTAAATATGAGCCTGTTCTTGCAAGCCCCAACACAGAACGATTTGCAATCCTTTTTAATTGTCTTTCATTAAGAGGTATATCGGTTGCAATAATTATGATAATAGAGCCCTGGTCCGGATCATTCTTACCTGCTTCATTTATTCTTTCACCGATTTTATCACCGTTAATGGTCAAATGTTTTTTCGAACCAAAGTTAGCCAAAACCAATGAACCGATTGTATATTCTTTATTGTCCAATTCTACAATTCTTGACGAGGAACCAATGCCTCCTTTTAATCCGAAACACACCATGCCTGTGCCAGCACCTACTGCACCTTCCTCAAAATCAGTGTCAGCATTGCTAATTGCCTGAAGCACGTGCTCTGTTTTTACGTGAAGCCCCCTTATATCACTAAGCTTACCGTCATTGCATTCTGTTACAACACAGTTAACGGTTCCTGTTGTAGTTCCGATATCCTCATTTTCACTGAGCATATATCTTACTAATCCATCAGCAACAGTTCCAACACTTAATGTATTAGTCATCATTATAGGAGTTTCGATGTTTCCAAGCTCTTCTATCTGCAATAGGCCTATGCTTTTGCCAAAACCGTTTATAATACTGACAGATGCCATCACCTTTTCCTTGAACATGTTACCCCCATGTGGCAATATGGCTGTAACACCGGTTTTAATATTACCGTCATTAAGTGTCACATGACCAATCTTGACACCTTCAACATCAGTGATTAAATTTTTATTCCCTTTTTTTATGCTGCCGATTTGTATTTTACTGTCTTTTTGTAACCCCATTATTTTTAGAATCCTCCGAAATTATTCAATAACGACTATTTAACTACATTAATTAATGTTTCATTATCTATAAAGTTCTTAATATTTTTAATTATTAAGTTTTCCCATCTTGCTTTATTATTTTTAACCAAAGCAGAAGCATGTGGTGTTATATACACATTATCCATATTCCAAAGCTCATCATTTTCAGGCAGCGGTTCTACCTCAAAAACATCAAGTCCCGCATAGCTTATTGCTTTATTCATAAGTGCTTCCTTTAAATGTTCCTGATTGATAATACTTCCCCTTGCTATGTTAATAATTGAAGCAGTTTCCTTCATTAACTTGATATTGTCCTTGTTGATTAAGTGATATGTGCTTTCGTTTAATTCTGCAGTTACAACTATATAATCGCTATTAGCCATCACGAATTCCAATCCTTTTTTGCCTGAATATATCTCATCAAAATAAGGCATATTCATAACAGGAGTTTTCTTAAATCCTAAGATTTTAACACCGAAGGGCTGTAATCTTTTAGCAATTTCTGTAGCAATAGAACCGGTACCGATTATACCAATCGTCTGCCCTTTAAGCTCAATTCTGTTTAAATGGTTATCCCATATGTGAGATTTCTTGTTTTCCAAGTATTTAAATGCATTAGTATTATGCATCAATATTTTACATACTACATCCTCAGCTATTGGTATTGGGAAAATATCCTTTCCATTGCAAAGTATAAGACCTCTTTTTCTTATATAATCCATATCCAGCATATCAAATCCCGCTCTGAATAATTGAAGCCATCTGAGGTTAGGAAGCTTCTCTAAGTTTTCCCTTTGTAATAATTCCGGCTGACCTATTAAGGCCTCGGCATCCGTACACTGATCTATTTCCGTATAAAATTCAATTTCCGGAAATGTTTTAGCAACTATTTCATAAAAATTTTTGTCGATTATTATTTTCATATCTTTCTCCTTCTTCATACAAAAGAAAAGGCGCAGATGCGCCCCATAATTTTTTTATGTCATCCTGAAAGTAGGATCTCCCAATGTGTTAACTTATACAGTATGCCACTATTTCATAATCTGACGGTATTTCATAGTCCTTATCGGGCTTACCAAATTTCCACTCCAAATTAAACAAAGTGCTGTCAACGATAAGCTTAAAGTAAAGCATAACTATACCTGTATCAACTTTTTGTTCATATTCATTAACATTTTCATCCTTTCTCAAGGCAAGGACAACTGTTCCGTTATCATATATAAATCTCCATGGCTGTCTATTCTTTGTTGATGGTGCTAACCTTGCATAGAAAAATGCTTCTAAAAGTCCTAAATTAGTCAATTCATCAGTGTCAGCATTTTCGCCCCACTTGTTTATGTAAACTACATCACTTACTCTCATTCTTTCTGAAACATTATCTTCAACTATTTTTACTTCTGCTTTTGATGGATTGTATTCTGATACATTCTCATACAGAACCTTGTTTTTATTGTCATCATAGCCAAGGGCAATAAGTGCGGATAGCTTTTTATCTGACTTAATATTTAATTTTTCTTTGATTACTTCTCCGTTTTTAATGGTTATCCAGCAAGAGCCAACACCTAATTCAAATGCTTTAAGCATTACATTTTGTGCTGCATATCCGATATTTTCCAAATAGTGTTCTTTATCCTCGGATAGAAATATTAAATAATGTGGTGCCTCAAGCATCAGTTCATTATAACCGGCTATATTTTTAAGTTTATCATAAACTTCATCCTTATTTCTTACCTTAACTTCAATTTGAATATCCTTTAATACCCTTGTTTCTTTAATATAATAATTTTTAAGCTCATTAAGTATTTCCGGACTTACCGACTCTTTTTTATAATTTCTAACTGATTTGATTCTTGAAATAATATCTTTGTACTCCATACATTCCCTCCGCATTAATTTATTATGCCTTTTATACCCACTTATTATGTATTTTAACAATTAATTTGGAAAAACACTTAAAATGCTATAACGATTCCCCCATTGTCAGCATAAACGGTACTTAAACCTGATGAATTAAATATTTTAATGTCCTTAAACGGATATCTCGCCTTTATTTCATCACGTAGTTTTTCTGCTTTTTCAAGGCAATTTACATGAGTGATTCCCAATATTGTATTTTCAAAATCCACATTATATTCAGAAATCATGTCTACCAATCTTGCAAAAGCTTTCTTTTTACCTCTTACTTGTTCCTTTAACTCTATCTTGCCTTCTCCATCCTCGCCCATTATAGGCACAATGTGAAGCATATTTGCAAGTATCGCTTTAAGGTTTGTTATTCTTCCGTTCTTAGCCAAGTTATCCAAGGAATCAAGTATAAACAAAGTTCTTACCTTAGAAATATATTTGTTTGTTTGTTCTATAATATCTGAAGGGTTGAAGTTTTCTTCGATTAACTGCTTTACCTTCATAGCAATTAATGTTTCACCTGCTGCGGCAGTCTTTGAATCAAAAATGTGAATAAAGCTATTTGGGAATTTTTCCTTAAAGCTTTCAACTGCTACCATAGCACTGTTATATGAACCACTCAATTGACTTGATATAGTTACCACAAAATTATTTGCATGCTCCTTAAATTTATTGATAAAATCCTCAGGAGGAGCACAAGCGGTTTTTATCTGATTCTTAGTATTCTTCATTTTTTCTATAAGGGTAAGTATATTTAAATTTTCATCAACTATTTCTTCATCGTCAATCAAAATTCTGAACGGTACTCTTGGGATATCTTGTGTATCCTCGCGGAAATCAACACAGCTGTCAACTATTAAGTTATCTTTCATACAGATTCTCCTTAAATAATTTGTAATTAATTTATATAATTATAACAAAATTTAACATAGTATACAATTTATATTTTACTTATTTATCAATAATAACTTTTTTTCTCTCCGTAATTTTTTAATATCTATTTCTCTTTTCATTGCTTCGCCCTTATTGTCATATTCTTCATAGTACAATAAAGAAACAGGTGTCCTGCCTCTTGTATATTTTGCCCCTTTATTGCTGTTATGAACTTTCATTCTTCTTTCTAAATCTGTTGTATATCCGGTATATAATGAGCCGTCACTGCACTCCACAATATAAATATAATACATATTATCACCCTTATTGTTAACATTAAATATATTTTAACACAAAGAATATAAATTGGCACTTGTTTCTTTGTTTAGGAGATTCCTCGCTGCGTTCGCAATGACACGGTTCTTGTCATCCGGTACTAATCGAAGGATCTCCCATTTGACTTTTATATTTTCTTATAATAAAATAAAACTAAAACTAATTGTGAGGAAAAAAATGAAAATAGGCATTATCGGCGCAATGGAAATAGAAGTTCAGGAACTGATAGAAACCATGGAAAATACAGAAAAAGAAACAATAAGCGGAATCACTTTTTACAAAGGAACATTGCAGGGAAAAAATGTTGTTGTGGCAAGAAGCGGAGTAGGAAAAGTTCATGCTGCTTTATGCACACAAACAATGATATTAAAATACGCTCCCGACACAATTATAAATACAGGCGTAGCAGGAAGTTTAAATGTAAATTTAGACATAGGTGACCTTGTTATATCAGATAATGTAGTCCAACATGACTTTGATACATCGGCATTTGGCGACCCAAAAGGTCTTATTTCCGGTATTAATTTAGTGAAAATTCCGTGCCGACAAGAATTAGTCCAAAAAATAAAAAAGGCCGCTGATACTATTGAAGGAACTAATGTGGTTGTTGGAACCATTGCATCAGGAGACCAATTTATTTGCAGCAGTGAAAGAAAAGATTTTATAGTAGAAAACTTCGGGGCTCTTTGCACAGAAATGGAAGGAGCTGCAATAGGTCATGTTTGTTATATAAACAATGTTGATTATTGCATTGTCAGGGCTATGTCTGATAAAGCTGACGGCTCAGCACACATGGATTTCCCTACATTCACACTTATAGCAGCAAAAAAATCAACCCAACTGATTAATACTTTTCTTAAGAGTATATAAACTTTCAAGGAGATTCATCACTACGTTCGGATGACATAGTATTTGTGTCATCTAAGAGCGAAGCGAAGGATCTCCCTTATTTCTTACGGCATTAGTATTTCTATTGCATTATGCACTGAAGATATTTCAGCAGGCACATTGCAGCATAAATCCCCATCTGTATCGATGGGCATTTTTTTATCTGAATTTATTAAAATGTTTTTTCCTTGGAAATAATGCACTTTTGGGTGGGTAATATGCTGTCCGTTAAAAACCTTTGTAAATATCTGCAACAAATCAGCATTATGTGTCTTTTCAAAAATAACCACATCCAATAGCCCATCATCAATTTTTGCTTTAGGGCACAGCTTATTAAAGCCGCCTGCACCGGAAGAATTTATAATTAAAAATAATAAAGTTTTATAAGAATATTCAACACCATCAATTATATATGTTACATCTTGTGTGTTTTCAAGCTGTCCGGGAACCTCTATTGCGGCTTGAAAGTAGTAAGCATATTTTCCTAATATTGTTTTAGCTTCTATCGTTACATTGTGGGGAATACCTGTAAATGCTCCTCCACCCACGACATTAACAAAATAATTATCATTAATTTTACCAACGTCTATAGTTTTAAAGTTTTGCTTCATTATTAGAGAAGCAAAATTAGCGTATGCTTTCGGCATTTTAAGCTGAACAGCAAAGTCATTTACAGTTCCTGCCGGCATTATTGCTAACTTTGTCTTAACAGGGCTTTTCATTATACCGTTCACTATTTCACTGACAGTACCATCACCCCCGCAAGAAATAATCATATCATAACCTTCCTCGCAACCTCTTTTTGCAGCAAGCTCCGCATCGCCTTTTCTCTTTGTAGCGTAAAAAGTAAATTCAACATCTTCAATTTCTAATACTGTTTCAGAAACACGAAATATTTTTTGTCCTGCAAGTTCTTTTCCTGATGAAGGATTATAAATAACATAGTATTTTTTCATATTATCACCTGTCCATTAGTAAACAACAATATATAGCTAATTTTACCACAAATATTACAAATTTCAACTGTTATAAAAGAGGTGCAAGAAGCCGACAGATAGATTCCTTAAATCTAATTACGATTCCTCTTTCAAGATAAAGTTCTCTTGTTAATTCCAACGAATAATTCAAATCTTCTTCAAAAATTTCATAAAGAGCTGTTGATGTCTTAGTGTCATAAATTACGGCATTACATTCAAAATTAAGCTTAAAGCTTCTAACATCAAAATTTGCCGTTCCCACCGATGATACAACTTCGTCAATTACTATTGTTTTAGCATGCAGAAAACCATTTTCATATGTATATACCTTTACACCATACTGCAAAAGTCCCCCGCAGTACCAGTAGGTTGCCCAATATACAAATGGATGGTCCGGCTTGCATGGTATCATAATTTTAACATCCACACCTGACATTGCTGCTATTTTTAATGATTCAAAAACACTTGCATCAGGTACAAAGTATGGTGTTTGAATCAGAATACTCTTTTTAGCGGAGTTAATCATTTTAACATAATTGCTTTTAATCATCTCATCTAACTTATCAGGTCCGCTGCTGATAACCTGTATTCCTACATTGCCGTTATTTTTGTTGTCCGGAAAATATTTAGGTAAAAACATTAAGTCCTCTTTAGATGCATATCCCCAATCTAAGAAAAAACGCGTTTGTAAATCAATTACCGAATCTCCCTTGATTTTTATGTGAGTATCTCTCCAATATCCTATCTTTTTATTAAGTCCTAAGTATTCGTCCCCAATATTAAAGCCGCCTATAAAGGCAGTTTCACCATCTATTACAACAATTTTACGATGATTTCTGTAATTGATTTTAAAATTAAAAAACGGAAGATTACTGGCAAAAAATACAGCTACTTTCACACCTGAATTTTTAATTCTTTCAATTGTTTCTTTCGGTATATGTCTTCCGCCTATGGAATCATACAAAAACCTAACCTCGATACCCTCTCTTGCTTTCTTTTCCAACAAATCTAAAAGTTCATTTCCCAATTTATCATTTTTTATTATGTAATATTCCAAATGAACATGATGCTTAGCATTTGCAATATGGTTGAATAAATCATAGAATTTGTCCCGTCCGTCAGTATAAATTTTAACCTCATTGTTTTGCGTATATGAAAAGTCATGTGAAAATAAATTCATTTTAATTAAATCTTTATAATCTTCTACATTTTTATCATGATAAACCAAGCCACCTGTGTTAAAGAGCTCCTGTTGTATCCTTATATAATCGCCAAATGTTTTTTTAGCGTAAATTTTCATTGTAAAAAGTTTTTTTCTGCTGAAATTTTGAGAAAGAAGCAAATAAAATACAAATCCCACGCCCGGTAATATCAAAAGTACCAAAACCCATGCCAAAGTAGCTGTGGGGTCCTTGCGCTCTAAGAAAATTACTACTACTGCCATTGCAAAGTTAATGAGATAAATTAAAGAAATTGAACTGAAAAAATCAAACATAAATGCCACCCCCTTAACAACCAGATTTATATATTTATTACCTTTATATTACAAAATATTCTTTTTGTACCTATACATTGAATTATTAGTACTTTTATGCTAATATACATATATTCTTTTTAAGGCGGGTTATAAAATGGAAAAGACACCTTCAAAATATATAGTATTGGCAGGAACATTCTTTACGTCATTATCATCAATAATAATCAGACTTTCAACAGCTCCGGCTTTAGTTATATCTTCATACAGGATGCTTTTTACATGCATGATGCTGTTGCCCATTATTTTAAAAAACCGCGATGAATTTGTAGATTTAAATAAGAAAAATATAATGCTATGTATCGTAAGCGGAATTTTTCTTGCACTACATTATGCTACTTGGATTTCATCAATTAAATTAACCACCATTGCAAATTCAACCATATTAGTTTCATGCAGCCCCATATTTGTAAGTTTAGCTAACTATGTTTTTATTAAAGAAAAAATAAGTAAGAAAATGATCATAAGTATATTGATTTCATTGACAGGAACAATTATTATTGCCCTTGGCTCTAAGGATACAGCCGCAAGCAATATGATGCTTGGAAATACTCTTGCATTTTTAGGTGCTATTTTTGTTGCAGGTTACCTTGTTATAGGAGGGATTGTAAGAAAGAATTTAAAAGCAGGTGCTTATGTCTTTATTGTTTACTCAATATCAGCTGTTGTATTGTTTATTATGTGCTTATTAAGCGGTACACCTGTCTATCCCTATGCACCAAGAGAATTTATGCTGTTTATTAGCTTAGCATTTTTCTGTTCCATTTTAGGTCATACATTATATAATTACATGGTTAAATATGTTTCATCAACGCTTATTTCCGTATCCACATTAAGCGAACCAATATTTGCAAGCATAATGGCACTGTTTATCTTCAGGGAAATTCCTTCTATATATACCCTTATAGGAGGCATAATAATCATCGCTGGTATATTAAACTACCTCATTACACAAAATAATGAAAAGTTAAAAATTAAGAACTGATTTTTTACATAGAGGAACAACATGAATTACGAAATAACCGGCAAACACATAACGGAATTAACAAATACCAAAACGAATACAACACCTTTTTTACTATTAATACTATCAATTGTATTTATTCCGGCTGCGTATGTACTCTTAGCAGCAGTTATTTTTAAAGAAACCAAAAATAATATTAAGACAAAACTCAGCACACCAACTGCTTTATTATATGCATATATTGTAATTGGTTTAATATCATCGGAATACAAGCCGATTTCTTTATTTTTTGGATTGCTAATGGTATTATGCATTCATTCATTCAACATATTTGAAAATTCACTGGCAACTGAAGATATACCAAAATTCAAAAAATATATTTTTATTGTGTCATTAATAGTATTTTTATATGGAATTTTGCAGTATTTTAATCCGGAATTTGTAGTGCCTAATAAATGGGTCGATACAACAGAATATAATTTAAACAAAAGAATTTATTCAACGTTTTTTAATCCGAATGTTTTTGGGTTCTACATTAATTTTATAATACTTTTATTATGTGAAAGCTTAGATACAAAGAAATTTAATTTAGAATGGTTTGTATTCTTAAGTGCTGTTTCATGCCTGATACTGACTTTTTCAAGAACCGCATGGGTTTCATTAATAATTACTTTGATAATCGCGGGTTTTTTAAACAAAAAATATTTTAAATACGCATTTATAATTACCGCTTTAATACTTTGCACCGATATGTTTTTAGAGGCAGGACGCACGGATCCTGCTAAAGTAGCAAAGGATACTTCAATTATTTATAGATTTGAGATTTGGAAGGCATGCATTGAAATCATAAAGGATAACTTTATATCAGGAATCGGTTTTGGTACTTTGTTTAAGCATATCTCAGATTATTCAAGCACGGTAAGCATTAAAATTGAGCATTGCCATAATTTATATCTGCAGATATTTACCGAAACAGGAGCTTTGGGATTTGGAATTTTTACTTTTGCAATAATAAAGATATTTAAATATTTTTATATAAAATTTAAATTCAAGGAAAACAAAAATCAGTGGATTGCACCATTTACTGTACTATTGATGACAATGATACACGGATTAGCCGATTCGGTTGCACTTACTCCTCAAATTATGATGATACTGTGTATTTACGGAGGTATTATAAAAGTAACTGACAATAACAAAATCTCCATTAATTCATAGTTAATGGAGATTATTATTCATCTATACTGTCATTCAGAAGGTGTAGCCCGAAGAATTTCAATGAGATCCATTGCTATCGGCAGATGACATATATTAATTTTTATTATCTATTGCTGCTTTTATAAAGTTCTTAAATAAAGGGTGACTTCTTGTTGGTCTTGATTTAAATTCCGGATGGAATTGAGCAGCCACATACCAAGGATGATTCTTTAACTCTACAATTTCAACCAATTTGTTATCAGGAGAAACCCCTGAAATAATTAATCCATTTTCTATGCAAACTTGTCTAAAATCATTGTTAAATTCATATCTGTGCCTATGTCTTTCATTAATCATATCGGCTCCGTCATAAGCTTCCTTTGCCTTTGTGCCATCTATTAACTTACACGGATAGCTTCCTAATCTCATTGTGCCGCCTTTATTTTCAATTTCCTTTTGTTCGTGCATTATATCAATTACAGGATGAGCTGTTTCTTTATTAAACTCTGAGCTGTGGGCATCTGTATAATTTAAGACACCCCTTACAAATTCAATAACAGCCATTTGCATTCCAAGGCAGATTCCTAAAAATGGAACATTATTTTCTCTTGCATATCTTGAGCTTAAAATTTTACCTTCAATTCCTCTGTCGCCAAAGCCTCCGGGAACTAATATACCATCATGATCTTTAAGTATATCTTTGTAATTATCTTCATTAACCTCTTCAGAATGAATCCATGAAACATCCACATCTGCCAAATTGTCTATGCCCGCATGTTTCAATGCTTCATTAACAGAAAGATAAGCATCCTTTAGTTCAACATATTTGCCGACTAAAGCAATTTTAACGCTGTGGTTATGTGTCTTTGAGCGTTTAACCATATCGTTCCATTCATCTAAATCAGGTTCCTTGCAGTTTAGATTGAAATGATCGCATACTATTTTTGCCAAACCCTCTTCCTCTAACAATAAAGGTATATCATACAATGAATCAGCATCAGTGTTTTGAATTACATTTTGGCTTTCAACGTTACAGAACAAAGCAATTTTAGATTTTAAATCCATAGTTATTTCTTTTTCCGTTCTGCATACAAGAACGTCCGGTTGAATACCTATGCTTAACAATTCTTTTACGCTGTGCTGAGTAGGTTTAGTTTTTAATTCGCCCGCTTTTGATAAGTAAGGAAGCAATGTTACATGTATATACATAACATTTTCTCTGCCAACTTCATATTTTATTTGACGTATGGCTTCTAAGAAAGGTAAGCTTTCGATATCACCTACCGTACCGCCGATTTCAGTAATAACCACATCGACGTCATTTACATTTGATATTCTTTTAAGCATACATTTGATTTCATTCGTAATATGAGGAATTACCTGAACAGTTCCCCCAAGATAATCGCCTTTTCTTTCTTTATTAAGTACAGACCAATAAATTTTACCGGATGTAATACTTGAATATTTGGTCAAATCTATATCAACGATTCTTTCGTAATGCCCTAAGTCTAAGTCGGTTTCTGCGCCATCATCAGTTACATAAACCTCACCATGCTGATAAGGACTCATTGTTCCCGGATCAACGTTTAAGTAAGGGTCAAATTTCTGTAAAGTAACCTTTAATCCTCTCGCTTTTAGCAATCTTCCTAATGATGCTGCCGTAATCCCTTTACCTAATGAAGAAACTACTCCTCCCGTTACAAAAATATATTTTGGCATTTTATCCTCCGCTTTCTCTTTTCTTCTTTATTATTCCATTAGTATAATGCCCGTTTTTCCCCTATAACATAAAAAACAGAGACAAAAAAGGGGTTTTTTTTTTGGCTCTATTATTTTCTAATCAGTCATATTTAAGTATATATTTATATAAAAACTATTTACTAAACAATTTTATATTATATGAATCAAAAGGTCAATCATTTTTTAAAAAATTTTACTTATACGTTGTACTATTGAAATTTATTATGCATATACATTTATAAAAGAATGCTGATTCTAACTGTATTAACTTAAAGGAGGATTTATTTTGTATAAATTAATTAGCGATACTTTTAATATTAATGAGTTTATTAATTCAAATTCAACTGAACTTTTGTTGGAAAACGAGTTTACAATTCCCATTAATGCTCCGGATATAGAAAAAATCATATCTACGGAGGGAAAGACAAAAATTAATACTGTGACGGTTAATAATGGATCCATAGCAATTGACGGAGAAGTAATTTACAACATTATTTACCGTTCAAACAATGAAGAAATATTGGTAAGTTCGATAACAGACGCAATTCCTTTTACTGAAGATATTTCTATGCCGGAAGCTAAGGAAGGAATGAATGCCCACGTTGATGCATGCATAGACTACATTGATTCCGACATGATTACAGAAAATACTTTTTCAATCAAAGCTGTTATTTTATTGGATACTGAAATCTTAAGCAAGCATCCTGTAACCTTTGTGTCTAATTTAGAATCAAACGGAAGCTTGCAAGCAAAAACAAGAAATGTCAGATACACAGATGAAATTAATGCATTATCAGAGGAAGTAAATATAAATGACGCTGTAGAACTTAATAAAGGATCTGACGAAATAGCTAAAATTTTAAAAGCAGATTCAGAAGTATATATTACTAACATTGATATATTAGATGAAAAAATGTTGATCGAAGGAATCTGTAAGGTTGCATTTCTTTATGCAGAAAACAACAGTATAAATACAACAGGTTACGTATCAGAAGAATTCCCATTCACACATTACATAGAAGTTAAGAATTTGAATGATGACATGTTAAAAGACATAAATGTTACTCTTAACGACATGACATACAAGGTTGCTGAAAACTATGACAATGAAATGAAGCTGATTGAATTCAATCTTCCGTTTATGATTAATGCTAATCTTTATGACACCATCGAAAAAAACATTATAACTGATTGCTATTCAACAGATTACATGCTTGACTTAGAATCAGAAAAGGTTAATTTGACAAATCTTTCAGACATTATAAATAAAACAGTAAAATATGATAATAATTTCGACGTTGTAACCGGTTCAATCAAGGATATTTACACTGTTGATGTAAGTCCTAAAATTTCAGAAAAGAAAATCTTTGATAACAAATACGTTATTGATGGTTTCTTGGATATCAACATTTTGTATATGAACGGCGATATTAATAAAATTGATAAGGCATATGCATCATTGCCGTTTACGACAAGCTTTGATTTGAAAGAAAATGAAGCTAAATGCGAAATTGATTCTGATATTAATATTACAAAATCAGGTGCTTACAGAAAAGGAAGCAACTCAGTAATTGTTAACTGCGACATCAATGTTTGCATGAAACTAAAAAACAAGGATGAAATAACCGTTATCAGCAATATAGTTGAAAAAGAACCAATAGACAGAAGCAAAATGCCAAGCTTAGTTTTCAGAGTTGTTCAACCCGGTGAAAATGTTTGGGATATTGCTAAAAATTATAACCTTTCAATCAACTATCTAAAAGAGTTAAATAATTTGCCGGAAGACAATGCATTGACACCCGGCTCAAAGATAATAATTGCAAGAATGGTATAGCTTAAAAACAGGGCGCATGAGCGCCCTTAATATTACTTAATATTATGCCATTTCAAGTCTTGTTCTCTAAATTGGTTTGTTCCCAAAGGATATCCATACCTGTACAATTCCCTACCATCTTTTGATAATGCTATTGGATTGATATCATGTTGGAATAAAGCTTCATTCCAAACAAATGTTACTAATTCCCCTTTTACTACATTTCTTTTATATCTCTCAAATTCTTTGCCTGCTTCTATGAAAACAATATCCTCACTCTGGTTTTCTATTACTAAAATTGTTGCTTTTTCTTTTTCATTATTTGTATAACTCATCCACCCAATTGTTTTAATACTATCGTTTTTGTCGTCAATATTTTTGGTATTAATGCTAACCGGTGCTCTCCAAAGAAATCCACTTTTTATTGCCATAACTGTTAAATAGTAGTCTGAGGTTTTATAAATATATGCACGTCCCCATCCAACATCAACTTCGCTAATTGCTTTACTACCCTTTTCTAAAAAAGCATGTGAATCAGCTGCTTGCTTTGGATTGAATCTATAACCGATAAAATATAAATATAGAACTAATATAAAACAAATAATGAATAAATAACGTACTTTCACTTTCATTTGTATAATCGCCTTTCTGTGGTATTTAAAAACAAGAAAAAACATACTCATTCCTTAGTTGTAGCAAAAGTTTTGCAAATATCCTTTCACTCCTTTACATATATAAATATTATCAGTCATAATATTGCTATTCATTAATTAATATGATAAGTTTCCAATTGACCTGCAAGTAAAATATTAAAACCAAATTTTTTATAGAAAGGTAATAATGAATCCTGAAATAAAACTGAAATCATATAAATATTATCTTCTATAAGTTTATCAATTGCCAGTTTCATAAGATTCGTTCCAATTCCTTTTCCTTGATAATCTGGATTTACCATCACATCTTGAATATAAGCATCTGTAACACCATTACTAACAACATCTAAAAAACCAATAAGTTTATTATCATCATAACAGCAGATATAAAAATACGACCTCTTAAAAGAATTTTTATAACATTGCTCCATACCATTCCATCCAACAGAATTTCGTAATTCAGAGACTTCTTGTGGAGAAACCTGTGGCGAAAACTCATATTTCATATAACATACCCCTTACATCAATTATAAGCTATACTGATATCAATCATTATTTTCAAATTCAGACGTAATATTTGAAGATTACGACATAACAACAGAATAAAATTTTACTAAATATATTCACCTACGCAGAATATAATTTGTTTGTTACCTACTCTCCGTCGTAATAATCGACTTCTTCTTCACTCCTAAAAAAGTTACTTGATTTATTATGAATTATTATCCCTACTTTCCCGGAATCCGGATAATGTACTATGTCTGGTGAATTAGTTGTATCAAAATCAATATACTTCAAAACTTCATTTTCTGATGAATTAATTATTTTGTGTGCTGACTTTTCAGTAGGTGGACAAACTATAAAATCTCCCTGCTTTATTGCTTTTTGATCATCCGAAGTAACCAATATCCCTTTTCCTTGAATTATATAAAATACTTCTGTATTTGCAGTATGATAATGTAACGGATAGTTGGACTTTTTAGGTGGTATTTCGTAAATAGCAACATAACATTGTCCAAAATCTTGTCGACTTGTAATTTCGCGTTTTGAATAAGCATAAGGATTATGCTCATTTTTATGTTTTTGTATAGCATCTTCTTCATTAACAATCAAAATAGTATCCCTCATAATTTTCCCCTTTCAAATTGGAATTTACAGGTGTTGATTATACCTTTGTGCTTTCATAATAATTGGCGGAATTATTATGTATTTTACCCAGTGGATACATTCATGAATGTCGGAATCCAAAAGCAAATAGCAGGTTTATTTCTTACACTGGTTTTCACATATATTTTTCTTATACCTTTTTCTTTTAAAATACAATTTCAGCAATTCCATTTCCACCTTCAAACGGATTAAATTTTACAACACAAAAACCCTTTACCAAATTTAAAATCTCAATTACATATACTAATTATGATGTGCTATCCATAAAAAAACCATCTACTAATGACTTTGCTACTTCATCTGGATTTTCATCACATAACATTACTTTAATTAATTTTTCAATGTCATACCTATCATTAATATCTGCAATTCTTATAATTTCCATAATCTTCTCCAGTTTTATATGGTTCCTCAAACGTAAACAATCCTTGGTTCACATTATTTAAAAAAATATAATTCTTTGTCAATCTTAATAAGATTTTAGAATATAAGACTAAATCATCGTCATTATTACATTTGGTGTACGGTTCTAATTGCTTTTCATTGTACCAAACTCCTGTACCATTTGGAATATATCTTCATTTTACATACATTCTTTGAGCAGAACCATATCCACTATGAAGACCTGCTGCAAGAGAAACATAGTCACTTTTCATCATTGAACGTACAGTTAAAGTATCCTTATTATAATAAATCATTTTTGTCCCCCAGTTATTTTATAATTGAATGTGAAAAATTCTTACACCTTTATTAGTTTTTCGTAATATACAATTGTCATACCATCCTTAATTATTTCCATTTTCCCAGTTTTTCTATATCCTAATTTTTCATATAAATAGCAATTACCTTTCTCTTCTAATATAGTATCTAATTCCCACTTCGTCGAATCTTGATAGAACTCTTCTAATAACATAAAAGTTTCCTGTGCTATACCCTTACCTTGTTCCAATGGAAGTATAAAAATCGGACTAACTCTATAACATCCATTTCCTTTATTAACGATTCTTACTCCCCCTACCGTTTTGTCATATCTTTTTATTAGCCAATACGTAGTAAAATCTTGGTTATACTTTCTTGTTATTTGTTCTATTGTTTCATTACCAGGACTCATATCATAATCCTTATATTTTTTTAAAAGTGGTTTAAAAGATTCTATTTGCATGTTATAAAGTAATTGCATATCTTGTAAATTTGCTTTTATAATTTCTACACTCATAATTACATATCCCCCAATAATAGTATTTACTATAATTCACAAATACAAATGACTTAACTACAGATTGGAATTTGTTAAAATACTTGTTATTTTGTTCAAATATCTTTGAAATCAATATCATACCTTGTGCCGTGACTTAAAAGGACTGCATCTGTCAATCTAATACGTAGAATAATTGTATTAGGATTACTTTCATCTGTATGACCATTGGAATACCATGCTGAAAATACTTTTCTCAGCTTTGTGGCAATTTCTGTGTTTTGTTCATCACAAACATATCCCATGTTTTCACCAACACCATGAGCAGTAAACCATTCACCGCATATTGCAACCGTGGAATTTGCTTCTATCTGCTTCATCTTATTGGAGAGTGCATATGTGATAGTGTAAAATGCTCCGTTTTCATAATAACTGTTTACAATGCGTACAGCAGGAATATTACCGTCAATGGTAGCGAGCGAAATGAGTGTATCATGCCCAAATCGTTCAATCATAACTTCAAGTGCTTTGGTAAGTTCAGGTTTGCCCATGATTATTTTTAATCCTTTCTAATATCTAAGTAATTACCACTAAAAAATTATAAATAATTATATTTTTAAAAATCATAGAATCGTGCAGGATTGTCTATTATGATGCTTTCCATCAGCTCTTGAGGTAACCCATTTTCTATGCAAAACGGTATAAATGTATTGAAAAAGGCACAATATCTTTCTATACCATCTACCTTATTACCCTCTTCATAAAAATCATTATCCTCTGAGAGCATCACTTGATTAATATAATTATAGGTTACAGCATGTTCAATAAGTTGTTTTCGTGCTTCGTAAGTTCCCTCTTTTATCCAATCAAAGCCAACCCAATACCCCTTCTTAACTACTTTCATAATAGTATCAAGATGACTTTCATAATCTGCATGAGCCCAAACGAATTTATGAGGTGGTACTTCCGTTTCTTCTAGTATCGCAATAACTTCATGTATATGTTCTGCTTCCAATGCATGACAATGAATTGGCATACCGGTTGCCTTACAGGCTATAGCAGCAGCTTTGAGCATAGCCCTGTCCACAATATTGACACTGCCTCGATCTATAAGCAATTTAATAAAGCCTGGTTTTATATATATATTATCAATTACATCTAGCCCTTCCTCAAAATCCTTAATCCACCTTTTAGCCAATTGCATTTCAAAATTTTCTTGAAAAATACAATGTGCATACTTAGTAATGTTCATTCCTGTAGATGGAATGATGTTTACATTGGCTTTAAATGACAAATCATATAAAAGTTTTAAATTTTGTCCTCCTATAGGAGGTGTAGCTTCAATAATAGTTCTACATCCTAATGCGCTTAATTCATTTAGTATGGGAAAAACTTTATTAAATATTTTTTGATTATATGATTCGTCATACTGTTTGTCAAAATACATTCTTCCTGCAAAATCTTCATCAGCTATCCAATTAATATGTTCATGGGCTAATGTTTTCCCCATTTGTGTTTTGTCAATTGGTCCTCTTACTGTATTAATCATTTTAAGTTCCTTTCTTTATCCTCAATTTTAAACAAATACAAATAATCTTTATTGCACTTTCCACACTATTATTACAATTGTGATGTTTCATTTGAAGAATTTAAAAATAAATCAACTGCAAATTCCTATTTATCAGTATGTAAAGTTTCCTCATGACTTGTGAATAATTCATATTCATCATCAATCAACTTTACCTTTTCATCTCGTCCCATCAGCTCATAGTAATTACGCCATTCTTCGAGAGATTGTAAAGGAATTTTGATTTCATTAACTTCAGTATAATCATTAATATTTTCTTTTTTTAATGGAAAATAATATTCCTTATCTTTATTAATGATAATAAAACCAGCAATTACATCAATATCTACACCATTAACATTGAACTCCAAAAAACATTTTGTTTTGTATTTTACATTTGTATTAGAAGTCTGAATACTTCCAAATGACAGCAAAACCTCTGTTACTATTTCCACATCTTCTTCTGCAACCATAATATCTACATCATGAAAATCAGATATAATTCCTTTAAAATATAGCAACATAGAGGCTCCAACAGCCCATGTAACATTTTTCCGATTTAATTCTTTTGCAATATGCGATAATATAGTAAGCTTTTTTTCTAAATTTTCCATTTTCCCACCCCACAAATTTCCTATTTGTCAATATGTTGGCTCTAATGCTGACAAAGGTCAATCACATAATCCATATATTTTATCATATTCTTACGTCTATCGGTTCTTGAGGAGTAGAGCTTTTGTCCATTTCCCAATCTGATAGCTTGTGCCTCCTTCAAAATCTTTTGATATTCATGTGGTGATTTATTCAGCATATATTCCACCGCCCCACTTTTTGAGGTAATGTCTTTTTCCTGCAATGTGTAATACATACGGGAAAGGCCGCATACGCACCATTCAACAGCCCAATCCGTAAAAGAAAGGATACCCTTAATCGAGAATATTTTTGCGGCAGAAGCCGCCCTATTTGTCCAGTATGTATTTACATTATTGTAAACATAAGCGGACAATTCGTCTTCGGTCGTTTTTACCTTTAAAACCTGCTTGCGATGATTCGGAGTGAATTTTACCTAAGATTTCTGAATCATTCAAGTTTGCATAACGGATTAATCTACTCACAACAATTCCCCCTAATACATATATTTAAGATTATTCTTTTTCAATAAATTTAATTGTCTGTTCTATAATCCTATTTGTTTCTTCACCTTCATTAAAAACTTCAAAGCCGTGTTCACCTATTGAATGTAATATAAACTCGACTTCACATCCTAATTCCCTTGCTTCTTTAATAAAATTATCGTTACAATCAGAAGGATATATGTCATCTAAAGCCCCCATTGCAATAAAGAACTTTGGTAAATAAGACGTGTTAATCATTTCTATAATATTTGATTCTATTTTTCCGTAATACGTTATTATCTTATTTATAAACCCAGTATTTATTTCCATTACATTTTTAATGCCTATTTCTACACCTGAAGAAAAAGCAAGAATACTTATTTTACTGATATTCAATTTTAACTCATCAGAATTATCCAGCAGAAAGTAAATAAGGTCTTTTATATCCTCTGGATTTTCCTCAGGTCTCCAATTAAATACGACTGTATTAAAACCAGATGCCGCTAGAACCTTTCCCCATGATTGAAAAAGTTTAATATCCTTAATATCTTCGATTGATGAGCTGCCATGTACTACTATAACAGTTGGAACATTTAATAAATTAGTGCTATTTGGGTAATACACGTCTAATTTCAATAGCTTTTCATTAATTACTTTATAAACAACATCTTGTCTTTTTTCCACTGCATCCATATTAGGACACCTATACAATAGATCCATAATCTATTTCCCCCATTTTACTATTTGTTTTTTAAAGATCATGATTAATTAACCCAATCACTGAATAATAACTTTACTCAAACTCAATATCAAAAGTTATTGAATAATGGTCTGAACACTCTATTTCCTCATGTACAATACACTCTGTATATTTAGACACGCCATTCATATTCACAAATATATGATCAATAGGAGTAACTCGATACTTACATCTCCTAGTATTTTTATTACAAATGCATATATATTCTTTCAGTATACTATTGAACACATCCCTATTCTCAGATTCTTCATAATCACCAGCGTTAAAATCACCTAAAATAATATTTGAATGACAACTATTTAATGATTCCAGATAATTCTTGTTGTCTTCACCATTAAATGCATGAATGCCCGTTATCACTATGTTTTTATCTTTATATTGTACAGTGACTGTGCGATTACTATTAAAACAGTCACAACCTGACTTGGTTATTACACCTTTTTTTGCTATTGCAATTGTCATCATTATTTGCTTTCCTTCGTTAAATATAACATCATATTCATCCTTGGGAAAATCTTTTTTCAATTCAGAATAAAGAGTATGTTCCTTCCAGTTTTCATTACTCAAATATGGTATCTCTTGTAAAAAACAAATGGCATTCTTTTTTTCTAAAAAACCTTTAATTACATTAATTACTGATCTGTACTTCTTACATATTGGCATTAATGTTTTTTCAACATAAAGTTCTGTATTCCACGTCATGATATATATTTTTTCCATTGACTCACCTCACAAATTCCTATTTATCAGTATGTACCATTTCTTAGGTTTGCCGTCTGCCCATAGGTCTTTAGCACTAATGCGACATTCCATATTAGGTGGAATCAATCGTACTACCAAAGTAATAAGAAATGGCAATATAACTATATTGCTTAAAATTATTTCAATCTATACTATAAATATATCTATCATCGTTTCGGTATAATCTTACTAACTCGCCACGTTAATTGTAACGTAATTGGATAAAATTTGCAAATTTTTGGTATTAAAAAAAATCCCGTCTTGGGATTCTTTTTTATAAAATTATCTTTGTATGTTTCCGAATTTTGTGAATTGGCCTATCCATGCCAATTCTACGGTTCCTACGGGACCGTTTCTTTGCTTTGCAATAATTACGTCGGTTATACCCTTTTTCTCTGATTCTTCCTTATAATAATATTCGTCTCTGTAAAGCATTAAAACCACGTCGGCATCCTGCTCTATTGCACCGGATTCTCTTAAGTCGGACATGATAGGTCTGTGGTCATTACGTAATTCAGGCGCACGAGAAAGCTGGGACAATGCCATAACAGGACAATCCATTTCTCTTGCAAGTGCCTTTAATCCACGAGATATGTTTGATATTTCCTGCTGTCTGTTTGATGAGTTTGTACCATCAGACATAAGCTGAAGGTAATCTATCACTATTAAATCCAAACCATGCTCTATTTTTAATCTTCTGCATTTTGACATAACTTCAAATAACGAAATAGCGGCGGTATCATCTATATAAACTTTGTAATTAGAAATGGCGCTCATAACAGAAATTAACCTTGTCCAATCATCGTCGTCAAGATTGCCTGTCCTAAGCTTAGAGCTGTCAACCATTGATTCCATGCTTATAATTCTTTGAACATATTGTTCCTTAGACATTTCAAGAGAAAACAATGCAACCGATGCTCCTGTTTTAACAGAATTCATGGCAATGTTTAATGCAAGAGCGGTTTTTCCCATTGATGGTCTTGCGGCAAGTAAAATTAAATCAGACTTTTGAAGTCCGGATGTCATTCTGTCCAAATCATCATAACCCGTTGTCAATCCCGTGAGGCCGCCCTTGTTCATGGCTCTTTCCTCTAATCGATTGAAAACTTCCATTAAAACTTCCTTGATTTCAGTAAAGGAGTTTATACTTCTGTTTTGGGATATGGAAAATATTCTTGATTCGGCAAGCTCTATGATTCTTTGAACCTCATCATTTTCCTTGAAGCTTTTTTCTAAAATTTCATTAGAAGCATTTATTAATTTTCTTAGAGTTGATTTTTCTCTTATAATATTGCAGTATGCTTCAACATTTTTAGACGTTATTATGTTTTCAGTAAGATTTGCAAGATACTCAAAACCGCCTACATAATCTATTTTACCCCTTTTACTTAACTCTTCGGTAACGGTTAAGGCATCTACCGGAACATTTTGCAAATGAACCTGTTTAATACAATCAAATATCTCTTTATTTGCTTCAAAATAAAAGTCATCAGAGCTTAAAAGATTAATGACTTTTTCAACAGCAACATGATCAATTAAAGCAGAGGCAAGAACTCTTTGTTCTGCCTCGGCATTGTGTGGCGGTACTTTTCCAAAGTTAATCAAATCAGCCATAATATCCTCTTTATTTTTCTGTTACTATCACTTTTAATTTTGCATTCACCGTCGGATGAAGCTTAATTTTAACAAAGTATTCTC
This sequence comes from uncultured Clostridia bacterium, assembly GCA_964421845.1. GTDB lineage: Bacteria > Bacillota > Clostridia > Tissierellales > Sedimentibacteraceae > Sedimentibacter. The sequence goes on from CAYQYY010000011.1 coordinate 99,903, forward strand.
CCACTGATTTTATTGGCTCGTCTTGATCAAATTTCTTTTTATCAATAGCTATACCATGATCCTTTTCAAGAAGTTCAGCAATTTCCTTTGTTGTAACAGCACCGAAAAGCTTTCCGTTTTCGCCTGCCTTTGTCTTAATAACTATGGTAACCTTCATTATTTCTTCTTCAAGCTTCTTTGCTTCATCTAACAATTCTTTTTCTTTTGCTTGCTGTTGTTTTTTAGCATTTTCTAAATTCTTTAAATTTGCCTGTGTTGCTTCTATCGCTAAATTCTTAGGAAATAAAAAGTTCTTTGCATAACCGTCTTTCGCATTTATTATTTCACCCTTTTTTCCTACATTCTTAACATCTTCCAATAATATTACTTTCATTTATCCTTACTCTCCTTCTTATAATGAGTTATTGCTTCATAAAGTTTTGCCTTCGCCTCATTCATATCCTGTGTTGCTATCTGCGCTCCTGCCATATTTAAGTGGCCGCCTCCGCCAAGGTGTTCCATGATTACCTGAACATTGACGGTCCCTGATGAGCGGGCGCTTATATTAATATAATCTGCATTCCTTACAAGAACAAAACTCATCTTTACATTCTTAATGGTTAAAAGCTCATCTGCGCTTTGTGCTGCTATAACATTTGAATTTTCAGAAATTTCATCTATATATGATACGGCAACATCATTAAGTATTATTTCTGATCTTTCGATTATTTCTGTTTTCTTTTTCATTGAATCCAAGCTTTCATTAAAAAGCTCCTTGACATCTGTTGTATCTGCACCGTTTCTTCTTAAAAATGAGGCAGCTTCAAATGTTCTTACACCTGTCTTAAACGTAAATGAGTTTGTATCAACAACTATGCCTGCCAACAAAGAGTCAGCTTCAAATTTAGTAAGCTTTATATGGTCCTCCATATATTGCACAATTTCAGAAACAAGCTCACATGTTGAAGATGCATATGGTTCTATATAATCTAATAATGTATTTTCTATATATTCTTCACTTCTTCTGTGATGGTCAATAAGCACTATTTTATCAACTTTATGTAAAATTTCCGGAGCTTCCGAGTAACTTGGTCTATGAGTGTCTAACACTGCAACCAATGTATTTTGATCAATTAATCCTAAAGCTGTCTCTGTGCTTATTATGGATTCAAGGTAGTGACTTTCTTCCTTTTTCATTCTTTCATACATGTTTTTAAGAGCATAATTTACATTATTTAAAACAATATATGCTTTTTTGCCCCTACTTTTAGCTATTGCATAAAGGCCTATTGACGCACCTAAGCTATCCATATCTCCGACTCTGTGACCCATAATGATAACATTAGAGCTTTGGTCTATTATTTGTCTTAAAGCATAAGATATAATTCTTGCCTTAACCTTAGTTCTCTTTTCAACCGCCTTGCTCTTTCCACCATAGAATTTAACAGAATTGAGTTTCTTAACTACCGCCTGATCTCCGCCTCTGCCAAGTGCCACATCCAAGGCACCCTTTGCATATTCTAAGAGCTGGGTTAAATTTTTCGCTAACGCACCTGTTCCGATACTTAGTGTAAAGTTAAAATCTCCTCCGCCTTTAAGGGCCTTAACATCTTCAAGCATAGAAAACTTCTTAACCTCAAGAATTTCTAAAAATTTATTTTCTATCATCATTAAAAATTTAGAAGTATCGTATCTCAAAACAAAACCATTCATTTCAGAAGCATATTTATTTAATATTTTTTCAACTTCTGCAGTCATGGCTGCTTTTTCGCCCTTATCAAGCTTTTCGGATATTTCATCATAGTTGTCTATTTGAATTAAGCTCACTATAGGTCTTTCATCATTGTATTTAAGCTTTAAATTGGCAAATGCAGTATTTTCATTCCAATAACAAACGTAAGATACCCCTTCGCCAAATCTTCCTTCTTCAAGTCCATAGTACATCACATTAAATGTTTTACCGGTATCGGTTACTTCGATATTGTTTAAAATACCTTCTTTGTTTTCTGTCATTGACTTTAAAGGAAAGCTTTGTATAAAATCACTTATAGATTCAATATTTTCAATATCATCATCGATAAGTTCCTTAAACTTATTGTTGAACCAAAAAATTTTTCCCAGAGGACCTATAATACTTATAGGCATAGGTGAATAGTAAAATGAATTTACCGATAAATTTTCTATGTTTTTAGTATAATTTATTATGTAGTTTTTAAGTTCCTTTTCTCTTTGTATTTGTCTTCTTAAAGAGAGTCCCGCCGCACCCATTAAAATTAAACCTGCGATACCCGCATATATATACATACCTTCAATAAAGAAAACTACAATCAAAACAATTATTACCGTCAAATATATTAAACTGTCATCCTTTAAAAATTTAGGAGTATTTTTATTTTCCAAATTATTACCTCCATAAATAAATTATACTATTTTATTTAATTTTCTTAAATCAACAGTCAAGTCGACAAGTCCCAACAATGCAATCAGTACAGTTGCCCCTGCATAAACAAACAACGACATAAATACAACCATAATTGTTAAGAAATTTTGCATACTTTTGCTTATTCTTCTGTTTATCAAGTACATTTTTATAACGGCAATGCCTTGTAAATACATAGCAAAATACATTATTATAAATAAGTTGAGCTGTATGGCATTTACATTTATTTTTAATACACTCAACATATATGATATTAAAAGCATCACAGCCATAGCAACCATAAATGTTCTTGGAAAAGAAAAATATCCAAGACCTTCATGTTCTTTAATTTTTATTTTAAATCTGTTGGCAAACTTACTTGCAAAAATATAGTTAACGTATGAAGTTATTACTGATGAAATTATAAGCATAGCAGGAAATATCATTGAAATCATGCTAACCATCAACGGACCTGCTTCATCAATTGTTTTTTTCATTTCTTCAACTCTATTATTGATTAAGCCCGCCGGATAATTATTAAGCATATCCTTCATCATTGTTAAGCTTTCATTATATATGTCCTTCAGCTTCTGAATAAAATTAACTCCAATAATTAAATCCATTAAAAATATAAGGATAACAAAGGAAATCATATAAGCAGCGGTTCCATAGAGAATTGTTCTGTTGGCATCTTTATCCTTACAAACGCCATATGCCAAAGCAATAGCCAAAGGGGTATAAAGAATAAAAAATATTAATCCTGTTTGAATGCCTAAAAGCATTGATATAATAATATCAGATGCAATCAATGACAAACTTGCATATTTTAATCCCTTTCTCTTTGCTAAAATAATAGCAGGTGTAGGATAAAAAAACATTATTACAGAAAAAAAAGAAGATAGATATGCTATAATAACAAGTATGCCTGTAATCATTGCAGATTCAGTGATACTTGACGTTTTATAATTTCTGTTCATTCTTACCTCGTATTATATTTAATTATACTATTTTACCCTATAAATTAAATAAAGTCAAAAAATTATTTTATTCTTCAAGCTTTCTGTACAATGTTGCAATGCTTATCCCAAGCTGTCTTGCTGCTTCTTTTTTCGCTTCAAGGTCATTTCCGCATCTCTTAATTTTATTTAATATTACAGATTTTTCATAAATTTTAGTTAATTCTGAAAGCTTGACATTTTCCTCTCTGTTGTCGCTGCCTATTTTCTTTTTAATACTGTCCTTACCTATAACACTGTTTCCTTCAAATATAACCGCGTACTCTATTAAATTTCTTAGCTCCCTTATATTTCCCGGGAACTTGTGATTCAACAGCAAAATTTCGGCTTCAGATGAAAATCCTTTTATATCCTTATTGTAAACTTTTGAAAAATGATTCAAAAAATATCTGGATAATATTATAACATCATATCCACGTTCTCTTAATGGCGGCAAATGCATAGGCACAACGTTCAACCTGTAATACAAATCATCCCTGAATAGATTTTTATCAACCAATGAGCTTAAATTCTTGTGAGTTGCAGAAATAATTCTTGGATTAACCTTAATGGGAGTGCTTCCTCCCACCCTTATTATTTCTTTTTCCTCTAAGGCCCGATTTAATTTAACCTGCATCAAAAAAGGTAAATCCCCTATTTCATCAAGAAATAATGTACCATCCTTGCAAGCTTCAAACTTGCCTATTTTGCCCGAGGGGTTAGCTCCGGTAAATGACCCCTTCTCATATCCGAACAGCTCACTTTCAATTAGGTTTTCAGGTATTGCACCGCAGTTTAATGCCATGAACACATTGTTCTTTCTGTTGCTTAAATTATGTATTGCCCTTGCAAACACCTCTTTTCCAGTTCCCGTTTCTCCGTATATTAAAACAGATGCATCATTTTCTGCAACCTGTATTGCTTCCCTTCTTGCCTGAAGCAATGGCTCACTTTCACCTACAATATCATCAAAGGTAATAATATCCTTTTTCCTGTTAGATTCAAGAACCGATTCCTTCATTTTAATAAAGTCAGATAATAACAGTACAAAGCCCTCGTTGTTACCCTTAACAATTATCGGGTTTGCATTTATCATAAACTCCATTCCGTTAAGCTTAACAGGGCCAATCTCACCGTTAAAATCAACCGACTTTAACTGGCTGTAAACTTTTTCGGTCAACAAGTTACTAATATGAGGACCGCTGCTGAAATTTATATTTAATTTTTCATTGATATATTTATTTGTTGTTACTATTTCTTTATTATTATTTATTACAATTATGCCGTCATTCAAAGAGTTGATTAAGGTCAGAAGCTCGGATGATCTGTATTCAAGCATTTTAATTGTATTTTTCTCGCTAAGTATTGTTGAAATCAAATCACTTAATCTGCTTTCAAAATTCATGTAACCTTCTTTGTTTAAAAGAAGATTATTTTTTGCAATTTCATCATAGGCACACATACCCAATACTCCTATAATTTCATCATTATATTTTATAGGAATACAAAACTCGATTAATTCCTTACATTCTAAAGAATTAGAACAGTTAATGCACATTTCGTTTTCTTTTGGATCTTCTATAAAGTACTGCTCTCCGGTCATGATGCATCTGTGGAATGCAGAATTAACAGGCGCCTTCCTGCCTGCTTCAATATCTTTTTTTACAGTAGTAACAACCCTATCTAAGTTTTCGTCCACAATAGTAATATCTACATTTGTAACAGCTTGAAGTGCTTCAATGATGTGCAGCAAATCTGTACTGATACTCTTTAGTTTACTCATATTCTTCCCTTTCTTTAGATCCTTCGCTGACGGCGGATAAAAATTTGACTGTGTCACTCGGAGTGCAGTGAAGAATCTCCTCATTAATTAATTATAACACATATTTATCATTTTTGATAAACTATTTTCAAAAATGATAAACAATTAAATTTAATATTAACAACACTTATACATATATGTTTTATTAAATTTATCAATTATGAGAATCCATTTTGCTGATTAAAGCAACTTAACAAACCATGTCATTCATAATTCACGGTTTGTAAAATTATTATAAATATTTTTTATTTGGCACGAAAACTGCATGTATATTGGTGGAGGTGTGCTATGGATAAACTATTAGTGGATATATTAAAAAATCAGGTTGTACCCGCATTGGGATGCACAGAGCCGGGAGCTGTTGCTTATGCGGTTGCAAGAGCTAAAGAAATATTAGGTAAAGAAGTAAAACAATTAAACATATATGCAGACAAAAACATCATAAAAAACGGTATGAGCGTTGGTATACCCGGAACAAATGAACATGGAATTATTTTTGCAGCAGCTTTAGCTTTAGTTATCGGAAATTCAGAATACAAATTAGAAGTGCTGAAGGATGTTGATAACGACAGTATAAATGAGGCATTAAGTATAGTTGATTCTAATATAATCAACTTACAGCTTGAAAATATTCAAGGGCTTTATATAAAAGCAGAAGCCATAGGTGAAAATGATACTTCTTGTGTAATAATCAGAAATTCTCACACAAACATAATCAGCGAAACAAAAAATAATCAAGTAATTCTTGATAATGCCAATATTACTGAAAGCTCTGCAGAAATTAAATATGAAATCAAAAAATATAATATTAATGATTTAATTAAATTTGCAGAGGAAGCTGCTATTGAGGATATAAGCTTTATTCAGAACGGGATAGATTTAAATATGAGAATTGCAGACGCCGGTTTAACAGGACAAACAGGTGTCGGATTAGGAAACTATTTTTACAGCAGTGCCAAGGATGTGTTCTCCATGGCTAAGGCGTATACCGCTGCAGCTTCTGAGGCACGTATGTCAGGTTACCTTTTGCCGGTTATGAGCAGCGCCGGTTCAGGAAACCACGGTCTTGTGGCGATTATTCCCATTTCATTTGTAGGACAAGAGAAAAATATACAAAAAGAAAAAATAATCAGAGCCGTTACACTAAGCCACCTTGTAACAATATTTGTAAAGGTTCACTTAGGTTCCCTATCACCGGTATGCGGCTGCGGAGTAGCTGCAGGAGTTGGCTGTGCTGCAGGTCTTACCTACTTGCTTGATGGAAACATGAATCAAATAAAGGGTTCTATTAATAACATGGTTGCCGGAATCTCAGGCATGCTTTGTGACGGCGCTAAATTAGGTTGCTCCTACAAGCTTTCAATATCCGTTGATGCTGCAGTAGATGCTTCAGAAATGGCCCTTAAAAATATTTTCATCCCTGATGATAACGGTATATTAGGAGATACTCCGGAAAAAACAATCACGAACTTAGCTCAGGTATCTAACATAGGTATGAAAAATACAGATGATGAAATATTAAAAGTTATGATGAATAAATGTTGATTTTTCTTTACACTTATGCTTTTTTGAAATATACTTAGTATGACATTTTAAAGTAAAGAGGTGCAATATGAAAAGAAAAATTTGTTTACTATTAACGGTCTTATTGATTTTATCTTCATTTACTTCAGTAATCTATGCAAAAGAAATAGATAAAGATAAATTTGATACGGATGTAGAATTTTTAAAAAATGTTATTTACTTTGTATTAGAAAACTATCAGTATGAAGTAGACCAAGAAATAGTTCTTGAAGGTTTGTATGATGGATTCTTCAATGTTTTAGACGATTACAGCGTTTACTATACTCCAAAAGAATATGCAGCAATGCTTGACGATACAGCAGGAGAATTTATGGGAATAGGCGTTCAAATAATTGACTCTAACGGTCAAATTATGGTTGTGACACCACTTGCCGGCTCACCTGCGCTTAAGGCAGGCATAAAACCGGGAGACATTATAAAATATGTAGACGGCTATGATATAACAGGGCTTACTACTTCCCAAGCATCTCTTTTAATCAGGGGTGAGGAAGGAACAAGCGTTAAAATAGGAATTATCCGTGGAGAACAAAGCTTAAATTTTGAAATTGTTAGAGCAAAAATTGTAACAAGTACCGTTGAAGCAAAAATCATGGACAATAATATAGGTTATTTGAAAGTAACTGAATTTTCAGACAACACAGTTAATCTTGTTAAAAATGAGCTTTCAACTTTTGATCAAAATAACGTAAAGAAAATAGTAATTGATATGAGAAATAATGGCGGCGGTACATTACAGTCAGCGGTTGACTTGTTGAATTTATTTGTTACAGAAGGTCCGATAGTATATGTTGATTATGCTACAGGATTTGAGGACATATACGAAAGTAAGCTAAAGGAACAAAAATACGAAATAGCAGTTTTGATTAACGGCGGAAGCGCAAGTGCTACGGAAATATTTGCAGGTGCAGTAAAATATAAAAATGAAGGTGTAATAGTTGGAACTAAATCATTCGGCAAAGGGATTGTTCAATCACTTTATGCCTTAAAAGGCGGCAGTGGAGTTAAATTTACAACAGCAGAATATTTCTCAATTGACAAAACGCCGGTACATAAAATTGGAATTACACCCGACATTGTTGTCGATAACGAAAAGATCGACCTTTCTAAATATCCTACATTCAGCAAGATTAAAAAATCTAATTTAGGAACAGTAAGTTTAGATGTACTCTCTGCAGAAATGATATTAAAAACATTAGGATACGATGTTAGTGAACCTGACGGAGTTTATGATCAAAAATCATTTGAACAAATAATGAAATTCCAAAAAGATAACTTTTTGTATCCATACGGAGCAATTGATATTACAACCCAAAACATGCTATATAATGCATTGGTAAAACATGCAGAAGAAAATGTTGAGGATTTACAATTAAAGGAAGCTGTTAAAGCATTAAGCAAATAAATAAAAACGGAGATCCTCCGCTTAGGCGAATGACATTGAGTTTTGTCATTCCGAACGCAGTGAGGAATCTCCTCTTTTTTAATTACATACTCATCGAAGCTTCACTTAAATCATCATTTAAAGATAGTCGGCAAGAACTGTCCCCCATGTCCATTGATATCAAAATTCCTTCGCATATTATTTCAGCCATTTCATAAATAAAACAAAGGCGGGTATCTTGAACCAAATCATGAAAATCCTTGTCACTTGAATCAACAATTCCAATTATTGAAACATCACCTATTTCTGGAAGCATTTTTCCGATACCCTTACCGGGTGTGATAGGTCCATCCCTTACCTCTATAATTCCTTGATTTTTCTTGTTGCTTAAGCAAGCATCTATTGCAAATACTTTATCGTATTTTTTCTTTTTGATTATTCTTATGTATTCATTAATATTTAAGGCATGCACCGGTTTTTCAAGTGTTCCGTAAATATCCATACCTAAGTTGGTTTTTGAGAGTAAAGTTCCTGTTAACGGACCTAAGCTGTCAATGATGCATTTATCGGTACCGATGCATACAATTGCAGAGTTGTTATTCATTTGAGATCTCAAATAGTGACCTATTTTTAATGCAGCAAAACTATTTTTGTAATGAACTTCAATTGGATTCAAAGGTAACACCCCCCATGTATATTAGTATATACAGGTGGGGGGTGTTTTATGTGTTAAAAATCATCTCTTCTATTGTAATCTTCAAAGTCGTTAATTTCTCTTTGAAGTTTTAAGTCTTCATATGTGCAGTACTGTGCTTCCAAGGCATTTTTTCTAAGAACCAAATAAAGCTGTGCTTCAGTAGCATCGAAGTATGGATTTACAAAAAATGTTCCAACCACAAAAGCTAAAAATCCAAGTAAATACCATCCAAAGAATGATAAATCCAACACAAAGGATTCAAACTTATTTCCATCCATCATTTTTCTGCTGAGAGTAATTGCTTCTTCTGCTCCGATATTAGGGTTTTCAGCTAATATGTACGGTACCATTCTGTATGAATAACCCTTTATAATACCCGGGATTATTAAAAGCAAGGTCCATAGAAAAAGGAAAATATCTCTCAAAAGCATTGTAAATATAATTCCTTTATAATTTTGTCTGTCGAACGCAAAGCTGTAGTAGCCATCAATGTTTTTAAACTGCGCCAAATGCACAAAGTATCTTCTTGATCCAATTTCCAACGAATATCCCAACAACAATCTGAAGGCAATAGCTAAAATTCCTATTGCTACTAAAATTATAAGTATATCAGGATGTTCAACAACATATTCCCCAGCTTTTTCACCGGCTCTTCCGGAACCTCCGCCCCCTCCGCTACCGGATGTAAATGCTATAACCAAGCTTATTAAAAAAGCTTGCCAGTAGTTATTTTTGAGAGATTGTTTTGCCAATGACTTTAGTTCTACTCTATCCCACATATATACCACCCTCTTTATTTTTTCTTCATTATACCATATAATTACATTATATTGAAGGAGTTTTTCTATATGCAAAAACATGAAATTCCCCACTGCGTTCGATGTGACATAAATGCTTGACACTCAAATCATAAACAAATATAATTATTCTATTACTTTGAAAGCTGGTGACATTGTGGAAAATTATTTTAAAAGGACAGTAAAGTTATTATTCGGTTTGTTTCTTTATGCATTAGGACTGACATTCAGCATTCAGGCAAATATAGGTCTTGCTCCTTGGGATGCATTCAGTATGGGTGTTTCTAATCTAACAGGCATATCTTATGGAAATATAAGTATTTTAACAGGAATTGTAATTTTAATCGTTGTAGCAGGATTTCTAAAAGAAAAGATTGGCTTTGGAACAGTATTAAACACTGTATTAATCGGTATCTTTGTTGATTTTATGCAATCAATTCATTTAGTACCTTTCATGAAAAACTTCTTTATAGGAATATTGATGCTTCTTTTAGGTCAGATAATAGTCAGTTTAGCTACTTATTTTTACATCAGCTCAGGTATGGGATGCGGGCCAAGAGATACCTTAATGGTCGCATTAGGTAAATTATTCCCTAAGGTGCCTATTGGAGCAATCAGAGGTTCAATTGAAGGTACTGTTCTGTTAATAGGTTTTCTGTTAGGAGCTAAGGTTGGAATAGGAACAGTTATAGCAGTGTTTGGAATCAGCTTTATACTTCAAACTACATTTAGATTATTGAAATTTGATATCAAAGCAGTAGTACATGAAAATATTTTTGAAACATTTATTAATATTTGTCATCCTGAACGAAGTGAAGAAACTCCTCTTGAATAGGAGATTCTTCGGCCTTCGGCGCAGAATGACAAAGCTCTACTCCACAAATTCCCTGCATTTCTTTATAAACATATCAATATTTTGCTTTTCCTTTTCAACATCCGGTTTCTTTCTTCCCATTCTGTCACAGTAACCTAACAAAGCTACCTCATATATATCGGTTTCTTCCTTCATTGCTTTTATATCAGCAAATGGCATTACCTTTACAACGTGAAGTATCTGCATATGCCATCGAATGAGTGCAGTAACCTTTTTTATAAATAGATCATCCTTGGTAAATTCACTTAAAAATTCTCTTGCCATTACAGCTCCAACCTTTTCATGGTCATAAGATGTTATTTTTCCCTTTTTTACTTTAGTTGTATCAGGTTTACCAATATCATGCAACAGAGCTGCCCACATAAAAACCTTTTGATTTTTGCTTTTAGCTTTTTCCTTAGCAGCATAGTCTATAACAAGCATTGTATGATTCCATGCATTGCCTTCAGGATGATGCACAGGTGACTGTTCCGCCATTTTTAAATTATAAAGCATACAAAAAGGATGTTTTTTCATAATAGGAACATCCACTATACTTTGAAAAAATTCCGATGGTTTTTCATCTATTAATAGATGGTTGTTTATTTCATATAAAAAGTTTTCTTTATTATCTTCATCAAATAAATTGTAATTAATTTTCTTTTGCTTTAATAATTGCATTTTTATTACCTCTAATTAATTTATTTAATTTATCTTCCCACTGCAAAAATAAAATATACTTTTATAAAATTGGAATAATAACCATTAAAGTTTTTAGTATTGACGAACAATGAAAAAGCTTATAAAATGAAAAAGTATTGTGTTATAAATCAAAAGAAGAGGTCATGAAAATGAAATTAGTTATTATTGAGCCAATAGGAGTGGAAAAAAACACACTTTTAAATATGGCAAAAGAAACATTAGGCAATACTGTTGAAATTGTATATTATGACAACAGAGTAACCGATACTGAAGCTTTAATCGAAAGAGGGAAAGATGCTGATATAATTGCAGTTTCCAATTTACCTTTAAATAAAGATGTAATAAACGGATGTAAAAATTTAAAAAGCTTAGCAGTTGCTTTTACAGGGGTTGACCATATAGCAATGGATGCATGCAGAGAAAGAAATATAACTGTTTGCAACTGCGCAGGATATTCTAATGCTGCTGTAAGTGATTTAGTTTTCGGACTTTTGATTTCCATTTACAGAAACATAATAGAGTGCAATGAGGTTGTTAGAAAATCAGGTACAAAAGATGGTTTAGTTGGCTTCGAATTAGAAGGAAAGAAATTCGGAGTCGTAGGAACGGGAGCAATCGGCAGCAGGGTATGCAACATAGCAAAAGCATTCGGCTGCGATGTTTATGCTTACTCAAGAACAGCTAAACAAATAGCAGGTGTTACATACGTTGATTTAGACACTTTGTTATCAACCTGCGATATAGTATCCCTTCATGTTCCTTTAAATGATTCAACACGCGGGTTAATTAACAAAGAAAAAATATCTTTAATGAAGAAAAATGCCGTATTAATCAATACAGCCAGAGGACCGGTTGTAGACAGTCAGGCACTTGCAGATGCATTAAATGAAGGCAAAATTGCCGGTGCCGGTGTTGACGTATTTGAAATCGAACCACCTATTGCAACTGATCATCCGCTATTATCAGCTAAAAATTTAGTAGCAACTCCTCACGTTGCATTTGCCACTAAAGAGGCATTGGTGAAAAGAGCTGTCATTGTTTTTGACAATATAAAAGCATATTTAAGCGGAACCCCACAGAATGTAATGAAATAAGAATTAAAAAAGTCACCCAAAAGAAGAAGTCCAATAAAGACAATTTAAGAAAAGCAAACCAAATACGGAAAAAGCATTGGAGGGAACAAGACTGGTTCCCTCCAATGCTTTTTTGTTCTTACACCTGCAATTTGAATTTGCTGATATGGCAACGAACAGGCCGTGTTATTTCTCCGGAACCCCCAGGACATCACCCGGATGTATCAGGTCAAATCTGCTCTTGTTGTTAAGCCGCTCCAGCTCTACGAAGCGGCTCAGCACCACCGAAACCTCGGCTCTTGTAGCTGTACCCTGCGGGTCAAAAAGATTGCCGCTCTTGCCGCTGATGATGCCTGCCATCTGCATCTGTTTCACAGCTTCCTTGGCGTAGGAGCTGATGTTAGCATTATCCGCAAAGGTGTTTTCCGCATGAACCTTCCGCAAGGTAAATCCGATTGCTTTAGTGTAACTTTGTAAGATGACCGCCATCTGCTCGCGGGTTATGCTTTGATCCGGGGCAAATTTTTCATCACCAATACCCTTTACGATATTATTTTTATTTGCCCACTCAACGTAGCCCATATAGTAGGTGTCAGATTTTACATCGGTGAAGCTGCTATTTTTATAGCCCCCCACATCGGCGTTTGCAAGCCTACCAAGTGCAGTGACGAACATCCCTCTTGTCATGGCGGTGTTCGGGCTGAAGGTGGTTGCAGATGTTCCGCCAAGCAGTCCGCGATTTACCACAAATTCAATGTCTTCCCTTGCCCAATGGGTACTGATGTCGGTTAAGCTCTGCGCATCCTGCTTGTAACCTACGCCGTAGGTGGAGAAATGGTTGGTGGAAAAACGGAGCACCTTGTTTACGCTGTCATAAACAGAACTTATGAGCCACTGCACCTTGCCGTTGGCATCCACATAGACCGCCTGTATATTCCCGGCATTTTCATTTGCGCTAAGGGTGTAGGGAATGGAGACCGATACGCTGCCTGCACCGAAGTTTTGTACCGTCCTGTCGTTGTCGTAGTTTGCTTTAAGGTCAAACACTGGACGGTTGCCGATAGCAGCCCTGGCGTCGCCAGCAAGAGCAGCGTTATTCATGCGGGTGGCGGTTAGATTTATGTTGCCTCTCGCCTGACGATTCATTTCCCTTAATGCCGCTAAATCCATGCCGATGGCCATGTCGGAGCCTCCTGCTGTGATGATAAGGCCCGATACTCCCTTGGCTATGATGGCATCCTGCACTTCCTTTGGCAGATTTGCCGAAAAGTTGTTTACGGGCTTGCCGCCTGTGATAATATTTAGCGTGAGGATAATACCGTTTTGCTCGGTGCCGTTTTGCCTTGCCTGTGCCAGTACTTTATCAATAGCATCGGACACAGTTTGGTTTGTAATATTGGCTGTGACATTACCGCTTGCATCCACCGCGCCTGGGATATTCACGCTGCCCTGTGTGGGGGCATTGGGTGCATCCGGAGCGGTAGGAGTAACGACAACACTCGAGCCGCCATTACCCCCGGAGGAACCGCCACTTTCACCACCACTTCCACCACCACTTCCACCACCACTGCCATCACTATAAGACGGTTTTACGGTTACGGTAGCAGTATTGCTATCTACATAATCGGTACCATCTGTGTTGAAAACGCAAAGATATCGATAAGTCCCTGCGGTTAGACCTGTCGGGATGGTAAATGTATTGCTTGTTTCGCCGAGCATTGGCTGCGTGTTATCACTACCAATACCGCCGATAAAGCGACGCCACTGATAGCGGACAGGCTTGCCGTTGCTTGCGACAGCTTCCGCCGTTAAAGTTTCGTTAATTCTGCCCTGTGTTACGGTTACATTCTGAGGGTGCTTTGTGATGGTGATGGTTGGGGTTGTGCTGCCGGTTTTTATCAGCGTCAAATCCCTGACTGCATCTGCACCTGATATGACAATATTGCTAACAGTGACGGTGTCGTAGCCTAGAGCACTGACTTCCATACTGTAGGTACCAGCCGTAAGAGGTCTAGAGCTATACTCCCCGTCTGAATTTGTACTTGCTGAGAAGTATGGAATACCGCCTGGGGTATTTATAATAATATCAGCATTTTCAATGCCTACGTTTGTATCATTGCCCTTGATTGTGCCGCGAATGGTATAGATTACGGGCGTCACGCCGTCCACCAAAATGTCGGAGGTGTTTGGCGGCACGAATGTCAAAACTGCGTCAATTCCAGCTGCGTTCTTAATTTCTGCGCCGTTCAAATCAATCTGGGAAGAGAGCACAATCCCATCCGAATCGACATCGGTATCCTGCACGACATACTGGAAGTTCAATCTATTCTCATCTGTATTCCCCGTGTATATGGCATATTTTGTTTCCGTGCCAACGGTCATTGCAATGCGAGGCGTGCCGACAACAGAGACAGGCTCACTAAATGTTACTGTGAAATTTAGTAAGTGGTCTGCTGCATAAGTCAAAGCTATCGGCGCGGTCACAGCGGTGATGGTGGGGGTGGTGGGGGTAGGCGGCTTACCGTTAATTGTGCCGCCGATATGGTTTAGCTTGCCACAATAAAGATTTGCAGGGTTGTCACTGTTGCTGAGGTTTACCGTACCTTTTGTAATAGCGATTGGTTTTTCACCCAAAACTACCAGTGCGTATCCTGTGCCTTTGCCGTTGGCAGTCACACTGCCGGTCGTATCAATATACATTTCTTGTATTGCCCAAATCCCACAGGATTCCGTCCCCATGGCTGCGGCGGTCACATTGGCGCTGTCGCTGATGCTTAAGATGCTCCCCGAAAAAATAACTGTAGAATAGGCACTGGGATCACTTATAGCGGCACTGATGGCATTCACAGTGCCGCTCTGGATTGTCAGCGCATTTTGTATATCCAGTGCGCAATACATGGGGTTATTGCCTGTATAATTTACCGTCAGCGTGCCGCCGCTGCCGTTTATTTTGAGGTTGCCATTGCAAAAAAATGCGGAGGCGATGGTAGAGGTGCCGGTTATGGTGACATCGCCGATGTAGGCAAGGTTAATCGTGTCGTCAGGAGCGCAGGGTATATGAATATTGGAACCACCGTAACTGCTTTCTAGTACCAAGGTAGCAGTCGCTGCTGTCCATACCCAGCCTTTGCCACTCTGATTATACCTAAGATCTACATAGGGTGTCCCATCGATATACATTCTACCGGTGACAGTGCCTGTCGGCGGTGCGCTCACCACTACCTCCACTGTAGCTGTGTGACCGCCGCTGTTGGTATAGCCCGTAGGGGCTGTGCCGAGAATTGCGGTAAAGGTATAGCTGCCCGCTGCTGTAGGATTATAGCCATCCGTATCCACCCAAGTGCTTACCGTCCAAGGAGTGTTGCCGTTGGCGTGGGTTGCAGTTACACTGGTGGGCAGGATCGCTATAACCTCTGATGCGTTTGCATAAGTCGCACTTCCTGCTGTTCCTGCGTTCATGTTGGAAACTGCCTCAAAGCCGGTGATTTCGATGGAAATATCGCCTTGATAAGTCAGGTTCAGCGTACCCGACAGCTCATGGTCGGCGTTTCCAGTATCCACTGTAAAGCTGGATGTGGTAATCGCCTTGCTGTTGCTTGAGAGAACACCTCCTGCATAGGATAGGCCGGAGGCGAGGTCAGTCGGGTTGTTCAGTGTAATGGCTGTAGTATAGCTACTCCCACTGCCCGTGAGGGTGAGGGAAATCTTTTGGCTGTTAGCATTACAATATGCCAGCGAGCCAAGACCGCTCAAATCCAGCGCCGCGAGCCGGTTAGCAGAGCAATTAAGGTCTGTCAGGCTGGTGGGCAGAGCCGGAAGCGACGTGAGCCGGTTATTGTTGCACCTAAGGTATATCAGGCCGGTAGGCAGAGCCGGAAGCATCGTGAGCTCGTTGCTGTCACAATATAGATATTTCAAGCCTGTTGGCAGCGCCGGAATCGTCGTGAGCACGTTTGCGCTGCAATCAAGCTTTGTCAACGCCGTAAAGTGCTCAATCCCCGCAAGGCTTTCGATGTTCTCGAGAATTACCAATAACTCTGTTACCGAAGCGACATCCGTATCGTAAATAGGGGCAGAAGCGTCCTTGCCAAGCGCTGTACGCACAGCGGCAAGAAAATTTGGGTCAGTAAATTGGTCGGTGATATCACCGACTGCAAGTGGCGCTACACCGCCTCGCACCTGCGGTGCGGCAGTTTCCGTCACCGTTACGGTGATGGCCGATGGGGTTATTCCCTCCGCCAGTATCAAACCATCGACCAAATTTAGCGTGGGTGTAAAGACATAGTCCCCCGCCGTATTGCCGTCATAGGCCGGGTCAGAAGCCCAGCCCGACACTGCCACATCCTCATCCATCGGTGCAAAGTTGGTGATGATTCCACTCACACCCAAAGGTACACCGGAATTCACATCAACTGTTTCGGCAAAGGCAGCAGTCGACAGCATAGTAAATACCATGCAAAATGTCAGAAACAAGGACAGTGTTTTGCTTGCTCGTTTTGTTCTCATTCACTCATTCCTCCTCATAATTATTTTGGTTTTGTGTTGCATAGCCATGGGACAGGAGCATCTCTAAAATCTCCTCCAGCGTGATGGATACCCCGCCATGCCAGCAGATTGCTTTGCCGTCGCTATAGGGCTTGCAGAAATCCCCGCTTTCGATCAGAGCGGCAAAGGCCGGTTCCTTGATTCTGTTTCCCAGTTCCAGCAGGACGGTGTGCCCACTCTCCAGCGTAATTCCAAAGGTGTCTCCATCAAACGCCTCTACACGGACAATTCTCAACTGCTCCATTGAAGTTTGCTCAGATTCCATTTCCATAGCCACCTCCTCGTCTAAACACACGATTCGTAAAAGATTAAATTCTACTATAATCTATGTATAATTTTACCATGCCCCAAAATCAAAAGTGGCGAGAGTAACAAAATTGTTACTCTCGCCACAAATATTTTTTCAAAACCGCTATTCTCTCTCAAAGCAGTACCCCTCACCACGGGACCACGCAATTCGATAACCACTGCTCTTGATTTTTTCCCTCAGACGGTTAATTGTTGTTTTCAGTGTATTGCTGTTGCCAACCATGGGCTGCTTCCACACCTTTTCATACAGATATTCCACACTGATAAAACGCTCCTCATTCTGCACGAAAATCAGCAGCAGGGCAAATTCCTTCTGGGACAAGAGCAAATCAACACCGTCAAGAGTCGCCACATCTGCCGTTACATCAAGGCAGATCCGTCCCTTATGAATACAGTCAGGCACCTGCTCGGCACGGCGGAGCAGTGCCTCCACCCGTGCCAACAGCACTCCAAAGTCATAGGGCTTGGGCAAATAGTCGTCTCCCCCCGCCGTAAGTCCCCGCACAATATCCTCAGGTGTAGTCAGCCCGGTTAGCAGCAGAATCGGTGTCTGTGAATACTTGCGCAGCTCCGCCATAAAGTCCAGTCCGCTTCCATCTGGCAGCATAATGTCCAGCACAAACAAGTCGGGCATCTGTGCCTGAATGGCGATTCGCGCCTCTGCAAGGGTCAGCGCCGTGATAACCGCATAGCCCCGCCGTTTAAGCATACGCTCATTGCCCTTCATAATCTGCTCGTTGTCCTCTACCAGCAAAATCCGCTTCATGCCCCTTCACCTCCATACTGCCCTTCATAGGTTGGAAGAGCAAATATCACCGCTGTGCCGCTTCCGGGTTCGCTCTCAATCCAAATCCGGCCGCCGTGGGATTCCACCACCGTCTTGCATAGGTACAGGCCAAAGCCCGTACCGCCGGTGGAAACACCTCGTTCGAATATGCGGGGGAGCAGCTCGGCTGGAATGCCGATGCCGGTATCCTTGACCGTCACCAGAATCTCATGCCCCGCCTTTTCGGCCCGCAGGGTTATCCTCCCATTCATGGTATAGGCGGCTGCATTTTGGAGAAGGTTGGCTATAACCTGAGCCAGCAAATCCGCATTGCCAAACACATTCAGCTCTTCTGCGATTTCTGAAGTCAGGCGGTTACCCCCTTTTTGCAAATGCAGGGAAAACATCTCCGCGCTGCCGCGCAGCAGGGCCGTAAAATCCACCGCCCGCTTGTCGGTATTCTCGCTCATAGAAGTCAGGGTCAGCATTCCACCCACCATGCGCGATAACCGCATGATCTCCTGCTGTGCGTTCTGGAGCAGTTCCGTAGTTTCCCCATCCGCGAGCGTCTCGCCCATATCCTCCAGGATTTCCGTCACCGTCTGTATATTGACCGAGATAACGGTGAGCGGTGTGCGCATTTCATGGGAGGTATTGGATAGAAATTCTGTTTTCGCGCGGCTGGCTCTTTGGAGAATATGGTTTTGTTCGTCCAGCTTTTTTTGCTGCTCGTTATAGAGCTTAAAGTGGAGATAGAGCATTGTGCCAAGTACAGCGCTAACCGACACAAATCCCACCATCACATCGGTGAGTAAGTTCTGTTCCGTATCCCATGCCTTGACCAGCTCGGGATAGCGAAAGGCGATTATGCAAATGGCCAGGTACAGAAGGATTTCCGCAAGAGACATTGCAATCGCCTTTTTCCCCTCCAGCATCAGGATTGTGAAGGCCACCGCAAATACGAAAAAGCTGGGCATCCCGCTGTTGTATCCACCTGCTGTGAAGAACATGACCGGGAACAGGCACAGAAAAATGGCGATAATGGTGATAAAATAACACAGCTGGTATCGACTGGTGCGCTGGGAATAGCAAAGCAGGGCATAGGATAGAGTGGCTGAAATGAAATTCACCGCAATATTCCCAAGTCCGACCCCTGTCGCAATTCCAACCAATGCCATCGCCAGACTGATGACCGTGCCGCCCATAGCCAGCACATTGAACAGTCGTACCCGAAAATCGAGGGTAGGGCTGAAATATGAACTTATAAATTGTGTTAGACGATTCTTCATATTCTCACCTGACATAATTATGGCTCTATATAAGGCAGCGAACGGCATAGATTCTTCTTTCCCCTGCGCAAATCCGCAGGCTTTTCCGCAGCCTCTCTGACCGTTATGTAATCCATATGCTTCACCTGTCTTCATGGAAATAGTTGATAGATTTATTATACTTCCTTTTGCGAAAGAATGTAAAGCAATGTTTTTAGAGAAAGCGGGCAACATTGTAGAGGCTGAACCTGTGGCAGAGCATGACGCAACACCAAAAGAGGTTGCATAAAAAGGCAATCGGCAGACAGTGAAAATGCACTGTCTGCCGATGTATGCCCGCCATAGCCATACTTAAAATGTTTCCATATGGGAGGATGGCTAGTGGATGACTTTTTTATTTATATAGCGTATTCTACTTCGCTCTCTTCGCTTTGTTTGAATGTTTTGAAAATATGTCTTAATAATTCAAAACAATTCTTTACTGTTTTTCCGTCTTCATCATCTATAACAGGATTTAATTCAACAAAATCCATAGAAGTTAAATTTAACTCACCGATAAATTTCGTAAATATTTCCTTACCTTCATTTAAGCTGAAACCTTCAGATACTGCAGTACCGGTACCAGGTACAATTGATTTGTCAAGGGCATCGATATCAAAGCTTAAATGTACTCCGTCCACATTTGAATTATTTATTGTGTTAATAACTGTTTTTAAAATATTTGCCAATCCTTTTTCACGGACTGTTTTCATTGTATATAAATTCAATTTAGTTTTTTCTGCAATATCAAATTCACCCGGATCTATATCTCTTGCACCTATGATATATACATTTTCAGGTTTTACTTTTTGTCCCTTGTAATAAATATTTGTTAAAACAGGATTTCCAACGTTCATTGATGCAGCTAAAGGCATGCCGTGTATATTTCCTGAAGGTGATGTGTCTTCTGTATTTATATCTCCATGAGCGTCAATCCAAATAACGGCGATTTCATCGAAATATTTGCTTGCGCCGGCTATACTCCCCATCCCAAGAGAATGATCTCCTCCCAAAACAAAAGGAAAAGCTCTGTCATTTAATGTATTATAAACAGTATCAGCCAAATTATGGTTGTATTCAGCAATTGGGCTTAAATATTTTAAGTTTTTATGGCTTAAATATTTTTCATCAGGAGATACCTTTGGTATTTTTACATCTCCCATATCTTTTACATTATGCCCTTCTTGTTTAATTAAATCAGTAATATTATTTTGTCTAAAAGTTTCAGGTCCAAATTGTGCCCCATTTCTGTCACATCCATAGTTGACAGGAACACCAATTAAATTAAATTTCATGCAACGTCCTCCCGCAAATTGTTATCATAATTATAAGATATTTGCATATTTATGTCAATCAAAAATAAATATACATATTGCAAAGGTAAATGTGCTTAAATTTAGTAACTTATTGGTGTTATTATGCATATTGATTAATAAACTTTGATTATAAAAGTAATTAAAAAAAGCCCCGTTGAGGGCTCTTTTATAATTATAATAAATAACTTAAAATTTGTTTTTTATATTTCACAAAGTTGTCGCTTACATTGAAATCTTTATCTCTTGGTTTTGGCTCATCTATAATTATTTCTTTCTTAATTCTTCCCGGTTTACCGGCCATAATATATATTCTGTCGGACAAAATTATCGCTTCATCAATATCGTGAGTAATCAAAAGAGTTGAAAGCTTTATCTGCTTCATTACCTGTAAATACCATTCATGCATGCTGGTCTTTGTTATGCTGTCAAGTGCACTGAACGGTTCATCCAAAAGAGCAACCTGATCCGAAAACAAATATGTCCTAAGAAGTGCGGCTCTCTGTCTCATACCCCCAGATAACTGATTAGGATATTTGTTTTCTGTTCCCCCAAGTCCGAATTCTTCAAAATATTTTGCTGTAATTTCCCTTGCCTTAGCTCTTTTTTCTCCTCTTATAACCAGCGGCAAAGATATATTGTCTATAATCGTTTTGTATGGCAGCAGCAAATCTTTTTGAAGCATATAGCTTACATTCCCCGCTTTACCGGTTATATTGATGTCATCAAGCCAAACTGTACCCGCATCCGGATTAAGGAGACCGGATATAACATTGAACAATGTAGTCTTACCAACACCGCTTACACCTAAAAGGCATACTATTTCACCTTTATTTAATTCTATTGAAATGTCTTCAATTATGTTGGCACCTTCATAACTTACAGTTATGTTATTTACATTCAATCTATCCAATTTCTCCTCCAGCAAAAGCAATTATTTAGGAAGATATTCGTTTGTGAATCCCGTTCCTTTTGGTATTTCTTTTTCTATAAGATTGTTTTCAAACAACCAGCCATAGAAAGCATCCCATCTTGCTTGATCTATATATCCCCACTGCTCAACTTCAGCTTTGTACTCTCCGGCTAACCATTTCTGGCTAGCCTTAACTATTTCTTTATCTAATTCAGGCGCAGCTTGTAACAATATATCGGCAGCTTCATCCGGATTTTCAATAGAAAACTCGTAGCCCTTTTTAATTGCCTCTAAAGTTTTCTTAACTGTTTCGGAATTATTTTTTGCATAATCATCATTTACAATTATAACTGGGTTGTAATAATCAAGTTCTACACCATAATCAGCAAAGTTTAAGTAATTAGTTTCTAAATTCTTAACCTTTGTTGCAATTCCATCCCATGCATAATAAACCCATATTGCATCCACATCGGTTTGCAGAGCGGTAATTACATCAGTAACCGTGCTTGGTATCAGTTTTATATCTTCAAATTTACCACCATCATCAGTAACTATTTTATTAATTATAGCTTTTTCAACAGGCAAGTCCCAAGTTGCATATGTATGTCCTGCCAAATTTGCGGGTCTGTCTATTCCCCTTTCCTTTAAGGAAATTATACCGGAAGTATTGTGCTGAATTATAGTTGCAACTGCCTTGATTGGCATCGGATTGGCAGATGCAAAGTTAGGTGCTATATAATCCTGGAAGCTTATTCCGAATTCTGCTCCGCCTCCGCCTACCAACAACTCAGCTCCTCCTTCCGGCGGCTGCATGATTTCAACTTCAATTCCCTGTTCAGCAAAATATCCCTTTGCCTGTGCGACATATAAGCCGGTATGATTCGTATTAGGAGTCCAATCAAGAACTATACGAACCTTTTTGTTTTCTTCATTTTTATTTTGATTATTTGGTTGTGAGCATGCCGTTAATGTTAATAATACAATCAACAAAGCAGCTGTCACCACTGATATTTTTCTTTTCATATTATTGTACTCTTCCTTTCTTCCTGTCCCAGGGCATTACCGCATCTTTTAGCAATGTAACCCCAAACATTAAAATCAAGCTTATCAGCGATATAAAAAATATCACTGCAAACATCTTATCAAATGAATAAGATTTCCTTACTCTTGTCATATATACACCAAGGCCATAAAACCCTCCAAGCCATTCAGAAATAACTGCAGCGACTACTGAATAAGATACTGAAATTCTTAAGCCGGCAAAAAAATGACTTAAGCTGCTTGGCAGTTTAATATGCATAAAGCACTGCAACCTGCTTGCACCCATTGCCTTCAATAAACTTAAGGAATCCGGATCAACAGAACGAAATCCATCCAACAATCCTATAGCAATGGGGAAAAATGTTGTTAAAACAATCAAAGTCACTTTAGGCAGCAGCCCATATCCCAGCCAAAGTACTAAAAGAGGTGCAATGGCTACGGTAGGAACTGTTTGAGTCAAAACCATCAATGGATATACTGATTTATAGGCGATAGGATAATGATCCATGACTACAGCTATTACAAAGCCCAGTGCAGTACCTATAATCAACCCTAAAAATGCCTCCGTCAACGTGGTTGCCGCATGCTCCATAAGTAATGAGAAATCTCCTATGAATGCAATGACTACATCTACAGGTGATGGCAGCATAAACTTCGGAACAACACCTGTGGCTGATAAAATCTGCCACAATATCAATATAAAAGCTATTGCAATAACCGGTGAAACCTTATTGATGATGCTTAGAAATTTTCTCTTCAATAGTTAGTACACCACCATCCGGATTAAAGAATATTTTCACGTATGCGATTACTGAAGGAGCACCTGCTTTAACAGCTATTAATTGACAGTTCTTTACGATTTCCATTAATTCATCATAATTACCTTCAATTGTTGTTTCAAAAGGTCCAACATAATAGTTAAGTCCTGTTCCTTTAATATACGCAATTACTTCGTCAACAACACGCAAAACCTCCTGTGTTGAATTTACTTGCGGTAAAACCTGAATTGCTACACTTGCTTGCATAATAAAACCTCCTAAAATATACAACATAAGAAAACCCCTCCTGTAATGGGAGAGGTTATATATATCGCAGTATACATTTCCTACGCCAGCATTACCTGGATCAGGTATAAAGCAGTTATTTTTCCTGCTTAAGGGTCAAAACATTTTCGTAGTTTTATCTCAGCCTAATTCATTAAGCTCCCCTATCAAGCTAAATACTATCACAGTAAAATTCAGCTGTCAAGACTATCAAAATTAAAAATTAGTTTATGTTTCATTTATAACTAAATTAAGATGTCCCCAGCCTTTTTGATAAGTGATATAATTTGTGCCCTTTAGGACAATCATTTAATATTCCATACAATTCGTATCCATTCTTTAAATAAAAATCTTTTGCTTGAAAATCATAGGTACTTAGGTATGAGATATGACAACCCATTTCTATTGCCTCTGTTTCTACCGCTCTTAATAATTTTTTTGCAATTCCGTTGTTTCGAAATTCTTCTTTTACCCATAATGTATCTATAGAAAGGGTGTTCCATAATGCTAAACACGCTAAAATTCCGCCAATAATCATGCCGTTTTCGTCTTTTATACTTCTGTTAATAAAAATAAATGGTTTTTCTTGAGTTAGTGGTATTGTTTCAATATTGTATTCTAATAACTTACTTCCAATATACCCACACTCTTCTTCTGTTGGAATTGTTATTTTATAATCGAAATTCATTTGCACCCCATTAAACATTAATATTTTTTTTAAAATCCTTACCTCTATTAACAGTATTTTACAATAATAATTATATTAAAACAATAATTATTATTATGTTACCAAAAGTCTACTTTCATAAAATTATGTATTAAATGATGTTAACAATTTAACTATTGACATATTTTGGACAACAATTATAATTTAGACATATCAATGAATTCCATATTATGGGGGAGTTTTACATGTAAGAATGAAGGAGATGCTCTTGAGCAGGTGGATTAAGAATATAAAGTAATTTTTTAATGTAGGGGGATATATGAAATTAAAAATATTTATAATTTTAATACTATTATTTACATTGACATCTTGCAGTGAGACTACAATTAAAGCTAAAACAGAACCAAGTAAAGAAAGTTCTGAAGTATTAATAGAATATTCTTCATTAGCCAATACGCTTGAATATGAAAAAGGTAGAAAGTTACTAGAGGAAAAGTATGACATAATAAAAAATTATGACATTGTAATGCAGTCATATGGATTTCTTGAATACTACATCTATGAAAATTATGATAAAGCAGAGGAATTGTATAAAAAGGCGATTAAATTAAATCCGAACAACGCTGATCATTATTCAGGGTTAGGATATTCCTATGAAGCAAAGGGCGATTATAAACAAGCAATTAAATATTTTAACAAAGCAATTAAAAAAATCAACAGCTATGAGAATGTGCCCTTGAATCCTCAATTATCGATTGCTTATAAAGATATAGGAAGATGCTATATTAAACTTAATGATAAAAATAAGGCAATAAAAGCACTTGAAAAATCTTCAGAAAACAATCCATACTGCATTGATACAAATGCTATGTTGCATCTTTTATATGTTGATAATGAAAAATATGATATGGCATACCGTATATGGAAAAATGATAACTACATAGATGAAAACGGAGATTGTCTTTATGAAAGTATAAAGGAACTTAACAAGTTATATAAAACAGGGTTAGCTGATAATTCAAGTCATTTAGACAAAGCAAAGATGTATGATTCTCTTGCATTATATGATGAGGCAGCGATCGAATACGAAAAAGCGCTGAGCGAGAATAAAAATTATGAAATAGATGAACAGCGCCTAAATAAAATTAAAACATATATTTTATTTAGAGATGAACTGCAAGTGTTATTAGATAATTACTATAGACAAAGATGTATTAATGGTGAATCAGCAGAGCTAAAATTTTATAATATAATAAAGCCGGCCTACGAAATTATTGCAAAAATATATCCGGATATAGATATAAATCATAATATTTCCATACTATGGTTTGAAAAATTAAACAATGAACTTGAAAAAGATTTCAATGTAAGAATACAAGACATCAAAGCAAACAAAAACCTTCTTGGTTTACATTTCGGAAGAATTTTAGACAGTTCTGCAATACATTATTCCATGTGGGGAAAAGATATAGATTTAAGCATAATAACTCTTAAGAATATGTACAGCAATGGTGTTGATGATTGGAGAAGCATGGGCAACGGCGGTGTCGGCGGCTGGAGCTTAAGTTCATCTGAAATTGTAAGAGTTATAAAAAATAATGAAATAGATAATGTACTGAAGCTTTCTTCTACGTATAATGAAGAAGCAAATAAGAATTTTTATGAATCACAGGGCTTTAATACAGTATTGGAAGAAGCAGAGAGAGGGCCTCTTGAACTTTACTTTACTCCTGACATATTAAAAAGATTAGTCGAAAAGCAAATTGGAATAGAAATTGATAAATTAAAATTACAAGGAATATCAAATAATGATCTTCAAAGATATATTTTTGAAAGATACGATAAGAATTTCACAGTCAAAACATGTATTTATGTACATGAAAGCCAGCATTCCATAGATTCTGAATATAATATTTCTTTCAGCTGGTTTGGTGAAAATGAATACAGACCAAAGATGTCTCAGCTTGCTTATGGTGACATGCCTTTTATGAGTTTGTCTCAATATTATGTAACATCTATAGGAAAAGATGTTCATGATACGCATTCTATGGCAAATACGAGGGTATTTAATGATATAGTTAATTATATTTACGAAAACAGCAGTGATTTTCCTGCAATTGATATAAATAAAAACATTTTGTCACAATTAGTAAATCTGAATGAGGATGATCTAATCAATATTTCTATTAAAATATTTGAAAAGAATTATCCGAAAGAAAAATATAAGTAAGATATTAAATAAAATATATTTCCTTTTTAAGCATGAATTTTCGTGGTATAATAATAGTATAATGGGCAAAGCCCCTTATTGAGCTATAAATTAATCTAAAATAAAAGGAGATGCCATGGATATTAGAAATTTGTTTGAGAAATTGAATAATTTGCAAACAAAGGCAAACGATCTAAAAAGCCAGTTTACAAGCCAGCAGGATATTGGCGAAAAACCACCTAAGAAAAAAAGAAGTTTAAAGGCACTAATTATTATACCCTTACTGCTCATAATTGGTTCAGCAGTACTATCCGTACAATACACCGTAGAGGAAACAGAACAGGCGGTTGTAACAACACTTGGTAAGGTAACAAGCGTAGAAACAGCAGGACTTCATTTTAAGCTTCCATATCCGATACAAAATGTTACAAAGGTAGCTGTAAATAGAACTCAAAAGTTACAGATCGGTTATTCAAGTGCAAATGAACAAAATAACACTTCAGTAGCATCAGAAGCCAAAATGATTACAGGAGACTTTAATATAGTTAACATTGATTTCTTTATAGAATGGAAAATATCTGACCCTGTAAAGTTTTTATATAACTCAGATGAACCGGCGCTGACATTAAAGATGATTTCTCAATCATCAGCAAGAAGCATAATCGGATCTAAAAATGTAGATGGTGTTTTAACAACACAAAAGTCAATTATTCAAGCAGAAATTAAGGAGAAAATAATTCACAAATTAGAAAACTATGATTTGGGAGTTCAAGTTTTAGACGTTAAAATACAAGACAGTGAACCGCCGACAGCAGATGTAATCAGAGCATTTAAAGAAGTTGAAACTGCAAAACAGGAAAAAGAAACAAGAATCAATGAGGCCTTGGCATACAAAAATAAAACATTACCTGCAGCGGAAAGCCAGGCAGACAAATTAGTCAGAGAAGCAGAATCATATAAAGAATCCAAAATAAACGAAGCAAAGGGTGATGTGGCAAAATTCAACGCTATGTACACCGAATACGCTAAGAACAAAGACATAACAAGGACAAGAATGTATTTAGAAGTTATAGAAGAAATATTGCCGGGTGTAACAGTTTATATCGACTCATCACAAGGCGGCGTGCAAAAATTGCTACCCCTTAAAGGATTTACCGAATCTGTTGAAACTCAGGGAGGTGAAAACTAATGCAGGAAACTAAAAAAAGAAGTAAAATAGGCGGAATATTTAAAGTACTGATACTGATTTTGTTGATTGTAGCAGTAACCAACTCCACATATATGGTTAGAGAAAATGAATATGCATATGTAACAAGATTTTCAAAGTTTGTAAATATACAAGACACAGCCGGCCTGCACTTTAAAGTTCCGGTATTTGACAAAGTAGAAAAACTGCCTCAATACAGAATGATGTATGACTTACCACCGTCAGAGGTTTTAACCGGAGATAAAAAGACGCTGGTAGTTGACAATTTTGCAGTATGGCAAATTGATGACCCTTACACATTTATGAAGACAGTAAGCAGAATCAGCGAAATGGAAAATCGTATAGATGCAGTTGTTTACAATGCTGTAAAAAACACATTAGGTACAATGAACCAAACGGACATCATTAATTCTGACAACAGCTCAATAGATGATGTGAATTCCGTAATAACAACAATGGTTAACAACCAGCTTAAAAATTACGGCATATCAACAGTTGCAGTTGAAATTAAACGTCTTGACCTTCCAAACGACAATGAAACAGCTGTTTACAACAGAATGATTTCCGAAAGAACTCAGATGGCTGAAAGCTACAGAGCAGATGGAAATTTAGAAGCAAGCAAAGTTATTAATGAAACCGACAAAGAAGTGGGCATACTATTATCAAGAGCTAAAGCTTCCGCAGAAGAATTAAAGGGTCAGGGAGAAAGCGAATATATGAAAATTATCGCTCAAGCTTACTCCACTGAAGACAGAGTAGAGTATTATGAATTTATCAGAAGCTTAGAAGCTTTAAAGGCAACAATGAAGGGTGATAAAACTCTGATACTACCTGCAGACAGCTATATCGTCAGAGTTTTAAACGGTAAATAATCATAGAAAGGCAGGTGATTAAATGAACACAAACAACAAAAAATCCAAAGTAAGCTACATTGTTGTATTTATAATAGGAGCACTTCTTGGATTTTTCGGAGTGTTTAATTCGGTATTTTCAGACGGATCAACATACGAGAGAGCAGTAACAATCTTAGTAATTTTGATAATATACGCCGTATCGGGAATTATTATCGGATTCATTAAACCTATAAAGCCAATGTTATACCTGCCATGGCTCACTGTTACGGGTTTAGTGCTTTTATTGTTTTACATGTACAAAGAATTTAATGTGCTTCACTTAGTATATTTCATTCTAATTTTAGTAATTTCCTATTTGGGATTAAAAACAGGAAGTTCGTTTATGCACCGCAAAAAATAATCAAAAATAAAAAAGGGAGATTCCTCACTGCGTTCGGAATGACACAAAAGATTTTTGTCATCCGCTGCAGCGAAGGAATCTCCTCTTTTAAATAAAATTTCGGAGAAACCAAATTGGATAAAATTATTTTAGAAACTAAAAACTTATCTTTTAATAAAATGATAAACTATAATGATATTCAAATTATAAAAAATAAAGCAAATTTTATCGTCGGTAAAAGCGGCACCGGTAAGTCAACACTGCTTCGTCTTTTTAACGGAACATTAAGCCCAAGCAATGGAGATGTTTATTATTCAGGCAAGAGCATATCTGAAATTGACACAATAAACCTTCGTCATGAAATACTTTTAATCAGCCAAACAGTGTTTTTGTTTGACGTTAGCATTAAAGAAAACTTCAAACAATTTTATGAATTTAGAGATTTAACTCCACCAACTGAGGAAGAAATGAAATATTTTCTTAATTTATGCTCTATAAACTTCTCATTAGACAGTAATTGCACTACCATGTCCGGTGGAGAAAGGCACCGAATATACACAGCTATATTTTTATCCTTTAAACCTAAAATATTAATGTTAGATGAACCGACTTCTGCATTAGATAAACATAACAGCATAAATGTAATTGAAAATATTTTAGCTTACTGTAAAGATAATGATATAACAGTTATTATTGTAAGCCATGATGCAAATATAACCGATAAGTTTTCTGATAATACAATTGTAATCGGGGAGGAAATTTAAATGCAGGGAATAATAAAATTAAGCATTTTTCAATTCAGTTTAATATATTTATTACTGTTGATTGTATTGGCAATTATGAAAAAATCCAAAATCAATCAAACACAACTTTTGATTACTGCAAGTATCAGAATGACTGTTCAGCTCATTTTGGCAGGACTGATACTCACATATATATTTCAAAACCCCCATCCTATATTTGTAGTAATATATATTTCAGCAATGATTGCTTTTTCAATCAGGAGAGTATTATCAAAAAACAAGGATATAAACCGTAATTTTAAAATCTCAGTTTCATTATCACTTGCTTTTTCCGGTTTAACCATACTTATTTATTTTGTTTACATAGTTGTAGGTCAAAGCATATTTAACCCTCAATATACCATTCCTATAGCAGGAATGATAATCGGTAATTCAATGACAGGTGTAACATTGGCACTAAAAACATTTACGGAAAATATCAAAAGTCAAAGAGCAAAAATAGATACCCTGTTGAACTTAGGTGCTACACCTAAGAAAATACTATTGCCCTATGTGAATAACGCTATAGAAACAGCACTTCTGCCAACTCTGAACTCCATGCTTGGAATGGGAATAGTGTCCCTACCGGGCATGATGACCGGGCAAATATTGTCGGGAACACTTCCAACAACAGCAATTATGTACCAAATAGCAATAATGATTGCCATTTGCACATCTGTATGCTTAACAGTGTTTTGTTCATTAAACTTTGGTTACAAAACACTTTACAACAAACGAAACCAAATAACTTATTAGCAAAAAAGGGCATACGCCCTTTTTTGGTACTTTTTACGCCGCAAATTGACTGTTGTATAATTCAGCATAAAATCCGTTCATTTTTATAAGCTCATTATGATTTCCTTGTTCTACAATATCTCCATCCTTCATTACTAAAATCAAATCTGCATCCCTGATTGTTGAAAGACGATGGGCTATTATAAAGGATGTTCTACCATGCATTAAGTTTTCCATTGCCTTTTGTATTAGCACTTCAGTCCTTGTGTCAACTGATGATGTTGCTTCATCCAATATCAGAACTTTAGGATCAGAAAGAATTGCTCTTGCTATTGTTAAAAGCTGTTTCTGTCCTTGAGATATATTGTTGGCTTCCTCATTTATAACCATGTTGTAACCTCCGGGCAAAGTTTTAATAAACCTATGAGCATGGGCTGATTTAGCTGCCATTATAACTTCTTCATCAGTAGCATCTAACCTGCCGTATCTTATATTCTCCATTATTGTTCCGCTAAAAAGCCATGTATCCTGGAGAACCATACCAAAGTTCTTTCTCAAATCATTTCTGGTAAAGTCATTTATATCATTGCCGTCAAGAAGTATCTTACCATCATTTAAATCATAAAATCTCATTAATAATTTTACTATTGTTGTTTTCCCTGCTCCAGTAGGTCCTACTATGGCAACTTTTTGACCGGGCTTTATATTTGCAGAGAAATCCTTAATAATTAAATTATCTTCCTTGTAACCGAAAGTAACATTTTCAAATGTTACTTTTCCATCTACATTATCTAATTTTACAGGTATTTCAGGTTCTTTGGATTCTTCATCTTCATCTAAAAACTTAAATACCCTTTCTGCAGCCGCAACAGTTGATTGAAGAACATTGCTTATCTGAGCCACCTGAGATATCGGCTGAGTAAAGCTTCGTATATATTGGATAAACGATAAAATATCACCGACTTCAATAGTTTTCCTGATGGCAAAATATCCGCCTAATATTGACACGGCTACATAACCGATATTACCGATAAACACCATCATAGGCATCATCATTCCTGAAAGAAATTGTGCTTTCCAAGCAGAGTTGTAAAGCTCTCCGTTTATTTTTCTAAATTTGTCTACAACTTCTTCTTCCGCATTGAAGGCCTGCATAATAATATGGCCCCCAAAAACCTCTTCTATATGACCATTTACCTTTCCTAATGACTCCTGCTGCGCTTTAAAGAATTTTTGAGACTTTTTAATTATACCCATTACAATTATCATGGATAGCGGCAATATTAAAAGCGCTGCTATTGTCATTTGCCAAGATATTGATAACATCATTATTAAAACACCTATTATTGTGGTGGCGGATGTTATTATCTGGCTCATACTTTGGTTAAGGGATTGACTCACGGTATCAACATCATTTGTAACCCTTGATAACACATCACCATGTGTTATAGAATCAAAATATTTTAAGGGTAATTTATTTACTTTAACAGATATATCTCTCCTTAAATTAAAGGAAACTTTTTGAGCTATGCCGGTTACAATAAAACCTTGTATATATGAAAACAAAGCAGATATAACGTAAAGCACAATCAAAGTTGTAATTATGTTGGTTATAAACCCAAAATCAATTCCGGCACCGCCTTGAACTTTAGATACCAGACCATCAAATATGGCAGTTGTTGCTTTACCAAGTATTTTAGGTCCGATTATCATAAAAATCGTACTTCCTATGGCAAAAACCATAACAATTATAAGTTTAAACATATATGGGCTCAAATATTTCATTAACTTAGACATTGTGCCCTTAAAATCCTTTGGTTTTTCAAAGTTTCCTCTACCCATGGGGCCCATGCCCATTCTTGGATTTTGTTTGTTATTATTTCTATCACTCATTAGGCAAGTTCCTCCTCTGATAATTGTGATAAGGCGATTTGTTTATATACATCGCAATTTTTTAGCAATTCTTTATGAGTACCGATTCCCACAATTCTTCCTTCATCCAAAACTACTATGTTTTCAGCATTCATTATTGTATTGATTCTTTGAGCCACTATGAGAATTGTTCTATCCTTTATTTCTTGCTTCATGGCTTTTCTTAAACTTGAATCAGTTTTAAAGTCAAGGGCAGAAAAACTATCGTCAAAAATTAACACATCAGAATTTTTTGCCAATGCCCTTGCAATTGATAATCTTTGTCTTTGTCCTCCGGAAACATTGGTGCCCCCCTGTGAAATATCACTTAACAGACCATTTTCCTTCAAATCAATAAATTCTTTTGCTTGAGCTATATTTATTGCCTTGTTGATTTCATCACTATTTGAAGGTGCATTTTTTCCGTACTTTAAATTACTTTCAATGGTACCTGAAAACAAAATACCCTTTTGTGGTACATATCCTATTCTCTCACGCAAATCTTTAAGCTTAATTTCTCTTATATCAACCCCATCCATTAGGATTTCACCATCAGTTATATCATAAAACCTTGGTATGAGATTTATTAAGGTTGATTTACCGCTTCCTGTGCTTCCTATAAAAGCAGTGGTTTCACCGGGTCTTGCGGTAAATGTAATGTCTTTTAATACATATTCTTCAGCATTGTTATATTTAAAGCTGACATTTTTAAATTCGATCAAGCCATTATTTTTTCCCGGTAATTCTTTTGGCTTTACAGGATCAACAATAGATAAATCCTTTTCTAAAATTTCACCGATTCTTTGGGCTGATACAGAAGCTCTCGGAAGTATAACAGAAACCATGGATATCATTAAAAATGACATAATTATTTGCATGGCATATTGCATAAATGCCATCATATCACCAACCTGAATGTGTGCATTTTCTATTTCGTGAGCACCTACCCAGACTATTAAAAGAATTACACCGTTCATTATAATGTTCATGGTTGGCATCATTATGACCATCATTCTTGATACAAATAAATTTGTCTTTGTTAAATCTTCGTTGGCCTTATCAAATTTATCTTCTTCATACTTTTGCGTATTAAATGCTCTGATAACCATAAGGCCGTTTAATGATTCTCTCATTACCAAATTTACTTTATCCACTAATTTCTGAACCTTCTTAAATTTCGGCATTGCAACTATGAACAATGTAACAAGCAATATGGAAATAGCACCAACACCCACAGCTACAATCCATGCCATTGATACATTGGTTCTAAGAGCTCTTATTACGCCTCCTGCGCCAAGAATCGGAGCATAGAACACCATACGTAGCATAAGCATCAGAAACATCTGCACTTGCTGCACATCATTGGTGCTTCTTGTGATTAAAGACGCAGTAGAAAATTCATCAAATTCATTGTTTGAAAATGCCGCAACTTTAGAAAATACCTTATCTCTTAAATCTCTTCCGAGACCGGAAGAAACTCGTGCTGATATATACCCAACCGATATAGATGCAAGCATGCTTATAAGTGAAAATAAAAGCATAATTCCGCCAATTGTAATTATATAATTTGATTGGCTTTTATTAATGTTTACTCCCATCTCTTCATACTGTGTACGTATTTGATTGATTGCTGCTTGGTTTATTACCGGCCCCGGCATATCTTTAAATTGTTCATCTATTTTACTTTTAATTAAATCTAATTGTTCTCTTGGCAATTTTTTTAGATTATCAAAAGAATAATTGCCTATTTTTCCTTCTTCTATACTTTTAACGACAAGTATTGCCTTACCTAAAAACAAATTCATATTGTCAATATCTTCTTTTGAATCAGTATTCAAAATATACAAGCTTTCACTTTCTAATTTCGGAAACTTCTTCAAATACTTTTTATAATCATTTTCTGATGTATTTTCTGAATTTACTAACTTATAACTGTTATAAATCAGCTCTTTCTCATCATCATTTAAAAAAAGCTGAATCTTTTCCATTTCCTTTTTCCTGATTGCTTCCGGAACAGCATTTTCTATACCATTTTGCTGAATTCCTATATTTACAATCCTTGACATATAATCAGGCAAAGCAAGCTCCGTACTTGCTTGAAGGAATAATAAAGCTATGATGATAATAATAAATAAAATATATGGTTTAAATTCTTTGATTATTTTTAACATAAAACCTCCGTTACCTAAAACTCTTTTGCAGATTATCACGCATTTGCATCAATAATCTTCTTAAAATTATTTTTTCTTCTTCAGTAAAATTTTCAAAGCATATATCTTGAAGACATTTTGTTGTTTCTTTGGCTTTATCACATAACTTTCTGCCCTCTTCCGTCAGATATACTCTGTATACTCTTTGATCTTCGCTGTCTTGCTCTCTGTAAACTAAATTTCCGCTTTCCATTCTTTTTAACATCACTGTTATAGTAGATGGTTTAATACCTAATTTATCAGCTAATTCTTTTTGGCTTAAACCGTTATTTTTATTCAATATAAATAATAAGGGCGGCTGTCCGGGATATACGCCGATTTTATCCAGCAAAACATGTGTGCTTTGATAATGCACCCTGATTAACTCTAAAAATACAAAATACAATGAATCTTTATCTAATCTTTCCATTACAAACCTCCAATTAATTAGACGACTAAGTATATATGTTAACATTGTGACGCCTTACAGTCAATGGCTATATTAACCAACTCTATATTTATTTAGTTAGCCATCTAATGTGAATAGTTTTTAATAATATAACTAAAAAACCTCCTAATCATTACTGTTCTCGTTTAAAGGGACCGTTTGTGAACCGGGGTTGTTATGTACAAGACGGATGGCGCAAGCTATCCACCTTGTACTGTTTTACGCTATATTTTCCTGCTCGATATTTTCCTCCGCAAGCTGTACGCTGTCCATGATACCTACATCCCGAAGTGCCTTCTGCTCATCATTGTAATCAGCAGACAGCATGCGGAATTGCTCATTGGTCACTCGTCCCAGCACACAACATACCACAACTCGCTGATAGAAGCTATTACTATATGTTCATAATTTCAACCTTGAGGCATTTGCTTTATTATGGTAAAACTTTATGAATAAACAGTGATTGACGAAAGTTGCGCTGGTAAAGCGAATTTATATAATATACGTAGGCATTAAACTTTTTGATGAATTAGCCGATAGTATTATTGAAGAAGGTGGTGATAATAATGAACGTTAATTTTAGTATTGGGCAAAATAATTTATTTAATGCCCACCGAATCAATCAGAACATTGCAAAACAAAATGGCAATGGTAGCTATGAGCAATTCTCAAAGGCAGAGCGTAAGGATGGTGTTACAATCAGTCCTCAAGGCAAGAGAAACAGCCTTTTGAAGAGTTTGATGGAACAAAAAACACGCATTATAGAGCAGAAAAATTCGCTGATTGGTTCAACTCTTGAAAAATACGGTTCATTAGATACCATTAAATTGCAATTAGAAAACTATGATGAGCAGATGAAGAATATCGACAATCAAATTGCTGAAATGATGGCAAAAGAAATGGAGAAACAAACCGAAAAGCTAGAAAAGCAAAATGACAGCAAGCCAAAAACAGAAGAAGAAATACAAAATGAGCGTCTTGCTGGTGTGGTCAGTTTGGCCGGTGATTTGCAACAAACCAAAACTATTAGTTCTGTACAATCAAGAGCTGAAGGCGATGCACGGGTGCTTAAATCAGAAATTGAATTAGACAAAATGCGTGCTGGCTCATCACCGGGAGCGAAGGAGATGATTGCAAAAAAAGAATCAACTCTTGCAGGCTTGGAACAAAAAGTAATGGATTTAACTTCTAAAGTATCTGATAAACTATCAGATATAGTTGAAAATATAGACTACCTCAACAAACCTCAAGAGATCTTGCCGGATAATGAAACTGAAAGCAAAATGGAAGAATTAGATTCAACGAATAAGCTTTTTTCTGATATTGCTAAAGATGAAAAATCCGAGAAAGTTTTGGATGAAAAAACTGTATCTGAGTAGTTCTGTAAAACTTATGAGCCAGCATTCGCTTAAGATGGGGATGGTTTTAAACCACTAAAGCTAATCTTAATTGCACCGAAATAAGGCAACTCAATGTTGGGTTGCCTTTCATTTATCCGTCAAATATTGTGATAGTGATCTCTAATTTCACATAAAAAAAAGCAGAAACCGCACAGAATACTATCTGTGTGGTTTCTGCTTCAGTACCTGCTTGCCATAGGGGTTCAAATCATATCCCTATGGATGTAATCCCTATGATTACAAGGTCAAAACATATTATTGGAGCGCCATATGTCATTCACCGCAGCGAAGAATCTCCCCCCTTATTTCAACAACAATTTCTCTAAATTACCCTCCAACAACTCTTTTGTTCTATCCACCGACAAGTTATAGCTCTGCCAGTTATATTCTAAATTACTGTAATATTTATATTTGTCTTGCAGATAAGTCCTTGCCTGATATCTTATAATAAGTTCAACACCATCATCCACCAACCTGATTATTTCAGGAACCGCATCAACTGATAATTGTGTTAGATAATCTATATCCAGCGATTCCGTCCGTCCCGCCAAATACATATCTATATTTCTTTTAGCAATTATGGTATCAATTTTAATTATATTTGTGGTTAAGTAAAAGCCAATACATATAACTGCATAGACAAATAATATATTAAAGTTGTGTTTCAGTATATAAGCAAAAGTTGCTGCTAAACCGACAGCTTCAAATGCCAAGAACATATAAACCAATATTCTTAATCTTGTAAATCCGTAAGCACTATCATAAAGTGACATCCTGTAATATGAAGAAACCAACAGTATACCGGTTATCATGCACAAATAAATCAGCAACATTTTTGTTCCAATAGCCCACTTATTCTTTTCAACATATATTTTATCTTTCAATAAATATGTTATCAATAATATTAATCCGATATTCAAAACACTTAAAAATACTAATTCAAAAAAACCGCGCCTTGCATATTCCGCAAAATTTAATCCATTTGGGAGTTCACCGGCTGAAAACAAATATCTAAATTGTATTACCATAAATATTGTATATATAAACAATATCGAAACCAACAAAATATTTAAGATTACCACATCTCCTTTGATTTTAAAGGAATCTGTATTAACGGTAATTTTTTTTTCAATTGCCTCATCCTTATCTTCAAATACTGAGTATAAATGCCCAAATAAATATAATCCCACAAAAGTACCAATAATAAGCTTAAAAATATTAAAAATTTCAAATAAATTGTCAAACCATTTCATATAGTCGGCAAAATTGTTTCTGAATATCATATCTGCGGAAGAAAGCATCATAACAAGGAATATTACACTTGGAACCGATATTAAAATACCAATTAAAATTCTTTTTAACAGTTGGTTTTTCTCATTGTTTTTAGAATTTTCCGCAATCCACCTGAATGGTATTATAAAGTTTATAACAGGTGCAAAAACGTTTAAGATAACCAAAAGTATGCCGCTGAAATTTAATCTCTTTAAAATTAAATCTCCATTTATAACCAATACCATTACACTGTATAGTCCAACAATTGCTAAAAAATTGATTGGACCCCATAAATCACTTGCGCTTATAAATTTATTTAAAGATATAACAAAGATTGGAATCATAAATAATATACCCTTACTATTTATATCTCTGTTTCTTATAACAAAATAAATTGCTGCAAATTGAACCAATATAAACAATGGAATACTGATTCCCGGATTAGGAGTCATTATAAAACAAATAAATGTTGCTGCAGATAAAACTGCATATAAAGATAATCTAATCTTCGTCCTGCTGTCCATCGCTACCCTCCACATATTCTATAATATCACCCGGCTGACAATTTAAAGCTTTACATATTTCATCCAATGTAGATAAACGAATTGCTTTTGCCTTATTGTTTTTCAATATAGAAAGATTTGCAGGTGTAATATTTACTTTCTCGGCTAATTCCATTAAACCGATTTTTCTCTTAGCCATCATTACATCAAGCTGTATTATAATCGCCATAGTTTACCTCCTACACCGTCAAGTCATTTTCATCTTTGTAATAAATGGATTGCTTGAACAGATCCTTTAAAGTCAAACACAATAGACATCCAACCATAAATATCGCGACTATAACTATAGTTGAAATTGTTGGCATAAAAATCATTTTAATTATGTATATAATTGAAATAGTCAAACAAGACATCGCAATTTTTCTAAGACACGCAACATTGGCATGAATAAACGGGTTGCCATTTAACAGCGTTTTAAATATGACCTTTAACTGCCATAAAATATATACACAACAAATTCCTGAAGCAAGTAAGATTGCCATAACAAATATCGCCCTTTCGTTTACTACGCCAAAATATTTCCAAAGCATATTTGCAGAAAAAGGAATCCAAGCACAACATATAATTCCTGCGAAAAATAAAATATCAATACTAATTTTAGTCATATAATGAATGATACTCTTCTGATACATAACTGCCTCCAAAAGTTATTTGTAATCATAATTATATCAATGTTTTTACATTTGTCAATAATTATTTATCGTTTTACGATAATATTTTATCGTATTTAGCAAAAATGGATTTTTACATGCTTAATAGTAAAGCGAAAAGCCACTTTGTAAATTGAAATGCAACATTTGTAATC
>CAYQYY010000012.1:0-138075 GCA_964421845.1 uncultured Clostridia bacterium
AGTTTTAGATGATTTTTTTAGTTATAGTGTGTAACATATGTTTGACAAACCGACAAATTTATTAATATGTGTATTTTTTTGTGACTTTAGTCATATCCAAATTTCATAAAACGTGATTTAAGATACTATAAATTTAAAATTAATTATTATAGAATGCTAATATAGAGCCGGGGATGAAAAAAGGAAATGAAAAGAACCGTCCCCGAAACGCCAAAATGGAGGTCATATAAAATGA
Organism: uncultured Clostridia bacterium; assembly: GCA_964421845.1. GTDB lineage: Bacteria > Bacillota > Clostridia > Tissierellales > Sedimentibacteraceae > Sedimentibacter. The sequence continues at coordinate 236 of CAYQYY010000012.1, forward strand.
AAAAAATATTAATCGTAATATTAGCTATGGTGCTGGTAATAACAATGCTGACAGCTTGCAATACAGATAATCTTCAAGAATATAAAAAGGCATTTGAAAAAACAGAGCAAATTAAGAGAGGGCAAACGGCCGGTGAAATTTCCGTAAAATTAGAATTCAATACGGATGGGTTGTCTGCTGAGGATGTTAAAGAACTTAACAATTTTAAAGACATTAAGGCAAGTTTCAATACTGCTTTTGATGAAGAGCTTGGAAAATCAATATTTAGAAACTACTTTAACTTTGGCGGATTAGGATATGACTTTGATATGTTTTTTGATGGTGATGAAGCAGTTATGAAGCTTCCGGTTATAGGTAAATATATAAAGATTAATGAAATTGATTCATCATTCAATACAGATGCAGAAAGTTACAGCCGGATTATTTCGGAAGAAACTATGAGGCATATTACTGAAAAATGGGTTGGATTGATGAAGGAAGAGGATGTATTTAAAGGAAAGGACATTATTATTACAACACCTGACGGGGATGTTAAAGCATCTGAGTATACAATTACATTAAGTAATGAACAAATTAAAGAAATGGTATCGGAAAGCATTGAAATTGCATCTAAAGACGATAAATTAAGGAAATTTTTTAATGAAAATATAGTTATAAAAGATGATGATATTGATGAGGATATATCCTTTGATATAGTTTTAAATGATATAAAGGAAAACATAGATAAATTTGAAGCAGAAAATTTCAAGTACACCGCACTTGTTGATATTGATGGATATATTGTAAATGAAAATTTATCATACTCAATAAAATCTACCGACGAAAAAATTACTCTTAAAAGAGCAGATTACAATCAGGATATTAAAAACTGGGATATCAATAAGGAACAAAGCTTTAACTTCCCTGTATTAACAGAAGAAAATACATTTAATACTGAAAATACAGAGGATATGCCAAGCTTAATGGAAGATTTATTAAGAAACAAATAAGAGGTGCTTAAATGTTAAAAGTAGAAAATTTGTATAAAGAATTCGGTAATATAAAAGCTGTAAACGGTATAAGTTTTGAAGTTAAAAGAGGTCAGATTTTTGGACTGTTAGGGCCTAACGGCGCAGGAAAATCAACTACCATATCTATGATATCAACACTTATAGAGCCAACCAACGGAGATATACAGTTTGAAGGAAACAGTATATTAAAGGATTCAAAACAATTAAGACAAAAGCTTGGAGTTGTTCCGCAAGATATAGCTCTTTATCCCAGCTTAACCGGCTATGAAAATTTATCATTCTGGGGAAGCGTGTATGGATTAAAGAGTGCTGAATTAAAATCCAGGATTCTTGATGTTTCTGAAATTATCGGATTAAACGGCAGATTAAGGGATAGAGTTGATAAATATTCAGGCGGTATGAAAAGAAGATTAAATATTGGGGCAGCCCTCCTGCATAAACCGGAACTATTGATAATGGATGAACCGACAGTAGGTATTGACCCTCAATCAAGAAATCATATATTAGATACAGTATTAGAATTAAACAGCCAAGGCATGACTATTATTTACACAAGTCATTACATGGAGGAAGTCGAATACCTTTGTAATGAGCTTTGCATCATGGATGAAGGAAATATTATTGCTTCAGGTAATCAACAGGATTTAGTTGATTTAGTAAAGGAAAAAACTCAAATAAATCTAAAGCTTAATAAAATTGATGATGAAGTTATATGCCGCTTAAAGGAAATTAAAGGCGTTCATGATGCAAAAATAAATGAAAATGAAATTAATTTATTTGGCAGCAGCACAGACGTGCTTTTGGCAGACATTATAACAAAGGTTACTGAAAATGGATGGCTGATAGAAACAATAGATGTTAAAAAGCCAAACCTTGAATCAGTGTTCCTGCACTTAACAGGCAAGGCATTAAGGGATTAGGTGATTATATGAAAATTATAAAAATAATTTTTAAGGATTTAAAAATCATACTAAGTGATAAAAAAGCTTTGGCTGTAATGATTCTTATGCCGGTAATTTTGACTACAATACTCAGTATGGCTTTAAAGGGTTCCTTTGCAAGTGGAGATAATGATTTCGAATCCATTAATATAGCAGTAGTTAAGCTTTATAATGAAAAAGAAGATAATGAAATGTTTGAATCCTCATTGAAAAATAGTTTAATCGCTAAAAGCATGGGTGAAGACGCAATCAATAGCTTGGTTGACTCATGCGATGAAATAAATCCCGAGAAGTTTTTTTTCGATGATTTCTTAGAAAGTAAAGATGTAAAAAAAATTATAAAATACACTGTAGTTTCAGATGAAAAAAAGGCATTGGAGAAGTTAAACAGTGAAGAGGTTTCAGCAATAGTGCTTTTACCTGATAAGTTTATATATGATATGAAGATTAATCTTCTGACACCTTTTAGAAATAAGGTTGACATAAAAATATTAACACATCCGGATAAAAGCTTCAGCGGCAAAATAGTCAATGCAGTGGTAGATGCATATTCAAATACAATGTCAACAATAATTATCGGGAAAAATGTAGTTATAGAAACTGCAATGGCAAACAATATTTCAAGCGATGGATTTGAAAACTTAGATCAACTGATGGAAGGTATCAGTGATGTGATGAAGTCAATTAACGTGGATATACAAAATGTAGTAATGGAAGGAAGGAAACAGGTAAACAGTGCAGATTATTACTCTGTAGGCATGATGACTATGTTTATTTTGTTTGCTGCAAGCCACGGGGGAAGGATGCTGTTAGAAGAAAAAGATAATCAAACCTATCAGCGAATGGCAGTAGCAGGAACTACTAAGTTTGAATTATTGTCGGGCAAATTGATGACGGTGTTTTTAATAGCTTTATTTCAAATAGCAGTTATGATTACCTATACTCATTATGCATTAAAAGTAGAATGGGGTAATATTGGGGCAGTTATATTAATAAGTATAACAGCAGCATTTGCTGTAGCAGGACTTGGTTCCTTTGTAGGTGCTTTAACTTATAAAGCAGGAAACTACAAGATGGCAAATATATTTGAATCAGCAATATTGCAGGGTATGGCGCTTTTAGGAGGAAGCTTCTTCCCGATTGACGTAATGCCGGAATTTATGAAAAACTTAAGTTTTCTTTCTCTTAACGGCATTGCCCTAAAAGCATATCTAAAGGTTATAACAGGTTACGTTATATCTGATATTTTAAATTATATATTAATATTAGCTGCTACAGGAATCGTATTTACCGTAGCTGCAATATTTATACTCAAAGGGAAGGAGGGAGCCCTGAATGTTAAGCGTAATAAAGTTAAGGTTGCTTAGGTTAAGAGATGATTGGATGGTATTTTTACTGATGACTGCTATGGCGCTTGGTTTTACTGCAATATTTGGTGCATCCTTCAACACCTACAAACCAACCGTATATATAGTTGATGAAGATAAAAGCTACTATTCTGAAGCTTTAAAAGAAGAGTTAAACACATATAAGAATTTTAAATTTAAAGAAACGGATATAAATATTGCAGAAAAAGATATCGAGGAAGGAAATGTAAGTGTTGCTTTACTAATAAAGAGCGGTTATCAAAAAAATATTGAAAAAGGAAATAATATTTCTTTGGGAATTATGAAAATTAAGGATGATACTTTGATATTATCACTTCAAGAGATGGTATCAGGCATAACACTAAAAATGGCAGGCGGTAACAGGATTGCCGATGTAACAGCAAGCTTTATTCAATCTGCTGAGCCGGATGCAGATTTTGAAAAAATTAAGTCATCTGCTTATGAAAATGTTATGGATTCATGGAAGTATAAAAATCCAATATCCGTTAAAGCAACTGTTGCTGCTTCAGCCGTTGAGTCGGGATATGACGGACTTATGCATTCAATGATCGGCTTTACATTGTTTTTTTCAATGTATACCATGGTGTTTGGAATAGGAACGATTCTTTACGACAGACAACATAAAACATGGGAAAGAATGCTTATTTCACCCGTTTCTAAAACTTCCATCCTCAGCGGAAGTATGATAGTAGCATATATTACCGGTGCAGTTCAAATGGGCGTATTGATACTTTGCGGAAAATATTTGGTAGGTATCGATTGGGGCAATAGCATAGCAGGGATTTTAATGGTTTCAGCTGCATTTATATTTGCAGTAACATCACTTGGGTTAATGTTGACCGGATTTATAAAAACTCAAGCACAGCTTGGCTCCATAGCTCCCATAGTTTTAACAAGCACAGCAATGCTGGGCGGATGCATGTGGCCCTTAGAAATAGTAAACAACAAAGCACTTTTGCTATTGGCAGAGCTAACACCGCAAAAATGGGCTATGCAAGGAATAGAAAGCATAGCAAGCAAAGGCATGGGTTTTGAAGCAGCGGTACTACCGACAATAGTTTTAACAGTAATGGGTATTGCATTCTTTACAATCGGTGTATTTTCACTTAATAAACAATCAATATAATTAATGATGAGATCCTCAGCGCGTTTTGTCATTCCGAACGCGGTGAGGAAACTCATTTTTTTTATTCTAATATTTCTCGTTTAACTAAAACACCCAACGGGTATATCCTATTTATAAAAGGTAAGCCATTATTGAATGATTTTAATTTAATAGGAGGTAATCATGACTAATTCAAATAAATACAAAATACCCACAGAAAAACTTAAAAGAGTGTGCAGCATAGAAAAAGAATTGCATTTTTGTCAGACATCAAAGGATGTAGAAATATTGCAAGGAGTAATAGGTCAGGACAGAGCAGTTAAGTCAATGGAGTTTGGTCTATCGATGAATGTTCCCGGATACAATATCTTTGTATTAGGTCCGCAAGGAACAGGGAAAAGCACATATACACAATCAGTGGTGTCAAAGGTAGCTGAGAAAGGACCAAAGCCAAATGACTGGTGCTATATCAATAATTTCAGTGAATGGGATAAACCTCTTGCTATTGCCCTGCCTCCCGGCAAAGGTAAAGAATTTCAAAAGGATATGGATAAATTAATTTCTAATTTAACCATTTATATTTCTAAGCAATTTGAAGGAAGCACCTTCTTACAGCAAAAAGATACTTTAGTTCAAAAGACCAATGAAAAAATGAATGTAATACTCAGAGATATAGAAAAGCTTGCTCAAAATTCCGGTTTTGGCATACAACAGGCAGGACAAAGAGTGTTATTGATACCCCTTAAGGAAGACAGATTAATCACTCCCGATGAGTATAAACAGCTATCAGTCGATGAAAGAGAATCAATAGACAATAAGAGAAATAAAATAGCCAAAGAAATAGATGATAAAATACGAGATGTACAGGTTTCTCAAAAAATAGCAGAAGAACAATATATGGAATTAGAAGAGCAAACAGCATATAATGCGGCAGAGCCGCTCGTAAATCAATTAAAAGAAAAATACAAGGATATTTCTGAGATAGTAAATTATTTAGATAAGGTATTAAAGGATGTGGCAGAAAATCATTCTATATTCAGAAATGCAAAATCCGTGATAAAAGACGAATTTGTTGCAGAACCCAAGGAGGATGCTGAAAATTTAAATGAGGAAGAAGAAAAATTATTCGATACAAAGTTGTTAGAATCAAAAGACAGCAAAAATCCATTTACTCGTTATAAAGTTAATTTGTTTGTAAATAACGAAAATACAAAGGGAGCCCCCGTTGTTATTGAAAGCAATCCATATTATTACAACTTATTTGGTAAAATAGAATATAAAAATCATATGATGACTACCATGACTGATTTTACAATGATAAAGTCAGGTGCTCTGCAAAGGGCAAACGGCGGTTATTTAATATTGCAGGCAAAAGACTTGCTCATGGACCCATACGCTTGGGATTCACTTAAAAAAGCACTTAAATACAAGCAGGCAGTTGTGGAAAATATAGGTGAGCAAAGCCGGTTTATACCAACGGTGACATTGAAACCTGAGCCCATACCTTTAAATGTAAAAGTAATATTGGTTGGAAGCTTTTTATACTATCGATATCTTTCAGCAGATGAGGATTTTAATAAGCTGTTTAAGGTAAATGTGGATTTTGATGTTGAAATGGACAGAACAAATGAAAATATACAGCATTACGTGTCCTTCATCGGCTCCATGTGCCAGCAGGAAGGACTCAAGCATTTAAATTGTTCAGCAATGTCCAAGGTGATAGAATTCGGCTCAAGATTAGCCGATGACCAAAATAAACTTTCTACAAGATTTAATGTTGTGAGTGAAATTTTGTATGAAGCATCAGCACTTGCAGATGTTGCAAATTCAGATTTTGTAGATGCGGAACACGTAGAGAGAGCAATCAAGAATAAAAAATACCGTTCAAATATGATTGAAGAAAAAATGCAGCAGCAAATAATTCAGAAAAAAGTGTTCATAGATACAGATGGAGCAGTAGTAGGCCAAGTTAACGGATTATCGGTAATGAGCGCATCCGGATATGCATTCGGTTTACCTTCAAGGATTACAGCCAGGACATATTCAGGCAGAGAAGGTATAATTAATATAGAACGAGAAACAGAAATGAGCGGTAACATTCATTCCAAAGGGGTACTGACATTAAACGGATATCTTGGGGGTAAATTTGCACAGGAAAAACAATTGGGATTGACTGCTCAAGTAACATTTGAACAACTGTATGGAGGAGTAGAAGGAGACAGTGCATCAAGTGCCGAACTTTATGCAATATTATCAAGTTTATCCAATGTCCCCATAAAACAAAGCTTAGCCGTGACCGGCTCAGTAAATCAAATGGGAGAAATACAGCCCATAGGAGGAGTAAATGAAAAAATAGAAGGTTTCTTTGATATTTGTTCATTAAAAGGACTGACAGGAGATCAAGGAGTAATAATTCCTGAAAGCAATATAGATAATCTAATGCTTAAGGATGAAGTAATAGATGCAGTAAAGATGCATAAATTCAATATTTATTCCGTTAAAAAAATAGAAGAAGGGTTAGAATTGTTAACAGGAATCCCTGCCGGAGAACCGGATAAATTTGGCGACTACCCAAAAGACAGCATCTTCTATTTAGCAAACCAAAAGCTAAACGAATTCAATAAAGTTTTAAAAACAGCTGAAGAATAAAAAATCGGGTTCGTTACGAACCCGATTTTTCAACATAACTTCTCACCAAATCCAATGCCGACGTAGCAGCCCTTTCCCTTATAGTATCACGAGCGCCAGTTGACTGTAATTTTATTACCCTATATTCACCCTTATAATAAACACATACATAAACCAATCCAACAGGTTTATCTTCAGTTCCCCCGTCAGGGCCTGCAACTCCGGTAGTTGATACACCCATATCGGCATTGGCTGTTTTCGAAGCACCATAAGCCATTTCCTTGGCAGTTTCTTCACTGACAGCACCGTATTTCTCCAACGTTTCCTTATTAACCTTCAAAGTATTCATTTTTGCTTCATTGCTGTATACAACAAAGCCCTCTTTAAACACTTTAGAAATACCGGGATAGCTTATTAACCTTGAAGCAACCAATCCTCCGGTACATGATTCCGCAACTGCAACAGTTATATTTTTTTCCATCAACAGCTTTGCAGTTCTATCCTCAACCTTCCCGGTCTCGGTAACATAGGCATTATCTCTGCCGAATCGTTTAATTAACTCTTCCTTTACCGGTTTAATCATTTCTATGCATTTTTCTTTACTTTTTGCCTTAGCGGTAATTCTGAAAATTACTTTGCCTGCACTGGCATAAGGGGCAATCGTAGGATTAGTTTGTTTTTCTATTAAGTCCAAAATCATTTCCTCTGCTGCCGATTCACCTATATTTGTTACGACTAATTTTTCACCATATACAACTTCATCGGAAAATTGTTTCAAATATGGTATAACTTCATTATTCATCAGTGGTTCCATTTCCTTTGGAGGTCCCGGGAGCAATATTCCAATTTTAGATTTTCCTTCAACTTCACCCTTCATGATACATGCATTGGCGGTACCGTTAGGATTATCAAGTATTATTGAACCCTCAGGGAAGTATGTTTGTCTCATATTATTTTTGGGAAAATCCTTTCTAAACTTAGAGTACATATTCTTGACATGCTGGTAACTTCCTTCATCGTAAACCATTTTAACTCCGAAATATTCAGCCAACACATCCTTTGTTATATCATCCTGAGTTGGCCCCAGCCCACCTGTACATATAACTATATCAGCCCTTTGAAAGGCCACACCAAAACAATTTTTAATTCTTTTAGGATTATCTCCAACAACAGTCTGATAATGAACATCAATAGCTATTTCAGCTAATTTTTTAGATATATATTGGGCATTTGTATTGACTATATCACCATGCAAAAGCTCAGTACCTATACAAAGTATTTCACACTCCATTTTTCCTCCTATTTTGTCAACGCAGCATATATTTCTGCATTTCCATTAATCTCATCATGTACCTCAATTGCTTTATCAGCAAAAAACAACCCCGTCGTCTTAGCGTGTTGCCACACCAATTCTTCAAACATACTGTCAGGATATTGCCTTCCTCCCTCTTGAAACGGTGATAATTCTATACAAAATGCAGGTCTTTTCATCCTTGCCCTAAACCAATTTTCAAATCCGCATCCATAAATTTTCGGATCCGCACTTATTTTAGTTTTTCTGTAAATATATTTTTTATTTATTTCATCCATTATTTTTTCATCCAAACCGTTAAACATATCATGTGTTCCACTGTCAGCCCAAAATGTGCAATTCCCTGAACAATGATATGTAACTATCAATGTAAAATTATTTTCATTGCAAAAATTAACTAAAGCAATAGTTTCCGGCTCGCTGTTAGGTGAAAATCCCTTAAATCTGTCAGAACAAGGTACATCAGTTCCCGGTACGCATGTCCTAATCTCCCAATTGCCATCATCAAAATTCTTATTCAAATCTACACCATTAGCATTTGCCTTCCAATAAGTATGATCCTCACCCCAAATTTTCATATCCTTCAATTTCTTATAATTTTTAGAAGCTACTATCCCGTTATGAACTATATTAAGTCCGTCAGGATTAACAACCGGCACAAAATACATATCGACTTTATCAATTATTTTTTTAACATTAAATCCATCAAAAATTTTTCCTTCATTATAATAATAACAATAATATTCAATCATCTTCATGCAAAGCATAACCGAAAAGTCCTCCCTCGCATGAACCCCACCGACAAACAAAACAGCCGGCTTAAATGCCTTGTCATCCCCAGCGAAACGAAGAATCTCATCTTTTCCATTACATAATCGCAACGCAACAATATCCCTACCCTCAACCGACTTACCAATAATTATTTTGCTCAATATTTTTTTATATCTGTCACAAAGCTTATCAATATCCTTATATATATCATCTAAATAATATGTATCCGACGTATTTACAATAAACTTATCCATAACCACCCTCATCATTTGTAATAAAATTATTATATCATAAGTGCAAGCCGTTAATCGGCTTGCTTCACACCGATACAATAAAATTCATTTATAAAATTTATTATAATATAAAAATCTCATATTATACAATCATTATTGCCACACAAAAACATAAATGCTATAATAATACAAAAGGGGGTATAGTACATGCTATTTACAAATTTAAAATACAATACAAAAACCTTATTAATAATAAGTTTGTCACTCACTTTTACAGGCATTATCTTTATCTTGGCAGCAAAATATATTGGATCAATAGCAATTCGTCTTGCTATACTAATATTATTAGCTTTCTTAGTGCTTAATATTAAAATGACATATAGCTATATATCAGATAAAGAAAGATTAAACTATGTTATAGCAATCGCAGCTTCAATATTTGGCTTAATAAAACCTGAATTAACAATGTTTTTAATGGGCATTATTTTGCTTTATTTTGTTTTGCCTCCTTATATAAAGATTATAAAATCAAGAAATTACTCAGATATAGTAAGCTTAATTATCTTCGGTACGGGTATCCTGTTTGGTTTTTATTGTATAATCAATTCCAAAGCAGCCCTCAACACAGTCATTATTATAATAGGAATAATACTAACAATCTCCGGCTGCCTTCTTCTATATAATACCCTAACATCTAAATAATTTACTCATCAGTATATTGTCATCCTGAACGTAGTGAAGGATCTCTCTTTTTTTACTTAATATCTCCTCCATCCCATTCAACATGTAACATTACTGTAATATTAACATTTAAAACATGTGGTATATTATATACATAGCATGTTAGCACTAATGCTGGGAATATTACAAGAAGATTACATTCAAGTCAATAATATTGACTACATAATATCTCGGTGTTATAATACTATAGTCGTTGTGCTGACACAATGAAGGTATTGGGGACCTAAACACCCGCAAAAACAAATTTCATAGGAGGAAATAGAATGAAAAAAGTGTTATCACTTGTCTTGGTAATCGCAATGGTATTATCAAGCATGAGCTTTGCATTTGCTGCAGTAGGCACAGCAGTAGATAGCAAGTTTGAAGATGTAACCAGTGATTACAAAAAAGCTGTTGAAACATTAGCAGGTTTAGGAATAGTTACAGGTTATGAAGACGGTACTTTTAGACCGGAAAAAGTTGTAACAAGAGCTGAAATGGCTAAATTGATGGTTGAAATCCTTGGATATGGAAATTTAGTAGCAGGAGCAAAGAGTAATTTCAAAGATACTCAAGGACACTGGGCAGATGCTTGGATAGCAGTGGCTGCAGGCAGAAACATAGTAATTGGCACTGGCGATGGAAAGTTCCTTCCAGATAGAACAGTTTCTTATGATGAAGTTTTAACTATGGTAGTTAGAGGATTAGGATATACTGATAATTCAAACGAAATTAAATCTATGTCTTGGCCTACAAACTTCAAAGTAAAAGCAGCGGAAATTGGTGTTACTGACAGAGTTAAATTATCTACTTCTGGAGCGGACAGAGGCGGAGTTGCACAGGCTTTATTTAATGCTTTAGAAGCAACTTTAGTAACAGTTGATAATGAAGGAAACGTAAGAGCTCTACAAGATAAAAATCAAAGAGACCTTCCTTTAATAACAAGAATAGCTGTAGAATTTGGTACTAAAGATTATCCTGAATTAATAGTTCCTTCAATGTTAGATCCTGATGATAAAAACTATGCAGGTGACATTGTTGACTTAGAACAATATTTGTATGAATATGTAAAAGCGTATAAATCAAAAGTTTACAAGGATGTAATAGTATATGTAGCTGAATCATACAGTGATACAGTAGTTGGTTCTTTCAGAGCAGATAATCGTTCTTCTGCAGATACATCAGATAATTCAAAAGTTGCAGTTAAATTAGCTGATGGTTCTACTAAAGTTTTAGATTTAGTATCTACCTCAGGCAGAATAGATGTATACTACAATGGCGAAGAAATTGACTTAAATGAAAGCGGACTTGAAGATGGAACTTCAAAGGTTGCTAGTTTAGCAAAAACAGGAGTTTCTGATGTAAAGGTAGTATTGATTGATAAATACAATGATTTACTTTCAAACGGAAGAACAAATCCGGATCATGGAAAAGTTAAAGCTATCGTAGTTTCTAACCCAACATATGCACAAAAAGTTGTTGCTGGCTACAAAGCAGATTCACTTAAATTAGGTGGAATTCAATTACCTAAGAAAGGTGATAAAGTTGATTTAAGCAAAGTTACAGTAACAGGTGCTGTTGAAGATATCAAAGACATTAAAGCTGGTGACGTTGTTGTTGCATACGCAGCAGGCGGAGTTGTTAATGCTGAAGTTCCATCAGCTGTTGAATTAGTAGTTGTAAGAGATACAGTAGATGGAACAGTTACAAAAGTTAACAAGTCAAATGATGGTTCTACAACAGTTTATATTGATGGTACTAAGTACACAAGAAGTGAAATTCTTGGAAGAGCAGAAACATTTGACGTTGGATATGAAGGAACATTCTTCTTAGATGATTCAGGCAGATTGTTTGCTCAGGATACAGTTTCATTAGCAGGTGCAAAAGATTACGCTGTTGTAATTGAAGCAAAAAAAGGATATAAAGCAGGTAGTACAACTGCAGATAGAATTATAGCAGATGCAGATATTAAATTAATAAATGCATCAGGTGAAGTTGTAACTTATAAGATTGACAAAGATGCAAAAGATGGTACTAAAACAGGCAGTACTGAAAACTTAGTATTAGACCTTAACACAGGTAATACAGATGTTGCCTTTAGAGTTCCAGCAAATGTTGTTCCTGGAGCATTGGTTAAATATAAACTTGATGATAATAAAGTTATAACTAGGTTAGAGCTTGTTAAAGCAGATCCGATTGGAAGTGGATCTAATTCTAAAGGAAATGTTGAAACTGATAGCAGAGCATTTGCAATATCAGAAAATGCTGTAATATTCAATATTAAAACTGCTAATACAAACAAAGATAACTACTCAGTAGTAAAAGTTGAGAACTTGCCAAGAATAATCAACATTAAACATGCTGAATTTACTGATGGTGGAGAATATAAAGTTATAGTATCTCAGGATGCAGACAGATCACAAAGCGGAACATTTGCTTTAATCACAAACGTAAATTACGTTTGGGAAAAAGATGAAAAAGTTGCTCAAGTGACTGCAATGGTAGATGGCAAAGAAGTAGTTTATTTGGCAAAAGATAAAAATGTAACTATCCCTTCAGGAGTTGTAGATACAGGAAAAATTGCACAATTGACATTATCTAACGGAAAAATCAAGGATAGTGTTTCAGGTGAGTATACAACAGGAAAAGTAAATCTTAAAGGTGAATTAGATACTTTGGTTGGTGGCTCTACAACTGGTACAGCTATAGTTGATAAATCAAATAATGGATTCTATATCTCAGACGTTAAAGGCGATAAGATTCGCGTTAAAATCTCTGACGATGCAAATCACAAAGTATATGATCTTGGATGGTTTGAATTCAATACTGATAATATAGTAGTATATGAATTAAACAACGACGAAGAATTTGTAGAAGTTGGAAATGTTGATGCCTTGATAGGTACTTCAATAGTTGGATTATATGATACAACATTACCTTTCGCAGCAAATGGTAATATAGAAGTGATAGTAGTAAAATAGTTGATTTTCTACTATAAAAAATACCCTTATGGGTAATGTCATTAAGTTAAAAATGACTTAAAAGAACAGAGAATTTAAAAACTCTGTTCTTTTTTTATATAAATGTTGAAAAGACACTTAATAAACTCCTAAAATATGTGGTGCAGATAGATGAATATATTATACTAAGGTTGCAATATGAACGATTACCTAAATTTTTCAAGATATTCCATATAATTAATATACATAATATGTAACAAAATAATAAAACAATTGTTGTTGATCCTAACTCCTTGAAGAAATATTAAATATAATATATAATTAACATATATTTATTTGGAGGATAGTAATGAAAAGATTTAAAAACAAAAAGGAAAAATATAAATCTAAAATGTTCTTATTTCCTATTGTGTTTATAATAGCAATAGTACCATTAATAACATATGGCAAATTTATTAAGTTGCCTATAGAAGAAGCAAATTTTTGGAGAGGAGGAATAAATCATTTTGATTTTGCAAGCTATTATAAATCGTTATATTTAATAGTAACAACATTAATAGCTATAGTTATATTCTCTATACACTTTGCAAGTAAGGATATATCACTGCAAAAAGCAAACAGGTACTACATACCAATGGTAATATATTCAATATTCGCTGTTATGTCAACAATATTTTCTATTAATAAGCATGTTGCATTATTTGGTTTTATAGAGCTTCATCAAGGAATATTGGTTTTATTATCATATATAGCACTTATGTTTTTACTTATTAACTACTCATATAATGAAAAAAATATAAAAATATTTACATATGCTTTTACCGCTTTGATTATTATGGAAGGTCTTCTGGGTGTCGGAGAATATTTTGGAATTGATTTTTTGCGTAGTTCTTTTGGCATGTGGCTGATAACTCCAAAAAATTTGCAGGGGGTATCACTTAAATTTACTTCGGCAGAACACACTATATATGGAACACTGTATAACAGCAATTTTGTAGGAAGCTTTGGGGCTATGATGCTGCCTTTATCAATAGCGCTATATTTAAGTATTTCTGACAAGAAGAAATACTTACTATTTGGGTGTGCTTCATTGTTAGCATTTTCAGTATGGTTAGGATGTAATTCAAGAGCAGGATACTTAGGGGTAAGTATTACATCTATTGTAGGTATAATAGTATTCCGAAAAGTTATAAAATTGCAATATAAAAAACTCATTCCCCTGATAAGTGGGTTCATACTTATAGCAATCATATTTAATATTCTTTCAAATGGCAGGATACTTAATCAATTTAACAGGCTTAATCCTGTCACAGAAGCGGATAGAATGGAAGACGTGCAAGAACATCAACAGATAAGATTTGAAGAGGTATCGGTTGAGAAAAACACCTTTACAATAAGGACAAATAAAGAAAAGCTAATAGGAATGGCAACTGATTATAAATTAAACTTCAAGGGTGAAAGCCAAAATATATTAAAAATAAATTCTGATGAAGAGGGAAATATAACATTTGATGACGCAAAATATGCGGAATATTCATTTTACGTTCCATCAGAGAATTCATCTCAAATCAGAGCAGTGATTTATGGAAGGGTTATAGATTTTTATATTGATGATGAACAGAATATAAAAGTAATATCACATAATAACAAGCTGGAGGTACCAATTGAAGCTCCTCGAATAAAGTTATTTGACGGAAAAGAAACATTTGCTTCGAACAGAGGATATATATGGTCAAGAACGATACCGATGCTAAAAAATACAATATTTATAGGGTACGGTCCTGATAATTTTATAATGATGTTTCCACATGAAGATTATGTAGGACAATTTAATGTTGGAAATACCGGTATGAATGTAATTGTAGATAAACCGCATAACTTATACTTACAAACAGCAATAAATACGGGTGTAATCTCACTACTGGCACTATTGTTTATTTGGATAACTTATTTTATTGATTGTTTAAAGATTTACGTGAAAGGGAATATATTTACATTTGTGGAATATATAGGAGCTGCTGTATTTTTAAGTGTTACAGCTTATTTAGTAGCTGGAATGTTCAATGACAGTATAGTAGCTGTTGCACCACTTTTTTGGATTTTACTTGGTATGGGCATAGGGATAAATAGGATGGTTAAAGAAAATGACAATAAAAGGTATTCAGCATAGCGAATACCTTTTATTAATTTATCTAAATAAATTTATAGGCAAAAATATAGTTTGCATCATTTTTAATAATGTTACTTTAATCTTGATTACATCTATTTCATTACTATCAAGTGGCTTAGTTTCATCTTTAGGTATTTGCTTATCCGGTTCATTAATAATGTTGTTGTTATGTACAATTACAACTACCTTTTTAGGCAAGGTACTATTTCCATATGTTCCATCTCCCAATTGAGCAAAAGCATTAGAGCCCCAGGTCCAAAGCGAGCCATCTTTTTTAACAGCTAAAGAATGATTACCGCCTGCGCTGATGGCAGTAACATTGTCCATTATCTTTTTTGGAGAAGTGCTGTTATTGTAGGAGCCATCGCCTAATTGTGCAAAAGCATTAGAACCCCAAGCCCAAAGTGTGCCATCTGTTTTTATAGCTAAAGAGTGGCTACCACCTGCGCTGATAGCAGAAGCATTGTCCATAATTTTTTTTGGAGAAGTGCTGTTATTATATGTACTATCACCTAATTGAGCAAAAGTATTAGAACCCCAAGCCCAAAGCGTGCCATCTGTTTTTATAGCTAAAGAGTGGTTACCACCTGCGCTGATAGCAGAAGCATTGTCCATAATTTTTTTTGGAGAAGTGCTGTTATTATATGTACTATCACCTAATTGAGCAAAAGCATTAGAGCCCCAAGCCCAAAGCGTACTATCTGTTTTTATGGCTAAAGAATGGTTACCACCTGCACTGATAGCAGAAACATTGTCCATTATCTTTTTTGGAGAAGTGCTGTTATTGTAGGAACCATCACCTAATTGAGCAAAAGCATTAGAACCCCAAGCCCAAAGCGTACCATCTGTTTTTATGGCTAAAGAATGGTTGCCTCCTGCGCTGATAACAGATACGCCATCCATAACTTTTTTAGGGGTAGCGCTGTTATTATATGTACTATCTCCTAATTGGGCAAATTCATTATATCCACATGACCAAAGCGTACCGTCATTTTTTAAAATCAGTGAGTGATTTCCACCAATGCTGTATGCTTTTACATCATTCATAATTTTTTTAGGTGTTATACTATTTACATATAATCCGTCACCTAATTGACCATAGAAGTTATACCCCCAACCATATAAGATACCATTGTTATTTAAATATAAGGAATGATTTATATAATTTCTTAAATCATTGTCTATACTTACTTGTGATGGTAATCCATAAGCCGGTACAATAAACATTGAAAAAATAATAATTATTGTTAATAAAAGGGAAAGGGTTTTTTTCATATTATAAATCTCCTTTAGAAGGTTATTAAGATTGTGTTAAATAATTGAACTTAACCTAATTATAGCATATTTTATTCATTTGTAAATGCTTTACCATCGTATTTGGTTTTTTCACAAACTTATGATAATTATGTATATTCATAAGCAAGAATAAATTTGCAAAACACCTTTATAATCAAGGATCATGTATTTTCAACAAGGTTAGCTATCGTTTTATACAAAAATATTAAAATTTTGCCTCATACGTATAAAAAGTGTCAGTTAGCTGAATCAGATATTTTTTATTTTTGTATAAATTTAAATATTTTTATTATAAACCTTGATTCTCCGGCTGTAAAACTAAAATAAATTTTATTATATTTTGGACCCTTACGTTGAAAATGGGTGTTTTTTTGTGTACAAACTATACTATGCGTTAATTATATTTTTGTTACTGCATTCGAATGAATTAGGGGAGTTGACTAAAGATGGCTTCATTGTAACTAAATAAGCACCCTTAAAACTCTTCATCACTCATAACTTCTATATCATTCAACCTTAATAATCTTGTTGTTATACCTTCACCGGCAATGAGTTTTTTGGAAAATGTACCGTCATATATGCAGCTGCTTCCGCAGGAAGGGCTTTTTTCTTTTAATATGGCCTTTTTAATGCCGTATTTGTTGGCTATTTTAAGGGTTTCTATTGCACCGTCTACATAGTTTTCAGTTTTATCGTCGGAGGCAATGTTAATAACTCGGCCATTTTTAATTTCGCAGGGGAGGCGGGGAACTGACATACCTCCTAAGATTTCAGGGCAGACCATAATTGCCTTATTCTCATCGACTAATTTTTTGATCTTTTCGTTAATAATTACTTTTCCGTCGTATCTGGTCTTTTCACCGCAGAGACAGGAGCTTACGATGTACTCGTAAGAATGTCCTGTATCTTCAATATCTATACTATTATTTTCTTCGTTCATTAAATTCATTTCATCTCCTATTGTGCCATCCGGATTAATTGTTTTAACAATCGGTCTTAACGGCTGTTCTGAATTGTTTTCGAACACTATGGCAGTTTTGTTATTGTTTAATTTTACGTATTCGCCATCAGGGTATACAATAATGTTTTTTAAAAAAATTTCTGCTATTTTCGGATCAAATTTTATGTTAATGTTATCTGATATATAATTATATACCTGGGCAGGAGTATTAGCTTTTCTGTAATAATAATCTGTGCTCAATGCCTGGTAAGAATCACAAACAGCTATAATTTCACCGAATATATGTATTTGATGGTTCATAAGCTTATAAGGGTATCCTGATCCATCAGAATGTTCATGATGGTTTACTATTCCTCTCAGTATATCGTTTGGCACGAATGATTTTAGTATTTTTACCGCATTAACAGGATGCTGCTTAATAATTTCTTGTTCTGCATCGCTTAATTTATCTCTTTTATTTATAATTTCTTCAGAGACTGTTAGCATACATATATCATGTAGCAGAGCAGCAATTGCTAAATTTTGCAGCATATGTTGTTTAAAGTTTAAAGAGTCTCCTAATGATATACTTAATATACATACATTTAAGCAATGCTGGAATAAATAATCATCATGGTTGTTGAACTTAAGAGTGTTATATAACAAAGTTTTATTTACTAAGGTTTCTTTTATCAAATCTTCTGCCAAGTCAGAAACATCCCATATTAGTTTTTTATCAATTATGTTAGTTAGTTTATATTTATAAAATATATCCTTGATTCTTGTAAGTAAGTTTCCTTCCATTTCGTCATTTATATTATTTTTAGACAAATTGTTGTTTTGCTCTTCATTTTTTATGTATACACCCGAGATATTATTATATCTTATTTTATTTATAATTGTATTATTAAGGGATTGCCCTCCTTTAAGAAGGAGAGTTTTAAAATTATAATTATTATATACCGTTAAATCCATGGCCAATATCATGCCGGGTTTTAGATTATCAGATGTTATAAATAACATAGGTAACTCCAAGAATTAATATTATTTTATTAATTTTAGCATATATGGGTTATTTTTGCTATATTGTTTTTATAATCAAAGGGAGATCCTTCACTATGTCCATGATGACAAAGCTTAGTGATAGGAATTACAAAAAAACGACAAGAAATCGTATTTATTGACATTTTTGCTTAATAGTGTTATTATAAAGTGAAATAGTTTAATATTTAATATACGGGGAGTGGCTGCCATAATGGAAAGAAGGAGTATTTTAGAAAAGTTGGGTCTTATTGAGAAAGTAGAAAATGAAACTCAAGTTGATGATATTAATGAACAAGTGCCTGAAGAACAAAATATCAATACAGATATTCAAAAACCGCAATTTTCAGAGGTTATGAAGAATAAACAAGTAAAAGATGAAGAAAAAGAAATTTCTGTTATTGTAGGTGATGACAATGACCCCATAACAATGGTAAAGAAAAAGAAACTTCTTAAAATTGAAGAAATCTATAAGAATTATGATATCTTGACAGATGGCATTAATTCTTTATCTATTGTTGAAAGCTTTCAAAAAGCATTACCGGATTATTTGCCGACTGATGTTAAAAGACAATCCATATTAAATATTATTGCTTCTTCTAATGTGAGAGTTGAGAGTTTATTGAAAGACGGCAATGATAAATTAGGATGCTTGAATGATTTTTCTGTGGCATTTACTAATGAATCTAATGAAGTTATTTCTGATTTTGAAAAAGAAATAAAAATGCTTACTGAAAAAATAAATAAATACAAAACTGCTATAGATAACATGAAAAAGTTGCATACTGAGCAAGATTTTACTGTTAAATATGAGATAGAAAAAATTAATAATATATTACAATTTATTAATCCTGAAAAATAATATAAATAATATTTGTGAAGGTGATGCAATGCATAGTTATAAGCTTACGAGGCGCGGAAAAATTGTTTTAACTATGTTTGTTATGATATTATCTTTAACAGGTTCATTATGTTTAAGAGGGATTGCCATAGCAAGCGATGGTTCAGAAGTAGTTCTTAACAATGCTTTACATTTAAGTAATATAAATGATACTGTTGAATATATATCTTTCAGCAATGAATTAAAAAGACTAAGTGAAAATGCTGTTAAAGAAACTTTAATCAATGATGATTCTATTGATGATATTAAAGAAGAATTTTTGAGCATTGATGTTGAAGATATAAATGACTATGAAAAGAAGATAGCATTTTTGACCTTTGATGATGGTCCTTCACA
This sequence comes from uncultured Clostridia bacterium, assembly GCA_964421845.1. Taxonomy (GTDB): domain Bacteria; phylum Bacillota; class Clostridia; order Tissierellales; family Sedimentibacteraceae; genus Sedimentibacter. The sequence goes on from CAYQYY010000012.1 coordinate 19,988, forward strand.
AAATGTTACGCCGTTGATTTTAAAAATATTAAAAGAATATAATGTAAAAGCCACTTTCTTTGTTTTAGGAAATATGTGCGAAAAAAACGGCAGTATATTGAAGGATTTAAAAGAAAACGGACATTCAATAGGCATTCATTCTTATTCGCATGAATTAAATAAATTGTTAAAAAGTAAGGACGATTTTATAAATGAAATTAAGAGGACAGAGGATATAATAAAAAATAATCTTGGTGAAGATTTCAGCACAAGATTGTTTAGATTTCCGGGAGGTTCTTTTGAAGTTTATAAACAGCAGTACATGAACGATTTGCATGTGGCGGGGTATGTGAGTGTAGATTGGAATGCACTTACGGGAGATACGGAATATAAAAAACCCGAACCTGAAATACTTATGGAAAGATTAAAGGCAACAACTAAAAATAAGGATAGAGTAATTGTCCTCATGCATGATGCTTTTTCAAAGGAAGTAACAGCAGAAATTCTTCCTGAAGTTATAGAATATTTAAAATTTGAAGGGTATGAATTTGCGGTATTAAAATAGGAGATTCTTCACCCGCGGTTCGGAATGATAAATTAACAGGCGGTTATTAACCGCCTGTTTTTAGCTTTGATCTACTTTATTTAATACATACTTTTCTACTGCTCTATCTAATTGAGTTTTGGCGTATGCTTCTATACCGTCAAATGTGCTTTGTACTATTCTTTCTACGCAGCGTCTGGTTATTAAAATCTTTAAGGGGGCAGGTATTAAAGCGTACAAGGTATCGACAACCCAAGTAAATTTTTGTCCTCCTGCTTTGGTAACATCTTTATACATTTCCTCTGCTTCGGTTATATACTTGATAGAACTGTGTCTTAATTTTTCATTTGTTTTCAAATATGCTGATAATGCACCAAAAATAATTGTGAGTATCGGGACTGATATTTGCATTATTGTATTTAAATTTATTTCCATATAATCACTTCCGAAATGAATTTTTTTGTGTAAACAACAAGGTTCCCGGGACCCAACAGAAATCTCTGATTTCGTGTTGAGTGGGGTTCTTATTGTTTATTATATTCGAAAGAATTGTATGGGTTACATATGAGAACCTTCGCTACGGCGTATTACGTAACTGCTTTTATTTCATATGTGGATTTTAGTACACCGGATAAGCCGCAATTTTCATAATCATATCCCATATCCACAATGGTGAGGTTCATGGAATCATTATCGTAGAGAAGATCAATATCATCGCCTACTGTACCGTCTGAATTTACCATTCGTATAAGAGGTCTCATAATATTCTCTGTATAATTTTTTACAACAACCGCTAATTTTCCATTGCTTAATTTAACAAATGTTCCAATAGGATATGCCACTATTATCTTAATGAAGTGTTTTAATATTTCATAATCAAAATGTGTATCTCCGCAGCCCATTATATACTCGATAACTTCGCTTGGAAAAGCAGTTTTTCTGTATGATCTGTCAGAGGTTAATGCATCGTAAACATCGCATACTGCCAAAATTTTGCCGTAATAATGAATGTTGTTGACCTTTTTACCATAAGGGTAACCTGTCCCGTCTAATTTCTCATGGTGGCATTCTATTGCCCTTAATACATCGTTTGAAACATAGTTCCTCAATAATTCTACTGCATTTATCGGATGAGTTTTCATTATTTCATATTCTTCTACTGTCAATTTACCGGGTTTATTTAATATTTCTATGGGTATTGTCATTTTGCCTATATCGTGCAATAAACCTGCCATACCTAAATCATGCAGCTTATGTTCTGAAAGATTTAAAGAAATTCCTGTTGATATGCTAAGTACTGCTACGTTTAAACAATGTTGAAATGTGTAACTGTCATGGTTTCTAAAGTCAATTACGTTGAATGATAAATCTTCCTTGCTTAACAGCTCAGTTATTAAACTGTCAACAATGGATGAAAGTTTCTTAATATTTGTAGTAGTTATTTTACCGGAACTCATTTTGAAATCATAATAAATATCTTTTATTTGTGTTAATGATTTTGAAGTTATTTTATCATCAATGTATGATTCTGCATCTATATCTGCAAAAGCCTCGCTTTCAATATACACGCCTTCAATTTCATGATATGCAATTCTTTTTATATATGTATTATTTAAAATTTGTCCTTTAGTCAGAAGCAATGTACTAAAATTGCTGCAGTTATATAACATAATATCTTTTGCTAATATCATGCCGGGTTTGAGATGTTTGCTTGTTATATATAACATTTCTTACTCCAAGGTTATGTTTTATGCTTAAAAACAGTATAACATACGTTTTTACATAATTCTACATTTATTTCACTTAAACATAATTATGCATGTATGATTAAATATATATTTTTGGTTTTAATATTTTTTGTGTAAAAATGCTAAACTCTTTAAATTTAAATAAAAGATTCTTAAATTATTTTAATAATGCTTTAAAATCAGAATCTTTGTTCTTGATTTACATTAGTTATCCACATCTGTGGATAGAATTGTTAACAACTTCATAAGTTGATGATTTTAATGAACATTTATGTCAAGTGTTATTTTAGGAAATTATCAAAAAAATTAATATTGAAATTTCAATATTAATTAGCAGTAATAATTTAACAACTTATCCACGGTTGTGGACAACATAAAATTTAATATATTAAGCATAATTATAAATCATTGAATGATGGGTAAAGTACTTCTTGAATTTATTGACAAAGGTCTTATTGAAGCATAAAAAAAATAGAAACTACATGTTTCGACATATCGACTGTTATAAATGTTATATAATATATTTATTCTTGAAATTTGCAAATTAAAGAACCTAAATGTGCATGGATGAACGATAAGCTAAAGATGCACGAACTAATGGTATGGGAATATTCGGGGGAATATGATCGGAAGATTACATTATGTAGCAAAGACGCGCAATTATTAATTGCGCGTCTTTGCCTTTTATTTAATTAGAGGAAAATTTAAAGTTCCGGTTCTATCAAACCGTAATTGCCATCTTTTCTTTTGTATACAACATTAACTTCTTCTGAATCACCGTTTAAGAATACGAAGAAATTATGTTCTAAAAGATCCATCTGTAGTATTGCTTCTTCAATATTCATTGGTTTTATTGCAAATCTCTTGGTTTTTACTACCTTGAATTCTTGGTCTTCTTCTATGTCAAGCGGTTCTATATTTTCAAATTTAATTGATTCGTTAGAATGCTTTTTGTTTTGCAGCTTAGTCTTATATTTTCTTATTTGTCTTTCTAAAGATTCAACTGCTTCATCTACGGCGTTGTACATGTCATCTGAGGATTCCTCCACACGTACTATTCTGCCATTGAAAGGAATAGTCACCTCAACTTTGTGTAGTTTCTTTTCGATGCTTAATACTACTTTAGCTTCAATATCTTGTTGGAAAAATTTATCCAACCTCCTGATTTTTTTGATTGCAGCCTCCCTTAACGCATCTGTAAGTTGCATGTTTTTTGCATAGATTGATATTTTCATGCAGTCAGCCCCTTTCAAGTTATTTATTATTAATATACTTAAATGTTACCCAAATATGAGACAAATAAACAGTTAAAGAAAAATATTTTGGCTTGTACATTACAAAGAAAAATAAAAAAAGATGTTTTTCACATCTTTATTCTGCATTGTAAGCGGGTTTTTTCTTTATTGTCATTTTCTTAAAGTTTGATGCATATTCGAATACTGCAATATACTTGTCCACGTAGCTCACAATCCATGCTTCTTTCGATTTTGGGACACCAAAAGGAAACATATGACCCTTTATAATATTTTCTTCTTTATTGTTTAAATTAAAATATTTGCTTGCATTGTTAAAAGCTATTATCGGATGTGATAATGCATGTTTAATAGAATCCGTTATCAATCTTGGACTTAAACACTTTTTAAATTTATATAGAAAGAAGTCATGAAGCAATGCCCCTCTGATTGTTGACTCCCAGTCTAAATTATGCTTGTAAGCAATTTGGTACGCATGGAACGCCACCTTTACAGAGTGATCAAAAACACTTTCATCATGATGCTTGATGTTTTTCATTTGTTGATATTGTTCATGTTCTATAATAGGTCTTGCGACTTCCATAAATCTGTAATCAAAATATATCATCGTACCATCCTTTTAATTTGGATTTGCGTTTCATAAGGACTTTATCATTTTTGGATAAAACCATAATACCTTTCTATAATATTATTTATAAGCAAAAAAAGCAAGAGAAAATATTTATTAATATTTGTATTGTTTTGATGAAAATACATGTTTTAACAAGGCGGAAAGGGGTATATAAATATTAGAATCATTTGGGAGAACCTTTTGGCTTAGGATGACAAAAGACGATTTTTGTGACATATAAAAAGCCGCTATATAAAGCGGCTGTGTTGGCAATGTTAAATTTATCTGTATTGAATGCCTATATATGCAGCAGGATTTACTACCGACCCATACTTTCTTACTTCAAAGTGTAAGTGAGGTCCTGATGAAATGCCTGTTGAGCCAACGGCTGCTATTACTTTACCTTGATATACTTTTTCGCCCACTGATACGTAAAGTTCGCTACAGTGCGCATATCTTGTTGTAAAGCCACCACCGTGATCTATATCTATTGCATACCCATAGCTTCCGTTCCAACCTGCGTATATTACTGTTCCGCCGTCAGCTGCTTTTATAGAAGAGCCGGATGCTTTAGCCATATCTTGACCTAAGTGATAACCACCTGATCTTGAGCCGAATCTTGAAGAAATCATTGAGCCGGGAAGCGGATTAATAAAATATCCTGTTCCTTTTTTAGGTGGTGGATCTTGAGTACCTGTGGTAACAACTTGAGTAGTTGGTAAAGTTATTACTTCTTCAGCTAATATTTCTTTTGCAATTTGAATTCCGTTTTGTTCTGTTACAATTGATTCTATCTTTGATAATCCGTACTTACCTTTTTCTTCAACAACTTCTTCATCGTTGAACATATATGATACATATTTGTATTCAGTTTCATATGGAGTTTTTTCTTCTTGTTCTAATTTTCTCTTAACTTGTACATTGATGAATGGTTTAGGTACGACTAAATTCAATTCATCCCCAATTTGTATTCTTTCAGGGTCTGACGTAGGATTAGCTGAAATTAATTCGTCTAATGACATATTGAAATATTCTGCGATATTCCAGTAATTGTCCCCTTTTTCTACTATGTATTTTTTTTCTTCATCAGTGCCTTTGATTATGTAGTTAATTAAATCATCTTTGTTTTTAATTTCGTTGTTTAAAGCTTTTACTTGTTTTATTTCTATATTTTCTACAGTGTTAACTTCTACTATTGATTCTTCATCATAGTTATGTGTAAAGTGGTTCTTTACTTCCTCTATTACGTTGTTAGCCTCGTATTCTGAGTTTAAAACACCTATTTGTTCTCCGTCTATATTAATCGCATAAGCTAAAATTGAATAATCGATATTTGATTTTAATATATCATAAAGATCTTCTTCAGCGACTATTTCCTTATCTTTTGCTCTGGAAGCGACTGCTTCAAATTTGCTTTCTATTGCTAAATCATGATTATGTACTTTTTCTAAATCTTTTTCCAATTTAGCCAGGGTTTTATCTAATAAAGCTTTGTCTCTGACTTTGCAAAGCTCTTTGTTATTTTCTATAATTGTAAAGCTGTCTGTTGAAAATACATTATTTTCATGGGTATCAAGATAATTAAATGTGTATGTAGCACTTAAAATTAAGGTTGTTGCTGTCAAAAGGCATGCAGCACCTTTTAATTGTTTTATTTTTATATTGGAAAGATGTAATTTTTGAAACTCGTTTAGGACTTGTCTATATTTTTTTTCCGGGAGTTGTTTAAAAATTTCAAAGGTTTCTTTTTTAAAAATAGGTTTTTTAATAAGGGGTAAATTTAGTTTTTTCATGGTTTACTTCCTAATTTAATTTTCGTGGTAATTATATCACTTATTTAAAAATACTGTTTTTCTTTTAAATAAAAAATGATATAATTAAATAGTTGATATTGTTCTTTTAATTAAATCATCTGACAATATTATAATATTAAATATGATATATTGTCAATTGTTAAAATAGAAAATGTTTTCACAAATTCATAACAATATTGTTACAATTATATTACAATTTCCTGTCACATATTATTACCAAAAAGGAGTTATTTATGTATTTTATTCTTCAAGAAATGCAAATAGATTTGGGAGATACCCCTATAGAAAATATATTTATAAATGATTATATGCCTGTTGCTGATGGAACCTATGTAAAGGTATATCTTATGGGATACAAATATGCCAAGGACAAGCAGCACAATTTTAACAATGAAACAATTTCAAAAAACCTTAAACTTCCTTTGTCAGATGTTTTGAGAGCATGGGATTATTGGGAGGAAGAAGGAATAATATTAAAGCACGAAACAGATGATGAATATAATTACAGTGTTGAATTTGTTAATTTAAAGCAGCTGTATATAGACAATGTATATAAATATATAAAAAATCAGGAAAAAGATAAAATTAATACAAATGATGAGCTTATTTCAAGGACAAAAGGTTCTGAAAACAAAAAGATGATGGAAGAAATTGAAGAAATGTTTGGCAGACCGCTTAAAATAAGTGAAAAACAAAAAATAGTGAAATGGCTTAGCGACTATAAAATGAAACCTGAAATTATGGCTCAGGCATTCAGCTATTCTATAAACAACAAAAAGGTAAAAAGATTCAGCTACATAGAATCCGTTGTTTCGGCATGGCATGATGAAGGAGTTAATGACATTGATACTATGGTTGAATATTTGGAAAAACGTAATGACAGATTCTCCATTTATTCTCGAATCAGCAAAGCTCTTGGATTTAACAGAACATTGACTGAAGCTGAAATGAAATTAATCGACAGATGGGTTGATGAATGGGCATTTTCAATGGAGATGATATTAAAATGCCTTGATAATTCAACTAAAATAAACAATCCCAACTTGAATTATTTCGATAAAATATTGAGCGAATGGAATAAAAACGGGTTTAAAACTATTGATGATTTAAAGAATGACAGAAAACCTGAATCAAAACCAAAGGTTGCAGCAAAGGAAACTACAAAAACAAAAAATAAATTCCATAATTTCATTCAAAGCGATGATTATACAGGCGATGATTTAGAGAAAATTGCAAGAAAAAGATTTGAAAAAAAATTAAGCAAGCTTGGATTAAACCTGCCTGAGGAAGGAGATGATAGTAATGAATAAACAAATCCTTGAAAATATAATGACCGAATATAATAAGAAACGTCTTAGAGCAGCATATAATGCAGATGTTAAAAAAGAAAATCTTTATGACAGAATACCTGAATTAAAGGAAATAGACAATCAAATTCAGCTTCTGAGCATAAAGATATCCAAATTATTTTTATCTAAGCCGGATAATTTAAATGAAACGGTTTTAAAATTAAAGGATGAAATTGATGGTTTAAAAAAACACAAATCTGATATTTATGCAAAACATAACATGCCGGAAAACTATTTGGACATAGAATATGAATGTAAAAAATGCAACGATACGGGTTATCTTATCGATGGAAAAAAGTGCAGTTGTTTAAACAAGCAGATTATAGGCAGTTTATATACTATGTCAAACATGGAGCACATGCTTGAAAAGGAAAACTTTGATACCTTTAATATAAATGTTTTTAACAATGAAACCTACAAAAATGAAAAACTTACTCCAAGACAAAACATGTATTATATTTTAGAAATAAGCGAGGATTTTTGTTCTAATTATCATGATTCTAATATGAATTTGTTACTGTATGGCAGCACCGGTTTAGGAAAAACATTTATGTGTAACTGTATTGCAAATGCATTAATTAATCAGGAGGTTTCAGTGCTTTACCAAACTGCATTTTCATTGTTTGAAATTGTTGAAAATCATAAATTCAACAAGCAAAATGAAACTGAAGAAAATTTAATAAATTACAACATGATTTTTGAATGCGACCTTTTAATAATTGATGATCTTGGAACCGAGGTAGGAAATTCATTTACAAATGCAGAGTTGTTTAATATAATTAATGAAAGGTTAATTAACAACAAAAGAATTATAATTTCAACAAATTTATCCTTAGAACAGTTAAGGGATGCTTATTCTGACAGAATAACTTCAAGGATTTTTAACAACTTTGTACCTCTTAAATTTTACGGTAATGACTTAAGATACAAAAATTAAAGGCGAGGAAATAAATGAAACATAATTTAATATTTGGACATAAAACACCTGATACTGACAGTGTTTGCTCGGCAATTGCACTGTCCTGGCTTAAAAATCAATTAAATGAACCATCGGTGCCATTTATACTTGGCAACATAAATAAAGAAACAGAATTTGTACTCAACTATTTTAATGTGGATACACCACAAGTTTTAGAAAATGTGAAAATACAGTTAAAGGATTTGGATTATGACAGGGTTAAGCCCTTTTATAATGACAGATCTGTTCATTTTGCATATTTTCATATGAATGAAAACAAGCTTAGAACGCTTCCCATAATAAACGAGGATGGATTTTTGGCAGGTATCATTACAATGAAGGACATTGCAATGAGTTTGATTAATACTGATCAGCAGTACTTATGTACATCATATGAAAATATAATTGAAACATTAATAGGAAAAAGCTTGTTAAGATTTGATGATATAATTGAAGGAGAAATAATTGTAGCCTCATTTGAAGAAAAAACTTTAAGAAAATCATCTATTATCAATAAAAATTCCATAGTAATCGTAGGTGACAGATACGATATTATTAAATATGCCATAGAAATAGGTGTTAAATTGATTATTATTACGGGTGATTTGGAAATCGTCCCCGATTTATTAGATTTAGCAGCACAAAATAAAGTAAACATTATCGGAACTGCTTATCAAACTTATTACACCGCGAAAAATATTTCTTTGTCTAAATATGTGAAGGACATCATGAAGGATAAGGATATTATGATGTTTTTTGAAGAGGATTATTTAAATGACTGCAAGGAAGATATAGAGCAATCAAAGCATTCCAAATTTCCCATAATATCAAAGGATAAAAAATATATGGGGATGCTTAGCAGAAATCATTTAATTAACCCACAGAGAAAAAAGGTAATACTTGTTGACCACAATGAAATGAATCAAAGCGCTGAAGGGTTGGAGGAAGCTGAAATACTTGAGGTTATAGACCATCATAAAATCGGAGACATTAAGACATCAATTCCTATAATTTTCAGAAACATACCTGTTGGAAGCTCTAACACAATTATTTTTAATATGTATAAGGAACATAGTATTGAAATTACAAAAGATGCAGCAGGACTTATGTTGTCCGGGATTATATCTGATACTTTGTTGTTTAAATCTCCAACTACAACCGAAAAAGACAGGACAGCAGTTAAAGAACTTTTAAAAATTGTTAACTTAGATTTGTATAAATATGCAATGGAAATGTTTAGAGCCGGAACTTCTTTAGAAGGAAAGACTATGGAAGAAATTTTATTCCAGGATTTTAAAAAGTTTAATTTGGTTTATAAAAATGTAGGAATATCACAGGTGTTCACATTAGATATTAATCAGATAATGAACAATAAAGAAGATTATATAAGATTGATAGACCATATAACATACGATAAAGATTATTTCTTGATAATTATGGCAGTTACCGATATTGTGAACGAGGGTTCGTATATTTTCTATACTTCAAACAAGGAAAGATTGGTTAAAGGAATATTCGAGGAGGAAAATGCATTTCAGGGAATGTATGTGGACAAATGTGTTTCAAGAAAGAAACAAATAGTTCCAAGAGTTATCAATGCATTAAAATTAATAAGATGATATATGCCATACCGGGGTTATACCCAGGATGGCATATATTTTAATATTAATGACGAAATTGTTGTGAAGCCAATATTTCCGCCACTTACAATGCAACATATATTTTTATTTTTTGAATTCAGTTTATTTAATGCAGCAATAGGTAATATTCCTGAGGTTTCAGATATAAGCTTGTGCTTTTCAACCAATAGCAAAAGAGATTCTATCATTTCTTCTTCCGAAACTTCGATTAAGTCATCCACATATTTATTAACAATATTGTATGTTAAATTACCCGGCTTCTTGACAGCTACACCTTCTGCCGATGTTTTGCAGCAGCTTAATTCTGTAATCCGGCCGTTGTTAATGGATGTCTTCATAGTTAAAGCGCCCTTAGGTTCTACACCTATAACCTTTATTGATGGCTTTAGTGTTTTAGCAATAAGTGCAATGCCGCTTATTAATCCGCCGCCTCCTACAGGAATGACTATCTCATCAATGTCATCTAATTCCTCTATTATTTCAAGCCCTATGGTCCCTTGACCACATATTACATCATAATCGTCAAAAGCATGAACAAAGGTATATCCATTATCATCTGAAAGTCTAAGTGCTTCAGTATAAGAATCATCATAGACATTTCCATGGATAATAACATCTGACCCATACGATTTTGTTCCCTCAATTTTTATTAAAGGAGTAACATTGGGCATTATAATTGTTGATTTAATGTTAAATTTTTGAGCTGAGAATGCAACACCTTGGGCGTGGTTTCCTGCTGATGAAGCTATTACACCTTTTTGTTTCTCATGTTGCGATAAACTTGCAATTTTGTTGTAAGCTCCTCTTATTTTAAATGACCCGGTTATTTGTAGATTTTCCGGTTTTAAATAGATATTGTTTTCATATTCCTTACTAAAAAAATCACTGTAAATTAAATTTGTTTTTTTAATTACGCCACTTAACCTTTCTGATGCTTTTCTTATATTTTTTTCATGGTTCATTTGTTCGTAGTTTACAAATTCTTTTGTCATTATGTCCTCCTCTAATAAATATTTAATTTTATGCAAAAAAAAAACGGGCTTCTCCAAAGGACGAGAAAACCCGCGGTACCACCTTTATTGTGTAAACACCTCTTATCTGTTCTAACAAACATTGGCATTATAACGGTGCCAGACGCTTTTGCTTACTAAATTGCTTTTTCAGAAAAGTTCTCAGGAGTGATATGTAGATATTAATATTGCTGCCTTTCACCAAATGGCAGCTCTCTGAAAACATGTAATATTTACCTGTCTCCGTCTCGGAAAATTTATTTTAATAAAGATGATATTACTTTAGAAAATTTTTGTCAAGAAAAAGTTTTTATAAATTTTTTTTAAAAAACTGTTGACAAGTCATATTTGCCTATGTATAATCATAAACATATTAAAAAGCTTTGACGGAGACAAAAATATCTTTAGAATAACTTCAGAGAGCCGATGATTGGTGAGAATCGGTGTTATGAGATATAATGATCACTCCTGAGCTTCTAAGCCGAAATTATAGTAGGTAAGGACGTGTTCCTGCGTTATAAGGATAGAGTTCAAAAAACAAATAGTTTTTTCGACTTGAAAGAGGCGATATTTTTTTATCGTAAAATAGGGTGGTACCGCGAAAGACCTTTCGTCCCTATATACAACTATATGTATATAGAGACGAGAGGTTTTTTTATGTCCTAACCCAATTTTTCAGAGTATTTTTCCTGAAAAATGGCTAACCCCTCCTCTATTCTCAAGTCAAAAAAATCAAAAAAGGAGGATTTATGTGCAGGACAATAAGTTTTAAGATGACCACCGGGATGGACTCGGCCGTGAGAGTATTGACAACCCTTAGGAGAAAGCAATTTGATGTGAGAGCATTTAGTATGATTTCATCAGACGGGAAAAATTCTGAGTTTAAAATCACACTAAATGACAAAAGGCAGGAAAGTTTTGAAAGAGCAATGCTACAAATGTACAAATTTGTAGATGTCTACGATGTTGCAGAAGCAGCAGAACAATAAAAAATAAAATTTGGAGGAAGAAGAAATGGGAAAAATGTATTACGATAACGACGCGGATTTAAAATTTTTAGAGGGGAAAACAGTAGCGGTTGTTGGATATGGCAGTCAGGGACACGCACATGCTTTAAATCTTAAAGATAGTGGTGTTAATGTAGTAGTCGGTTTACATGAAGGAAGTAAATCAAGGGTTAAAGCAGAATCCCATGGATTAACAGTAAAAACTGTTGCTGAGGCAGCAAAGGAAGCAGATGTAGTTATGATGGTTGCGCCTGATACTGTTCAAAAGCAAATTTATGAAGAATCTGTGGCTCCGTATCTTCAGGAAGGAAATGCGCTTGCGTTTGCTCATGGATTTAATATTCATTATCATCAAATATTGCCACCTAAAAATGTTGATGTATTCATGGTAGCACCAAAGGCACCGGGACATTTGGCAAGAAGACAGTTCCTTGAAGGTAAAGGGGTACCTGCGGTGTTTGCCGTTTACCAGGATTATACGGGAAGGTGCAAAGAACTCACATTGTCATATGCAAAGGGTGTAGGTTGCACAAGAGCAGGAGTTATCGAAACAACTTTCAAAGAGGAAACAGAAACTGATTTATTCGGAGAGCAGGCGGTACTTTGCGGAGGTATCACTGAACTTATTAAAGCCGGCTTTGATACAATGACCGAAGCAGGCTATCAGCCGGAAATAGCATATTTTGAGTGTTTGCATGAAATGAAGCTCATAGTTGACTTAATGTATGAAGGCGGATTTGAAAATATGAGATATTCAGTAAGTGATACTGCAGAATACGGAGATTACGTATCCGGTAAAAGAGTAATTACTGACGAAACAAGAAAAAACATGAAAAGCGTTTTGGCTGATATACAGAATGGAACATTTGCATATGATTGGATTTCTGAAAATAAGGCAGGCAAACCAAGATTTCTTGCAATGAAAAACATGGCGCTTAATCATCCTTTAGTGGAAACAGGTAAAAAATTAAGATCAATGATGTCCTGGATTGGTAAACCTGCAGAGGGACAGGAATAGGAGGAAAATATGAAATTATCCGGCTCGCAAATAATACTAAAAGTTCTTAGGGAACAAGAAATAGACACACTGTTTGGATATCCCGGAGGAGCTGTTATACCTTTCTTTGATGCTCTGTTTGATGAGCTTGATTATTTCAAGTTATATAGACCTGCACATGAACAAAATGGTGTTCATGCTGCAGACGGGTATGCAAGGAGTACCGGGAAATTAGGTGTGTTCATAGCAACTTCGGGGCCAGGCGCTACTAACACCATAACGGGTATTGCGAACGCTTATATGGATTCGGTACCACTTTTAGTTATTACGGGACAAGTCGCAAATGTTTTGATTGGAAAGGATTCATTTCAAGAGGTAGATATAACGGGTATGACATTATCTGTTACAAAGCACAGCTATATGGTTAGAAATGTTGAAGAATTAGAAGATGTTATGAGAGAAGCCATTGAGGTTTCACTTGAAGGGAGACCCGGTCCTGTAGTTGTGGATGTTCCAAAGGATGTATTTTTAAAAACTTGCGAATATAAAGGTATTATAGCAAATAAAGAAAAAGTGATTAATATGCCGGAAAAAGATAAATTAGATATGGCAGTAAAGTTAATTAATGAAGCGAAAAGGCCTGTAATTTATGCCGGAGGCGGTGTAAGAATATCTAAAAATGATTCTTTGCTTCTTAAGTTAGCTGAAAGAGCCCATATACCTGTTTGCAACAGCTTCATGGGACTTGGAACAATACCAAGAAGCAATAAATTATCACTTGGATTTGTTGGAATGCATGGATTTGTAGAAACAAACATGGCCGTTACCGGCTGTGATTTGCTTATCGCAATTGGAGCACGTTTCAGTGACAGAGTAATAGGAAGTCCTGATAAATTTGCTCCAAATGCAAAAATAATTCATATTGATGTGGATAATACTGAGGTTAATAAAAACACCTATGAAAGCATCCCGTTAATAGGTGATATGGAAAGTATATTAAAAGAGTTGTTAAAAAATGCAGAGCAAAAAGACAGAGGCGATTGGCTTAATGAAATTCTTTCAAAAAGGCAGAAAGTAAATATAGAAGGTCAATTTGTACCCGAAAATATACTTAAAGAAATAAATAAATATTATAATAAAAATACGGTTGTTGCAACAGATGTGGGACAGCATCAAATGTGGACTGGGCAATTTTGGAATTTCAATAAATCCAATGAATTTATTACTTCCGGCGGACTTGGAACAATGGGCTTTGGTTTGGGAGCTGCAATTGGCGCTCAAATAGGAAATCATAATAAAAAGGTAATTTTGGTAACCGGGGATGGCAGCTTTAGAATGAACTGTCAAGAATTAGTAACTATATCAAAATATAAGCTTCCGATAAAAATTGTAATGTTTAATAACAACACTCTTGGTATGGTAAGGCAATGGCAGAGGATGTTCAGCAATGCAAAATATTCTGAAACCGATAATTATGATGATGTGGATTATTTAAGGTTAGCAAGAGCATATGGCATAAATGCATACAGAGCAGAATCTATGGAAGAGTTAGCAAAAATACTTAATGAGACCTACAATATAAATGAACCGATATTCCTTGAATGTAAAATAGACCGTGACTTAAGTGTATATCCCATAGTTCCGCCGGGAAGGCCCATAGATGAACTTTTGATAAGCGGATAAAAAGATGTCATCAAGAATGCTGAAAAAGTGCTCTTGATGACATCTAATTACAGCTTAATTAAATTCAAATGATACATCCTTCTCATGTTGTATGATGCATTAACAAACAGTACCGAAAAAACCAAGTATGCTATAATTAATTTTGTTGCATCAGGTATTGTATAAACAGCTATTTCCATTAACGGATGTATTATGTTTGCAAGAATTAAGGCAACAATGCCCCATGCTAATGAGAAATCAAGACATACATATGAATGGAGATTAAAGGGCAAATCTCCGTAATCCCATAGTTTGCAATGAAATACTCTGTCTAAAATTCTTCCTGTAGCATACTCTAAAACAGTTACTGCAACAATACTTGATATGGTAGCAAATATCAAACCTGATAGTCGGTTCATTGTAATTTCGCTGAGTGTAAAGATCATTACTATTATAACTCCGCATAAACCATATAGCGGACAAAAATAATTTGTCAAGAAACCTCTGCTGATATAAATCTCTTTTGATACAATACTTCTGAAAATAGTTTCCAATAGAAATCCGAAAAATCCATATATAAAAAAGAACACTGTCACATTAATTAAGTCATATTGCATAATATCTCTCCTATCTATGTTATACAATTATTTTTTGACAATTCAGGAGAAATATCCTTAGGACAGTATGCCAATTTATTGAAGAATATCAACATTTATACTGTTTTATATTAAAATACAGATAAATATTTGTTCGCCATATAAGAAAACAATATACATTATCTATGCAAATATCTTTTCATTTCATTTATTGATGAAAAACGAATGCTTTTAGTAATAATTAAACCCATTAAATACAGCAAACATAATATTATTATAGAAGAAATTAATGAAATTATACTGCTTAAGGAATTTAGCATAAAAATATAGTAAATGACTTTAGATACATATCCGGCTGCGAAAGCTGCTACAATCGGCTTAAATATCCAGTTGCCGATTTCAAAAACAATGCATGACACTTGCAATAATCTTGCTAAATAAAAAATTGTATTCAGTATGGTAGTTAAAAACAGTGAGAACAAATATGCATTAAAACCATAAATTGGAACAAAGAAATAAATTATAGATATTTTTAGTATGGATTCAATTATATTAATTTTAAAAGGGACCATTTGCTCACCTAAAGCATTGAGCATAGAAGAGATAACCATGTTCAGATACATAAACGGGCATACGTATGAAATTATTTTAATCATAAGCCCAACCTGTGAATCGTTGTAGACTGCTAAAGCAACTTCATTGGGGAATGCTACGAAAACAGCTACAACCAAAATTCCCGATATTGAAGTAAAGTGCAAAACTTTTGAAAGAGTGTTTGAAACCTTTCTTTCATTGGCCGCTGCATTGTCACCTGCCACAGATGGTATCAGTATGGATGAAAGTGATGTTAAAAATGATGACGGGAAAAATAATATAGGAAGAACCATTCCTTTAATCATACCGTACAAGCTCATTGCAGTTTCTGCTGAAAGGCCGTAAATTAATAATCTTGCAGGAATCATTGTGTTTTCAACAGTTCTAAGTATTGCATTCAAATATGATGTTGCTGATAAAGGAAGTGCAATTCCAAGAATTTTAAACATCATATTATCTGGCTTTTGATTTGTTTTAACCGCAAATGGTTTTCTTTCAAATATATAAAAGAACCAGGTTATAAACATCGAAAATATTTCTTCAGCAGTCATACCTATGGAAATGGCTACACAGCCGTATTCGAGTCCCTTAGGTAAGTATGCACCCATAATTGAAAAGATAACAAAAATTCTGACAAATTGCTCCGTAACCTGTACGATAGCGGGTTTAGATATTTTTCCAATCGCATAGAAATATCCCTTATAACAGTTTGAAACTGCAATCAAAGGTAAGCTTGGCACCAAGTACAGCATAGGTAAGATTGTTCTTCTGTCATTCAATATATTATTTCCGATGTAATCAGCAAAATAATAAAGTATAAACGCAGACAAAAGTCCTGTAAATAATGAAAGTAAAATTGACTGACTAAGAACTTTTTTAGCATTGGCATTGTGCCTTAAGGTGAGCTCTTCTGATATTAATTTTGAAACAGCAACCCTGATTCCTGATGTGGCCAAGGTAACCATGAGTATATAAATGGTAAGTATTAATTGATACAAACCAATGCCTTCAGCTCCAAGAACATTTGCAAGATATATGCGAAATCCCATGCCTACTATTCTGACAATGGTCGTAGCGACAGTCAATATTAATGTACCAAGAATAATACCCTCTTTTTTCATGCTCCACCTCAAATTTATATTCACATATAAATAATATGCTGTGAAAGACATTCTATGTCACACTCTGTGTGGCTTATGTCATCTCGAGCGACAGTTAAGGATCTGGTCAAATAAAAAAACTGTGAGGTTAAAACCCCACAGTTTTTTATAAAGATTCTTTAATCTCAAGCATTTCTTTATGTATCTTTTCTAATTCATCAGGTATGTTTATTTGTTGTGGGCATTTTGTAATGCATTCACCGCATTTTTTACATTTGTCCGCATGCTCTTCATCACTTGTAAAAACAAAATAGCTTCTGTATGCAATTTGTTCATTTTCGGATTTTTTATAGTCGTTATAAATACCGAATATTCCCGGTATGTCAACACCATACGGGCATTCCATGCAGTAACGGCAACCGGTGCATGGAACAGGATTTATTTTCCTTAAATCTTCCACAACCGTATCAATTACCCTTTGTTCATCATCGTTGATCAGTTTTAAGTCAGTGAATGTTTTTATATTATCGGCTAATTGTTCCATATTTGACATTCCGCTTAAAATTAATGCAACATTTGGGAGTGTTGCAACCCATCTTAGCGCCCAGGATGCAATACTGGCATCAGGGTTATAATTTTTGAAATGATCCATTACATGAGGAGCGAATGATGCTAAGAATCCGCCTCTTACCGGTTCCATTACGAAGCAAGGAATGTTTAACTTTTCTATTGTTTCATATTGAGCTTTTGCTTCATCTTCTTCCCAATCCCAATAATTTATCTGAAGCTGAACAAAATCCCATTTATGAGCGGCTGCAAATTCTTTTAGAACTTCATTATTGTCATGGAATGAAAATCCGATATGTTTTATTTTTCCTTCAGCTTTTTTCTTTGATATGAAATCATATAAATTAAATTTTTCTACAGTTTCAATAGATTTTTTACTTAATGAATGAAGTAAATAAAAATCAAAATATTCTGTATTGCATTTTTGTAATTGTTCATTAAATAATTTTTCAGCATCTCCCTCTTCTTTCACTTTCCATACAGGAAGCTTGCTTGTAAGAAAATAGCTTTCTCTCTTAAATTCCGGCAAAACTCTACCCAAAAATGTTTCTGATTCACCGCCATGATAATTATAAGCTGTATCAAAATAATTAATGCCTGAGTTGTAGGCATGATGAATCAATTCTTTTGCTTTATCAAAATCAATTTTATCATCTTTAACGGGAAAACGCATGCAGCCGTAACCTAATCGTGGCATGTCTTCTCCTAATAACTCTATGTACTTTCTATCCATATTATCCCCACCTTCATAATAATTTCATATTTAATATATATAATAATTATAACATTTTATTAAAAACATGCAACAGCGTTTCGGGCGTCCCCAAAAACCAAAAAAAATATTGACAACATTATACTTTAGATATATTATGTAGATACACCCCCACCCAGGGGGTGGGAACTGGAGGATATTATGAGAGCTGATAAAGATAAAATTAATAGATTATTAAAGACCGCGTCCGGTCAAATTGAGGGAATTTCAAAAATGGTTGAAGATAACAGATATTGTATAGACATTTCAAATCAAATATTGGCAGTGCAGTCAATTTTAAAAAAAGCAAACAATGAGATACTAAAAGCTCATATGCATATGTGTGTTAAACAAGCATTTCAAGAAGGAAATGAAGAAGAAAAAATTGATGAAATTATTTCATTGATAAATAAGTTAAACAAGGAGTGATGACATGAAGACCAAAAAGTTTAATATAACCGGCATGACATGTTCTGCATGCTCTGCAAGGATTGAGAAAAATTTAAGCAAAACTGAAGGTGTCACAGAAGTAAATGTAAATTTACTCAGCAACAATATGACAGTTAAATATGATGAATCGATTTTAAGTGAAGCAGATATCATTAAGGTTGTTTTAAATACCGGTTATGGAGCTTCGTCAGCTGAAAAGAAAAAAGAGACACCGGATAAAAATGATAAAACAGATGCAGAAAAAGAATTTGAAGAAATGAAAAAAAGATTATTCGTTTCATTCTTATTTGCAGTTCCGCTTTTTTATCTGTCAATGGGTCATATGTTGAACTGGCCTCTGCCGGACATATTTCACGGTGAAGAAAATACCATTACCTTTGCATTCACGCAATTTTTACTTGCTTTACCCGTAATGATAATAAATAAAAAATTCTATACAGTGGGATTTAAAACATTATTCAAGGGCTCACCAAACATGGATTCATTAATTGCCATAGGTACTACTGCAGCAGTTGGTTACGGAGTATTTGCAATTTATAAAATAGGATATGGCTTAGGACATATGGATATGGACATGGTAATGCAGTATTCTATGGATTTGTATTTTGAGTCGGCAGGGGTGATTCTTGCTTTAATAACGTTAGGCAAATTCTTGGAAGCAAGAGCAAAAGGAAGAACTTCTGATGCAATCAAAAAATTAATGGATTTATCACCAAAGACAGCTCTTGTTGAAAGAAACGGACAGGAAGATGAAATACCCGTAGAAGAGGTTGAAAAAGGTGACATTATTATCGTAAAACCAGGTCAATCAGTACCGGTTGACGGCGTAATTATTGTTGGCAATTCTTCAATAGATGAATCAATGCTTACGGGTGAAAGTATCCCTGTAGAAAAGAAGGTTGGAGACAAGGTAATAGGTGCCAGCATCAATAAGTCAGGATATTTTAAATTTGAAGCTCAAAATGTAGGAGATGACACAACATTATCCCAAATAATCAGATTGGTTGAGGAGGCAAGCTCATCAAAAGCTCCTATATCTAAGATGGCTGACAAAATAAGCAGCATATTTGTTCCGGTCGTAATAACAATAGCTGTTATAGCAACTATTGTATGGTTAATTTTAGGAGCAACCTTTGAATTTGCACTTTCAATAGGAATAGCTGTCTTGGTAATCTCGTGTCCTTGTGCATTAGGTCTTGCTACACCAACGGCAATAATGGTTGGTACAGGTAAGGGAGCTGAAAACGGAATACTTATAAAATCCGCTGAAGCGCTTGAAATAGCTCATCAAATTAAAACTGTTGTCATGGATAAAACAGGAACTATTACAGAAGGAAAACCAAGAGTTACAGATATAATAGTAAGCGGTATAAATGAAACAGAAATGCTTAGAATTGCCGCTTCTGCAGAAAAAGGCTCTGAACACCCTTTAGCGGATGCAGTTGTTGAGGAAGCTAAAAAAAGAAATTTAGATTTATATAATGTATCAAACTTTGAAGCAATACCCGGTCAGGGTCTTGAAGCAACAGTAAATAATAAAAAATATTTTATAGGTAATTTAAGATTAATTAATACAAAGAATATAAATATAAATAATTTTGAAGAAAAAAGCACTAAACTTGCCGATGAAGGAAAGACACCTTTATACTTTGCAGATGAAAGAAATGTATTAGGCATAGTTGCAGTAGCGGATGTAGTTAAACCTACGAGTCAAAAAGCAATACAAGAATTTGAAGCAATGGGAATAGAAGTTGTAATGCTCACGGGAGATAATAAAAAGACAGCCGAAGCCATAAGAAAACAATTAGGAATCACAAGAGCCATTGCAGAGGTTCTGCCACAGGATAAAGAAAGAGAAATAAGGAAAATCCAAGAGCAGGGCAGGAAGGTTGCAATGATCGGTGACGGTATCAACGA
The DNA here is from genome assembly GCA_964421845.1 of uncultured Clostridia bacterium. GTDB lineage: Bacteria > Bacillota > Clostridia > Tissierellales > Sedimentibacteraceae > Sedimentibacter. The sequence goes on from CAYQYY010000012.1 coordinate 40,534, forward strand.
TGCTCCGGCTCTTGCAAGGGCGGATGTGGGTATAGCCATAGGAGCAGGAACCGATGTAGCAATAGAATCTGCAGACATAGTATTAATAAGAAGTGATTTATTGGATGCTGTAACGGCAGTTCAGTTGAGCCATGCAACTATAAAAAATATAAAACAAAATTTATTCTGGGCGTTTATTTACAACACAATCGGTATACCTTTAGCTGCCGGATTGTTCTACGGTTTGCTTAGATGGAAGCTAAATCCTATGTTTGCAGCTGGAGCCATGAGCTTAAGCTCTGTATCGGTTGTATCAAACGCATTAAGATTAAAATTCTTTAAACCGGCAAGAATAAATTATGATGGTGTAAATATTAGTAAAGAATTAAGCAATGACACTGAAATAAAAGTCAATGTTGAAGCTTTAGAAAATAAATCTAATAATAATGGAGGAAATAACATGAAAAAAACATTTAAAGTAGAAGGAATGAGCTGCGGACATTGCAAAGCAGCTGTTGAAAGAGCACTGAAATCAGTTGACGGAGTAGAAAATGCGGTAGTTGATTTAGAAAACAAATCAGCCGAAGTTACATTATTGCATGAGGTAAATGATGATGTTTTAAAGAAAGCTGTTTTAGATGCAGGATATGAAATAGCTTAATAACTTAGTGTAATAGGGGCAGTTCTTCAAAAGAGCTGCCTCTAAAAAGTTACAAAAAATTAAAAAAGCCCTTGTACTATTTTGCAAATTCCTTTATAATATAGTTGTAAGAAAATGATTTCATTTTATAGGTGATAATATGAATGAAACCGTTTATATAATCGGTGAATCCAGAACAAATATGGATAATGCCATAACAGTAATTTATAATTCATTTTATATTGGATTTGAAATTGATGTAACAACTAATAAGATTGTTGATATCGGCTGTACTCATACAATCGATATCACTGAGAATTTTATTAGGAAAGTTTTTATAGGTAAAGATATCACGGATTTTGTAACCTTAGAAGATGAAATTAAAAGAAGGTATCACGGAACATCCCAAAAGGCAGTAATAGTTTCTCATAAGGATGCCATTAAAAAATATTTATCTGTTAAGGAAAAATACTACAAATAGCTGCTTTGTTTATATGATATAGCAAAACTATGTCGGAGTAAATAAAACCCAGCAAGAACAAGTATATTGTTTTTGTTGGGTTTTTTTATATTTAAAAATAGATGGGAGTGATTATGTGTTAGATGAAAGAGTTTTAACCATGAAAGACGAAATAATCAAAAGTGTCCAAGAATGCGTAAAAATAAAAAGTGTTGAGGAAGAACCAAAAGATGGAATGCCCTTTGGGGAAGGAGTACATAAATGTTTGGATTATTGTTTAAAGCTTTCTCAATCTTTAGGATTTAAAACTGTGAATGTAGACAATATGATTGGATATGCCGAATATGGTGTAGGGGATGAAATGGTTGCTGTTTTGGGACATTTGGATGTGGTTCCCGAAGGGGACGGGTGGACATATCCTCCATATGGAGCTGAGGTGCACAACGGTAAAATTTACGGCAGAGGAACAACGGATGACAAGGGACCCACTATAGGCGCTCTGTATGCATTAAAAGCCATAAAGGATTTAAATATTCCTGTAAAAAGAAGGGTTAGATTATTTTTTGGACTAAATGAAGAAACGGGCAGTAAATGTGTAAAGCATTATGTGGATAACGGCGGTGAGATGCCGGTGGCAGGTTTTACACCCGATGCTGAATATCCAATTATAAACGGCGAAAAAGGAATCGTTACATGCAAGTATAACAGGCAACTGAAGCAAGAAGGGGATTTAATATTAAAATCCATCAATGGCGGTATTGCTGCAAACGTAGTTCCGGATTATGCAGAAGCGGAAATTATGCTGCCAAATCAAAGAATGGAAGAAATAATTGACTTAGTTCAAGAAAACAAAGATATAAAAGTAGTGGTAAAGGAAAATTCAATAATTATAAAATACCAGGGAATTTCTGCACATGGAAGCACACCTGAATTCGGCAAGAATGCAATAACACACTTATTATCATTTTTAGGAAAATTTGATTTTAAAGGCGATATTAAGGAATTTTTAAATTTCTTCAATAAATATGTAGGAAATGAATTAAACGGTGAAAGCTTAGGTGTATTTCTTGAGGACGATATATCAGGAAAATTTATATTTAATTTAGGAAAAATAACAGGAAATGAAAATGAAATTAGCTTAGATATTAATATGAGATATCCTGTTACTAAATCTTTTGAAGATTTTATTGATATATTTAAAGAAAAAATAGAATTAGGAAAATTACATGAAGTATTTTTAAGGCATAAAAAAAGTTTGTACGTATCTCCTGATACGGAATTCATTAAAAAACTTCAAAAAGTATATGAAGAATATTTTGGCGAAAAAGCAGAATTAATTTCTATAGGCGGTGGAACCTATGCGAAAGCTATGGCCAATGTAGTGGCATTTGGCCCAATATTTAAAGGACATCCAATGGTTGAACACAAGCCGGATGAATATATTGAAATCGATTCATTAATGAAAAATGTTCAAATTATGGCAGCAGCAATCAGAGAACTTGCCAATTAAGATCAATCAAAAAGAACCGTCCCCAAAATTGGGGACGGTATAGGAGGTTAAAATGAAAATTACAGACATTAGAATTGGTGAAATATCAGTACCATTGAAAACACCATTTAAGACAGCACTTAGAACGGTAAACAGTGTTGAGGATATTATCGTAGAAATCCACACAGATACAGGTCATATCGGTTATGGTGAAGCTCCACCGACAGGAGTTATAACAGGTGATACAAAGGGTTCAATAATAGGGGCTTTAAAGGATCATATTATTAAAAGTATTATAGGTATGGATATTGAAAGCTTTGAAGAAATAATGCTTAAGTTAGATAAATGCGTTATTAAAAATAACAGCGCAAAGGCAGCTGTTGACATTGCTTTATACGATTTATACGGACAGCTATACAATGCACCGCTTTATAAATTGTTAGGCGGAAACAAAAAAGAAATTATAACAGACATAACAATCAGTGTAAACGATCCTGAAGAAATGGCAAAGGACAGTGTTGATGCTATAAACAGAGGTTTTGAAACGCTTAAAATTAAAGTTGGCAAGGATGCTTTAAGAGACATAGAAAGAATGAAAGCCATAAGAGAAGCCGTTGGTTATGATGTAAAGCTTAGAATTGATGCTAACCAGGGCTGGAAGCCAAAGGAAGCAGTTAGAGCGCTTCGAAAAATGGAGGATGAAGGTCTTGATGTAGAGTTTGTTGAACAACCGGTTATAGCACATGACATTGAGGGCTTGAAATATGTTACAGATAATGTATCAATACCTGTTTTAGCCGATGAAGCAGTATTTTCACCCGAGGATGCATTAAAAATAATGCAATACAGGGCAGCTGATTTTGTAAATATTAAATTAATGAAGACAGGTGGACTGCACAATGCGTTAAAAATATGCTCCGTTGCAGAAATTTATGGTGTTGAGTGCATGATAGGATGCATGCTTGAGGCAAAGGTAAGCGTAAATGCCGCAGTTCATTTAGCTGCAGCTAAGAGCATAATTACAAAAATAGATTTAGACGGACCTGTTCTTTGCAGCGAGGACCCTGTTGAAGGCGGTGCTGTATTTAATGAATATAGAATTACTTTAAATGAAGATCCGGGTCTTGGAGTTAGAAAGGTTAATGGTATCAGATATCTTGATTAATTAATGAATATCATGATAAGTTACGAAGAGAAGATTGCAGAAGCATATATAGAGTAGAGCTTGGAATGACATATCAGGATATTAATATAAAATAAAAATTAGGGAGGAAGATCATGGAATTAGCATTAGGAAGTTGGGCATTAATTAAAACGACACCATCATTATTAGCATTAATACCATTGTTAGCTTATCTTGTTATGGTATTCAGAAACAAATCAAACTTATCCGGCTTGGTTGTAGGCGTTATTGTTGGAGCCATATTAACCGGACAAAACATTCAAACTTTAGCTAAAATATTTAATGCTGCCTTGGGTTCGTTCTTAGGAACCATTGGTATAATCATTATGTTCGGAAGCGGCCTTGGATATTTGATGAACAAGGCGAAAGTAAGCCATACTTTGGTTTACTGGATAGTTAAACAAATAGGCGTAAATAATGAGAAAAAAGGTATGCTTGCAATAATTATTTCTTCAATCGTAATTTGCGGATTGCTTGGTACATTAGCTGGAGGAAATGCCGTTATTGCACCTGTTATTATTCCGTTAGTTGCAGCTGTTGGGCTGACACCGACTGCAGTTGCTTCACTTCTTAGAGTATCAGGAGAAGTTGGATTAATCATGGGACCCCTTACCGGTGTAACAATTGCAACCATGGGAGTGACCGGTCTTTCGTACGGAAAATTAATGCTTTGGGCAGTTATACCATTCAGTTTAGTATGGCTTGGAGCAACTTGGTTTGCAGTTTTAAGAATTCAAAAGAAGTATAAAGGCAAAGAAGAATATCAATTAACAGATGATATGGTTGATATCAACAGTATTGTAATATCAAAAGAAGAAAAGCTATCAACATTATTATTTGTAATTGGCTTTATAGCTTTAGTTGCGTATGGTATCATTACAAAACAAGGAACAGCATACGCTATTATTGTTATGCTTATTTTATCGGCAATAATTGCATTAACCAGTAAGATGGGAATTGATGAAGCTGTTGAAGAATTTGTAAGCGGCGCTTCTAAAATGACTAACATGTTCTTAGTATTTATATTTTTTGAAGCTATGTTTATGTTGATTGGTCTTGGCGGAGGATTTGAAGCATTAGGAAACTTATTGACAAAATTAGTTTCAGGCGGTGGAAGAGCTATAGTTGTTATAATTGCTTCACTGGTAGGCGGATTCGGTATCGAAGCTGCCGCTGTAGCGGAAATAAATATAGTTCATGAAATGTTCATTGATTTAGTAAAAAGTGTAAACTTACCAATGGAAATTTGGGCAACTGCCATTTTGGCAGCAACAAGAATAACCGGTTCTGTGTACCCAACTGCAAATTTAGCAGGACAGCTTGGCATATCAAGATGTGATAACATGAAGGAAGTAATGAAGGCAAGCTGGATTGGCGCTGCTGCGTTATGGATATGGGTTATCATCTGGGCATTTATCGGTCCTATGATAATTGGATAATAATAAAATAAACGACGAAAAAACCACTTAAAAAAAGGGAACACGTTCATAGGGATATGATGTGAACCCCCATGGCAAACAGGTACGGAAACCACAGCCGGACACTCAGGTGCAGGAATGTGTTTCCCACCTCGGTCAAGATGTGCGGGATACCTTGGAAGAATACCATAACACAATGGATATTCTCTCCGACCACCAAATCAGATATCTATATCTTCAGGGAGATAAAGACTGTGTCTCTCTGCTCCGGGAATTGGGCGTGATTCGATAAAAAGAATCTCGTCCATTTTTATATTTTGACCATGCCAGGATTTCCATCCATCAAAAAGTAAGCCATCCACGGTTGTGGAATAAGGAGAAGCTTGGCGAAGCAAAGGATAAAAGCACAGAGAGCCTATAATTTGGCTCCCTGTGCTTCTGTCAAAATCTGTAGTTATTTAATTTTTCTCACGCCGTTTTCGTCCACCTCATAGCCGTCCACCTTGGTATCTTTGGCAAGAGAGCCGTCAGCATTGAAGTAGTACCACTTGCCATCAATCTCCAGCCACTTGCCTGAAAGCATCAAGCCGTCCTTGGTGAAGTAGTACCGTTTGTCGCTTATGTCCAGCCAGCCTACGGTAGTCTTGTTTCCGGAGTAATACCTCCAGTTGTCAACCTCCTTAACCCAGCCGGTTTTCAGTGTGCCATCGGTGTTGAAGAAATACTTCATACCTCCGATAGTCTGTGTGCTGGTAAGGGCTTTGCCGTTCTTGTAGTAGAGGTACTGTCCAGCGTCGTTCAGTGTCCAGCCCTGCGCCGTGTCAGGATCAATAGTCAACTTGATATAACGGTGGAGCATGGAGGAAACCTCTGCACGGGTAGCGCTGGCTTTTGGATTGAACTTATTGCTCGTGCCGCCCATCATGATGCCTGCCTGCTGCATAGCCGTTACCACCATCTTGTAGGCGCTAACGATACTGGAAGCGTCCGCATAGGTGGTTGCCTCGCGTGTCACAGGCAGTTTGTAGTCGGTGGCTTTCGCATAATTGGCGAAGATCACCGCAATTTCCTCACGGGTGATCGCCCGGTCGGGTGCAAACTGATTGTTGCCGATGCCTTGCACAACGCCCTTGCTGTACGCCCATTCGATATATGGACGGAAGGCGCTGTCGGCTTTCACATCGGTGAAGCTGTTTGTGGTGTACGTTTTTACATCCACTCCTGCCAGTCTGCCGAGAGCCGTCACCAGCATTCCCCTTGTCATGGCGGTGTCAGGGGCAAAGGTATTTTCCGAAGCACCAGAAAGGAGTCCTCTGTCTACTACATAGTCAATAGCTTCTTTACCCCAATGGGAGGAAATGTCCGTAAACTTCGATGACGGAGCGGTGTAACCGATACCGTACAGGGAGAAGTGGGTGGTGGTGAAAATAATGCTTCTGCTGTTCACATCGTAAGCAGAACCTGCGATGCGGGTGGCGTTGCCCTTATCGTCCACATACACCGCGTAGAGAGCGCCAACGGCTTCTCCCTTGGCAGGTACGTAGAGAATGGAAACAGTGACAACACCGCCGCCGAAGCTGGTCACTGCGGCATTTTTGCCGTCCTTGGTATAGCTGATGGTAATATCATAAGTCGGCCTTGTGCCGATCATGGCTTTGGCTGCATCGGAAAGATTTGTATTCGGTGCAATGGTGATGCTGATATTTCCGCTGCTCTGCTTCTGGATTTCCTGCAAAGCTTTTAGGTCAAAGGTCACTGCCACCGGGGAACCGTTAATTTCAAGACTTGTTACCCCTGCGCTGACAAGACTGTTCAAAGAACTCCTTGTCAGTGTTGTTGTCAAAGAAGTGGCACCCTTTGGCATGGTAATATTCAGTGCAACAGAAGTACCGTTTGCTGTTTTTCCCTGTGCCTTGGCATCAGCCTGTGCCTTGGCGATGGCGTCGGTGATGGTTTTATCTGATATCGCTGCGTTAGCTACTCCGCCTGTGCCCGCTGTCGCTGTGACAGGAGCCGATACCATCACTGGCTGGTCGGGCTTCTTTTCTGGTATAATGGTTGCAGGAATACCCGGTGTATAAGAACCGCCATCAGAGTCACCGCCACCACCGTTATAGCTCCAGTTGGCGGTTACGGCGACAGGCTTGCCGGGCATCACAAATCTGGCATTTTTACTGCTTGCGCTGGTGATGGTCACATCAGGGGAGGTCCAACCGGTAAAGATGTAGTCGCCTCGGGTTCCAGCATATATATTGACAGTTGTACCTTCCGTATAGCTGCCTGCGCCCGTGGCTCCCCAACCACCGCTATTCAGGGTGACAATATAAGTGGGGTCAGGAACGGACGGTTTATCCTTGTAGGTCGCCCCAATGGTAATTGCTTCCGCCGGCATACGGATGGTGATTGGGTTGGCGGCAGCGTTACTCAAATCCAATGTGCCGGAGGTGACGATCCACCTGTCAAACAGCTTATTCTCCGCCGGAGCGGCTGCAGTAATGGTGACATTCTCACCCTCGGCATATTCCCCGGAGCCGGAGCCGCTGTTCACGGTCAAGTTATACTTGACTGCAGGCGGATCTGTAACTGTAACACTGGCGGTACCTTTTTTGCTGCTGTCGCCGGTAGCAGTTGCCGCAATAATCAAAGTTTCTGCCGTTTCGTTAACCGACACGGTGAGCATACCAGTGGAATCGATGGTCGTACCGGCATGAGCTGCTCCGTTCACACTCCATGTCACGGTATCATCAATAGCGCCAATGCCAGCAACAGCGGCGGTGAAGCTCTTTGTCGCGCCTTTCTGCACACTGACGGAGTCTGGGGAAACCATCACAACAGCGATGCCGGATATATGGCTTGGAAATTCATCCCTTTGATAAGGCAGGCCGGTGAGCACCGGCAGCTTTCCCTCTCGAAGCATCCAAACCTGGGCGTCGCTCCAGCTTTCCGCTAATGTTCCGGTCGTCCACAAGGGGTACAAGGTGGCGACGTCTGCATTTTCACCGTCTTGCGACCAATCGTATTCTTCCTCAGGCATTAATTCTCCATCCCAGAACAGTTGCATACCGCTCCACGCAAAATTATCAAATGCCGTATTAACCCAACCATCCATAGAAGCGATGCGCGCGGCATTGCCCATCTCCCCATCCTTGATGACGGTTTGCCCCAATGCAACGCAGCCGGATATGGTGTTTGCGCTACCCGAACCTTTCTGGAGCCTTCCGACCACGCCGCTGACTCCGCCCGGCTCGATGATGTTTACTTCGCCTCTGATGTTACCAGTGGTAAGGCAATTTATTACCGCACTGCCGTCTTCCACAAAGCCTGCAACGCCGCCAACACTATTTGCAGTGCTGGAAACATCTGCATAGTTGACGCAGCTTTGCATTGTGCCTGCGCTCACCAAGCCCGCCACGCCGCCGACATTATTTGCGCTACCTGAAACCAGGCCGCCATTGACGCAGTTTTGTATGATTCCTTCAACAACGCATCCTGCCACGCCGCCGGTGCTTTCGCCTTCGCCGCCTTGTACGGTGCCTGTGTTCACGCAGTATTCTATCACCATGCCCACCAAAAGCCCCGCAATGCCGCCGATAAGCCCTTCTTTCTCTCCGGTGATTGCGCCGGTATTCACGCAGTTTCGTATATGGTTGTTCGCACCGCCGCTCCCTGCGGCGCCAACAATACCTCCGGTCACAATATTTCCGCTTATGCTGCCGGTATTCATGCAGTTCTCTACCAGAGCGTCACTAAGATTCCCAATCATACCGCCGGTACCTTCTTCACCGGTTACGCTGCCCGAGAAAACGCAATTTTCTATTCTCCCGCCATAAAGCTCGCCTGCAATACCTCCGGTAGCGGCATAGCCTGTCACGTTCCCGCCTTCAACCGTCAGTTTTTTCACCACACCTTCTTTTACGTACCCGAACAGGCCGACATAGCGCTCGTCACGTTCAATATACAAACCGCGAATGGTTTTGTGATTGCCGTCAAAGGTGCCGCTAAAGGCATAGATCTCTGTATCTTCATTATAATAGCCGCCAATGGGTACCCAGCCTTTTCCGTAGTAATCCTCCTCATCATAATCCGAAAGATCGAGATCATTTACTAAAATGAGGTAAGGGTATTCCGGCAGACTGGTGGGAAGCGAATCGTGATTGACAGACCACGCAAAAGCCGCAAGCTGCGCCGCGGTTTCAATGCGCAGAGGGTCTTCTTCGGTGCCCAGTCCTTCCACCGTTTCTGGGTATTCGGTTCCATTGGAAAGCAAAATGGAAGTTCCCCGTACAGCAAACACCAGAGCCTCGACCTCGGACACCGTCACGGTGATGCTGGGCAATTCTACGCCATCCATGAGGATAAATCCCTCCGACAGTTCGGGCATAAAAACATATGTACCCTCCGCCTCACCGTCGTATTCCGGTGAGGAAACCCATGTGACAGGCAGGGAAACGGTAATTTCATCCATGCTGTCCACGCTGCTTTCGGAATCCTCCGTTTCATCGGCGTCTATCGCTAAACCGCTTACCGCATCGGCGTTAGACATTGTGCCGTAAACCGTGTCTACAAACTCGTCACTGTCCGGCTCCGAATCAGCTTCCCCGGAATCCGTCACCGGTTCTTCTTTCAAAACCTCAAGCCGTACCGTTACCGTCAGGGTGTCTGGCAGCTCCAAATCCGCTTCGGACGTGCCAAGCGGTACGCTCTGCGTCAAAATATCTGTCCCCAGTGTCTCACAAGCGGTGATCTCACCACTTGTGTCAATGGGGAGTGTGCTTGTTTCAGCTAACACTGAGACAGGCGTCATACCCACAACCATAGTTATAGACAGTACCATGGCCATGAGTTTTTGCTTTGTTTTATGTCCTCTCATAATATTCCTCCTCTTCATATTTTGAAAACACGTTTTAGTTCTCAAGCAACCGCATACTTTATCAGGCATAATTCGAAGAACTGTGACTGTTTTAGCTCCGCTACTTGAATTTATGACCGACAGGTGTTATACTAAAACTTAGATAACCCATTTAGTGAACTGGTTTAGTTACTTGATTCATTATACTTTATTTTTTTAATAATTTCAATAGAGGAGCGAAAACATGAGAGAGAAAAAACCTGACAAGAGAAAGGTGCAGGGTGCTGAAACAAGAAAAAAGCTGTATGAGATTGCGGAAAAAATGTTTATGGAGCGTAACTTTTCCGATGTTAGTGTAGAAGACATCACCGATGAAGCCGGTATCACCAAGGGCGCCTTTTATGTGCATTTTGAATCCAAGGATGCACTAATTGCTCTGCTGATTGCGGATTATGCCTCCCGAGCAGATACGAATTACAAGGCCTTTGTGGAAAGCCTACCCGATGATATGTCCTCTTCATCGGTGCTGGTCGCTTTAGCAGAGAAAATTACCGATATCCTTTCGAATACCCTCGGCTACGAAAACATAAAGAAGATCTATCAGATGCTGCTGGCGGGAACAATGGGCACCGAAGCGGTCAAGGGATATAGTCGGGAGCTTTATGCATTGTTTTACAGCATCTTGGAAAAAGGCATCAGGCGCGGGGATCTTACATCTTCATTGCCGCCTGAGGCTCTTTCCCGGCATTTTGTGATGGCAATACGGGGCGTCAGCTATGAATGGTGCGTCCGCTATCCTGATTTTGATTTGAGAGAACAGGCAGTAGAGCATATCCGGCTGCTGATAGAAGGAATTCAAACGCATTAACCATTCAAAGGTAGGAGTAAAGATGATTCAAAGAATGGCAAAGAAGTGATCCTGCTATACAGGATGTTCTTGTTTCTACACTCCCTATGTTAAAGCCTACAAAAAATGAGCAGACTCTTCCCTCAAAATTAGAGGGCAGATTCTGCTCATTTTTTTAGCCGGACTATCATTGCGCATTATGCGCTTTAGATTCTAAGCTTTGCATTCCTAGCTTTTGCCGGATTTGTCCTTGGCTATATTCAATTTGTTGCGCTTATTCTGTTTTTCTTACTCCATCCGGACCTACTTCATAGCCGTCAACTTTGGTATCCTTAGCAAGAGAGCCGTCGGCATTGAAGTAGTACCACTTGCCGTCAATCTCCAGCCACTTGCCTGAAACCATGATGCCATACTTGGTGAAGTAATAATGATACTTTCCATTCTCGGTCGTGAGCCACCCGATGGCAGGTTTGCCGTTTTCGCCAATCCACTGCCAGTGTCCGGCATCATTCTTCACCCAACCGCGAGCCGTACCCTCGTCAATAACAAGTTCTACAAAGCGGCGTAGTATGGTGGCCGCTTCGGCGCGGGTAGTGTTCCCCTGCGGATCAAAGCGGTTGTTGTGCTTGCCATTAATGACTCCAGTCTGCTGGATTGCTTTCACAGCGTCCTTGGCGTAAGAGGAGATTTTTGCGTTGTCTGCGAAGGCTACAGCCGCAATGGATACAGGCAGTTTGTAACCGGTAGCCCTTGCATAATTTACCATCATCACAGCCATCTGCTCACGGGTAATTGAATCATTCGGGCCAAATTTGCCATTTCCATACCCGGATACGATCTTGTTCTTAACCGCCCACTCAATATAAGGCATGGCGGTGTCGGTAGCTTTCACATCAGAGAAGCTGCTAACCTTATATCCACTTACATCCGCGCCCGAGAGTCTACCCAGCGCCATAAGGAAATCAGCGCGGGTGATGTCTGTATTGGGAGCAAAGGTGGTTGCACTCGCTCCGCTGATTAGGTCACGGCTTGCCACGAAGTCAATATTATCCTTTGCCCAATGCTTTGCTGTGTCGGTGAATGCCGGGGCGGGTGCTTTGTAACCCACACCGTAGGTCGACAGGCTGTTTCTGCTGAAAATCAGTCTGCCGGTGTTGTCATAGCTGGAGTTAGTGAGCAGTTGCGGCTTACCGTCCTTGTCAACGTATATGCCAAACAGGTTGCCCTTACTTTCTTTGACTGTTGCTTTGTAAGCGATGCCCAGAGTGACCGCACCCTTACCGAAATTGCTGACATACTCGGTTTTGCCGTTCTTCTGATAACTCACTGTGATGTCAAACACAGGTCGATTGCCGATAAGCTTCTTCGCCGCATCGGACAGCTTCGTCAGCCTTTTTGCACAAATCGTAACCGTGCCGTTGGATTGCTTATCAATCTTAGCGATAGCACCCATATCAAGGGTCACATCCAGCACCGCTGAGCCAATTTTGATGAACTTCACACCAGCTTCTTTTAGGCGTTCGATAGCCCTTGCATCAATGGCGGCGTTCAAACTTGTGTAGCTGCCGCTGCCTGTGACATTGAAATCCAGGGCGATGCCATCTAATTCCTTGCCGGACTTCTTGGCTGCATCCTGTGCCGCTTTGATTGCATCCTTTACCATTTGCTCGGTGATGGTAGCGGAGAGAATGCCATCTTTCATTATTCCAGAAACACTCGGTTTTGCAACAGTCGGCATATCAGGCTGTTTGTCGGTAGGGATGATCGGGGTAGGCGTATAACCGCCTCCACCTCCACCAGAACCGCCTTCGCCACCGCCGTTGTAGCTCCAGTTGGCTGTCACAGTGACAGCCTTGCCGGGCATCACGAAGCTGGCATTTTTACTGCTTGCGCCTGTGATGGTAACATCAGAGGAAGTCCAGCCAGCAAAGGTGTAGTTACTGAGGTTTCCAGCATAGATATTGACGATTGCATCTTTGGTATAGCTGCCTGCACCAGTGGTGGAGGCGTGGCTGCCGTTTACGGTTAACGTATAGGTCTGAACCGAAGTTTCCTCAAATACAGCCTTGATGGTAACATTGTTGGCAGGCATGGTAAACTTATTGTCTTTGATGATTACACCGCCGCTGATGACCTGCCACTCCTTGAACCGATAACTGCCGTTTGCGCTTGCAGTCAGGGTGATTTCCTTACCCTGTGCCGCAGAATTTACATTGGCAGAAGCCGTTCCATTGCCATCGTTTTGAATGGTGATGGTATAAATAGGCCCGGGAACGCCTACGCTCCCGATTTGGACGGTGTTTGCGCCATCGGTGTAGAGGAGGGAACCCCCATCTGTTTTGGTTCCTTGATCGGCAGTCATCTCGGTGGTTTCAACAGTGATGAATGGGGACCCTGCCGATAGGCTGCCGGTAATTTCTATCTTGCCATTCGTATCACTATGCGCCCCTTTGCCGGATGATGCCACGCTGCCGTCAACCTTGATCGTGCTGCCGGATGCATGAACGCCAACGCAGTTGGTTCCACGGACGGTTACATCGCCGGTAACAGCAACGGTCGTTGCGCCATATGCCCAAATTCCAGCAATAGAGCTATCGCCGTCGACAGTGATATCACCGTTTACGGTAACCTGGGTGCCGGGGTTTGACCAAACGTTCACACCGATTCTGCCTGCCGTTATGTTACCGCCTACAACGACCTTGCCGTTCTTTGCATTAACTTCAACGCCGTTGCCATTGCCCACGGTGATGCTGCCGAGTACGGTGACAGTGCTGCTGCTGTCCAAATAATCGCCGCTGCCGACCATATTCACACCGGTGCTGTCACCAGCCACCACATTGTGGACGGTGGCTTTGGTGTTCATGCCAATGGCGGATATGGCTGTCATATGGCTCTTTATGTTAAATTCGCCAGTTCCTGAGCCGATTAGATTTACCTTACCGCCATCTATTACCATGAGTGCAGGAGAATATGAGGTATTGGCACTTGTGTCAAGCAGAAGGTTATAGTCCATCAGATCTAGATTGATTGTCTTTTTTTCCACCATAATGTGCTTGGTATGGGTGATGCTTTGCAGCATTGTGATTGTGGCACGACCGCCAGCAGGCACAGAGGCAATAGCAGCATCCAGAGAGGTAAACTTCTGAGCACCAATCGTGCAGATAGCAGGTGCTTCTTTGACCCAAACAATATTATCGCCATTTTTGTACTCCTTGTATTCGGGCTTGATGCTGGTGGGTTCATAGTCATCTGCGGTTTTGTAAACTATAGGATATCCAACCTTGATATACGCTTGGTCATTAGAGCCTGTCGGATTGTAATGCAACGCCCCCCCAATGGTGACATTGCCGCCGTTTTGGGCATTAACACCGCTGCCTTGGGTAGTCACATTCTTGCCTATAGTAATCGTGCTTGCATTGCTATAAACGGCTGTAACCATTTGCATTGCATCTGTCCGATTTGCCGTCACATTGCCACCGATTGTGATGGTAGCATAGCCGCCTACGCTGACTGCCTCTATCTCGCTCCCAGTGTTAACGTCTTGACCCGTTACAGTGACATCACCGTCTACGGTTATCTTGGGTGTGCCGGTGTCCGAGGCACTGCCAGCCATTACAGCATATTGCCTTGCAGTAATATTGCCGCTAATATGAAGCTCGCTGCCTCCCGATGCCCTTACTCCCTTGTCGGAACCCATTACATGGAGCTTGCCGCTGCCGGTGCAGCTCATCTTTCCGTCGCCAAGCACCCACAGCGCGGTAGAATTTGATATTGCACTGGTGTCTATGGTCAAATCAAAGTCGCCCAGCGCAAAGGTAATACTCTTGCCGTTAATCTCCACAGGTTCATTATGCGTGATGCTTTGCAGCAATGTGATGGTGGTGGTTTCGCCATCCGGTGCCGCAGTGATAGCCTCGGATAACGAGGTGAACTCCTTTGAATCAATCGTGCAGACAGCAGATGCTTTCTTAACCCGTATGATACCAGCCTTCTCACCATCAATGCTATCCATGTATTTTAGGTAAGCCCCATCAGGAACTCCTTCGTTTTTAGTACGAACCCCATTGACAAAGCGCACATAGAAGGCATCCGAAGCCGAAACCGTTCCCTCAATGATAACAGTACCGTTGGAGGGCACCCCACTGCCGTCGATTTCTACCGCAGTCCCGCTGCCGTTATCTGCAATGACGTCGCCGTTAATGACGATAGATCCTTTTTCGTACAGAAAGATTGCTGTGTTCTTGCTTGTAACAGTGCCCCCGATTGTTGCGCTGCTGTTGACGCAATACACACCATACCCGTTTGGTGCCTCAACATCCCCCGAAATTTCCACTGTACCTCCCACTTCGGCGTAGACAGCTCTGCCGTTGATTGCTGTCGCTTTTGCGGAACCGGCGGTAATTTTACAGTTGTCATTCATGGCGTAAACACCGGCAGTGGTGCCTAGGGCATGGGCCATTACCATGACCTCGCAGGGTACCCCGCCCGCATATGAGCTATAGGAAGCCTCTACGCCCGCACCTGCGGTACCAGTCGCCGAATATACAGAAATTTTGCTATTATGTGCCTGAATACCTTTCGTTCCGGTGGCATTCAGCTTACCATCACCCGAAACCGTAAGGACGGCATTCTTTATATCAATGCCAATACCTGTGCTATTCACGACATCAAGCATATAGCTTCCTAAATCCAGATGAAAGCTCTTTGCGTTGATTTCGATGCCCCTATCGTAATTAATGCTATTGCTTAGGGCAATCGTGCCTCCGTCTGACACACTGCCAAGGGCAATCTCCAGTTCTTCAGGCGTTGTGACCTCTAAAACCGTGGGAGCGGCAGAAACCTCTGCTGTTGCATTACTTGTTAGTGTTCCCGTTTCCACACTGGAGCTAATTTCAAGGGTAATTGTCTTGCCCAGATCGTCCGCAGTTACGGTGTAACTTTCTGCATTTGCTCCCACCGGTTCGCCGTCCACTTTCCACGAATAGTGCAGCGTGCCGGTGTTATTGCCGTAAACAAGAGAGCCCGTCAGTATATCTCCAATTTTCGGGTTCATATTGTCGATTGTCGCGCTGCCGTTAAGGGGGGCGATATAGGAATAGATGGGGCTTGCCGGCTTCATGCTGGAAGTGTAGCCTTCCGCTTTAGCCTGCACAGTGAAATGATAGTTGCCCGTTTTGCCAACAATATTAGATTGAAAACTCACTTCCGTGCTCGCGA
Source organism: uncultured Clostridia bacterium (assembly GCA_964421845.1). Lineage (GTDB taxonomy): Bacteria > Bacillota > Clostridia > Tissierellales > Sedimentibacteraceae > Sedimentibacter. Next base: position 56,616 of record CAYQYY010000012.1, read on the forward strand.
GCCCAGGGTATTGCAGCAGCATGGTGGAAGAGCCCTCTTTGTAAAGGGTCACATCATACGATGTTGCGTTCTCCACCGGATTCCATTTTGCCTTGATACCACCCGCGGTATCCCACTGGAGTCCAGTTGGCGGAGCGAGCGTTGAGGTGACAGGCTCGCCTGTGCCGATGGGGGTTTTTACAGCCAGGTGTCCGACTTCGCTAAATGCGTCATCCTTCCAGAAAACAGCATAGAATTCATAGTCGGTATCGTCCTGCACGCCGGTTAATGTAATAGGCAGTTCGCTACCAGCAATGAGCTGCTGAGCCCAGGTGATGATTGTTACACCCGGTATCTTGCCACCGGCAGATTTGATCTGCTCGGCGGTAGGTGCTGAATCGCCGTCCGCCAAAAGAACATACCCAAGACCCATCGACGTCTCGTCTTCCGGCAAGATACCCTTGATCAATACCTCGATTTTTTTGCTGCCGTCTGCTTGCTCCATGCCGAGTTTCGGGTAATTCTCGGCAAATGCAGGTGCAGACGATGCCTCTGATAGCACTCCGCTATCTAATATTTCGTTTGGTTTTGCTTCCTCACTCGTGTCAAGTGGCAACTCACTCTGAATGTCTGTCTCCACAGATGGTTCGTCTTCTAACGCATAAGCTGGTGTCATACTGATTGGTGAAGCTAAAAGCATGGCTACTGCCAAAATGATGGAAAGAGCTTTGTAAAGCCCATTTCCCCGATATTTCAACATGATAATCCCTCCTATATTCGATTTTACTATTCTTCCGGCTCTGCTTGTGAGAGTGTGATGCTGAAGCCCGCGTCCTTCTCGTAGGTGAGCATCACGCTGATATCGCTGTCATTTACCGCCGTATAAATCATGCCAGTGCCGGTGTTCATCTCATAATTTTCTCCGGTAAAGGCTAACTTGATTTCTTCCAGATAGGCCGTAAAGTCTTGGTCTGATACCTCCTCTATCATAATCTTCTGCATTGTTCTGTCCTTGAGGCGTTTCCTTGGCTGCCTCCCTATTTTCATATTCTAATTTGTTGTTTTGCTCGGTCATCTTAATTCCCTCCAGTTCAGATTGTAAAAACAGCTACACCGTGCATCGCCAAACCGTCCTCAGCGGGAATGGGAAACACAATGGCTTTATGGTAGTATTTTGACGGAAAATCCCGTTTTCTTTTTTGTTCCGGAAAGCCCACTAGCGGATTTTGCAGGTCATCCAGAAAGCAAGTTTCACCGGCAAAGACCTGCTTAATGGCGTTTATCAGAGCAATATTTTCGGAAATGCAGTGATAAATATTGAGCCTGCCGGCTCTAAGGTCCTCCGGGTTTGCTCCGGTCTCTGTAGCAAAGGCATCGTTAATCGTTTCCAAAATCCCCTGCGGTGTAAATACCGCAATGGGGTATGGACAGAAATCAATAATCTGGGAAAACAGACCTTCATTTGCAGTAAGCATCTGGAACCGCCGGATCATCTGATCGTGATACTGCACTTTCGCCTCCAGCTCCTTTTGAAGCTCCAGCAGTTCCGATAGAAGTTGTTCTTTCGTTTTCTCACCCACGGAGCATATCCTCCTTTCCACCCTTATTTACCTTCATGGTAATGGAAAATTTTTGAATTAGATAGACGTTATCCGACCGAGTTTAGTAAGAAAAAGACCATTCGGTACAAAATGAAAACAGGCCTTCGGAAATTCCGAAGACCTGTTTTCTATCACGGCCAGAGTATTCAGCTCTGTTGTGCACTTTTTCGATATTGGGATGGGGAGAGTCCCGTTTTTTCCTTAAAGACTTTTGCGAAGTGGCCGTTGTAGTCCAAGCCACAGGCAGCGAACACCTGAGAGATGGACAAATTTGAATTCGATAATGTATCTTTGATCCGGCTGACTTTAAGGTTGACGTAGTAATCGTGGGGCGTCATCCCAGTATGTTTCTTAAAAAGCCTTGAAAAATGAGTCCGACTCAGACACGCCGCTTTCGCCGTTTCGTTGATATCAAAAGCATCCAGCCAGTGGGTTTCTATATACTCCTTCGCTTTCTCAATTTCCTCCTTGCCACGGTAGACCCTTTTGACAGTCTGAATGCCAACAACATAGGCGACCTGTCCCGTATCATCAAAGATTGGGAAGTTGGTGATGTCCTGATACATGGCCTCCATATCGTAGTCCTGCACACTAAAACGCTCCGCCAGAACACTCAGAGGAATCCTAATATCGGGGCAATAAATGGTCTCCCCCCGAAATGCCCGCTGCAGCACGCTAAGCGGAATATTGGAGGTAACGGCAGGATCTTTTAAGACGTTATACTTTCCAATGATGGTCTCTTCAAGCAGTTCCCGCGTGATTCCGTATTGCTTGCGCACGGCCTCATTGACAAACACCGTGGTTCCATCAGGGGCAAAAACGTGAATCATATATGGAAACAACTCGATTGCCTTTGCAAGTAAGGCTTCCTTATCAGAATTGAAAAAGGATTGGAATGAGTCCTCCAAGCCGTTTTGATTCTCTTTATGGTTCGTCATCATATGCTATGAACTCCTTTTTACGAATTTTTCGTGGATCAGTGGGCTTTTTTGCATCGCTTGGAATCATCCATGATTTTCCGAAACGAAGCACGCCTTGGATACGGCCTTCTTCACAAAGTTTTTGTACTCGACTTTGAGAGTTATCCCACTTACCCGCAATTTCCCGCACAGTAATAAAATCCATTGAAACGCTCCTCATGTCATAAAGATATATTTTAATTATATACGTTATTGCGAATGGATTCAAGGTGTAATGTAAATAAAGGCTTAACCCCTGTTTTTGTAGAAAGGTGATTTCGCCTCCGGCGGGTGACCAACGAGCAGTTCACCACAGAAGATACGGAAAATGAGGAACAAGAAAACATCGCGTAACAGCACAAGGCGGACAGCTTACGTCATCCGCCTTGTACATATGAACCTCGGTTCACAATTTGTCCCTTTGAACGCTAACAAAATATTTTAAGTGGTTTTTTTATATTGTTTTTACATATTTTATTATTGTGATATAATAGTTATGAAATTATTCATTTTGGACGGGAAGAACCGTTCCCTGTGATATGGGGGTTTTTATGGGTAAAAAAGTTGTTATATTAGTGCTCTTACTATTTTCCATACTTTTAAATATGATTGCAAAGTTTAATTTAAGCTTTGCAGAATTTTATGCATTGAATGTCTATCCTGTATTTTCGGAAACTATATCATTTTTTACTTCTAAAATATCATTTTCTTTAGCAGAGATTTTGATTATTGGACTTATAGTACTTTTATTGGTTTATTTCACTGTAACCTTGGTTAAAACAATAATAGGTAAGACATTTGAGCATGTTAAAAGGTTTTTGTTAAATATTGTATATGCATCAACAGTTATTTTTCTTATGTTTGTGTTGTTTTGCGGCATTAATTATTACAGATATGAATTTACCCACTACTCAGGTCTTGAAATTAAAAAGTCATCAAAGGAAGAACTTATTAATTTATGTGAATTATTAATAAATGATGCAAATGAAAAAAGGGCTAAATTGAACAGCAAAAATAACACTGCAGAATTATTTGACGCGAACTTCTATGGAACATCACAAAGAGCGAAGCTGTCTATAGATAAAATATCTGAGAGGTACCTCGTTTTAAGGGGTAATTTTTCTGCACCTAAACAGGTATATTTTTCAAATATTATGTCTGAAATGAGGATAACCGGTATGTTTTTTCCTTTTACGTTTGAGTCAAATGTAAACATTCATATACCTCCATATGAAATACCTTCAACTATGGTGCATGAGCTTGTGCATTTAAGAGGTTTTATGAGAGAGGATGAAGCAAACTTTATATCATACCTTGCATGCATTAACTCTAACTTTGATGATTTTTACTACAGCGGTACAATGCTTGCTCTCACTCACAGCATGAATGCACTTTATTATGAGGACTATGATTCTTTTAAAAAGCTTTATGAAACATATTCTAAAGATGTTTTATATGATTTACAATATTCAACAAATTATTGGAAGCAATATGAAACAAAGGTTGCAGAAATTTCAAACAAAGTTAACGACGCTTATTTAAAAGCAAATAATCAGAAAGATGGTGTCAAAAGCTATGGAAGAATGGTAGATTTATTGCTTGCATACTATAGAGATCCCTTGACCAAAGCATATAATGGCATATAAACCTAAATAATAAAAAGACGTTAATTGGATAAACTAATATATAATAACATTAAAAGGAGTTTAGCCAATGGCACAAATAGTTTGTACAGTATCAAATTGTTATTTTAATAAAAGAGAAGGGTGTACGGCTCCAACATTAGATGTTGACGGTGAACAGGCAAATGAAAGCCGCTTTACAAGCTGCGATACATTTATAGAGCAAAAACCCGGAGTCAGAAGCTCATTAAGTGAGCCGAAAAGTAATACATCAATAAACTGTAAGGCAGTGCAATGCGTTTATAATGGAAATGAAAAATGTGAAGCAACAAGAGTCGTTGTAAATGGTAAAAACGCAGAAAATCCTGAAGAAACATGCTGCAGCACTTTTATGCCTCCTGAGTTTAGATAAGGAATTGTTGGGTATTAAGGAATAAATATATATTCTTTAATACCCCTTTTTTTCGGAACAAAAATTATGAGGAAAACGTCTAATATAAATAAAAACTAAAATTTTAGAAAGGAGACCGACTATGAAAACTAAGAGTTTTAAAATATTAACACTTTCATTTATACTGATACTTCTATTTAGCTTTAACGGCTTTGCTGCAACAAATGTTTCAGTTTACGTAGATAATGAAAAAATTGAATTTGATGTTAATCCCATAATTGAAAACGGAAGAACATTGATTCCTTTAAGAGGTGTTTTTGAAAAGCTTGGAGCAAATGTTGATTGGAACAAGAATTTGTCAGAGGTTGTAATAAAGGATAAAAGCAATGAAATAGAAATGCTTTTAGGTAAAAATAAAGTAATGGTTAACGGTGAAATAAAGGATATAGATGTTCCTACTATTATGATTAATTCAAGAACTTTCGCACCTTTAAGATTTATAACTGAAAATTTAGGACATACAGTAAAATGGGACGGAAGTACAAATTCGGTATATATAACTAAAAACAACAATGTGCCGCTTTCTCAAAACAAAATATTAACGGTTGGTTCAAAAGAAAATTTAATAGCTTTGTTAGAATACAATTCTAAGCTTTATAATTATGTGTGGCGTGAAAGAGGAGTGTTTTTAGACGATAGTGTATCGTCGGAAAAAAGTGAATCTGCGACGGAAGCACCTGCGGCAGCCCCAGAAGCAGCTCCACAAGAAAACAGCTCTAATACAAACAATCAGGTGGAAGGAGTTCAGGAAGGAGATATTATAAAAAATGACGGAAAATACATTTATATAAATACTTCCTCAGGTCTTAAAATAATTGATTCAAATCCACAAAAGCCAAATGTTGTATCAACTGTTCAAGTGCCGGAAAATACAAGTATCAGCGAAATATTCCTATCAGGCAAAAAGCTTATAATTATAGGGCAAAACAATATGTTTCATATTATGAGCTATAATGGTTTAGAATCGGAAAAAATGATAGCTCCTCCAAGATACTATGACGACAGAACAAATGTATTGATTTACAATATTGAAAATATAGAAAAACCTAAATTAGAAAAAGAATATCTGTTTGACGGAAATTATTTGTCAGGCAGGACAATAGAAGACAAATTGTATTTAGTAAGCACAAAGTATATTAATTATTACAGTTATGATATTTATAACAAAAATACTGTGGATATACCTGTTCCATACTATACAGATGTATTATCAAACACAAAACATGAATTTACATATGATAAAATTAAATATTTCCCGAATTATATAGACAGCAGGTATATGTACACTGTTGGAATTAATTTATCAGATGTTGCTTCAAAACCGGATGTGGATGTATATTTGGGCGGCTCAAACACTATTTATGTATCAAAGGACAGTATGTATGCAGCAATAGCTGATTATTCCTACGATTACACAGCTGAACAAAAAGAAATATACAATCCTGTGTACACTTACAGCACTGTAATTTACAAATTTAAATTAAACGAAGGCAATATTGATGTTGTTTCTCAAGGAAGAGTGCCCGGAAATATAATAAATCAATTTTCAATGGATGAGCATGAGGGATATTTCAGAATTGCTACAACTACCGGAGAAATGTGGCAAAATACTTCTAAAAACAATGTTTATATATTGAATTCCGACTTAAAAACAATTGGTAAGCTTGAGGGTTTGGCAGAGGGAGAAAGGATTTACAGTACAAGATTTGCCGGAGACAGGATTTACATGGTAACATTCAAACAGGTTGATCCATTGTTTGTGATTGATGCCTCTGACCCGACAAGACCAACGGTAAAGGGACAGCTTAAAATACCTGGGTACAGCACATATTTGCATATGGTTGATGAAAATCATATATTTGGTTTTGGATATGATACTGATGAAAACCAGTGGGGTGGTACAGTAACGGGAGGACTTAAGATTTCTTTGTTTGATGTAACAAGACCCGATAATCCTAAGGAACTTTATGCGGAGGTAATAGGTAAGCCAGGAACATATTCAGAGTTATTGTATAACCATAAAGCACTTATGTTCTCAACATACAAAGGTTTAATGGCCTTCCCGGTAAATGCAGCAGGAGAAAATTACAAAACAGAATTTAACGGTGCATATGTTTATAATATAAAAAATGATTCTTTCAGTTTTAAAAATAAAATAAGTCATATGAATGCAGAAGATTATTCCTATGGAGATGAAGTTATAAGAATAATTTATATAAATGATTATCTTTACACATTTTCGGAGAATAAAATGCAGGTTCATAGTATAGAAAACAATAAGAAAATAGGTGAGTTAAGTATTAAACAATGATTACTTAATATTTACAGTTGTAGGATGAAATCCCACAACTGTTTTTTTATAATTTTCGACAAGCTTTTTAATATATTTGCTGGTATTTCAATGGTTTTATTACTAATTAACCGTATAATTATATTACAACATATGTCAAAAATTCAAAATATTAAATAAAAAACCAATAAACATATTGTCAAGGAAAAAACGATATGTTATAATCAAGATGTTTCAATATTACATAAACATAATTTGGAGGATATCATGAAAAAAGCATTATCATTAATTTTAGTGGTGCTAATGGTTACATCATTATTTGGATGTACAAGTCAAACAGGAACAAAAGCTGAAACCGTTACTTTAAATGGAACAGGTGAAGGTTTTGGTGGAGAAGTAACAGTAACAGTTACAAAAGAAGGGGACAAGATAACAAAAGTTGAAGCCGTAGGAGCAAACGAAACTGCAGGTATCGGTTCAAAAGCAATAGATGAATTACCGGCTAAAATAGCTGAAAAGAACTCTGCAGATGTAGATGTTGTTGCAGGAGCTACTGTTACAAGTAAAGCTATAATCTATGCGGTTAAAAACGCTTTAGACCCTGCTGCTAACCCATGGCCAATAGTTAAAGCTGAAGCTCCGAAAACAGAAGCTCCGAAAGTTGAAGCTCCAAAAGGCGAAGCAGGTTCAATTGCTAAAGTTGGTTTAGGACAAAATATTTCAATTGCTAAGTCAAAAGATGCTACAGCTGAAGCTACAGCAACAGCACAAGCAGATATTACTATCGCAGCAGTTGGCTTTGATGCTGACGGTAAAGTTGCAAGCGTAACAATCGATGTTGCTCAAACTAAAGTTGCATTTGACAAAGATTTGAAAGTTACTTCCGACAAAGAAGCTGAAGTTAAATCTAAAAAAGATTTAGGACCTGATTACGGAATGGTTAAAGCTTCAACAATCGGTAAGGAATGGTTTGAACAAATTGAAGCATTCGAAAACTGGATGATCGGTAAAACAGTTGATGAAATTGCAGGATTAAAGGTTAAAGAAAGAGATGAATCTCATAAAAACGTACCTGATGTTCCTGAATTAACATCAGCAGTAACAGTAACAGTTGAAGGATATATAGCAGCTGTTAAAGAAGCTTGGGAAAAAGCAGAAGATGCTCATGGTGCAGAAAAAGTTGGACTTGGAGTTGAAACTCATATAAACAAATCGAAAGATAAAACTGCAGAAGCAACTCCGGCAGCTCAAGTTGATACTTATATGACAGCTACCGCTTTAGACAAAGACGGTAAAGTTGTAAAAGCTATCGTTGATGTAGCTCAGGTAAAAATAGCTTATGATAATGACGGAAAAGTAACTACAGATAAAAAAGCTGAACCACAAACTAAGAAAGAAATTAAAGAAGGTTACGGAATGGTTAAAGCTTCAACAATCGGTAAGGAATGGTTTGAACAAATGGATGCATTCGAAGACTGGATGATCGGCAAGACAGTTGATGAAATCACCGGATTAAAAGTGAAAGAAAGAGATGCAAGCCACAAATCAGTTCCTGATGTTCCTGAATTAACATCAGCAGTTACAATAACTGTAGAAGGATATCAATCAATAGTAAAAGAAGCAATAGCTAACGCAAGATAATAAATATAGCAGACGACACAAATAATAATTGCTCCCTCAGAAATGAGGGAGCTTAAATTTTTGCACTTAAAAATTTGGGTCATCTGCCTATTGATATAATTAAATATTTTTGTTATTATATTTTAGGGTGATAAATATGAAAAAAATAATTCCTTTATTATTAATAGGAATTTTAATTTTTGCTTTTTTAGCAGGATGTGATAAACAAAATCAAAATCCTCCAAACCAATCAGAATACAATAAATACAGCTACACAATTTATAATGCATTCAACACTGTAACACAAATAGTCGGATATTCTAAATCAGAAGAAGAGTTTAATAATCATGTAAAGAAAATGGAAGACAGGTTTTTAGAGCTCCATAAGCTTTATGATAAGTATTATGAATACGACGGGATTAATAATATCAAGACAATAAATGACAATGCAGGAGTTAAACCTGTCAAAGTTGATGATGATATTATTAATTTAATTTTATTTTCAAAGAAAATGTATGAAGATGTAAGCCATAAAACTGATATCGCAATGGGTTCTGTTCTTAAAATCTGGCATAATTACAGAGAAGAAGGAATAGAAGACCCTGCAAATGCAAAAATACCTCCTATGGAAGAATTAATAAAAGCAAGTGAACATACGGATTTGGATAAAGTAATAGTGGATGTTGAAAACAGTACCGTTTATATAAATGATCCTTTAATGAGCTTGGATGTAGGGGCTGTCGCAAAGGGCTATGCCACGGAAATCATCGTTGATGAAGCTGTAAAGGACGGATTCACTTCTGGTATAATTAGTGCCGGAGGCAATGTGAAAACATTCGGAAAACCTATGGACGGAATAAGAGAACGATGGGGAGTAGGTATACAGGACCCTGATAAACAAAGATTTGCAGATAATAATCTTTTAGATACGGTTTATATAAATAATGCCTCTGTGGTAGCAAGCGGTGATTATGAAAGATATTATATGGTCGGTGATAAAGTGCTTCATCATTTAATCGACCCGGATACACTGATGCCGGGGGATTATTTCAGAGCTGTTACCGTTATAACCGAAGATTCGGGAGATGCGGACTTTTTATCTACGACAGTATTTTTAACTCCTTATGAAGAAGGAAGAAAATTGGTGGAATCCTTGGATGGTGTAGAGGCATTATGGATTTTTAAGGATGGAACAGTTGAAGCAACTGATGGCATGAAGCAAATTATGAAGAGTAATGGTGCAACAGGTGCCGTAAAATAAAAAATATTATGAATGAATACAACTATATGACTTTTAAATCGGTTTCTTATGCCATGAAGGTAGAAGCTGCTTTAAAAAAATACGATATACGATTTAAAATAATTCCCGTACCAAGAAGTATAAGTTCAAGCTGTGGATTGTGCATAAGATTTTATAAAGAGGATACGGAAAAATTTATTGCTATAATCAATAAAAATAATCTTCAATATGAAAATATTTATAATAGCTGCTGATTTAATGCAAATTAGCATTACAATGCATATGATAAGTAGCAGCCGCATATGAAACCTATTAACAGAAAAACAGCATTGCTCTTTCCTCTGTATAATATATTGGCTTCCGGTATAAGTTCATTTGATGTAACATAGAGCATGCTGCTTGCTGCAGCTGATAGGCAAAAGCCAATGAAATATTTGGATATGCTTCCAAGAAGCGCTCCAAATACTGCACCGAATGCAGTGGGTATACCGGTTAGCAATGTTATAAACAGTACAGAAAGAGGAGAAGCACCAGCCATAATCAAAGGAATACCTACGCTCATGCCTTCGGGAATATCGTGGGCTGCAATGAGTATTCCTATTTTTATGCCCAAATTTTCCGAATAAACTGCGCTTGAGCCAACTGCTATACCTTCGGGAAAATTGTGCAAGCTCATGCTTATTATAATAATTAAACTCATTTTTATATAGTTTAATTTTTTGCCCTGGTATTTTTTTAATTTATTCGCAGGTATTAATTTTTCAGCAAAAAATACAACTATTAAACCAAAAACAAGACCCAATGTAACTATAAAAAAACCGCCGATTTCGTATGCCTGAGGCATTAAATCAAAGGAAATAACAGATAGCATAATTCCTGCTGCTAAGCTAAGCATTGCAGCTGTAGTCTTGTCATTTGGTTTTGGAATTATAATAGATAACAGTCCTCCCATGAGCGTTCCGGTACTGCCAATTATAAACCCAATAATAAAATAATATAAAATATCCACCATTATCCTCCTAAGAATGTTATGACGGGGACATTCCTCTTACCCACAAAGACTTGCCCTGTTAAAAAAGGTGTGTCCCCCTTCCTCTTTATTAATATATATGTACAGATTGTTGTTTTAAGTAATAACTAAATTAATATTTTCAGTGGGAGTTTAATCTCCCACTGAAACCGTTGAATGACGAGCAAAGCTCTTATTGAAAATATTAAGAAGTAAATTCTTGTTAATGGGTATAATGTGGTATATAATAAACAATAGATTAACAATGGATAAGCAATGGTGTAGCAATGGAAAACAAAATTGTTAATCAACTAAATCAATCGCTAATCCATTGCAAATCAATAGACAATCCATTGTGTAGGGGTGGAAGAAATGATTAATACTAAAATTGTAAAGGTAGATCCTGACAATATTGATTATAAAATAATAAAAGAAGCTTCTGAAATTATTAATAAGGGAGGAATTGTTGTTTTCCCTACAGAAACGGTTTACGGTATCGGAGCTGATGCATTAAATGATAAAGCAGTTGATAAAATTTTTATGGCAAAAGGAAGACCGCAGGATAATCCTTTAATAGTACATATAGCCGATTATGATGAATTAAAAGATTTAGTTTCTGATATTCCTGAAAATGCAAGGTTGTTGGCTCGGAAATTTTGGCCCGGACCTTTAACAATGATTTTAAATAAAAAGGATATTTTATCGGATAAAATATCGGCCGGTCTTAAAACAGCAGCTATTCGTCTCCCTATAAATAAAATAGCCCTTGCACTAATCAAGGAAAGCAAGAAGCCGATTGCTGCTCCAAGTGCAAATACTTCAGGAAAACCAAGTCCAACAGAAGCAAGCCATGTAATTGAGGATTTGATGGGCAAGGTTGACATGATAATCGACGGCGGAAGCACAGACATAGGGCTTGAATCGACGGTTGTAGATATGACAAGTAAAATACCTATGATTTTAAGACCCGGAAAAATAACAAAAGAGGATATAATAAATGTGCTTGGAAATTGCGATTATGATCCTGCGATTATTAAAAGTGATGAAAAAATAATTCCTAAATCTCCCGGTCAAAAATATAGACATTATTCACCTAAGGCAAAGGTGATTTTATATAAAGGTCCAATAGATAAAATTGCTGAAATAATAAACAGTGATTATGAAAAATTCAGTTCTGAAGGGTTTAGGGTGGGAATAATGTCCACGGATCAAACTGATAAAAATTATATAAATAAAACTAAAATTTCTATGGGAGACAGAACAAAACCCCTTTCAATTTCGTCAAATTTATTTAGGATATTAAGAGATTTTGACCATATGGGGGTTGATTTAATCCTTGCAGAAGCAGTTGACGAATATGGCTTGGGGAAAGCCATAATGAACAGATTAGGAAAGGCATCCAGCCAAACTATTGTTGTGTGAGGTGAAATATGAATATTTTATTTGTTTGCACCGGCAACACCTGCAGGAGCAGCATGGCAGAGGGGATATTAAAATCTCTTTTAAAAGAAAACAATATTGAAGGCATAAATGTTTCTTCAGCAGGAATAAGCGCTTTTGAAGGACAACAAGCAAATGAAAAATCAATTAAAGTTTTAAAAGAAAAAGGAATTGACATTAAAAACCACAAGTCAAGACAGCTTACTGAAGAAATCATTAAGGATTCTGATTTAGTATTGACTATGACAGATAGTCATAAAAAAATCATTATAAATGCTCTAACGGAGTATGCAGATAAAATTTTTACTTTAAAGGAATATGGCGCTATAATTAATAATGAAAAAATTGCTGTAAATAATATAAATATTGAAGACCCATATGGTATGGATATTACAACCTATGAACAAGTAGCAGAGGAAATAGAAGAACACTTAATAAAAATAATAAAATCATTAGATAAGCAATAGATAAGCTATTGAGTGGCAATGGAAAAGACTATTGCACATCAATTGCTTGTCTATGGATCATCAATTGCAAATCAATTGTTAAAATTGGAGGTTAAAATGAAAATAGTACTTGGCTGCGACCATGGCGGATTTGAATTAAAGGAAGCAATTAAAAAGCATCTGATAAACGGCGGTTATGATATATCAGATATAGGCGTATACAATACGGATTCTGTTGATTATCCTGACTTTGGAAAAAAGGCAGCACAGATGGTTGCAAACAATGAGGTTGAAAGAGGAATTATAATTTGCGGAACAGGTATAGGTATATCCATAGCTGCAAATAAAGTAAAAGGAATTAGATGTGCTCTTTGTACCAATGAATATATGGCAAGAATGTCAAGAATGCACAACAATGCAAACATGCTCGCATTAGGAGAAAGAGTATTGGGCAAGGGAGTGGCAACAGATATAGTTGATGCATGGCTTATGACTGAATTTGAAGGCGGAAGACATGAAAACAGAGTAAACAAATTAATGGATATTGAAAAACTTAGAGTAGAGGAATAGTATGGCTAATTATTTTGTAGCTTTTATCTCAGCTGTAATAATATCATTTATAATGACTCCGCCTGCAAGGCGTCTTGCAATTAAGGTTGGTGCATTAGATATACCAAAAGACCCAAGAAAAATACATAGTAAGCCGATGCCTTACTTCGGTGGCTTGGCAATTTATATAGCAATTATGGCGTGCATGTTTGTATACATGCCTCATACAAAGACGAACATATCAATAATGGTGGGTGCAACCGTTGTCGTTTTAGCGGGAATAGTGGATGATATGTATGATATGCCTGCTAAGATAAAGCTTTTATTACAAATTGTTGCAGCGCTTATTGCCATTCAGGGAGGAGTTCGGATTCATTTCATCACCAACCCTCTTTCTGCGACGGGAATGAGCTATTTATTGAGTTGGTTATCCTATCCGATAACTTTATTTTGGCTGGTGGGAATAACAAATACAATAAATTTAATAGACGGTTTAGATGGGCTTGCGTCTGGAGTTGCAAGCATTGCAGCCACAACGCTTTTATTTACTGCAGCCAATATGGGACATGATTTTATAGTGATGCAGTGTGCAATTATTGCAGGTGCTTCTTTAGGATTTTTGCCTTTTAATTTTAATCCGGCAAAAATATTTATGGGAGATACAGGTGCCTTATTGTTAGGTTATATGCTTGCAGTAACATCTGTTCTTGGTATGGTTAAAAGCGTTGCTGCTGTTGCCTTGGCAGTTCCGATATTTGCTCTTGGCTTGCCGATATTTGATACTGCATTTGCAATTATAAGAAGATATCTAAATAAAAAACCGATAATGCAGGCAGACAAGGAACATCTTCATCACAAGCTTATGAAATCAGGTCTAAATCAAAGACAAACGGTCTTAATAATGTATTTTATCAGCATGATGCTTGGTATCATTGCAGTTATCATAGCAGATACAGATCCTTTCAAGGGCATTATTCTTGCAACAATATCTGTTCTTGTAGTATTTTATTTTGCTAAAAAAGCCGGCTTGTTTAAAAAGAAGGAACAATAAGGACAATGGATTTGCAATAGATTTGCAGTAGATTTGCTATTGATAGGCAATAGGAAAAGAAAATAGTTTTATTATTAATCAACTGCCAATCAATCGCCAAGCAATCGCTTATCAATTGTAACAGTAGGAGGATTATGTATGAATAGAATAAAAGTGCTTGTTATTTTTGGGACACGTCCCGAGGCCGTAAAAATGGCCCCCATAATAAAAAGCTTAAAGAATGATGAAGAAAATTTTGATACTAAAATTTGTGTAACAGCTCAACATAGAGAAATGCTTGATCAAGTTTTAAGGATTTTTGAAATTAAACCCGATTATGATTTAAATATTTTTAAAAACGGCCAAACATTGACGGGGATAACTTGCAGAGCATTAACCGGATTAGAGGGAGTTATAGAAGATTGCAAACCGGATTTGGTTCTTGTTCAAGGAGATACAACCACTGTTTTTTCCGGAGCTCTTGCTGCCTTCTACCATCAGGTAAAAGTCGGCCATGTTGAAGCGGGCTTAAGAAGCGGCAATTTATATTCACCTTATCCTGAAGAAGCAAACAGAAAACTAACAGGAATTATGACTGATTTTCATTTTGCTCCAACCAAAACTTCAAGGCAAAATCTTTTAAAAGAGGGATATGATGATGAAAAAATCTATATAACAGGCAATACATCCATAGATGCCTTAAAGTGGGTTATAGATAATAATTATAAATTCGAAGATGACACTCTTAACAATATAGATTTTGAAAATAAAAAAGTAATATTATTAACTGCCCACAGAAGGGAAAACATTGGCGAACCCATGGAAAATATTTTTTCTGCAATCAAGGATATTTTAGAAAAAAATAAAGATGCAGAAGTTATTTACCCTATGCATTTAAATCCGAAGGTTAGAGAAATAGCAAGAGAAGTATTTAAGGATACCAAGGGTGTTTATTTAATTGAGCCATTAGATTATTTGCCGTTTACAAACCTTATGTCAAAATGTTACTTAGTTGTATCAGATTCCGGAGGAGTGCAGGAGGAAGCACCTTCATTAGGAAAGCCGGTTCTTGTAGTGAGAAGAGAAACGGAACGCCCTGAAGGAATAGAAGCAGGAACTGCTAAGCTTGTGGGAACAGAAAAGGATGTTATATATAATGAAATAAATATTCTTTTAAATAATGAAGATGAGTATAAGAAAATGGCAAATGCCGTTAATCCTTATGGAGACGGCAGAGCTGCAGAGTATATAGTTAAAGTAATAAAGGATGCCCTGTTATAAAACAGGGCATCGCGCAGTCTCATTCACCAATGTATTTGCTCCCTTTGGTCGCATACATTGGGAATTCGTTGCGAATGACCTACCGCTATTTTTCTCTCCCTTACGGTCAGAAAAATAGGGTTAGGGCATCTGTTATTTTTCGACAAACATAAAAAGTAAGTTTATTTTGTAACAATAAATCATGAAAAATATATTGACAAACTAATTTTTTTATTATATACTTCGAATATCAAAATATTAGGTATTGAACAAATATCAAATTCAAAATAATAGATATTAAAACAAATTTTTGGAGGATATAATGATTTTAGAAAAGGTTAAAGAAATATTAGTTGAAGAATTAGATGTGGAAGAAGAAAATATAACTCTTGAGAGCAAAATAAAAGATGATCTTGGTGCAGACTCACTGGACTTATTCGAATTAATAAGCAAAATTGAAGATGAATTAGATGTAACAATTGAAGAAGACGATTACGGTAAGCTTGTTACAGTTAAAAACATAGTGGATTATATTACAGAAAAACAAAATTAATTAAACGTACAAGAGAAAACGCCTAACAGGCGTTTTCTCTTTAAAGAGTAGATCAAAAAAAGATACATAAAGGAGCTTATATGATTAGTACAAATATATGCAGCTTGTTAAATATAAAGTATCCGATTTTACAAGGCGGAATGGCACAGATATCAGATGCGGGATTGGCAGCGGCAGTTTCGGAAGCAGGTGGCCTTGGAGTTGTGGCTGCAGGCAATAATACAGCAGAAGCACTTAAAGCACAAATTGATAAAGTAAAAGAATTGACAGATAAACCTTTTGGTGTAAATGTAATGCTTTTAAGCCCATATGCGGAAGAGGTAGCAAATCTTCTTGTTGAGGAAAAGGTGCCTGTTATAATAACAGGTGCAGGAAACCCGGGCAAGTATATTAAAATGTGGAAAGAAGCAGGTTCTAAAATTATACCTGTTGTTCCGTCTGTTGCCTATGCAAAGCATTTAGAAAAAATAGGTTGTGATGCTTTGATCTGTGAGGGTACCGAAGCCGGAGGACACGTAGGAGAAATAACAACCATGTGTTTAACTCCCCAAGTTGTGGATGCTGTTGACATTCCTGTTATAGCAGCAGGAGGCATTGGAGACGGAAGAGGTATTGCTGCGGTAATGTGCTTAGGGGCACAGGGCGTTCAGGTAGGTACAAGATTTTTATTGGCTAAAGAATGCAGCGTACACCAAAATTATAAAAATAAAGTTATCAAAGCAAATGATACAGATACAGCGGTTACAGGAAGGAAGACTGGTCATCCTGTAAGGGTTTTAAAAAACAAGCTTGTAACACAATTTAAAGATTTGGAAAAAAACAATGCTTCACTTGAAGAAATGGAGCTGCTTGGCAGAGGCAGATTGTATAAAGCTGCTGTAGAAGGTGATGTAGATTACGGTTCTGTCATGTCTGGACAAATTGCGGGCTTAGTTAATAAAGAACAAAGTTCTCATGAAATGATAAAAGAAATGTTTGATGAAGCAGAAAAAATAATGAAAGGTATATCTACAATTATATCAGGAGGCAATAATGAATAAAACTGCTTTTGTATTTCCCGGGCAAGGCGCTCAATATGCCGGAATGGGAAAGGACTTTTATGAAAATTTTAAAGAAAGTAAAGAAATATTTCAAAGGGCAAATGAAGCACTAAGCTTTGATATAACAAAATTGTGCTTTGATGGACCAAATGAAGATTTGAGCATTACTAAAATTACGCAGCCGGCTTTACTTACTGTATGCATGGCTATTTATGAAATTATCAAAAAGAATTCAAAAAATAATTCTGTTGTAATGGGCGGACTTAGCTTAGGTGAATATTCTGCATTAACAGCAGCAGGGGCAATGGACTTTGAAACAGCAGTTAAGCTTGTTTATAACAGAGGTAACTATATGCAAAATGCAGTGCCTGTCGGCGAAGGCGGAATGCTTGCGCTTATGGGCTGTACAGACGAAGATGCAATTAGATTTTGTAAAACCATTACAGAAAGATTCGGATTATTGGAACCTGCAAACTTTAACTGCCCGGGACAAATAGTTGTAGGAGGAAAAAGTACTGCAATTGAAAGTGCACTTAATCAAACTGCAGAGTTCAATATTAAAAAAGCTGTAAGGCTGCAGGTGAGCGCACCATTTCATACTTCAATGCTTATATCTGCAGGCAACAAGCTTAAAGAAGATTTATCAAAAATAAAATTTAAGAAACCATCCTGTGATGTTATATCAAATGTTGATACTGAATACTATATTGACGATTCAATCATAGCAGAAAAGTTAGAAAAGCAAGTTTATAATCCGGTTAGATGGGAAGCTTGTGTAAGAAAGATGATAGCTGATGGAGTTAATACATTTGTAGAAATAGGACCCGGAAAAACTTTATCAAGCTTCTTAAAGAAAATAGATAAAAATGTTAAATCAATAAACATAGACAGTATTGCGACCTTAGAAGAGTTTTTAGAGTTGTCTTATGCTTAATTTATAGGCAATATTGCCGGAAAGGGGAAATATGAAAACTGCAATTATCACCGGAGCTTCAAAGGGTATTGGCGCAGTTATCGCTTCAAGATTAAATGAACTTGGCTATAACTTGGTTTTAAATTACAGAAGCAATACCAGCTCCATGGAAGAGTTAGTAAACAGTTTTATAAACAAAGAAACTAAAAATATCATAGTTCAATGTGACGTTTCTAATTATGATGATGCAAAAAAACTTGTAGATGAAGCTTATGAGAATTTTGGCTCAGTAGAAGTTTTAATTAACAATGCAGGAATTACTAAGGATAATCTCCTTCCTTTAATGTCAGAGGAAGAATTTGATCAGGTAATCGACATTAATTTAAAGGGAACATTTAATTGCTGCAAGCATATTGCAAAAAAAATGCTTAAACAAAAAAACGGCAGGATCATTAACATATCATCTGTTGTCGGTCTTGCGGGAAATGCAGGACAGGTAAACTATTCTGCTTCTAAGGCAGGCATAATCGGCATGACTAAATCCATGGCAAGAGAGTTGGGTAAGAAAAATATACTTGTAAATGCCATAGCCCCGGGATTTATTCAAACAGAAATGACTGATAAAATTCCGGCAGAAATAAGAAATGAAATGATGAAAAACATTCCGCTGCAAAGATTAGGACAACCGGAGGATATTGCGGATGCAGTAGAATTTTTGATTTCTGATAAAGCGTCATATATTACAGGACAAATATTGTCTGTTAATGGCGGATACTATATGTAACAATAGATTAGCAATGGATTAGCTATTGATGTGCAATGGGAAAAAGATTTTTTTAATCTATTGATATTCTATTGCTAATCAATCGCCAACCAATTGCTTATCAATCGTATTTAGGGAGGATTTATGAAAAAGAGAGTTGTAATAACCGGTATCGGAGTTGTAAGCCCTATTGGATCCGGTGAAAAATTTTGGGAAAATGTAAAGTTAGGAAAATGCGGCATCAGCCCTATAGAATCATTTGATACTACTGAATTCAGTGTTAAATTAGCAGCTGAAATAAAAGATTTTGATCCAACCGTATATTTGGATAAAAAAGAATCAAAAAGAATGGACAGATTCAGTCAATTTGCTCTTGCTGCAGCTGATATAGCTGTACAGAGCTCAGGTTTGGATGTAGAAAAATTAGACAGCAAAAGATTTGGTTGTGTTGTAGGAAGTGCAGTAGGCGGTATTCATACTATAGAAGCAGAACATGAAAAGCTTCTTACAAAGGGACCAAGCAAGGTTTCAACATTTTTTATTCCAATGATGTTATCTAACATGGCATCCGGTCTTGTTGCTATTAAATACAAAGCAAAAGCAATCAATTATTCACCTGTAACAGCATGTGCTACAGGAGCCAATGCCATAGGTGAATCATATAAGAGAATTCAGGACGGAATTTGTGATGTAATGATTGCAGGCGGTTCGGAAGCAGCTATAACACCTTGCTCTATAGCAGGTTTCTCAGCACTTACAACCCTTTCAACCACAACTGATGTAAACAGGGCCTCTATACCTTTTGATGCTGAAAGACATGGCTTTGTAATGGGAGAAGGTGCCGGAATAATGATTATTGAAGAATATGAGCATGCAATTAAAAGAGGCGCTAAAATTTATGCTGAAATAGTCGGGTATGGCGCAACCTGTGATGCATACCACATGACATCTCCTGACCCAAGCTCAGAAGGTCAGTCAGCGGTAATGTTAAATGCAATTGAAGATGCCGGATTGAAACCGGAAGATATAACTTATATAAATGCCCATGGAACCAGTACTTTATATAATGACAAATTTGAAACTCAAGCTATAAAAAATATATTTAAAGATTATGCTAATAAATTGTTAATCAGTTCAACTAAATCAATGACAGGCCACTTACTTGGAGCTGCAGGAGCAGTGGAAGCTATAATATGTGCTAAGGCGCTTGAAGATGGATTTATTCCGGCTACAATTAATCATAAAGTAACTGATCCTGAATTAGGACTAAACTTTGTTCCGAACGAAGGCATTAAGAAAGAATTTAACTATGCGCTTTCAAATGCTTTTGGATTTGGCGGTCATAATGCTGCTTTAATCCTAAAAAAATACTCGGGAAATTAACTATGATTTATAATACAGAAGATATACAAAAAATAATACCTCATAGATATCCTATGCTTTTAATCGATAAAATAATTGAGCTTACTGAAGGAGAAATGGCGGTTGGCATAAAAAATGTAACATTTAATGAAGAATTTTTTCAAGGCCATTTTCCGGGCAATCCTGTAATGCCGGGTGTTTTAATTATTGAAGCGTTGGCACAGACAGGTGCTGTGGCTATTTTATCTTTGGATAAATTTAAAGGTAAGGTTGTTTATTTCGGTGGTATAAAGGAAGCTAAATTTAAGAAAAAAGTTTGTCCGGGAGACACTTTAAGATTAGTTACTGAAATAATTAAGTTAAAAGGCAGTTTTGGCATAGGGAGCGCTACAGCTTATGTAGATGATGAAATTGTTGCTGAAGCAGAGCTTATATTTGCAGTAAATTAGAATAAAAATTGATTCTCAACTGTGTCACATTGATGACACAGTTTTTGTATGCCCTAACACTATTTTTTAGAGTTCTCTACGCATTTATATTTATAAATTTATATGTAGCGAAATTCATTAAGGTATGATAAAATATTAACAATAAGAAATTGTTTTCACAAAATTATTGTTATTTTAAAATAGCCGTGCTATAATTATGCTGTACTATAATAATAGATATGTAGGTAATAAATTTGATTGTATGGTTTAAAAAGATACTTAATATTAGTGATGAGGTGAAGGCGTGTTTAAGGATGCAGAAAGACACAACAGTTGTCATATGAGTGATAAATGTATAAGATACAAAATTTGTCCAATGGTATTAGTTCAACAACTGTTGTCCGGTAAAAGAAAAATTTTGATTTTATGGTATCTCAGCGGTAAAATATTAAGGTTCAATGATATTAAAAGGAGGTTGCCGGACGTTACACAAAAGATGCTTACACAGCAGCTTAGAAGTTTAGAGGAGGATCATCTTATTTATAGAAAGGTCTATCCGGTTGTTCCTCCAAAGGTTGAATATGGTTTAACTGAGCTTGGAGAAAAAATAATGCCAATATTAGAAATGATGCATGGCTTTGGGGCTGAATATTTGGAAATTAAATCCAATGAAAATGTTTTGCAAAAGAAAATTTCCGGCAATATGGATTAACATACTGAGTATCTTTTTGGATACTAAAGTACAAAAAAGTGCGCTCTTGATAAAAATTTAACTTGTTATTATACTATTAAAAAAATTATTATAATTTATTGTCTTTGAATAACAAAACTTTAAGTTTTTTCAGTAACTTATGTTACGGTAAATATTTAAAAATTTAATTATCATTGTTGTACAAGCTTTAGCTTATAAAAAGCAAAAACTAAAATGAAATGAATAACTGCATAATTTTGTGGGAATAGTTATTCTATTGACATTTTGAATCCTATAAATTATAGTAATATAAGGAAAATGCATATGTTTTCCTAATAATAAAAAAGGTGGTGGTATAGTGTCGATTGAAATCATCAAGGTGATTAAGGAGGCTGAAGAAAAAGCTGAACATATTAAGAAAGAAGCTGCTCAACAAGCTAAACAGATTATTACTGATGCAAACACAGAAGCTCAACAAATCATAGAAGAAGCACGGGAATATTCTGAATCAAAAAGTACCGAAATTCTTAGAGCTGCTGAAGCTGAAGGACAGCTTTTGTATGATGGCATAATTAATGATGCTTCAAAGGAATGTGAAAGAATTCTTAAAAAGGCAGATAAAAACATGGATGATGCTGCATCGATTATACTGGAAAGGATAGTGAAGGCCAGTGGCAATAGTTAAGATGAACAAAATCAGCATTATCGGTTTAAACAAGGAAAAATCATTGCTTATCAAAGATATTATGGATTTGGGAGTTGTGGAAATAAGTTCACAGGATACTAAACTAACCGACCCTGAATGGATTTCATTTATAAAAAAGGATGGCAATGAAACTGAAGTTTTAAACTATGATGCAAAAATTTCTAAAATCAGTGAAGTACTCGCAAGCTTGGACAAATATGATACAAGTAAGAGACCATTATTCAGCACCAGAAAAACAATAACTTCAAATGAGTTTTCGCAAAAAATGCTGAAAAATGCCAAAATAGAGGAAAACGTGTCTAAGGTTCTTGAATTAAACAAATCACTGAATGAATTAAGCACTGAAGAAAATAAGACAGAGGCTTCGATATTAAGTTTGAGACCTTGGGCTGGCTATGATGTTCCGCTTGATTTAGGTGAAACAAGGTACACCAGCTTATTTACAGGTGTTGTTCCAAATATAGTTGAAATTGAAAAATTAGCCAATGATTTAGAACAGAAAACTGACTCGTGTTACCTTAAAACAATTGGCAGCGATAAAGATCAACATTATATTTCTATCATCTGCTTGACAAAAGAAAAGGAAGCTGTATTTGAAGTTCTTAAACAATATGGATTCAATACAGTAAACTTTAAGGATTTAGATGGAACTGCAGCTGAAAATATCGTTATATATGAACAAAAATTAAAAGAAATATTCAGAAAAAAGGAAATAATAGAAAAAAGTTTAACTGAAGCTGTTCCTTACAAGGAAGAAATTGAGCTTTTGTACGACCATTTGATAATTGAAAGAGATAAGAATAAAATTTTAGGAAACATGCTTACAACAGATACTACATTTTATATAGAGGGATGGATTCCGGAAAAAGTAAAGGATAAGGTGGAACAAACCTTAAACAATTATCAAAGCTGGTATGAGATAAAAGAGCCGGAAGAAGGAGAACAATATCCCATTTTATTAAATAACAACTCTTTTGTTCAGCCATTTGAATCAGTTACTGAATTGTACAGCCTCCCGTCATCTTCAAATATAGACCCTACTGCAATGATGTCACCTTTTTATGCTTTATTCTTCGGTATGATGTTAGGTGATGTGGGATATGGAGCTATTATGTCTGTATTATGCTTTGTAGTGTTGAAGAAATATAACGTAGAAGGTAATTTTAAGAAAATGCTTAAAATGTTTTTCTACAGCGGTCTTTCAACAATATTCTGGGGAGTTATGTTTGGAAGTTGGTTCGGTGATGGTATCACTGTAGGTGCTAAGGTATTGTTTAATGCAAATTTACCTTTATTGCCTGTTTGGTTAAATCCAATAGAAGAACCTATGACAGTCCTTATTGTGTCTTTCGCATTTGGTTTGATTCACTTATTTGCCGGCATGGGTATGAAAGCATATATTTTAATAAGGGACGGTAATGTGTTGGATGCCTTCTTTGATGTTGGACTGTGGTACTTATTTATTATAGGACCTATCTTGTGGCTGGCAGGAGGAATGATTCTTCCGGGTTCCGTAGTAATCGGAAAATGGATGACTATTATATCAGCCATAGGGCTTGTATTGACACAGGGAAGATCAAAGAATGGCATTATAAGCAAGCTTATAAGCGGTGTTTTAGCCCTTTATGGAATAACAGGTTATTTAAGTGATGTTTTGTCATATTCAAGGTTGTTAGCTCTTGGTCTTGCAACCGGAGTTATATCATCTGTATTGAGCATTATCGGCTCAATGGGAGGAAGCGGAATAGTCGGCAAAATATTGTTTATAGCAGTATTTTCATTTGGTCATGTATTTAACTTTGCAATTAACGGATTAGGATCATTTGTACACTCTGCAAGGTTGCAATATGTTGAATTTTTCGGTAAATTCTATGAAGGCGGTGGAGATGCTTTTAATCCGCTTATGAAGAAAACAAAATATATCAAAATTATAAATGATTAGTCAAGGAGGAAATTTAAATGAATGAATTATTTACAAGCGGAAGTTTTTTAGCTATTTTAGGTGCATCAATGTCAGCGATTGCAGGTATTGGTAGTGCCATTGGAGTTGGTATTGCAGGTTCAGCTGCTTCAGGAGTTGTTGCAGAAGACCCTAAAAAGTTCGGTTCTACATTGATGCTTCAGGCATTGCCAGGTACTCAGGGTATTTACGGACTTCTTATAGCTTTTATTATTTTAAATAAAATAGGTTTACTGGCAGGTAATTTGGCTAATTTAACAACAGCACAAGGTGGAATGTTCTTAGCAGCTTCACTTCCTATTGGTATAGTTGGACTTGTTTCAGCAATTCACCAAGGTAAGGTTGCAGCATCAGGTATTATGTTAGTTGGAAAAAGACCTGAAGAAATAGCAAAAGCCATGGTTTATACAGCAATGGTTGAAACATATGCAGTTTTGGCACTTCTTGCATCATTCCTTATGGTAAATGGTATTGCACTTTAAGAAGATAAAAAAATTTATAATAAGGATGTGAAGAAATGAGCATTGAAAATATAACAGCAAACATTTTAAAGGATGCTAATGAAAATGCGAAAGCTTCCCTAATGAATGCCGAAAAAACTAAAAATGATATAATTAACAATGCTATGGATGAAGCGGAAACAATTAAAAAGGTAGCTACAGAAAGGGCAGGGAAGGATTCTGAAAGCTTAAAAAGCAGAAAAGTTTCAGCTGCGGAGCTTCAAAAAAGAAAGATGATGCTGACAGCTAAGCAGGATGCTATTAAAAAAAGCTTTGATGTTGCCTTAAAAATGCTTAAATCAATGCCGGAAGACAAATATATCGATTTTCTTATAAAAGAAATTTCAAAAATTCCTTACAATGAAGGCATGATTGTTTTAAATAAACAAGACAGAGATAAAATCGGAGAAAAGTTAGTTAAAGCTGTCAATGAAAAATTAAAAGCAGAAAAATTTAAATTAAGCAATGAAACAGTTAATACACATGGCGGATTCATCCTTAAAAGCGGTTCAGTAGAGGTTAACAGCACCTTTGAAACGCTATTGGACTCCATGAAAGACGAACTTACAAATGAAGTTGCTAATGCACTATTTAAATAATTTTCCTGCCTGAAAGGAGGAATGGCTTTGGCGAAGATTAAAGATACGGATTATTTGTTTTCTACTGCACGTGTGAGAAGTGTTGAAAAAAACATGCTTACACGTGAAAGAGCAGAAAAAATGATTGATGCTAAAACAACGTTAGATGCCTTAAAAATCTTGGATGACATAGGTTACGGACATGGAAATGAAGCAATAGATCCAAACGATTTTGAGGAAGTGTTGTCTGAAGAGCATAAAAAAACATATGACTTCATAACAAGCATAGCTCCTGAATTAGAGCATTTCAATATGTTTTTGTTTCCATACGATTATCACAACTTAAAGGTAATTATGAAAGCGGAGTATTTAAACATTGATGCTTCTGAATTCTTAGTTGATACCGGCTCAATTGATTTAAAGGTTCTTAAGTTTTCTGTAAAGGAAAGAGATTTTTCAGCTCTAACCGAAAATATGGAGAAGGGTTTAAAGGAAATAATTGAAACATTTCCAAAAACAAATGATCCTCAGTTAATAGACATAATTTTAGACAAATATTGCTATGATGAAATGCTTAGTTCTGCAGAAAAAACAAAGAGTGATTTTATTATTAATTATGTTAAAATGCAGATTGATGCAATAAATTTAAAAACATATGCACGGTTGAAAAAAATGAATAAGTCGTGGGATTTTTTTACAAAGGTATTCTTGCATGGAGGTAAAATACATGAACAGGTATTTATTAAAAGCTATGATGAACCTTTTGAAAAATTTGCCGAACAGTTGTCAGCGTATGATTTTAAGGAAATATTCTTAGAAGGAACAGCGGTCTTAGAAGATACGGGAATGTTTACAACTTTAGAAAAACTTTTGGACAACAAGCTTATTCAGTATATTAAAAATGCCAAATATGTTCCTTTTGGAATAGAACCGTTGGTAGGATATCTAATAGCAAAGGATAATGAGATTAAAATTGCAAGAATTATATTGGCAGGCAAGCTTGCAGGCATCTCACCGGAACTTTTAAGAGAGAGGTTGAGAGAGGTATATGTATAATATAGGTGTTATCGGAGACAAACAAAGTGTCCTTGGATTTAAGGCGGTAGGATTAAATGTATTTGATTGTTCCTCAAAAGAAGAGGCGAAAAATATATTAAAATCAATTGTAGGTGATTATGCAATAATTTATATGACAGACAATTTCTACGATGAATTAAAGGATACTATTTATGAGTATAATGAAAAGCGCCTGCCGGCAATAATTCCTATTCCGGGCATGAAGGGTACAACGGGCATAGGTATTAAAAATATTAAAAAAGCTGTTGAAAAAGCAGTTGGTGCGGATATATTGTTTAACAACGATTAACTATAGTAAAAAAATGAAAGCAGGTGATTTTTTTAATGAGCCAAGGTAGAATAGTAAAAATATCAGGTCCGTTGGTTATTGCAGAAGGCATGAAAGAAGCAGATATGTTTGACGTTGTGCGCGTAGGCGACCAAGCACTGATTGGCGAAATTATTGAGATGCGTGGTGACAGAGCATCCATTCAAGTATATGAAGAAACAGCAGGTTTGGCTCCGGGGGCTCCTGTAGTAACAACAGGAGCACAATTATCAGTTGAACTGGGACCTGGCCTTATCGAAACAATATATGACGGAATTCAGAGACCACTTGAAGAAATTAGAAAAATAGCAGGACCTAACATTGCAAGAGGAATAAGTGTTCCATCACTTAACAGGGATAAAAAGTGGGAATTTGTTCCTGTGGCTAAGGTTGGAGACAAGGTACAGTCAGGAGATATCATAGGTACTGTTCAGGAGACAATTGTAGTTCAGCAAAAAATAATGGTTCCATTCGGGGTTAGCGGTACTATAGCTGATATTAAATCCGGAAGCTTTACAGTTGAAGACACAGTATGTGTTGTGAAAAAGGACGACGGTGAAAGTGTAAACTTAACAATGATGCAAAAATGGCCTGTCAGAAAGGGAAGACCTTACAAGGAAAAATTAGTTCCTGAAAGACCATTGGTTACAGGACAAAGAGTTATAGATACATTATTCCCAATATCCAAGGGCGGAGTTGCGGCAGTTCCCGGACCTTTCGGCAGCGGAAAGACAGTTGTTCAACATCAGCTTGCTAAATGGGCTGATGCAGAAATAGTTGTATATATAGGTTGTGGAGAACGTGGTAACGAAATGACAGACGTTTTAATGGAATTCCCTGAACTTAAGGACCCAAGAACAGGGGAATCATTGATGAAACGTACGGTATTGATTGCTAACACTTCAGATATGCCTGTTGCCGCTCGTGAAGCATCTATATACACAGGAATTACAATAGCAGAATATTTCAGAGATATGGGTTATTCAGTTGCTTTAATGGCAGACTCTACATCAAGATGGGCAGAGGCACTCCGTGAAATGTCCGGACGTCTGGAGGAAATGCCTGGTGAAGAAGGATATCCTGCATATTTAGCATCACGTCTTGCACAGTTCTACGAAAGAGCAGGAAGAGTTATTAGCTTAGGCACAGAAGGAAGAGAAGGAGCATTATCAGCAATCGGTGCAGTATCACCTCCGGGTGGAGATATATCAGAACCTGTATCACAGGCAACACTCCGTATAGTAAAAGTATTCTGGGCACTTGATGCACAGCTTGCATATAGACGTCACTTCCCGGCAATCAACTGGTTAAACAGCTATTCACTATATGCTGATAAATTGGGTAAATGGTTTGATGAAAATGTTGCAAGAAACTGGTCAGAACTTCGTGCAGAAACAATTAGATTGTTGCAGGAAGAAGCAGAGTTAAATGAAATAGTGCAATTGGTTGGAGTAGATTCATTATCCGTTCAAGACAGATTGAAGTTAGAAGCAACACGTTCTATTAGAGAGGATTATTTGCATCAAAATGCATTCCATGATGTAGACACGTATTCATCTCTTGAAAAGCAATATAAACTTTTAACTTTAATATTAAAATATTATTATGACGGTGTAGAGGCATTAAAACAGGGGGCTGACTTTAAAGCATTAGAGATCCTTCCTGTTAAAGAAAGAATAGGAAGATTTAAATATACAGAAGAAAAGAATATTCAAGAAGCCTATGACAGTATCAGAGCACAGATTGAAGCAGAAATCAATGCTATAGTATCAAGCAAGGAGGTCGAATAATATGATTAGAGAATATAAAACAATATCTGAGGTAGCAGGACCTTTAATGCTTGTTAAAAATGTAGAAAATGTAGCATATGATGAACTGGGAGTTATCGAACTTCCAAGCGGTGAAACAAGAAGCTGCAGGGTTCTTGAAATTAATGGCAGCAACGCATTGGTACAGCTTTTTGAAAGCTCAGCAGGAATCAACCTTGCAGAAAGTAAGGTAAAGTTTCTTGGAAGAGGCATGGAGTTAGCAGTTTCCTATGATATGTTAGGTCGTGTATTTGACGGTCTTGGTAGACCTATTGACAACGGTCCTGAAATAATTCCTGAAAAAAGAATGGATATTGCCGGACTTCCAATGAACCCATCAGCAAGAGACTATCCGGATGAATTTATACAAACGGGTGTATCTGCAATAGATGGATTAAATACATTGGTTAGAGGACAAAAGCTTCCTATATTCTCAGGTTCCGGTTTGCCACATGCTGAGTTAGCAGCACAAATAGCCCGTCAAGCTAAAGTTTTAGGAGCTGATTCCAAGTTTGCCGTTGTGTTTGCTGCTATAGGTATAACATTTGAAGAAGCAGACTTCTTTATATCTGACTTTAGAAAAACAGGTGCCATAGACAGGACTGTATTGTTCATGAATTTAGCTGATGACCCTGCCATAGAACGTATTTCAACACCTCGTATGGCTCTTACTGCAGCAGAATTTCTTGCATTTGAAAAAGGAATGCACGTTCTTGTAATCCTTACAGATATTACAAATTATGCAGAAGCTCTTCGTGAAGTTTCAGCTGCTCGTAAAGAGGTTCCGGGAAGACGTGGATACCCTGGTTATTTATATACAGACTTAGCAACGTTGTACGAAAGAGCAGGAAGAAAAAGAGATCAGGATGGCTCTATAACAATGATTCCTATATTGACCATGCCTGAGGATGACAAGACACATCCAATTCCTGACTTAACAGGATACATCACAGAAGGCCAGATAATTCTTTCCAGGGAACTCTATAGAAAAAATGTTAAACCTCCTATAGATGTTCTTCCATCGTTATCACGTTTAAAGGATAAAGGTATAGGAAGAGGAAAGACAAGAGAAGATCATTCAGACGTATTAAATCAGCTTTTTGCCGCTTATGCAAGAGGTAAGGAAGCTAAGGAACTTATGGCGATACTTGGTGAAGCGGCTCTTTCTGATGCAGATAAATTCTATGCTAAATTTGCAGATGAATTTGAAAGAAAGTATGTATCTCAAGGTTATGAGGCAAACAGATCAATTGAAGAAACATTGTCTATAGGATGGGATTTATTAACATTGCTTCCTAAGAGCGAATTAAAACGTATAAGAGACGAATATCTTGAAAAATACTATCCGAAACAAAATTAGTGAGGGGTGTTAGATTATGGCAAGATTAAATGTAAATCCCACCAGAATGGTATTAACCTCTCTGAAAAAGCGTTTAAAGGTGGCTGTTAAAGGTCATAAGATGCTTAAGGATAAACGTGATGAGCTTATGAAGCAATTTTTGGAGCTTGCCAGAGAAAATAAAAAATTGCGTGAGCAGGTTGAAGCACATATCGGTGATGTTTATTCAAATTTCGTTATTGCCAGTGCGGTAATGTCAACTGAGGTATTAAACGAAGCTTTGATGTATCCAAAGCAGGGTGTTTCAATAGAGGTAGGCAATAAAAATGTTATGAGTGTTGATGTACCGGTATTCGATTTTACAACAACCACCGATGATACATCAAATATTTATCCATATGGCTTTGCAAACACTTCTGCAGAGCTTGACAATGCAATTGAAAATTTGTCAAATATATTTCCTGAACTGTTAAAGTTAGCTGCAGTGGAAAAGGAAGTACAGCTTCTTGCAGCAGAGATTGAAAAAACCAGAAGAAGGGTTAATGCTCTTGAATATGTAATGATTCCTCAATTCCAAGAAACAATCAAGTACATTCAAATGAAGCTTGATGAAAATGAAAGAGGTAATCAAACAAGGTTAATGAAGGTCAAGGACATGATGATTCAAGAAATCATCGAGGAAAAACAGGCAAATACCAATGCCGCTCTTGATGAGTACAGTAATAAGTAAAGTGTTTTGACTAACATTTTACCAACAATACGATAATACTATTAAGTACTAAAAGGTACTGCTTAAGAAATTAGGCAGTATCTTTTTATTTAGGAATACCCCCTGCAATATATTACAGTTGTATTTAATTGCAGTTGTGATATTATAAAAAAGATGTACAAAAATGAACAGGAGGAATAAGCAGTGGATTATCTGGAAGATGATTGGGGTTACATAGAAATAACCTTGGAAGAATACCTTAAGAATCATTCTATTAGTAAAAATAAGCTAGCAATTGATGCTAATCTTCAAAGAACACAGCTTAATACCTATTGCAAAAATGCAGTACAGAGACCAGATCTAGGTGTATTAGCGAGAATTTGCTATGCACTTAATTGTAATTTGGATGACATTATTAAGTATGTTTATCCTACAAATAAAAATGGAGATAAGCAAAAAAATGAATGAGAGCAAAGTAATTGTTATACCTGAGGGTAAGATATGTGATTATATTGATGGAAAATTTCGTAATGATACACCAGAAGAATATGTTCGACAAACTATTGAGAAAAGGTTAATAAATGAACACAAGTATGTATCTTCTCAAATAGAAATAGAATATACACTAAAATTAGGCTCAAACAAACCACGGGCTGATATTGTGATTTTTGATAAAAATTGTACAGAACATACTCAGGAAAATGTTAAGATAATAATTGAATGTAAAAAAGAAGCAATTGATGCTAAGAATAATAAAGAAGGTGTAGAGCAGCTTAAATCATATATGTCGGCATGTCCAAATTGTGAATGGGGAATGTGGACAAATGGCAAGCAAAAAGAAGTCTATAAAAAATACATAAATGATAAAGGGCAAATTGCATTTATGGAATATAATGATATTCCATCAGCAGACGGTAATTTGGATGACATTAATAGACCTAAGAGAACAACGTTAAAAAATGCATATGATGATAATTTACTGTTTGTTTTTAAAACTTGTCATAATCATATTCATGTTAATGATGGACTTCAAAAGCAACCAGCATTCTTTGAACTTTTAAAGGTCATATTTTGTAAAATTGAAGATGAAAAAGATATACCAAAACCTTTAGAGTTTTATACAACATCAGAGGAAAGATCTAACCCTGATGGTCAACTTACAGTTAAAAAGCGTATTTCTAAAATTTTTGAAAGAGTAAAGAAAAAACATGGCAAGATATTTGATATTAATGATGAAATCAAGCTTTCAAATCGTAGCCTTGCTTATATTGTTAGTGAACTTCAGAAATATAGTTTGTTAAATACAAATATTGACATCAAGGGAAAAGCTTACGAGGAAATTGTTGGTGCAAACTTACGTGGTGACAGAGGAGAGTTTTTCACCCCAAGAAACGTGATGAAAATGGTCGTTGAAATGATTAATCCTAAAATTGATGAACGTGTTCTAGATAGTTCATGTGGAACAGGAGGATTTCTTGTTACAGCAATGACACATGTAATTAACAAGTTAGAAAAGCAATTTTCTGATGAAATTGGTGCACCTAAAGATAAATGGGATACAGACACTGTAATAACTTATCAACAACGTATCTCTGAAATGGCACGGACTAATTTTTATGGATTTGATATAAATCCAGACTTGGTTAAGGCTACTAAAATGAATATGGTTATGAATAATGATGGTAGTGGAAATATATTGCAAACAAATTCATTATTACCTCCTCATGAGTGGAGTGATGAGTTTAAGACTAATCTTGCTAAGGCTTTGGGCATCGATAAATCAATTATACGAAATCATAGAACCTTGGGTTACTTCGATGTGATAGTTACAAACCCGCCTTTTGGTAGTAAGATTCCTATAAAAGATAAAAGTATCCTTGAACAGTATGAGCTAGCACATATTTGGGAAAATAAGAATGGGACATGGACGATGACTGAACGATTTCAATCTTCCGTACCTCCAGAGATATTATTTATTGAACGCTGTATACAGTTTCTTGCACCTAATGGACGTTTGGGAATAGTACTTCCAGATGCTATATTAGGCTCCCCAGGTCTTGGATATATTAGAGAGTGGCTTATTAGAAATACATTTATTATTGCGAGCATAGATTTGCATGAGGACACATTTCAACCTAAGAATGGAACACAAACATCTGTTTTGTTTTTGCAAAAAAAGACTGCTGAACAGAAAGATAAAGAAGAAAAAGCTGGTGTTATGCAAGATTATAATATTTTCATGGCTATGGTAGAGAAAATAGGTCATGACAAAAGGGGAAATCCTGTTTTTAAAAGAGATAAAGATGGAAATGAAGTGCTAGTTCCTGATTTGGATAATGTTCTTGTAATTGATAAAACTAGCACAGGTGATAGAACAGTATCACTAAAGCAGAAGAAAAAAGCTATAGATGACCAGACACCAGATGTACCTCAAATATTTACTTCTTGGAAAAAGCAGGAGGGATTAGCATGGTAGCTAATGCAGCTCTAAAACAACAAGACGCACTATTAGTTGATGAGAATGAAATTATTGAGAAAGAAATTAAATGGTGTTCAGTGTCATTATCAGATGTTTTAAATTTTGGCAAGAGATTAGAAGCTACTGTTTATGATGTTGAAGTTAAAAATGCTCAATTATTAATAAAAAATTGTAAATGGGAAAAGAAAAATTTAATAGGCGTAAATGGTTTTGTAGATATTGCTCATTATGGCGGCAGATTGAAACGTATGTATATTGATGGTAACGACAGTAATTCTATTGGTTTTATAGGTAGTGCTGAAATGTTAGATGTAAAACCTGCTCCTGTAAAATTTATGGCAGACAATAAAAAGATTGATGAACTTAGAGTAAAAAAGGGTACTGTTCTCATTTCACGTTCTGGAACAATTGGAAATTTGACTATTGTAAATGATACTTTATCTAAACTATTAGTAAGTGAACATGCAATTAGGCTAGAATGCAAGGAATTGCCTGGATATGTTTATACTTACCTTAAGAGTAAGGTAGGGCAATCAATTATAAAATCCAAAATTTATGGTGCTGTTATTAAGCAGATAGAGCCAGAGCATTTAGCTGATATACCTGTTCCTTGTCCTTCTTATCCAATTATGGAGAAGATTAATGATTTAGTTATGCGGTCTTTTGAATTAAGAGATGAGTCAAATATCCAAATAGATACCGCAATGAAAATGCTTAAAGAAGAGTTATGCTTACCACCTATTCAAGAACTTAATGTTATCAAATATGATAACAATGCAACAGTTGATAATTTTTGTGTTAAGTTGAGTGAAGTAAGTGGTAGAATAGATGCTTCATACCATGTGCCTAATGTAAAAGCTATTACTGAACATTTAGAAAAACATGCAGCCGAGGTTACCGATATTAATGATAAAAGAATAAGTAAGAATATTATTTTACCAGGTAGGTTTAAACGTGTTTATGTTGATGAAGGTCATGGAAGAGTATTTTTTGGGGGTAAACAACTATTTGAATTAGACCCTTCAAATAAAAAATATTTATCTTTAGTTCATCATGGAAAGCGAATAATCGAACAACTTGAATTAAAGGAAAATATGGTTTTAATAACTTGTAGCGGTACTATTGGAAAAGTAGCATTAGTGCCAAAGCATTGGGAAAATTGGACAGCTAATCAACATATTATAAGAGTTGTTCCTGCTTCAATCGATATTGCAGGTTATCTTTCGATTTTTTTATCGAGTGATTATGGATATAATTTAATAAAAAGATATACATATGGATCTGTTGTTGATGAAATTGACGATAAACATGTATCTCAAGTACCGATACCATTACTCAAGAATGAAAAAATACAAAATAAAATAAATGATCTTGCTCTTGAAGCAAATAGTAAAAGATATGAAGCATATCAGCTTGAACAAAAAGCAATAAGAATAATGGATAAAGAAGTTATATATGCAAAATAGTTTTAAATAACGTGTGCTATGTATTAACATTTGTTAATATATAGTGCTTTTTTTATTATTAACAAACATAAAATCATGTTAGTACTAAATAGTTTTATAACGTTAATAATTGCTTTAAAAGTATATAAATTAGGTTAAAAAATAGTAGGGGGTGAAGCTTTTGAGACAGTGTATTAAAAGCATTGTATTATAAAACAGAAACAAGTCTATTGGTACATTTTTTATGTGTTTTTAGTTAAAAATAAAAGTATATGAAAAGGTATAGTTTTTAGACAGAAGGTATTTTTGAAATAATTATTAAGAAGTGACCAAAAGGTTCCCAAAAGTTATTTTGACAAAAGTAAGTATATTTATATTATATAACTGAAAAAAGCAACCAAAAGTGAAACCAGAGGTTAAAGTATTGAAAATTAGTTATATGGTAGAGAGGAGAGAATATAATTGTGTTCTTGATGGCATAGTTGCTTACAAGGGACTGTCTCCTTTTCTGTCCAAATTTTTCTTGACAAAATCAATCAGTATCTATATACTTTGATTATCAAATAAATAGAGCTTTAAAATATTGGAGATATTATGGAACTAAAAGAGTTAAGAATCGGTGATTTAATTGCCAAGATTCCTATTATCCAAGGAGGTATGGGTATCGGTGTATCCTTATCCAATTTAGCGGCTGCCGTAGCTAATGAAGGTGGTATAGGAACTATATCAGGAGTACAGATTGGATTCAGGGAGCCGGATTTTGCAACTAATCCCTTAGAAGCAAATTTAAGAGCAATAGGTAAGGAAATAAAAAAAGCAAGAGAAAAAACAAAGGGCATTATAGCCATGAATATAATGGCTGCTATAACTAATTATGAGCTGTATGTTAAAAAAGCGGTAGAAGAGAAAATAGATTTAATAATTTCCGGTGCCGGACTCCCTTTGACACTACCTAAATTAGTTAAAGGTACTTCCACTAAAATTGTTCCCATTGTATCCTCAGCAAAGGCAGCAAAGGTAATTATTAAAAGCTATTTAAAACATGACAGATTACCGGATGCTCTTGTAGTAGAAGGTCCACTGGCCGGAGGACATTTAGGATTTAAGATGGATGAAATGCTTGAAAACAAATGCATGGTGCTAAAGGATATTGTAAAAGAAGTTAAAGAATTAATTTTAGGTTTTGAAATTGAATATAATGTTAAAATTCCCGTAATTGCTGCAGGTGGAATTAGAACAAAAGAAGATTTGAAAGAACTTAGTGAAGCAGGTGCTGATGGGTTCCAAATAGCAAGTTTATTTGTACCCACAGTGGAATGTGATGCAAATGAAAACTTTAAGATGGCCTATATAAATGCCACTGAAGACGATGAAATGATAATAAAAAGCCCGGTGGGAATGCCCGCAAGAGCAATAAGAACAAATTTTCTAACAGAATCAATGACAAATGGGTATAAGGCAAGCAAGTGTTATAAGTGCCTGCCCGGATGTAACCCTACATCAATTCCTTACTGTATATCAACCGGTTTAATAAATGCAGTAGAGGGAAGAGATGGTTTGATTTTTGCAGGAGCAAATTTAAAGGGTATTAATAAGTTGATAACTGTTAAAGAAGTAATTAACAATTTGATAGGTTAAAATGTAAGACAGATATGTATTTTAATGCATATCTGTTTTCATATTGCGAACACGTTTGAAATGATAAAAATGTTGTATTTTGAAAGATTGTTAATAAAGTGACGACGTTAACATTCTACATATATTGCTATTATTTATTCTTGACTTTATGTAAATTTGCACTTATACTTATATAAATATCTTGCCGTAAAAAAGGTAAGGAGAAAAATAAAGGAGGTTAGTTAATGAGAGGTGACACATTACAAATTTTTATTTCGATGATTGTGTACATGGCTGTTGTTATAGGTATTGGATTGTATTTTGCAAAACGTGCCAATGAAAGCAGTGAAAACTTTTTTTTAGGAGGCAGATCTTTAGGCCCCTTAGTTACTGCAATGAGTGCCGAAGCTTCAGATATGAGCGGATGGCTTTTGATGGGCCTTCCCGGAGTTGCATATTGGTACGGTCTTAGCGATGCTATATGGACAGCAATTGGTCTTGCAGCAGGAACATATCTTAACTGGTTATTTGTAGCTAAAAGGTTGCATAACTATTCTGTTATAGCAGGGGACTCAATAACTCTTCCTGATTTCTTCAGCAATCGTTTCAAAGAAAAAAACAAAATTATAATGACTATATCGGCTGTATTTATTCTTGTGTTTTTTACTGTGTATGCGTCCAGCTGTTTTGTAACGGTAGGAAAACTTTTCAGCACATTATTTGGATTTAAATATCAAGCTATGATGGTTGCAGGCGCAATATTTGTATTGGTATATACATTCTTGGGAGGTTTCTTAGCTGAAACCGCATCAGATACAATGCAAGCATTTGTAATGATAATAGCTCTTGTTACAATTTTGTTAGTAGGTACTACTGTAGCGGGAGGGTTATCCGTAGTTGTAGGAAATGCAAAATCAATACCGGGATTCTTTGAATTCTTCGGTATTGCTTCGCCCTCATTAGGGGCTGACGGTACTCAGTTAGCTGTAAATGGAGTGCCACAGTTTAATGAAGCAGGAAAATATGGATTATATACTATACTATCTACATTAGCATGGGGCCTTGGATATTTTGGTATGCCACAGGTATTGCTTCGATTTATGGCTATCAGAGATGCAAATGAACTTAAAACTTCAAGAAGAATAGCTACTGTATGGGTAATTATTTCACTTGGCGCAGCTGTTGCAATAGGTATAATAGGAAGAAGCTTGTTCCCGACAGAACTTACTACCTACAGTGCTTCTGAAAGTATATTTATAGTTTTATCTTCAAATTTATTGCCGGCAATGATTGCAGGTTTTGTAATGGCAGGTATTTTGGCGGCTACAATCAGTTCATCTGACTCTTATTTATTGATTGCGGCGTCAGCTTTTTCTAAGAATATATATCAACATTTAATCAAAAAGGATGCAACTGATGAACAAGTAATGAAAATTTCAAGAATTATATTATTGGTTATATCAGCTATCGGTATTATTATTGCACTTGATGAAACCAGTGTTATATTTACAATAGTATCCTTCGCATGGGCAGGATTTGGAGCTACGTTCGGCCCTATTACTTTATTTTCATTATTCTGGAAGAGAACAACAAGAGAAGGTGCCATTGCAGGTATGCTTGCAGGCGGTATAGCGGTATTTATTTGGAAGCTTATTCTTAAGCCAATGGGTGGTATATTCGGAGTTTATGAACTTCTGCCGGCATTTATAATTTCATGTATTTTTATTTATATAGTATCAAAAATGACAAATGAACCATCGGCTGAAATACAAAAAGAATTCGAAATGGCTAAAAGTAAATAAAAATTATACAAAAAGGACTGAGCAATCAGTCCTTAAATTTGTGTATTGAGTTGTCGTCCTGAACGACAGTGAAGGATCTTCCTGCGAGTTCTTGCAAAAGATTATTTACTGTATCATCAATTTCCCTATCATTAATTACTTCAAAATCACAATATTTTTTATACAAATTAATTCTTTCGTTGTAAAGCTTATATAAATTATCTATCCCATCCTTAAGCAAGGGACGCTTTTGAATATCAACATCTCTTATTATATTTTCAGGAGATCTGTTTAAAAAAATGATAATTGAATTATTTTTTAAGTATTCAATATTTTCTTCTCTTTTTATAATGCCGCCACCTGTTGATATAACTAAGGAGTTTTTATTGCTCAATTCTTTAGCACACATGCTTTCTGCATCTCTAAAATAATCTTCGCTGATTGCAAACATGTCTGCAATACTTTTTCTTTCTTTTTCTACTATTAATTCATCCGTATCAACAAATTCTTTATTTAATTTTTTAGCCAATATTAAGCCAATTGTTGTTTTGCCGCTTCCGGGCATTCCAATTAATACAATATTTTTGCTCATTTCTGTAATTCCTTGCTTGAGTCCATAATTTGTATATATATATCTTTGATGCACTTAGTATAATTTTTATTTTTTAAATAACCCTCGCAATTTTGTATTACCTTTTTTTCTCTGTCTTCATCGTATACGGGAATATTATTTTCTTTTTTATACTTGCCTATTTCCAAAGAAATATCAAATCTTTTTTCTAAACAGGCAACAATTTCTTTATCAATTTCATTTATTTTAATTCTTGCAGAATTTAAATCCATAATTCACCTTTTCTTTCTAATATTAAATCAAGCATAACAATAGCAGCCGCCCCTTCAATAACAGGAAGCACTCTTGGTACTATGCATGGGTCATGCCGTCCTTTTATATTAATTTCTGTTTCCTTCATTTCGGATATATCAACTGTATTTTGAGCAAGTCCTATTGAGGATGCGGGCTTTATGGCTGTTCTGAAAACAATGGGCATACCGTTTGTTATTCCTCCTAATATTCCGCCGTTATTATTTGTTTTTGTCCTTATTTTATCTTTGCATAAAACAAATTCATCATTAACATCCCTGCCTGTAAGCTTAGTTATATCAAATCCGGAGCCGAATTCTATGCCTTTAACTGCAGGTATGGAAAATATCATATGAGATAATCTGCTTTCAACGGAATCAAAAAATGGCTCACCATAGCCGGCAGGTACATTTATAATATATGTTTCAACAACTCCGCCAACAGAATTATTATTATCTTTTGCCTCTATAATTTTATCCTGCATTAATTTGAGTTTATCATTAGATAAAACCGGAAAGACCATATTTTTTAAATAATTAATTTTTTCTTCATCTAATTTTATATCAATATCATCAATTATATCTTTAATGCTTTTTATTCTGCTTCCTATAAAAATGTTTTTGGCTGATAGAATTTGCATGGCGATGGCACCTGCAAAGGTAATCGGAGCTGTTAATCTACCTGAGAAATGGCCACCACCCCTGTAATCATTAAATCCCTGATATTTCACGAAGCCGGTATAATCACTGTGACCGGGTCTTAATTTTTTCCTTATTTCATTATAATCCTCAGAGCTTTTATTTTCGTTATTAATTATGGCACATATGGGGGTGCCTGTAGTTTTTCCTTGGAAATAACCACTTATTATATTAAATTTATCTTCTTCTTTCCTAAGGGTTGATAAATTGTTTTGACCCGGTGCTCTTCTTTTCATCTGTTCGTTTATATATTTTAAATTTAGTTCTATTCCCGGCGGTAAGCCGTCTATTACTACACCTATTGCCTCACCGTGAGATTCACCGAATAAACTTATTTTTAATTTATTTCCGATTATTGAACTCATAGACCTCACCTCCTAAATTAATATAATCAGTCCAAAAATCAGGATATGATTTATTGACCGCTTCGCTGCCTTCAAGGACTATTTCGTTTTCGCAGTTAGTTGCAGCAATTGCTAATGACATTGCTATTCTATGATCATTCCAACTGCTTACCGCTCCACCCCTTAATGAAACAACTCCTTTTATAATTAAACCATCATTTATTTCATTTACTTTAGCTCCTAAATTATTAAGTTCGGCAGAAATTGCTTTTAATCTGTCTGATTCCTTAATTCGAAGCCGTCCCGCATTTATTATTTTGGTAATTAAACCATCCTTTAATGATGCAAGAACAGCCATAATCGGTACTAAGTCGGGTATTTGAGATGCATCGATTATAATTTCTTTTTCAGTATTTTTGTATCTTTTTGTGATATTAATTATTTCTTTATCACCCTGCAAAGAATTTTCATTTAATCCCATGACTTCAATATTATTTCCTATTTCATTTGCTACTAAGAAGAAAGCTGCCTGAGAATAATCGGCTTCGACTGTATAGGTGGTACTGATATAATTTTGATTGCCCTTTATATAAAATTCGTTGTCATTTATTTGTTCGATTATAACCCCAAACTTTTTCATTACAGCAATCGTCATATAAACATAATTTCTTGACTCTAAGGTGTCTGTTATAATAATCTTAGAATCATCTGCTAAAAGAGGAAGGGCAAAAAATAAACCGGATATAAACTGTGAGCTTACCTTGCCGGAAATTTCAAATGTACCCGCTTTTAAATTACCTTTGACAGATAAAGAATTATCGTTGATATAATAACTTATATTTTGTTTTTTAAATATATTAAAGTAAACATCTAAGGGACGCTCAAACAATTTTTTGCTTCCCGTGAAGCTACACTGATTATTCAAAACAAGGGATAAGGGAATTAAAAATCTGAGAGTTGAACCGGATTCCTTACAATTAATCTCAGGACTCTGAGGATGCGAATTATTTTCTGCACTTAGCTTTTTCATGCCTTCAATGGTTGCTTTTATATCCTCTGATAAAATAAGGTTGTTAATTATACTTTTGCTGGCTTTGCATAAAGAGGCACAAATAATAGCCCTGTGACTTAAACTTTTTGAGGGAGGCATATTTAATTTTCCATGCAGTTTTGTCGGTTTAATCAAAACATCCATAAATTTTCTCCTAAACTGTTTAAGGGACTATAAATTCATCGATTACATTAACGGGTACTTCGTGTATAAAGCCATCACCGATTTTCTTCAATAAAATCAGATTTATATTATCATTCAGATTTTTTTTATCACAGAAAATATATTTTTTAATTTCCTCTTTATTATAATTGTCTAAACAACATTTTATATCGAAATTCAGTAATATACTTTTTAACTTTTCAGATGTATTATTTTCGGTATATCCAATTTTTTCGCTGTTTTTAGTTATTAAAAACATGCCTATTGACACAGCTTCTCCATGTGTTATTTGGAATTTGGAATATTTCTCAATGGCATGACCGATTGTATGACCGAAGTTTAAAAGCATCCTATGTCCCTTATCCTTTTCATCGATTT
The DNA here is from genome assembly GCA_964421845.1 of uncultured Clostridia bacterium. GTDB lineage: Bacteria > Bacillota > Clostridia > Tissierellales > Sedimentibacteraceae > Sedimentibacter. The sequence continues at coordinate 97,663 of CAYQYY010000012.1, forward strand.
CAATCAATTCTTTTTTTATATTTAAACATGTGTATATAATCTTTTCTATGTTCTCAAAAAGCTCTTGCCTTGATTTAATGTTTATTAAAGTTTGAAATAGTGATTCATCCTTTATGCAAGCATATTTTATAACCTCTCCCATACCGTCTTTTATATACTTATCATTTAGGGATAACAAAAAATCCGTGTCAACTAATACTGCTTTAGGGTGGTAGAAGCTTCCGACTAAATTTTTGCCTTCATTTAAATTAACCGCTGTCTTGCCCCCTATACACGAATCAGTTTGTGCAATAAGTGATGTGGGAATTTGTATATAATCTATGCCTCTTAAAAAAGTAGAAGCTGCAAAGCCGGCTAAATCTCCTATAACACCGCCGCCTAAAGCAATTATCAAATCGCTCCTTTGTATATTAAACTCTGAAAGTTTTGAGTATACATATTCTAAAACATTAAGTGACTTACTGTTTTCACCTGGTTTTAGCACAATAAAATTTATATCAAACTGTCGGCTTAATACATCTTCTGTTTTTTCTCCATACAGTTCAAATACATTTTCATCGGTAATGACTAAGATTTTTTTACCCTTATAAACCTTATTGATTTCATTTAACAGGTCGTGAATTAAGCCACTTTTTATTATTACTTGATATTTTTGGGTATTTCTATCTATATTAATATCTAATTTCATACTACATATCTCTTCCTACTGCATTAGCAATAAGTTTCAATTTTTCCATTAGATGTTTTAATTTATCCGGTTTTATTGATTGATTTCCGTCACATAGAGCATTTTCCGGGTCATTATGCACCTCAATGAGTAAACCGTCTGCTCCTGATGCTATAGCGGCAAGCGCCATTGGCTCTACCATCCACCATCTGCCTGTTGCATGGCTTGGGTCAACTATTACCGGAAGGTGGCTTAATTTTTTTATTACAGGAACAGCACTTAAATCTAATGTATTTCTTGTGTAGTTTTCAAATGTTCGTATGCCTCTTTCACACAATATTACATTTTCATTACCGCCAAGGAGTATGTATTCAGCAGACATCAATAATTCTTCAACTGTAGAGGAAGGACCTCTTTTTAATAATATGGGTTTATTAATTTTACCAAGCTGTTTTAACATTTCATAGTTTTGCATGTTGCGTGCCCCAACCTGAATTATATCCACATTTTCAACATATTCGTCTAAAAATTTCAAGGAAGTTAATTCAGTTACTATTGGTAGACCTGTTTGTTTTTTGGCAGTTTTCAACAGCTCTAATCCTTCAAGTTTTAATCCTTGGAAGCTGTACGGAGATGTTCTTGGTTTAAAAGCACCGCCTCTTAAAAATTTAGCACCGTATTTTTTAACATCATTTGCAATACTTAGTATTTGCTCATGGTTTTCTACTGAACATGGGCCGGCTATTATGCTTATTTTGTTACCGCCGATTATTTCATCATTGATTTTAATTTCAGTGTTATTAGGATGCAACAAACGATTTGCTTTTTTGTATGGCTCTTGAACGAATATTACTTTATCAATTGCTTTATATGCTTCAAAAATACCGGGATCAAGCTTGCTTACATCTCCGATTAAACCAAGTATATGATAATTTAATTCCTTGATTTCATTAAGCTCTAATCCCATTTTATTAATTTTATCTTTAATTGTATTTATTTCTTTTACATCAGCATTTTTATTTAATATTAAAAGCATGAGCCACCCCAATTATTTGTCATGATTAAAATTTATCATAAATTAACAATATGTCAATAGTAAAATTAGATTGTCGAATTAAGAAATAATTGCGGTAATTATTGTTTTATGTTATAATTTTATTAAAATATGGGTATGAAGGAGCTATTATGAAAAGGATTATATCGATGGTAATTATTTTTTCTTTAGTCCTTACAATGACAGTAAATGCCTTGACATTTACGGATATTTCAAATCATTGGGCTAAGGGATACATAGAGAGAGTTGCAAAAAACGGTTTAGTTGCCGGTTATGATGATAAAACATTTAAACCGGATAACAATGTCAATGTATTAGAAAGCTTAGTAATGATGTCAAGATTATATGAAATTGATGAAGATTTAAGAGAACAAATAATAGAGAAGTATGAAGAAAAATTTGACTACATGCTTAATACAAAAGGTAGAGAATGGTCCTTCGAGTATTTATCTGTTATAATTGAATTAGGAGTTGTTACTGAAAAAGGCATAGAAGATATGTTTGCTAAAAAAACAATTTTTCAGGATGCAACAAGAGAAGAAATAGCTGTTCTTTTAACTAAGGCAATGCTTTTAGGAAATGAAGCACAAAATCTAAAAGTATATTCTTTGCCTTTTGCAGATGCAGCGAACATATCCCCGGCAGCAAGACCATATATTTACATAATGTATGATAAAGAAATAATGCAGGGTGACAATAAAAAAAATATAAATCCTACAAATAAAATAACAAGAGCTGAAGTAGCCACTGTTATTGATAAGGCATATGATTATATACAGAATAATGATGTTTATCCCGATTTATCTGATTATGATAAAACTACTGCAGTTAATGGAATAATATCACAAGTTGTATCAGATAAAGCTGAATCTTACATATATGTTAAAAGTGAAAGCGGATCTGAAAGCATTGTGAAAATCAGTAATGATACCAAGATTTTCATAAAGAATAAGGTTAGGGATATTTCATATTTAAAAAAAGATATGGTTGTAAATTGTAAGATTAATGAAGAGAGAGTTGCTGTAAGTATAAATGTTGATGATTCAAAAGAAGTTGTAAGCGGAATTATCTCAATAGTTGCCTATACACCGCCTGCTTCAATAACAGTTATCGACCAAGATAAGGATAAAATAAAATATGACATACCATCAAGCGCGTTAATATATCTTGACGGTAAAAAAACAGAGCTGAAACAGCTTAATAAGAATGATGAAATTACATTGCTTATCGAGAACAGTAAAGTTTATCAAGTAAACGCGATAAGCCGTATTAAATATTATGATGGTGTTATTTCTAAAATTGATTATTCTAAATTTCCAATTACTATTACAATCAAAATGAAAGATGATGTAATAAAGACATTTAAATTTAACAGTTATGTAGATGTAACAAGAAATGATAAAGAATCAAGCTTTGACCAGATAAGGGTAGGAGATGAGGTAACGGTTAAAACTGAGTATGATGACATGATTTCCATAAATACTGTTGCCAAAGAAGCGGAAATTAGTGGAGTTATTAAGGAAATTACACTTGATACCGTCAGCAAAATGAAAATAGCTGATGAAGATGGAGAAGTTAAACAGTATACGATAAGTAACAATGTAATAGTGACAATGGGAAGCAAAACAGCTTCAATATATGATTTGAGGCCCGGTTACAATGTAAATATAAATACGTCCGGAGATGAAATAGTCACTATAGAGGCATCAGAATTGCAGACAGCAAGAAACTTTAAAGGTAAAGTAATATTTTTAAATATTGATGAGAAACTAATAATGATGCAAAATATAAAAGATAACGGCCAAACAGAGTTGATATATTTAAGGGTTACAAATAATACAAAAATATTCAACAATTTGGGTGAAACTAAATATCTTAAGGATATAAAAGAGGGAGAAAGCATATTGAGTACTGCTGTTTCTCAAAATGGAGAATTTACTGCAGTAAGTGTTATGATACCATAATGATTTATGATGTAATAATAATAGGAGCGGGTGCAGCCGGATTGTTCAGTGCACATTCTGTTAGAAATAAAAAAGTTTTGTTAATAGAAAAAAATGACGCACCGGGCAAGAAGATACTAATTACAGGTGCGGGGCAATGCAATTACACAAACAATTGCAGTTTAGACGAATTCCTAAAAAAGTATGGCAATAGGGGCAGGTTTTTGAAATCTGCCCTTTATAGCTTTTCAAATAAGGATACAATCGAATTTTTTAATAATCATGGAGTTAAAAGCTTAATAAGAGAAGACAACAAGGTATTTCCCGAATCTTTAAAAGCTTCAGAGATACTGAATACTTTAATTTCCTGTTGTATGAAAAACGGTGTGGAATTTATATATGATTCGCCGGTTGAAAAGATAATGTATGATGAAAATAAATTTTTTATAGTAAAAACTACAAAGACATCCTTCGCAGCGTCTAATGTGATAATTGCAACAGGAGGAATGTCATACCCAAACACCGGCTCAACAGGTGATGGATATATGTTTGCACAAAGTTTAGGACATAAAATAGTAAAACCAACAGAAAGCTTGGCACCTGTTTATACAGGAAATTATGAATTTAAAGATTTATCGGGAATTTCATTTGAAAATATAGGTGTAACTTTATGGAGAAACAATAAAAAATTAAATGAATTTAGAGGAGATTTTTTGTTTACACATGTAAATATTTCAGGCCCTGTAATTTTAAATAATTCAAGGTATATTGAAAAGGGAGATATTTTAAGAATAAATTTTACTCTGTTTAAAAACAGTGAAGAATTCAAAAATCATTTTGAAAATTTAATTTTAGTTTCCGGTAAAATGAATATTAAAAACATATTAAAGAAATACGATTTACCTAAACGATTTATTGAAAAAATTATGAGGTCAGCAAATGTTGACGAAGAAATGACATGTAGTCAATTAGATAAAAATAAAAGAAAAAAATTAATTGAACTATTGTCAAATTACCCATTTAATGTAGAAAGATTAGGCGGCTTTCACACAGCCATGGTTACAAAGGGCGGGGTATCTACAGACGAAATAAATCAAAAAACTATGGAATCAAAAATAATACCCCACCTTTATTTTGCAGGTGAGGTAATTGATTTTGATGGTGATACCGGCGGTTTTAATATACAGGCAGCATTCTCCACAGGAAAGTTAGCTGCTGATAGTATAAATAAAACGGAGGTAGATCCTTCACTGCGTTCAAGGTGACGAAGGGTTGTGTCGTGTCATTCTGAACCGGAGGTGAAGAATTTCACTTATTACTGTAGTTTCTTATAAGCATTCAATAAAGCTGCTATAATTATTGAATACAGAGGTATCATAAAGAAGTTTGTCAATACCCTTGCAGGCAGCCAAGCCATTATTCCTTTTCCGTATAAAAATGTTAAAAAGTAAGTGTTTAATATAATTGATGTTATAAGCTGTGTCACACTCACTGTAAAAACAATTTTATTCATGCTGAAGTTATTGTTTTTTGATGTTATTTTTATCGGAATTATTAAATATATTAAAACCAAGGCAAAAAATCCTACAATATAGATAGTGCTTAATGGTTTTCCATTATACATAATTCCGTTTTCAAATGACAGCAAACCTTTATAAATAAAAATTGATACAAAACCAACAGATAACAGGGATATAAAGATTGTATTTAAAAAATTATAATTTATATCCTTTTTTATATACTTGTAAATCAACCCCGGCAAAAGGCCTGTTAAACCGCTTACCAATGTAAAACCCGGGAAAAATGGACCACCGGGTTTTACCATAAAATTAATCAGGTCAGCTGAAGCACCAACCAAAAATCCGGTTCCGGGACCTAAAATTATACCTGATAACATTAATGGTATCGATGCAAAATTTATACGCAGTGCAGGAATTCCTCCCAACGGTATATAAACTTCAAACATAACCTTAAGTACTAAGCTCATGGCTATAAAAAGCCCGGCTCTCACAACTTTTAAAGATGTGAATTTTTGTGCAGTATTATTTCTCATATTATCCTCCTTCTTGAGCAATAATACCTCCGCACAATATAGGAGAATAACACTGTTATATTCTCAAATACAGCGGAAGCGACAAGATACCGCAGCGTAAAGCTTTCGTTTAAGGGCGACATCCCATCCCCTAACACTTAACGCATCTTATCTACTCTGTTAAATTTAAAATAAATTGTAATTTATAGTATCATACTTTATAATATAATACAAACATAATCTTTTTTCAAAAGTAAATAATAAAGCGAAACGATAACATTTATAGGAGGAACAATGTCAGAAAAATTTTTAAGTGATATTGAAATTGCACAGCAAGCAACTATGCAGGTTATAAACAATATAGCCAAAAAAATGGGTATTCCTGAACAGTATGTAGAAAATTACGGTAAATATAAGGCGAAAATTGATTTCAGGTACTTACAGAACGAGTTAAAAGATAAAGAGGACGCTAAACTTATATTAGTTTCAGCCATAAATCCTACACCGGCAGGAGAAGGTAAGACAACAACTACAATCGGTTTAGGGGATTCGCTATCAAGTTTAGGCAACAAAACCATAATTGCACTTCGTGAACCATCCTTAGGACCTGTATTTGGTGTTAAAGGAGGAGCAGCAGGCGGAGGATATGCTCAAGTTGTTCCAATGGAAGACATTAATCTTCATTTTACAGGTGACTTCCATGCAATAGGTGCAGCTAATAATCTTCTTGCTGCAATGATAGATAATCATATTCATCAAGGTAATGAATTGGATATAGACACAAGAAGAATAGTTTGGAGAAGAGCCGTTGATATGAATGACAGACAATTAAGAAAAATTGTTGACGGTCTTGGTGGAAAAACAGAAGGTGTGGTTAGAGAAGACGGATTTGATATAACTGTTGCTTCAGAAGTAATGGCTATATTCTGTTTGTCAAATGATATATTAGAGTTAAAGGAAAACTTATCAAAGATAGTTGTTGCTTACAATAGAAGCGGTGAAGCAGTGACAGCAGGTCAGTTAAAAGCTGAAGGTGCAATGGCGGCCTTGTTAAAAGATGCCTTAAAACCAAACTTAGTGCAGACATTGGAAGGAACTCCTGCATTTATACACGGGGGACCTTTTGCAAACATAGCTCACGGCTGCAACAGTGTTATTGCTACAAGAATGGCAAGTAAAATCGCAGATTATGTAATTACAGAGGCAGGTTTTGGCGCAGACTTAGGAGCTGAAAAGTTTATAGACATTAAATGCCGTAAAACGGGTTTAAAACCAAGTGCCGTAGTTATTGTTGCTACTGTAAAAGCATTAAAATACAATGGCGGTGTTTCAAAGCAAGATTTAGGTGCTGAAAATTTAGCTGCCTTGGAAAAAGGTATTCCAAACCTATTAAAGCATGTTGAAAATATTACTCAGGTGTTTAAACTTCCGGCTGTTGTTGCTATAAATAAATTCCCTACTGATACAGATGCAGAACTTAATTTGATTAAAGAGAAATGCAAGGAATTAGGAGTTAATGTGGCATTGTCAGAAGTATGGGGCAAGGGAAGCAAAGGCGGACAGGAGCTTGCTAATGAAGTAATCAGATTAACAGAAAAATCAAACAACTTAGAATTTGCATATGATTTAAATTTATCCGTTAAAGAAAAAATCAAAGCTATTGCAACAAAGCTTTATGGTGCTTCCGATGTTGAATTTGCGCCAAAGGCAAGCAAGGAAATCGCTAATCTTGAAAAACTTGGATTTAGCAACTTGCCAATATGCATGGCTAAAAACCAGTATTCATTGACTGATGATCCAAAGGTGTTAGGAAGACCAACTAACTTTAAAATTACAATAAGAGATATTACGATTTCAGCTGGAGCAGGATTTCTGGTTGCACTAACAGGAGATATAATGAAGATGCCCGGACTTCCCAAGGTGCCTGCAGCAGAAACAATAGATGTTGATGTTGACGGAAAAATAAAAGGACTGTTTTAAATTTTATTGTTAAAACACTACAGCCGACACTTAATAAATATTGTGTCGGCTGTTACGTTATTAAATTGAATACTTAAATTGAAGCAATGTATTGCATGTAAAATAAAGGAGAACAAAGATGGAGTTTGTGTTTGACAAAGAGAAAAACAAAGAAAAAATTGAAAGCTTCAAAATGTTAATACAGGATCATAAGAAAATCCCTGGTGCCCTAATGCCGGTACTGCAGGAGGCACAGGAGAGTTTTGGGTATTTGCCGTTAGAAATCCTGCAGTTAATATCAAAATCTCTTAGAATTCCAATGGCTGAAATTTATGGTGTAGCAACATTCTATTCACAGTTTTCGTTTATACCTAAAGGTGAAAATATTATTAGCATATGTCTTGGTACAGCTTGCTATGTAAAAGGTGCCCAAGCTATATTAGAAGAGATTGAAAATGTGCTTGGAATTACGACGGGTAATACCACACCTGATTTGAAATTTTCCATCAATTCAACAAGATGTGTTGGCGAGTGCAGTTTGGCACCGGTTATTACTATTAATGAAGATATATATGCGAAGGTTACAAAGGATAAGGTAAAAGAATTGATTGAAAAGTATAGAAACGAGGTGTAGAAATTGTTAACACTTGATAGATTGCAACAGATACGTAAAGAACACAGACCTATTCTTGAAGCTCGGCTTAGAGAGACAGGCAATGTAGATATAAAAGAGGATGGCTCTATAGTTTTAAACGGAGAGTATTATAAAAAACAGGTGAGAATTGCACTGAAGAATTGTGGAATCATAAATCCAACTATCATTCAGGATTATATAGCAATGGATGGTTATCTTGCATTAGCAAATATTTTATTCAACAAATTCAGAGGTGATGTTGTAGAGGATATGATTATATCTAACCTTAGGGGAAGAGGCGGTGCAGGATTTCCGACGGGCAGGAAATGGAATGAAGCATATAAATATGATGCCGATCAAAAGTATATGATTTGTAATGCTGATGAAGGTGACCCCGGGGCATTTATGGACAGGTCAATATTAGAAAATGATCCTCATGCTGTAATAGAAGGAATGGCAATAGGCGGTTATGCAGTTGGTGCAGACAAGGGCTTTATTTATGTGAGGGCAGAGTACCCTATAGCTGTTAAACGGCTTAGAATTGCAATAGAACAGGCAAAGGAGCTTGGAATACTTGGCAACAATATTTTGGGTACCGGCTTTAACTTTGATATAGAATTACGACTTGGTTCTGGTGCCTTTGTTTGTGGTGAAGGTACTGCTCTTATTGAATCTATTGAAGGTAAAAGAGGAATGCCAAGAACCAAGATAGAAAGAACAGCACATAAGGGTTTGTGGCAAAAACCCACCATTATAAATAATGTTGAAACATATGCAAATGTACCTGTAATTTTTCAAAAAGGCGTTGAATGGTTTAGGAGCATAGGAACTGAAAAATCCCCCGGAACTAAGGTTTTTTCCTTGGTAGGGAAGGTTCAAAATGCAGGGCTTGTTGAAGTTCCAATGGGAACACCGCTTAGCGTTATTGTGTATGATATCGGTGGAGGAGTACAGAATGGAAAAAGCTTGAAAGCAATTCAGACCGGTGGTCCTTCAGGAGGTTGCATCCCTGCAGATTTGATAGATACTCCGGTAGATTTCGAATCTTTAGGAAAAATTGGTTCCATAATGGGTTCCGGCGGCATGGTAGTTATGGATGAAGATACATGCATGGTTGATATAGCAAGATTCTTCTTAGAATTTACAGTTGATGAATCTTGTGGAAAGTGCATACCTTGCAGAGAAGGTACAAAGAGAATGCTTGAATTTCTTGAAAGAATAGTAGAGGGCAATGGTGAAGATGGAGATATTGAGAAAATGGAAGAACTTGCACATACAATAAGCACCGCTTCATTGTGCGGATTGGGTCAGACTGCTTCTAATCCTGTAGTAACTACTATTAAATATTTTAGAGATGAATATGAGGCGCATATAAAAAACAAAAAATGTCCTTCGGGTTCCTGTCGGGCATTGTTGGAGTATTACATTACAGAGGATTGTATAGGATGTACCAAATGTGCTAAAAACTGTCCTGTAACTTGTATATCAGGCAAGGTTAAGGAAAGACACGAAATAGATCAGGAAGTTTGTATTACATGTGGTACTTGTATGGATGTATGTCCTGTTAAACCCGAAAAAGCAGTAATTAAGAGATAGGTGGGGTAAAAAATGGCGAATGTTACAATTACAATAGATGGACAAAAAATCACTGTACCCGGCAATATATCTATATTGGAAGCTGCAAAAAAAATTGATATTGAAATACCTGCTCTTTGTTATGATCCCAATCTTGATGTAGTTGCTGCCTGCAGGTTGTGCGTAGTTGAGATCGAGGGCAGCAAGAAGCTTGAAACATCATGCTCTACAAGAGTTAAAGAAGGCATGGTAATTCATACTGAAAGCGAAATAGTTGTAAAAACAAGAAAAGATATATTACAGCTTTTATTGGATAGCCATCCAAATGATTGTCTTACGTGTCAGAAGGCAGGAGAATGTTATTTGCAAAAATATGCTTATGAGTATGGTTTGAAATTCAGAGAGCACAAAGGTGCAATGAGACCGCAGCTGTTGGATACATCTAGCCCATATATTTTAAAGGACAATGCAAAATGTATTTTGTGCGGAAAATGTGTAAGAACCTGCGCTCAAGTAAGTGACAGACAAGTGCTATCATTTTCTGAGAGGGGTTATAATGCCAAGATTATCGCAGATTTTGATCAGTCACTTGAAAGTTCAAGTTGTGTATCCTGTAACAGATGCGTTACCGTATGTCCTGTAGGAGCTTTGGTTGATAAGCGAGCCATGGGAAAAGTAAGAGCTTGGGAAGGTTCATCAAGAGACGTTAACTGTAAATCTTGCCAGTACGGATGTGAATTTGAAATAAAATCAAGAGGTAAAGAGAATATAGCTGTTGTAGCCAAGCCACCTACAAATGGTCGCCCGTTATGTTTAAAGGGTAGATTAACAACAGAGCTGTTATATGTTGATAAGTTAGAATCACCATATAGAAAGATAGACGGACAATTTGTTGAAACTACTTGGGCAAAGGCATTAGCTATTGAAGAAGTTATAGAAAAGATAGAAAAGATAGAAAAAATAAATGCGGAAAAAGATACAGGGAAGGAGTAATAAGATGAATATTATTATAGATGGTATTCAGTATGAGGTAGAAAAGAATACTACAGTTTTGCAGGCATGTAAAGATGCAGGCATAAATATTCCCAACTTGTGTCATGACAAAAGGTTGAATCCTTCGTCTTCGTGCAGATTATGTTTGGTTGAAGTGGAGGGGTCTAAGAATCTGGTAACCTCCTGTAGCACTATGGTAAGGGATAATATGGTAGTGCATACTAAGACTGAGAATGTTATAAAGACAAGAAAGGATGTACTGAATTTAATATTATCAAACCATCCAATGGAGTGTTTAAGCTGTGATAAATCCGGAGATTGTAAGCTGCAGGATTACAGCTATGAGTATGGCATTATTGATGGAAGCTATAAGGGGGCAAAGAGGGCACCTAAGATAGATAAATCAAACCCTTTTTATGATTACGATGCGAGAAAATGTATACTTTGCGGATTATGCGTAAGAGTTTGTGATGAATTGCAGGGAACTACTGCTATCGGTCTGGAAAACAGAGGATTTGACGCAGTTGTTACTACTCCACATAATGATGGTTTGATAAATTCAAAATGTGTATCCTGCGGAAATTGTGTATCAGTATGTCCTGTAGGCGCCTTAAGCCCTAAAGGACAAAAATTTAGGTACTGGGAGACCAAAAAGGTGAGAACCACTTGTTCTTACTGCGGCGTTGGCTGCCAAATGGATTTAGTCGTTAAGGGAAACAAGGTAGTTGGTGTTGAACCGGCAAAGGATAGCTTAAATAATGGGCTTCTTTGCGTAAAAGGAAAATTTGCTTATAAATTTATTAATCATCCTGACAGGCTGAGGACACCCCTTATTAAGCGTAATGGGAAGTTTGAAGAAGCCACCTGGGATGAGGCATATAGATATATTAGAAGAAAAGTTAATGAGACCAAGGAAATCAGTGGCCCAAAAAGCTTTGCAGGACTGACTTCAGCAAGATGTACCAATGAAGAAAATTATTTATTTCAAAAGTTATTTAGAGCAGTGATAGGTACAAACAATGTAGATCACTGTGCACGCCTCTGACATTCCTCTACTGTTGCAGGTCTTGCAACAACATTAGGCAGTGGGGCTATGACAAATAGCATAGAGGAAATAATCGATTCAGACGCAATGTTTGTTATTGGCTCAAACACTACAGAGAACCATCCAATCATCGGAGCTAAAATGAAGCAGGCGGTAAAAAGAGGTTCTAAGCTTATAGTGGCTGATCCGCGGCGGATTGAGCTTGCTGAATATGCAGATGTGTATTTACAACTGAAGCCGGGAACAAACATAGCACTTTTAAATGGTATGATGAATGTAATCCTTGAGAAGGGATTATATGACAAGAAATTTATAGATGAAAGATGCGAAAACTTTGAAGAGTTTGTTAATGTAGTAAAGGAATATACACCTGAAAGAGTATCGGAAATTTGTGGAGTTGAGCCGGAAGACATAATTAAGGCAGCAACAATATATGGTAAGGCAGATAAAGCCGGTATTTACTATACAATGGGTATAACTCAGCATACTACGGGAACCAATGCGGTAATGAGTGTTTCCAACCTTGCAATGCTTTGTGGTAACATCGGTAAAGAAAGTGCAGGTGTAAATCCTTTAAGAGGACAAAACAATGTTCAGGGCGCTTGTGACATGGGTGGACTGCCGGCCGATTTGCCCGGATATCAGAAGATTTTTAAACCTGAGGTAATAGAGAAATTTGAAAAGGCATGGGATGTAAAGCTGTCACCAAAGGTTGGACTAACTATTCCTGAAATATTTAATGGAGCTTATAATGGTTCTATTAAGTTTTTGTATATAATGGGAGAGAATCCAATGGTTTCTGACCCGGATATAAATCATGTAAAAAAAGCTTTAGAACACGTGGACTTTCTTTTGGTTCAGGATATATTCATGACTGAGACCGCTGAGTTGGCGGATGTAGTACTTCCTGCAGCATCATTCGCAGAAAAGGATGGAACATTTTCAAATACCGAAAGAAGAGTGCAAAGAGTTAGAAGTGCAATCAAGCCGGTTGGAGAATCAAAGGCGGATTGGCAAATTCTTATGGAGCTGATGAATTATCTTGGTTACGAAAAGAAATATTCAAATCCTTCTAAGATAATGGAAGAAATAAGTTCACTAACTCCATCTTATGGTGGGATTACTTATGAGAGATTAGAGCAGGATGGAATTCAGTGGCCTTGTCCCGATAAGAATCATCCCGGAACTAAATATTTACACAAGGATGTAATGGCCAGAGGAAGAGGTTTGTTTATGCCGGCTGAATATGTTGAAAGTGCAGAAATGCCGGATAATGAATATCCATATGTATTTACAACCGGAAGGATTCTTTATCACTACCATACAAGAACTATGACAGGAAGGGTTGAGGGCATTAACAAAATTGCGCCATCGTCTTATGTTGAAATAAATGAAGCAGATGCCAACAAACTTGGAATCAATGATGGAGATAGGGTTAAACTAACATCAAGAAGGGGACAAATAGAAACCACTGCAAAAATTACCGATATAATCGACGAAAATGTATTGTTTATGCCATTTCACTTTGCAGATGGGGCTGCTAACTACCTTACTAACTCAGCAACAGACCCGATAGCAAAGATTTCAGAGTTAAAGGTTGCGGCAGTTAGGATAGAGAAAATCAAGTGAATTGATAGGAAATAGGTGATTGCAATGAAAAAGTTTGGAACAGCAATTATATTAGCCGGCGGGAAAAGCACAAGAATGGGCTTTGATAAACAGCTTCTTAAAATAAATGAAAGAGGCCTGATGGATAGCTTGATTCAAAAGCTTAACCAAGAGTTTGAGGAAATAATAATTGTCACAAACAGACCTGAACTGTATATTGGATTATCACACAAAATTACTAAGGATATACTAAAGGATATGGGGGCACTTGGAGGAATCCATGCGGGTCTAAGCTATTCCTCCAGTGAGTTCGCCTTTGTTGTGGCATGTGATATGCCAAACATAAATATGGAATATGTCTATTATATGAAGGATAGTATAAATGACAATAACTTCCTTGGATGTGTCAGTAAATTCGGAGAATGGATTGAACCATTTTGCAGTTTTTATTCAGTTCAGCTCATAGGTAATATTGAGAGGTATTTAAAAACCGGTAGACGTTCCATTAATGGTTTAATAAAGGAATTAAATATAAGCTATATAGAAGAAAAGGAAGCGCGTAAATTCAGCCCCAACTGGGATATGTTCCTTAATTTAAATACAAAAGAAGATTTAGATAAATTTTTATGCTGCTAAAAGGAGTGGTTGTATGGATGTAACAAAAAAATATGAAATATTAAAAATAAAAGGAGATAAATCAGAGCAATTAGAAGACTTAGTAATACTTGAGTATCCTTTTACCATATTTATTGATGATGAGGAAATAATCACTCTTTTATGTACACCTAAATCCTTAAAGGAGCTTGCTGTTGGATTTTTATATTCTGAGGGATATATTGATTCCTTGGAGAATATAGAACAGGTTTTGTTAAATGAGGAAAAGGGAAGGGCATACGTATACTTAAAATATAGAAATCTTATGCGTGAGAATCTTGTAGGTAAACGCACTATAACTTCGGGCTGTGGGAAAGGTATAGTATTTTATAATATACTTGATTCCATTAAATCAAAAAAAGTTGAAAAAGAGGTAACTATCAATATAAATACCGTGATGAAACTTAGTAAAAATTTTAATCAAAGATCAGAGCTTTTTCTAAAGACAGGCGGAGTCCATAGCTGTGGGTTATGCCATGATGACAAAATATTGTATTTTGAGGAAGATATCGGAAGACATAACGCTTTGGATAAAATTTTAGGCAGAGCGCTTATGGAAGGAATGGATTTATCTGATAAAATAATTATAACGAGCGGCAGAATATCCTCAGAGATGCTTTTAAAAACCGCAAAAAGGGGAATACCCGCAATTATTTCACGTTCGGCTCCTACTAATTTAGCAATAGATATGGCTAAAGAGCTAAACATATTATTGATTGGTTTTGCAAGAGGGGATAAAATGAATATCTATACTAATTTTCCAAGAATTTTGTAATTTATGCAAACCTTAAAGTACTTTTATTCAATACCGGTTTTGTTTTCATTAGTAATTGTCACTATAAATACTCCAACTAAAATAAGTACGCATGCCAATACATTTCTTAATGTTATCGGTTCGCTTAAAAATAATACACCAAGAATTATACTTGTTATCGGTTCAAACATTCCTACTATGGATGTTACAGTAGGACCTACATATTTCACACCGATTGGTATAAATGAATTTGCTAAAAATGAAGCGAAAAAAGCAACAAAAAATGTAAAAAACCATCCCTTTGCCGTCAAATTGAACAATATGGTTTTGTTTATCATACCAAATAAAAATAAATATATAGACGAGAATATTGTCATATAAAATGTTATTTTAAAAGGGTACATTGAATTTAAACCGCTTTTATCTAAATAAATTAAATGGGCAGCAAATATAACGCCGGATACAAATGAAAGAAATACACCTATAAAGCTGAAGTTTCCTTCTAAAAACATCATTACGCCTAAGGTTGATAGAATGAGTGCAATAATTTTTTCTTTGCTTATTTTTTCTTTAAATATTAAAATGCAGGCAGCTGTTACCAAGACAGGGTAAATATAATGAATAGTTGTAGTCATTCCTACAGAAATATAATTATATGAACCATAAAGAGTCAAAGCTGTCAGTGTTGGTCCCATTGAGCTTAATATAGCCAACTTTTTAGCTTCCATCATATTTATTTTCATAGGAATTTTTTTATATTTCAGCATAAAAAAAAGAAGTGGAATAGAAAGCAAGTTTCTATAAAAGGTTAGGGATAAAGAATTACTTCCTTCCAAATATGTCAATTTACCAAGGATTGGGGTAAAGCCATAAATAAAAGCTGCTAATACCCCGAAAAATATACCCTTTGTCTCATTCATTCATTTATCCCCCTAAATTACGATTATTTACCGCAACACTTTTTATATTTTTTACCTGAACCGCATGGACATGGGTCATTTCTTCCGATTTTATTTTCGTTTATCACAATTTTCGATCTGTTGTAATCTTTTTTAATTTGTTTTCTTTTTTCTTCGTCGAAAATTCCTTCCCATTCATTCATTCCGTAAAGCCATTCAGCTTTAGCATCATGCATGTTCCATAGTAACTTCTCAAAATCAAATTCTGCCTTTATTTCCGTATCTTCGGTTATTTCATCTAATAACAATGATTCCTTAAAACTACTGTTTGCTCCATCAAGAAAACCAACAAATTGAACTGCTGTCATATCATTCTTTTCAGCTAAACTTTTTATTACTCCTTCAATAACAGGGTTTTTACTTTCAAGAACCTTTTTATAGCATTCAGCTTCTTTTCCCATATAATCTTTAAAAAAATCATTATATTCTTGTTGGGTTTTAATATTTTGTAAGTTTTCATTCCATTCTGTATATAAACTCATAAAATCCTCCATTAATTTATTGACTAATTGTATTTTAACAGCATTATTTTAAAAATTCAA
The DNA here is from genome assembly GCA_964421845.1 of uncultured Clostridia bacterium. Classification (GTDB taxonomy): domain Bacteria; phylum Bacillota; class Clostridia; order Tissierellales; family Sedimentibacteraceae; genus Sedimentibacter. Next base: position 114,082 of record CAYQYY010000012.1, read on the forward strand.
GGAAAATTGAATAATAAAAAAGCCGCTTTTATGCGGCTAACAAAATTTATTTTTGTTTCAGTAAATCTCTGATCTCTGCAAGGAGCTCTTCTTGAGTAGGTCCCTTTGGTTTTTCAGGGGCCGACTCTGGTGCTGTTTGTTGTTTTATAAACTTTTCTTTAGATTTATTTATTAACTTTATAAAAATGAAAATGGATACTGCAACTATTAAAAAATCAACAATATTTTGTATAAAGTTACCATACATTATTGCAGCTTCCGGCTTAATTACAGTTTCACCCTCCAAAACAGCAGGGCTCATAATGTATTTCATTGATTTAAAATCCATACCTGCCATAAAAAATCCAAGTATGGGCATTATTAAATCATTAACTACTGATGTTACTATTTTTCCGAAGGCACCACCCATGATAACGCCGACTGCTAAATCTAATACATTTCCTTTAAACGCAAACTCTTTAAATTCCTTCCACATAACTTCCTCCGATATAATAAAAATAATTACATTTACAATTATACCCAATCTTTTTTAAGTTAACAATATTTTAGTATAAAATGTTAATTTTTATATTTTACTCCGGATTTAGTTTTAGCGATTTCCATACTGTCATCATATGAGATATATCTTATGCCTTTTTCAATAAATGTATTTTCTGTGCTGTCTTTATAAACTACAAACACTTGATTATTAACTGCTGCTTTCTCAAAAATATCTTTAAGTATTCTTATTTCTCTCTCATCATTTATGCTATCCAAGCTGTTATTCAATGATAGAACTAATATTTTATCATTGAAATTTGCCATACTCTTTATATTGTTCCACATTGTTGTATTGCTTGCACTCATAGTTCCGCTTGAAATTATTCCATCAAAACAAACTATGCTTCCATTGTCATTCACCACTTCTTTCTTGCTGTCGGAAATTATTAATTTTTCAGAAAAATCAGATATTTCCTGTTTTTTCATTGAATCAATAAATTCTGTTTCAGCACGAAGTCCTAATTCTTTATCCTTCGGCTCGTACATTATTCTTAAATTATCAATGTATATCGTTCCGGAATCCTTTTTTGTTTCATTAATTTCAGCAAGATAAATGTTTTTTAATGTAACAGGATATGTTATTCCTTCAGGTATGTGTGCTTCAACCCACTTCCATCCTGTCCAGTTAACTTCATCGGCAAATGTAAGCTTAACCTGATTATTGTAAGCATCGGTAATTCTTGTTCTCAGCCAATGATTTTTACCGTCGCCGTAAACCCACATTCCTATAGCTTTTGGTTTATCCTCAAGCTTAATTCCTTCCTGATTCTTGCCAAATTCTATAAATGAAATGCTCTGATCTGTCATTTTGGTAAAATCATAGTCCAATTTTACAGCACTTGAACCCTCTTTTACAAAATCTTTAGTAATTGATATGTTTCCCTGAGCCCCCTCAGGATACAGTTTTAAATTAAGGTCATTTATATCTTCAAAGCGATTTAATGTTTTATATCTATAGCCAATTTTAACTATTATATGTTTAATTGCATCTCCAAAGGAAGCTGTTATAGCACCGGTATTGCTCACATCTCCTGATGTAAATATTCCGTTTTCAACTTTTCCCACTCGGTTCCTATATGAGTAGGAAAGATACTTTGAAGGAATGTAAGCTGAATTTCCATCTTTGTCAACACCAAGAAAGCTTCCCATTTCATGTATTTCTCCAAAGCCCATTACCAAAGTTTCCTCATTAGATTTAAGTGCAACCGGGTTATCTAATACATTTATATGAACTTCGCCGACAGCACCGTCTACTGAGGCCGTTATAACAGCTTTTCCGGGTTTTGCAGGGAAAAATACATTGTTAACCACTTTTCCTGCATCTGCCGGAGATACGGTATATTTTAATTCTGAAGAAGAAATCTCTATAGGTGTGTAATATTCATTATAAAATTTAAGCTGTAAATTTGTTTCGGTATTATTAAATATTGAATTATATTCAGGTATTATTTCAATTTTGTTTACATCTTTGCTTTCAGGAGATGTATTAAATACACCTACACCGGATGCGATTTTTCTTTCCCTTCCGTCTGATGGGATGTTAACAACAGTTACATTAGAATTTTTAAGGAAATCAACACCCATTGTTGTTGAACCGCCACCATCCATATTTACTGCATTGTATGCACCAAGACCAACCATAATTTCTGCAAGCTCAGTTTGTTTTACACCTGTGTAGTTTTTATTTCTTCCGTCAATCGTAACCATTATCATTTCAGTGTTGTCTTTGTTAAAGCCAATTGCGGTCCTTGGATTTGAACCTAATACTTCATTGCTTACATCGTTTAATTGACCGTCTTTTACTAAGTAATTTAAAGCACCGTATGACCAATCAACCTGGTCGGGGCTAAAATCAAGTTCAATATTCAGTGATACTGGCTGTCCCGGTATAAATGATTTTTGTAATTGATCCATCGTTGCAGCATTACTGCTTGCTATAACAAATCCTTGTTTGGGAATTGCTACAGATGGTTGATTTTTTCTAACATCTGTAACCATATTGTTGTCTACAACAACTTCAACAATGTCCTTGTCAGTATACCCGGGTGAAGTTTTGTTCCAATCGGTCGTTAAAACAGTCGGACCCCAATCTATTGAAGAGGTTTTGTTTAATACCACCACATCTAAAGCAGTTGAATCTGCAGCATACAGTGTAATTTTCGGATTCCAAACAGAAATATTAACAGAACCATCTAATAATTTTGAAACAGTGGGATAACCATAACTGAATGGAAGCGGTGAAGTTACCATATTTCCATCTTTAATTAGCGCTCCGTATGTATAAGTTGGATCTCCCATGTAGAAAAAATCGCCGTTAACTCCTGCTATTGCACCGGATGATTTTATCATAGCGCTAAGAGGTGTTCGGTTAGAAACTCCGTTTTCACTGTTAATAGGTTGAACCTTTGTATATTTATCTGATAAATCAGCCCTTATAACATTAATGTTCATCCATCCGATTGAAGTATATCTTTCAATACCTTCATATGTAACCCCTGTTGATAATCTAATTTGTCTTGTCAGATCATAAACATTATACAGCGAGTTACCATATGCTGTAGAGCTGAACATTAATGCCAAGCTGACAGAGAAAGCTGCTATCTTTTTAATACTCAAATATATCATTCCTTTCAATCATAAAATTTACTTAATCTATTATATCATATATTACTGCTCATTACCTCTTAGAAAATTATAGCAATAAAAGATTAAATTTTAATATTTATATATAGACGAACTTAAATAAAATATGTTCCAAATTATGAGTATAAAAATTAATTGTTAACTTAATAATAATTATTGACAATAAAAAATGTATGTGCTATTATAATGTGAAATTAAACTCCTTATCAAGAGTGGTGGAGGGACGAGGCCCTATGAAACCCGGCAGCCTGATTTATTCAAGGTGCCAAATCCCGCGGAGAATTCCGATAGATGAGGCAATACATAATGACATGCACCTCTTCTTCGGAAGAGGTTTATTACTTTTTGGAGTAAGTATAATTATAGTTATGATAAAAGAAAGGAAAAAAATATGAAAAAATGGTTATTTACATCGGAATCAGTTACTGAAGGTCATCCGGACAAAATGTGTGATCAAATATCAGATGGTATTTTGGATGCCATATTAGAACAGGATCCAAATGGAAGAGTTGCCTGCGAAACTGTTACTAAAACAGGTTTTGTTCTTGTTGCAGGAGAAATCAGCACAGATTGCTATATTGATATACCTAAAATTGTAAGAAATACTATTAAAGACATTGGATATGACAATGCAGAATATGGCTTTGATTACAAAACATGTGCTGTTTTTACTTCAATTGAAGAGCAATCTACCGATATTGCCATGGGTGTCAATGAGGCAGATGAATATAAAAAAGATAACATGGATGCTAAGGATATGATTGGTGCAGGAGATCAAGGTATGATGTTTGGATTTGCATGCAATGAAACACCTGAACTGATGCCTATGCCTATATCCTTAGCACACAAATTAGCATTAAGATTATCAGAAGTAAGAAAAAACAAAGTTGTTAATTATTTAAGACCTGACGGAAAAACTCAGGTTACTGTTGAATATCACGACAACAAACCGGTAAGAATAGACACAATTGTTATTTCAACTCAGCACAATCCTGAAGTTGACAGAGCGACAATAGAAAAGGATTTAATAGAATACGTTGTAAAAACAACTGTTCCTTTAGATTTATTGGATGAAAATACAAAATATTTTGTTAATCCTACAGGAAGATTCGTTATTGGAGGCCCTCAGGGAGATTCAGGTTTAACGGGCAGAAAAATTATTGTTGACACATATGGTGGATATGCAAGGCACGGAGGCGGAGCTTTTTCAGGAAAGGATCCCACAAAGGTTGACCGTTCTGCTGCATATGCTGCAAGACACATTGCTAAAAATGTTGTTGCAGCCGGCTTAGCCGATAAATGCGAAGTTGAACTTGCCTATGCCATAGGAGTTGCAAAACCTGTTTCAGTAATGGTTGAAACATTTGGTACAAATAAAATTGACAACGAAAAAATACAACAAGCAATAAATGAAAACTTTGACCTAAGACCTGCTTCAATAATTGAAAAATTCAATTTAAGAAGACCTTTATACAAACAGGTTGCTGCATACGGACACTTTGGAAGAGATGATTTAAATCTACCATGGGAACAAACAGATAAAGTTGAAAGCTTGAAAAAATATCTATAAAATATGAAAAAGAGTAAATTTATTTACTCTTTTTTAGTATAATGAATAAATGATTAAATGAAATTCGAGGGCAATTATGTTTGATAAAAGTTCAGGAATTCTTTTGCCTATAAGCTCGCTTCCTTCTAAATACGGCATAGGTACATTTGGCAAAGAAGCATATAATTTTATTGATTTTTTAGTGCTGTCTGGTCAAAAATATTGGCAACTACTGCCTTTAGGACCTACATCATTTGGTGATTCTCCATATTCACCTTTTTCTGCTTATGCAGGAAATCCATATTATATAGATTTGGAAATCTTAATGGAAAGCGGGCTGATAAAAGATGAGGATTGTAATATTTTAAATTCAAATGACAATTATGTTGATTATGAAAAACAGTTTTACAATAGATATAAGATACTATATAAGGCATTTATAAATTCAAGTAGTAAATACAATAAAGAAATTATAAAGTTTAAAACGGAAAATCAATGGGTAGATGATTATTCTTTATTTATGGCATTAAAATATAGAAACCGTCAATTACCTTGGTATAAATGGGATGAAGAAATTAAAGACAGAAAGACAGAAAACTTAAAAACAGAAAATGAATGCCTAAAAGAGGATATTGATTTTTGGGTGTTTCTTCAATATTTATTTTACGAACAATATTTTAAATTAAAAGAGTATGCTAACTTAAGAGGTATTTCAATCATTGGTGACATGCCTATCTACGTTGCAGAAGACAGTGTAGAAGCATGGGCCTTTAGAGATATGTTTGTTATAGATGAAAATGACAAGTTTACTATGGTGGCAGGTGTTCCTCCCGATTACTTTTCTACTGAGGGTCAACTTTGGGGTAATCCTGTTTATAATTGGGGATATCTAAAAGAAAAATCTTATGAATGGTGGATAAAAAGAATAAAATGGTCATTAAAATTGTATGATATAGTTCGAATTGACCATTTTCGCGGCTTTGATGAATATTGGGCTGTTCCTTATGGTTCTGAAAATGCAATAAAAGGGGTATGGCTTACGGCATACGGAAAAGAGCTATTTGAAAAAGCACTTGAAGAAATAGATAATTTAAATATAATTGCCGAGGATTTAGGAATTATAACAGACAGCGTAATTAAGTTAAAGAAGGAATTTGATTTTCCAGGCATGAAGGTGTTGCAATTTGCATTCGATGCAAATCCTGATAATCCGCATTTACCGGAAAATTACGAAGAAAATTCAATTGCCTACACAGGCACTCATGACAATGATACATTAAGAGGATGGTTTAAAAAATTAAATAATAATGAACAACAATACGTCGTTAAAACTTTAAATATAAAAGATGATGAAATATTGGATGCATTAATAAAAAGCGTGCTAAACAGTAAAGCTAATATTGTCATCATACCCCTCCAGGATTATATGCACTTAGGTTCAGAAGCAAGAATTAATACTCCTTCAACTCTTGGCGGCAATTGGGACTGGAGGGTAAAAAGGGAACAATTAAATGCAGAGTTAGCACAAAAAATAAAACAGATGACAAGCAGGGTAAAATAATCTAAGTATTGTATCTACACATTAAAAAGTATTAAATAATTTTCGGGGTAAATCTGAAAGCTGTTGCCTGTTAAACCATTTATATAATTCTTCATAGTAACCTTAAAATTTAATGTTACTTTTTCTAAAGACATGTTGACTGCTATTATTGTCCTGTTTATTTTATCATATCTCTCAAAAACAAACACTTCTTGATCGTGGATAATACATTTGTATTTTCCTTCTTTAAAGATGTTGTTTTTTCTTAAAGAAGAAAGAAATTTATAATGATTAAGAATTTCAATATTTTCATAGCCCCATGGAAAGCATGCTCTGTTAAAGGGATCTTCAAAGCCCTCAACACCAACTTCGTCTCCATAGTAAATGCATGGTACTCCCGGAAGGGTAAATTGCAGTAAGCCAACAATTTTTAACAATTTTATTCCTTCTTTTAATTCTTGGTCATCTAATTTATATATTGCTTTTTTCTCTTTGGTTTCAGGTCTCGATTTGCTGCCTAAAACAGTGAGGATTCTTACTGTATCGTGGGTGCCGATTATATTCATGAGCACATTCACTGCTTGGGGAGGATATTTTTCAATTATTAGATTCATTGTTTCGTATAATTGATTACAATCCTTGTTTTTAACATAATTAATTATCGCTTCCTTTAATGGATAATTCGTAACCGAATCAAGCTGATTGCCGCAAAAGTATTCTTTTAGCTTACCGTATGAAAATTTGTTAGATGCATCTTCCCACACCTCACCAATTATAAAAGCATCATAATCGTTTGATTTAACAGAATTTCTTAGAGTATTTAAAAAGTTGTTGGGAAGTTCGTCAGCGACATCTAAACGCCAACCCTTTATTCCGATATTTTGCCAATATTTCAATACACCTTTTTCACCTGTAATAAAATCAATATAGCTTTCATTTTCTTCATTTATTTCAGGAAGTGTTTTAATTCCCCACCAGCTTTTATAATTATCGTTCCATTTATTAAATGTATACCAATCAAAATATGGAGATGATTTGCTTTGATATGCTCCGACGGAATCATAAGTTCCATATCTATTAAAATAAATGCTGTCATCTCCCGTATGGCTGAAAACTCCGTCTAAAATTATACTCATACCATATTTTTCAGCTTCTTTACAAAGATTTGACAAAGTTGTTTCATCACCAAACGCTGGGTCAATTTTAAAATAATCACCTACATCATATTTATGATTAGAATATGATTCAAACACAGGCGATAGATAAATTGCTGTAACTCCAAGTTCATTAAGGTAGTGAAGCTTTTTAATTATACCATCTAAATTTCCGCCGAAAAAATCATTGTTTCTAATTTCCCCTTGTTCGTCCGGCAGGTAATTTGGTGTGTTGCCCCAATCATTTCTGACTATTATATCGCTACTGTTTTTTTTAAGAATTGTTTCTTTATAAAATCTGTCAACAAAGATATGATATATTATTCCACCCTTAATCCAATGGGGAGTCTCATATTCTTCGGAGTAAATTAACAACTCATAGAGTTGTGAAGAATTATTTTCATTAAAAATAAAGGAATAATAATAATGACCATATTCCTTTATAGTAAAAATTCCTTCATATAATTCATTGGAATTTCGTGTTCCAACCCAATTTAGCGGTACTTCTTTATAAAAAAATTTGTTATAATCATTTCTTTTTTCGATTATAATTTTTGGGTTATATGAAACATTTTTTTTGAAATAAATTTTGATATTTATTTCGGTGCCTGCTTCTATTCCACCTTGAGGGTATCTGAAAAATTCTGATTTATTGTCAAAAATATACATTTTTGCTCCTATAAAATTTAATATGGATTTAATGAATATAAGTAAATATAAACAACTGCTATAGCAGCAATTAAAATAAGAGCAATGATGGATATAATTATGTACTTCTTATTTTTATTTACAATTCCATATATTAAGCCGACAAGTGAAGCTACAATCAGTGCAAGGCCAAGAGCCATCTCTGTTCCTTCTTTCGTTATAAATTTATTCAATAAGAGCTTTGTTCGTCATTTCTATTTTCCATATTTTATTTGCATATTCGTTTATAGTTCTGTCTGAGGAAAAAATACCTGCAGATGCAATATTCATCAGAGACATTTGATTCCATTTTCTTTTGTCGTTAAAGTATATGTGGGAAGCTTTCTTGTGCACATCTAAATAGCTGTCAAAATCAGCAAAGCACATGTACGGATCTCCAACCTGAGAATCACCCAATAAATATTTGCTGATTGATTCAAAGGATTTAGAAGGAATCCCCTTATTTAAAAAATCTATTATTTTTCTAAGCTTTAAACTTTTTTGGTAATATTGTATGGAGGAATATCCTGTTTTCCATAGATTATCCACTTCATAATCTTTCATGCCGAATAAAAAGAAGTTTTCTTCTCCAACCTGATTAATTATTTCAACATTAGCACCGTCGTAAGTTCCAATGGTTAAAGCACCGTTTAGCATGAATTTCATATTTCCCGTCCCGCTGGCTTCTTTTCCGGAAAGTGAAATTTGTTCGCTTAATTCACCTGCAGGAATTATTATCTCAGCTAAGGATACAGAATAATTTTCGACGAAAACAACATTTATATATTTTTTTATAAATGTATTTTTATTAATATAATCGCTTAATGAAACTATAAGTTGTATAATTTCCTTCGCCCTGAAGTATCCCGGTGCCGCTTTTGCTGCAAATATAAATGTTTCGGGTTTTATGTATTCTGTATTTCCCTCATTTATATCAATTATTAAGCTTATAATTCGGAGAGCATTTAAAAGCTGTCTCTTATATTCATGCAATCTTTTCGCTTGTATGTCAAATATTGAATCTACATTTACGGCGATATGATAATTATTATAAACAAAATCAGCAAAACGCTTTTTATTTAAATATTTAATTTCATCTAATTTTTGTAGGACAGCATCATTATTTATATATTTTTTAAGCTCCAATAACTCTTCGGGATGCAAAGTAAAGGTTGGCCCTATTAAATCATTCAAAAGATTTTTAAGATTAGGATTTGCTTGATTAAGCCATCTTCGGTGTGTTATTCCGTTTGTAACATTCATGAATTTATCAGGGCTGTAGTCAAAGAACTTTTTAAAAACAGTTCTTTGTAAAATTTCCGAATGCAGCTTTGCAACTCCGTTGACAGTATGGCTTCCTATTATGCATAAATTAGCCATGTTTATTTTGTTATATCCAAATATGGACATTTCTTGTGCTTTGTTAAAATCATTGTATCTTAGGTTAGCTTCTTGTAAAAAGCGACTGTTTATTTCATTAATAATAATAAAAATTCTCGGAAGCTTTGTTTTAACTACGTCTATGTCGAATGTTTCCAATGCTTCCGATAATACGGTATGGTTTGTGTAGGATACAGTGTTTGTAACAATATTCCACGCGCTTTCCCAAGAATATCCGTATTCATCCATTAAAATACGCATAAGCTCAGGAATAATTAAAGCAGGGTGAGTGTCATTTATGTGAATTGCTACCTTATCACTTAAATTATCAAGGGTTTTATATTTTACGTAATGTTTTTTAACAATTGTTTGAGCAGAAGCTGAAACTAAAAAATATTGCTGCTTCAACCTTAATATTTTTCCCTCATGATGGTTGTCTGCAGGGTACAGCACCTTTGATATTGCTTCAGCCATGGAATCTTCAGACAGAGCCCTTATATAATCTCCCTGTGAAAACAAGTTCATGTCAATTGAATTTAAACTCCTTGCTTCCCACAATCTCAATAAGCTTACAGCGTTGCTTTCATAGCCGGAAATAAACATATCATATGGTACTGCCTCAATTTCTGTAGGATAATCATAATGAACAACTAATCCGTTATGAGTCCATTCTTCTCTTATTTTACCGTCAAATTTAACTATTACCCTTTCTTCGGTTTTAGGAATAAGCCATACATCAGAGGTTGTGAGCCAATCATCAGGAAGCTCTGTTTGCCATCCGTCTATAATTTTTTGCTTGAAAAGTCCAAATTCATATTTTATAGAAAATCCTGTTGCAGGGTAGCTTTGCGTGGCTAATGAATCCATAAAGCAAGCTGCCAACCTGCCTAAACCGCCATTCCCAAGCCCGGGGTCCTTTTCTATTGCATAAAGCTCATCTAATTTAACATTATATTTTTTTAGGGCAATTTCTGCTTCTTTTTCAATATTTAAATTATATAGGTTGTTTCTTAGAGATTTACCGATTAAAAATTCCATACACATATAGTAAACTTGTTTTTGATTATTTTTTTCCACATTACTCTTAAATTTATTATGTTTTTTTAGAAGTATATCTCTTATAACAACTGAAAGCGCTCTGTATATTTGATTTGAATTTGCACTTTTGGGTTCTATGTTCCAATAACGTGAAATTTCCTCGTCCATCAGTAAATTGATGTTCTTTGCATCAATGTTTGTTTCCCGCATTATTCGTCTCCTGCTTCCAATAAATTGCTGTACATATCGTAATATTTTTCAGCAGATTTTTCCCAACTGAAATCCACTGACATGACTGTTTTAACTAAACTCTCCCAATCCTCTTTATTATTATATACAGTCAATGCTCGTTTAACTGCGCTTATCAGTGCTTCAGCAGTTTGTTCATAGAATGTAAACCCGTTACCGAAACCTAAACTTGCATCCTTAATAGAATCTTTTAGCCCTCCAGTTTCGCGAACAATGGGAACTGTGCCGTATCTTGACGAAATCATTTGTGCTATACCGCAGGGTTCACTTATTGAAGGCATCAGAAAGATGTCGGCACCTGCATATAATTTTCTTGCCAGGTCTGTGTTAAAATCTATTCTTACAGCTATTTTATCATGGTATATTTCTTGAAGAGATTTGAAACTTAGCTCATAGCTTCTGTCACCTTTACCTAAAACTATTATTTGAACCTTTTCTCTCAGTAATTCTTCCATTGCATTTATTATTAAATCAAAACCCTTATGTTTAACTAATCTTGAAATAATTGCAATAACAGGAACTTCTTTTTCTTGTGGAAGTCCTGCCATAGATTGAAGATTTAATTTATTTACATATTTAGCTGATATATTCTCAGAATTATAATTTTTAAACAATGAGCTGTCGGTATCGGGATTATAAAAATCATAATCAATGCCATTTAAAATACCTTTTATTTTTGAAGAATTTTTGTTTATAATAGCAGCCAGACCATGAGCATAGTAATCATTACAGATTTCCTTAGAATAGCTTTCGCTGACGGTGCTTATTATATCGGATATTTCTAAAGCACCTTTTAATAAATTAATCATGCCGTTATATTCAACTATAGATTTCTCGTTTTCCTTAAGATCAAAAATATCTTCAGCTATACTTAAGTCATATTTTCCCTGATATTCTATGTTATGAATGGTTATTATTGTTTTAATATTTTTATATCCTTCTAAGTCCGAATACTTTGTTTTTAAATAAACAGGCACTAAAGATGTCTGCCAGTCATTTGAATGAATTATGTCCGGCATAAATTCTATCATAGGCAATATGTGAAGAACCGCCTTTGAAAAATATGCAAATCTTTCACCATCATCATAATGACCGTAGCATTCGCTTCTTTTAAAGTAGTATTCATTGTCGATGAAATAATATGTTACTCCGTTAACTTCTTTTTTAAATACTCCACAGTACTGCTGTCTCCAGACTAAGGGGACAGTTATTTTATCTATGAATTGTAGGTCGTGCTTGTTAGCTGTTTCTTGATAAAGAGGAATTATTACTCTTATGTCAATTTTATTATTATATTTTTCTTTTAATGATTTAGGAAGGGATCCGGCAACTTCTCCCAAACCGCCTGTTGTTATAAAGGGAGCTGCTTCAGATGCTACAAAAAGTATTTTTAATTTTTTCATAAATTAAGCCCCCTATATTATTGAATGTTTTTTTATAAAGAACGGACAATTGGAATAACCAAGCAGCACTCTGTCATTTGTTACCTGAACATATGTATCTGTTATAATGGAATTTAGATTTGCATTTTCGCCGATAACTCCATGCTGCATTATTATTGAATTTTTAACAACAGCATTTTTACCGATTCTTACACCTCTGAATATTATGCTGTTTTCCACAGTGCCCTCGATTATGCAGCCGCTTGCTATCAATGAATTTTTTACATTTGAATTACTGCAATACTTTGTAGGCATAGAATCCTTTGTCTTTGTATAAATCGGTCCTATTTTAGAATAAAAAAGTTTAGACAAATTATCATTTTTCAATAACCCGATGCTGTTTTCATAATAAGCTTGCAAGGAATCAATATGAGCAAAATATCCTTTATACTCGTAACCGTAAATTCTTAAGGAATTAACCTTTTTTGCAAGTACATCATAGCTGAAATCCTTATAATTTCTTGCTATTGCATCGTAAATGATCGATTCTAAAAAATCCTTATTCATCACCCATGTATTTAGACCCACATTATGAATTCCATTAGTGACAGGGTAGGTTAAAATATCGCTGGCTCTGTTATCATTATCAAATGTATAAATAATTTTATGAGTTGAACTGTTTTTATCTATGCTTGTGTTAATATAAACAGCAGTAATATCTGAATTTTTTTCTTCGTGATATTTTATTACTTCCTTGTAGTTTATATTGTAAATCATGTCGCAATCAGACATTATAACATATTTTTCTTTTGAAGAAGAAATATAATCAAGAACCCTTTTAAGTGCATCTAATCTTCCTTGAAACAACCCGTGATTTTCTCCTACTGCATAGGGAGGAAATATAAGTATTCCGCCTTTTTTTCTTGATAAGTCCCAATCTTTGCCGGAACCCACATGCTCCATTAAGGATCTGTAATTGCTTTTTGTGATGATGCATATCTTATTAATTTCGGAGTTAACCATATTTGACAGAGGAAAATCAATCAGCCGGTATCTGCCGCCAAATGGTATGGCAGCTACTGAACGGTGATATGCAAGCTCTGTCATGCTCCAGTCCTGCATATCAGAAAATATAATTCCTAAAGCGTTCATATTATTCATCCTCCTTTATGCTATTTATTACACTTTCCCTTGGTATAACAGTGATTCCTAAATTTAATTCCTTAGGGGTGCCTATCTTTAGCTTAGGACCTATTACAACCATTTCATCTATAATGGCGTTATTTACAATTGAATTTTCTTTTATTTCAACATCTGCCATAATGACAGAATCTTTTACAACCGCATTTTTATTTATTTTGACTCCTGAGAAAATAATTGAATTTTCAACAGTGCCATAAATTACTGCACCTTCAGAAACTATGGAATTGGTAACTTCAGATTCTTCACTTAAATATTGAGGAGGTCTTTCCGTATGTCTTGAATAAATAACCCAATCACCAGACAAATCAAAACCGTTGCAGCCCAATAAATCCATGTTGGCTTCCCACAAGGAATCTATTGTCCCCACGTCCTTCCAATATCCTTTAAATTCATATGAATATATCTTTTTATTTGAGTTTAACATTAACGGAATTACATCCTTTCCGAAATCCTTTGAAGAATTTGGATTATTATTATCCAAGCTTAAGTATGTTTTAAGCATTTTCCAATTAAAAACGTAAATTCCCATGGAGGCCTTAGTGCTTTTGGGGTTTTTTGGTTTTTCTTCAAAATCTACTATTTTTCCATCACTGTCTGCATTGAGTATACCAAACCTTGAAGCTTCCTTGATTGGAACATCTATTACAGATATTGTACAGTCAGCTTCTTTTTCCTTATGATAATTTATCATTAATGAATAATCCATTTTATATATATGGTCTCCCGATAAAACAAGCACATATTCCGGATCGTACTGATCAATGTAGTCCATGTTTTGAAATATAGCATTTGCTGTTCCTGAATACCATTCAGAATCATCAACCCTTTGATAAGGAGGAAGTATTTGAATGCCACCATACATCCTGTCTAAGTCCCAGGACTTTCCATCACCAATGTAGGAGTTTAAAATCAGCGGCTGATATTGTGTCAATACACCTATTGTATCAAGCCCGGAGTTTACACAATTAGACAATGTAAAGTCAATAATTCTGTATTTTCCGCCGAATGGTACTGATGGTTTTGCGATTTTTTTGGTAAGTTCGCCAAGACGGCTTCCCTGGCCTCCTGCAAGGAGCATAACAACGCATTCTTTTTTAGTTAATTTCATATATCCTACCTCCTATTTTGTTCATATTATTCTTTTTATCCTTCCTAAGGAAAATTATTGACAGCGGAGGCACAGTCAATGATATATAGTAATCATAACCGTGCATTTTTCCCATGCTTGATGTTAGAATTTCCTTGTTACCTGATCCTGTTCCTCCAAATTCGGATTCATTAGAGTTAAAAACCTGAATATAGTTTCCTTCCTCTGCACCTATTAAATAATTATTCCTTTCGACCGGAGAGAAATTAACGACTGCTATTAATTCATCCTTCTTTTTGTTTATTCGTTTAAACGAAATAATATTTTGTTCGAAATCATCGTTTGAAATCCACTTAAAACCTTCCCATGAAAAATCTATTTCCCAAAGCTCTGAATTATTTATATAGAATTCATTCAAACTTTTAATGTATATGTTTAATTTTTTATGATATTCATAATTTGTTATGAACCATTCTATTTCCTTTTCATGGTTCCATTCGGTAAATTGTCCTATTTCATACCCCATAAAATTTAGCTTTTTACCGGGATGTGCCATCATAAAACCAATTAGCACCCTCATATTTGCAAATTTTTCTTCATATGGTTCCGGCATTTTATCAAGTATCGACTTTTTTCCGTGTACAACTTCATCATGAGATAATGGAAGGATAAAATTCTCGCTAAAAGCATAGTGCAGTGAAAATGTGATGTTTTTATGTTTGTATTTTCTGAAAAACGGATTAGTTTCCATGTAATCCAAAATGTCGTTCATCCATCCCATGTTCCATTTAAAATTAAAACCTAAGCCGCCCAAATATACAGGTTTCGTTACCATTGGCCATGCAGTTGATTCCTCTGCAATCATCATGGTGTTTGGATGCAGCTTAAATACTGTTTCATTTAATTTTTTTAAAAAATCAATTGCTTCAAGATTTTCATTTCCTCCATATTTATTAGGAGCCCATTCACCTTTTTGTTTATCGTAGCTTAAATAAAGCATGGAGCTTACCGCATCAACCCTTAAACCATCAGCATGATATTCTTCAATCCAATATATCGCATTAGATATTAAGAAAGATTGCACCTCTTTTTTACCATAATCAAACTTATGAGTACCCCAACTTTTATTTTCTCTTTTGTTTATATCTTCATATTCAAACATGCAGCTACCGTCAAACATGTATAAACCATGAGCATCTTTTGGGAAATGAGCAGGTACCCAGTCAAGAATAACTCCTATGCCGTTTTGATGGCATTGATCAATGAGGTACCTTAAATCGTCTGGTTCTCCGTAACGTTTAGTAGGGGCATAGTAGCCGGAAATCTGATAGCCCCAAGAACCGTCAAAGGGGTGTTCCATTATAGGCATCAGTTCTATATGAGTGAAATTGTGTTCCTTGACATGTTTTATTATGGTTTCGGTTATTTCTCTGTATGTAAGAAGTTCACCGTTATTTTTACGTTTCCAGGATGATAAGTTAAGCTCATATATATTTATAGGTATTTCATAAACGTTTACTTTATTTTTATAATTTTGCCAATCCTTGTCATGCCACTGATAATTATTTATGTCATATACTATTGAAGCCGTCTCTGTGTATGTTTGTGAATAAAATGCAAAAGGGTCTGATTTATAAACTTCATTATCGTTCTTATCCGTAATTAAAAATTTATACAAGCTTCCGGATGCAATAAAAGGCAGATACAATTCCCATATGTTGCTGCCCGATATCTTACTCATTTTATATTCATCATTTTTTTGCCAGCTGTTAAAGTCACCAACTACATGTACACTTTTTACATCCACTGCCCAAACTCTAAAAACAACACTAAAATTTTCTTTATTAATATGCGCGCCAAGAAATTTATATGCATAATAGTTCGTGCCTTGATGAAATAAGTAAACAGGTAATTCATTATTATTTTTCATGTTTTGCTCCAATGTTGCAATTTTCTCTTTTATTTATTATACCATCATTTTAGTAAATCAAAACGAGAATAATGTAAAAAAAGATGCTGCTATGCATCCTTTTTAAGAAAAATATTTAATTAAAATCTATATCTCCCACACCTGTCTTTAGTTCTATTTTTGTATTTTTGCTTCCGCTGCTCTGGGCTTTTTTATCCTTCATAAATTCATCAATTTCAGCTTCATAACTTGAGTTATCAGGTAAAGATATGTCTATGTCGCCCACACCTGTTTCGGCTTTTATTGTTCTTGCTTTTGAAATATCTGTAAACACAGCTTTAATATCTCCGGTGTTTGTTTTTAATTCTGTTTTACTTAAAGCATTACAGCTGTCTAATGTAACCTCGCCAACATCGGATTTTAAATTGAAAGAGCCAACAGAATTATTGATTTCTATATTTCCTACATTATTATTTATTTCAAAATTACCGTCAGTACTTTTAATGTTTATTTCTCCGACATTTAATTTTATAACAAAATTCTCTATATTTTTTGGAATACTTATCGAAAGTTCCGTCTGTATATTATCATTATTTAATATATTATTATCTTTTTGGCTCGTATCTATATCAATTGTATCCCATTTTTCCTTAACAGAATAACTAAAGTTGTCAATCAGTTTCTGTGCATTTTCCTTTGAGCTTGACTTAGCAATAATATTTATATTAACTATCGCTTCGTTTGAATCATGGGTAGTTATAATTATATCTCCAACTGAGCTGTTAATATTTAATTTGTTTAAATTTCCTGCTTCTATTTTGTGAGATTCTTGTTTTTCTGCATTTTCTTTGCCTACTGAATTTATTAATGATTTTGTAATCTTATCAGACATATCTTTAACCTTTTCTTCATCTACTTCATTTATAGATACACATCCGCTTAAGGTTAACATTAAAATTATTAAAACAATTATAATTTTTTTCATAAATTTCCCCCTTTATAAATTAATCTTATTTTCTAAAAGATATCCTGAACATAATGTTAATATTATACTTTGCATTATTGAAAAAATGTTAACCGGTAATGACATATAAAATGCTTGAACTGTTGTATTAGTTGATGAATACATAATAGATTCATACCAAGGTGTCATAAAGTTATAAACAATACCTGCCAGATACATAATAGCCCAATTTAACATTAAAAATATTACAAAACTTAAAACACCGCCATATTTAAATTCCGAGAAAATACTTTTCCTTATTGTCATAGATGTGTATGCTGTTGTGATAAAACCTATAAGGAATATAAACATGGTAAATAAAGCTAAAAATATATGAAATAAATTTATACCTATTATTCCTGCTAAGTTATAATTGATGAATTTTATAATATCATATAAGTTTATATTAATTTTGCTTAAATACATTATATAAGCACCATTCAATAAAAAGAGAACAAAATATATAAGCAATATGGCTAATCCTTCAAGTACAGCTGTTATAAGCTTTGATACAATTATTTTATATCCGCTGTTTGGAGTCATAAACAACATATAACCTGATTTTTTATTTAAATCATCACTATACATTTTTATAATATCACCGATGTATAAAATAGCAATAACTATCGGAAAAATGGCAATAAATAATGTACTTCCTGCTGCACCTTTTGTCAAAAGATATAAATTTAGTGCCAAAGATGAAATAATTGTTATTAAAAATAATTTATACTTCTTTATAAATTCATACTTTATTAAATTAAGCATTCTTAAATACCTCCTTGTAAATACCTTCTACGGACATTCCCCTTGACAACCTCAATTCTTCGGCATCACCGTTAAGTTCTATGTTACCTTCTTTTAAAAAGATTACTGAATCAAGTATTTTTTCAATTTCACTGACTAAGTGAGTTGAAATAATTATTGTTTTGTTTTCATTATAGGATTTTGTTATTAAATCCATTATTATATCTCTTGATAAAACATCCACGCCATTTAATGGCTCATCCAACATATATAGATCAGTGCTTCTGGACAAAGTCAGTGCTACCTTTAGTTTTCCTATCAATCCGGAGGACAACTTAGATACTTTAAAATCTGTGTCAACCTTTATATCTTTGAGTATCTTTATCGCGGTATCTTCCTGAAAATCTTCATACATATCCTTATAGAACTTTAAAATGTTTTTAACCTTAAAGTCTCCGTACATATAATTTTCAGTAGGCATATAAGAAATTTTAGCTTTTGTTCTGAATGACAGCGGTTCACCGTTAATTAAAACATTTCCGGATGTTTGTTTGTGCAGACCGGCAATTACCTTCATAAGTGTTGTTTTGCCACTGCCGTTAGGGCCTAAAAGTCCATATATTTTGCCTTTTTCCATGGTTATATTTATTTCATTAAGAGCCGTTTTATTGTAATATTTTTTTCCTAAATTTTCGATTTTTAATAATTCCATTTTACTCATCACTCTCCAAATAATTTTCTGTTTCAATAAACCTAATCATCTCTTTTTTTGTGTAGCCAATTTGCGTCATATTGAATATAAAATTTTCTATTTGTTTTTTTGCCATTTCATATCTTAGCTGACCAACTCTATCCTCGGATTCTGTAACGAATGTTCCCAGGCCTCTCTTTGTAAATAATAATTCTTCCATTTCCATCTCCTTATAAACCCTTGCTACCGTATTGAAATTTATTCCAAGCTCATTGCCATAATCTCTTGAGGAAGGCATTTTTTCACCTAACTTTAATTTGCCCATAATTATTTCTTGCTTTATTTTTTCAATAACCTGTAAATATATTGGTATGTTATTATTAAATTCCATGTTTCACCTTCTTCACAATTAGCGTATTAGTATCATAGTTAAATAGTACACCTATATACATGGACTGTCAATGCTTATAATATTAAGTATTTGTAATAATTTTCAAAATATTAACATTTCTTGACGAAAACCTTCCAATATAGTAATATATATCGGAAGAAAAGGTGAAAAAAATGTATGATTTAAACCAAATTAATGATTGTTTAAACACTGAAATAATAGGACGAACTATAATTCAATATGATTCATTATCATCGACTTCCATAAAGGCAAAAAGTATCTTTAACACTTGTCCGGAGGGTTCTATTGTCTTATCCGAAAACCAGTCAAACTGTATTATGAGAATGGGAAATGCATGGCATTGTTTTCCGGATAAAAATATTTATATAAGTATAATTTTGAAGCCATTGGTAAATAATCTCTTAATATCAAAATCTGATGTGATAAGCTGTGCAGCTTTACATAAAACAATAGTTGAATTGTATAAGACAGATTGCAAAATAAAATGGCCTAATGATATATTAATTAACGGAAAAAAGGTATCTTCAATTATAAGTAATCATATAGGTAAAAATTCTAATGGAATAATTATTTCTTTTGGTATAAATGTTAATATGGAAAATGATGATTTTGATATTAATGAAGATATTAAAAATATGTCAACATCACTAAGGATAGAGATCGGTGATTTAGTTGACAGAGAATTATTGATCGGCAGTTTGCTTAATAATTTAGAGATATTTTATAATGAATTTATTAATTATAATTCAATAAAAAAAGCAATAAGTATTTGTACGAATAATTCATCTATTATAAATAAGCCAATAGAAGTAATGAAAAAAGGCAAAAAAACTAAAAGAAGTGTTTTTGTTGAAGGTATAGATGAAGAGGGTTGGCTTATTGTATCTAATGAAAAGGGAAATGAAGAAATATTAAATCCTGGAGAAACAATACTAATATGAAACTTAAGATAGGTAATATAGAATTAAAAGAAAATGTAGTACTTGCACCCATGGCAGGGGTAACAGACATAACTTACAGAACCATATGCAAAGAAATGGGGGCCGGCTTGGTATATACTGAAATGGTTAGTGCAAAGGGTTTATATTATAATGATATAAAAACAAAAAGATTAATGAAAATTAATGAAAAAAACAGACCCGTATCGTTGCAGATTTTCGGAAGTGATCCGGATATTATGGCTTATGTAGTTGAAAACTGTATAAATGAAAGAAAAGACATTGATATAATTGATGTTAACATGGGCTGCCCGACCCCGAAGATAGTGAAAAACGGAGATGGCAGTGCTCTTATGAAAAATCCTGAGTTAGCAGGAGAAATAATAAATAAAATAAAAAAAATTTCAAAAAAGCCGGTTACCGTTAAAATCAGAGCAGGATGGGATTCTAAAAGTATAAATGCTGTAGAATTTGCAAAAAAATTAGAATATAACGGAGCTGATTTAATTGCGGTTCACGGCAGAACAAGAGAACAATTTTATACAGGAAAAGCTGACTACAATATAATTAAGGAAGTAAAAGAAAATGTTAATGTTTCTGTTATAGGAAACGGTGATATTTTTACTCCAGAGGATGCAGTTAAGATGATAAATGATACTAATTGTGATGGTGTTATGGTTGGAAGAGGAATATTGGGTAATCCTTGGCTCATTAAAAACATTATCAAAATATTTAATAATGATTATGATTTTTATGTTCCAACAGCAGCGGATAAAATTGAAATTATAAAAAAACATGCCGATATGCTTGTAAAAGAATTAGATGAAAAGATTGCCATATTAGAAATGCGTAAGTTTGCAGCATGGTATATGAAGGGTATGAAAGGTTCATCAGAAGCAAGAAATAAAATTAATAAAATTTCAAGAACAACCGACTTATATAATATATTAAATGAATATATGGAAAACCTAAACAATTAATCTTGACTTTTTTTATATCGTTGATTATAATGTTTTAATTAATTAAAAAGAATTGCCATTTAAGTTATCATATTATGTTAAATACATAATACAATAGATTAACATCGTGTACTTTAAGTAATATGTTAAAATGCATTAATTTGTAACAAGCAACATTATTAAAAGGAGCAATAATATGAAAAATAATGAAACTTTGATTACTGCTGAGGGTTTGGAAGAATTAAAAAATGAATTGGAATATTTAAAGCTAATTAAAAGAAAAGAAATTTCTGAAAAAATTAAGGTTGCATTAGCTTTTGGGGATATAAGCGAAAATGCAGAATACGATGAAGCCAAAAATGAGCAGGCAAATGTAGAAACACGTATAGCAAAATTAGAACAAATGATTAAAAATGCTAAAGTAATAAAAGCAGGAAAGCAAAAAGGAGTTGTAGGCGTTGGTTCGAAGGTTTCCATAAAGGATTTGGAATTTGACGAAGTTATGGAATACACAATAGTCGGTTCAGCCGAAGCAGATCCTTTTAAAGGTAAAATTTCAAATGTATCACCATTAGGAAAAGCTCTTTTGGGCAGGAAAATAGGTGATGTAATTGAAGTTGCATCTCCGGTCGGAGATATGATAAAATATGAAATACTAACTGTTTAAATAAATAAAATAACAAAAGATAAGGTGGTGTAGTGATTGAGTGAACAACAAAACACTGGTGATTTAAGACAGGTTAGGGTGGATAAGTTAAAAGATTTAATCAACTCAGGAAGAGACCCGTATAAAGTATCTAAATACGAAGTAACTTCCAATTCTCAATATATAAAAGATAATTTTGAAGAGTTAGAAGGAAAAATAATTTCTATTGCAGGAAGAATAATGTCTAAAAGAGGGCAGGGTAAGGTTGGATTCTATGATTTACAGGATCATTTAGGAAGAATTCAAATGTTCGTTAAACAGGATGCAATAGGTGAAGAAGAATACAAATGGCTTAAAACATACGATATCGGTGATATAATCGGCGTAGTAGGTGAAGTTTTTAAAACTAAGACAGGTGAAATATCCGTTAAAGCCAATGAAATAAAGCTTTTATCCAAATCATTACAAACATTGCCTGAAAAATTTCATGGATTAAAAGATATGGATTTAAGATACAGACAAAGATATGTAGACCTAATAGTTAATCCTGAAATTAAAGATGTATTTTTAATGCGTAATAAAATTATCAGAGGCATCAGGGAATATTTGGACGGAGAAGGGTACTTAGAAGTTGAAACTCCTATTCTAAGTCCTATAGCAGGCGGAGCTAATGCAAGACCGTTTATTACACACCACAATACATTAGATATAGACATGTATATGCGTATAGCAAATGAATTGTTTTTAAAAAGATTAGTTGTAGGCGGATTGGGCGACGGCGTTTATGAAATGGGCAAAATGTTTAGAAACGAAGGAATGGATGCTAACCATAATCCTGAGTATACTGCAATGGAGGTTTATAAACCATATGCAGATTTCAATGATATGATGACATTGACAGAAAATATCGTAGCGCATGTGGCTAAAAAGGCAAGAGGAACAACTGTAATAGAGTTCCAAGGCAAGGTTATAGATTTTACTCCTCCTTGGAGAAGAGTAAGAATGCAGGATATGGTTAAGGAATATGCAGGCGTTGATTTTGACTTAATAAATACAGATGAAGAAGCTATAGAGATAGCTAAGAAAAAGGGCATAGAAATTAAACCTTTAATGACAAGAGGCCATGTAATAAGTGAATTATTTGAAGAATTCTGTGAACAACATTTAGAGCAACCTACATTTGTTACTCACCATCCGGTTGAAATTTCACCTCTTGCAAAAAGAAATATTGAAGATCCTAGGCTTACAGACAGATTTGAAGCATTTGCAAACACTTGGGAAATTGCTAATGCGTTTTCAGAATTAAACGATCCGATAGATCAAAGAGAAAGATTTGAAGAACAGGTAAAACAAAAAGAAGCCGGCGACGATGAAGCTCACATGATGGATACTGACTTCATAAATGCTATAGAGGTAGGGTTACCTCCTACCGGCGGACTTGGAATAGGTGTTGACAGAGTAATAATGTTAATAACTGACCAGCCTACAATTAGGGATATTATATTGTTCCCAACAATGAAACCATTAGAATAATATATATTTTATAAAGAGCAGTGTGTAACTGCTCTTTTTTTATAACTAAATTGAGATGTCCCCTGCCTCTATAGTCGACGGGTTTCACACTCTGATTGACTTATTGTTAGGTATATTGCTGCATTCCTTGATTTCTTGGGTAGGGTGGAGTTCTTATATTTAGCAGAAAAAATTGGCAGTTGACATAAGTGTAAACAAATGATACACTAATCAAGTTGTCAAAAGCTAAATACCTACCGCAAGGGGGTATAATTCATGGAAAAAAAATTAACAGTTGACACATGAAATAAATAGTGTTAAACTGACATTCCTGTCTCAAGAAGACAGTGATTAGTAAGAAAAAATTGTCAGTTGACAGAGGACACAATCCGTGATATACTGACACTCCTACTTGAAACAAGCAGGAAAAAAGAAAAAGCAAAAATTGGCAGTTGACAGCATTAAAAAGATGTGATAGACTGTTCAAGCTGTCCCAAAAGACGGCGGTAAACAAAACCGAACATAGACAATAAAACAGCATAAGAAACCTTTGAGTATGACCTAACCCAATTTTACCGACCGTAAGGGAGAGGAAAATTGATGGTAGGTCAAGCGCAACGGATTCCCGATTTATGCGACGCAAGGAGCAGATAAATTGGTGAATACGACTGCGGAGTTCTAAGAAAAAAAGAACAAAACAAAAGTAATGAAAGACAAAGATAATGCTT
>CAYQYY010000013.1:0-134182 GCA_964421845.1 uncultured Clostridia bacterium
GTGCTGATATGGAAATATTTAAGCTTCTTGAAAAATCAGATATTGATTATCTTGCAGATTCAAGAATAAGTTCAATATTAAGTTACAAATGATATCAGGCGGAAACTCAAGTTCTGTATATTTAATTGGCAAGAATGAGCTTCCGAAAGGAATCAATAACTTAAGAGTTGGTGAAGCATTTCTTTTAGGTGATGAAACAGCTTACAGCCAAATGCTTGAAGGATTTTATGATGATGCGTTTACTTGGAAGCGGAAATAATAGAATTAAAAGAAAAACAATCAGTACCGGTTGGAGAAACCGGAGTAGATGCCTTCGGTAACAAGCCGGTTTATGAAGATTTAGGCGTAATAAAAAGGGCCATAATAGCAGTAGGAAGACAGGACGTAGATCCTGACAACCTGCATCCTATAGACTCTAAAATATCAATATTAGGTGCAAGTTCTGACCATTTAATTTTAAATGTAAACAACACAGATAAAAATTACAAAGTCGGTGATGTTGTGAAATTTAAATTAGCTTACTCAAGTTTATTAAGGGCCACAACTAGCGCTTATGTTGAAAGAATTTATGTATAAAGATATTAAACATTAGGTTTTAGTTATAAAATAGATAAAAAGCAAAGAGGTGCTCGCGAAGTATCTCTTTGCTTTTTATGAAATTATTATAAGTAAAAACCTTCGATGGTTATTGCTACTCACTAACCAGCATAAATTTCCAACAATGCTTTTATAATTAAAAATCCTGTGTTTTCAAGAAAAAACTTATCAAGTTACCCCAAATCTTAAGATTTTGCCTCGTACGTATAAAAAAGTACCGGTTAGCGGAATTTTGTTGATATGAAAAAAATGCTCCGGAAGATAAACATAGAAAGTTAAAAGATGCCTGGTTACTGAACTTGCCATTTATTGTTGATTTATATATAGAAGATATATATAATGGTACATGGGAATACGTTATCGGAGGCGCTGATGGTGAGAAAAATCCATACCTGTCACTACATATTATATACGGGAATCATCATACTTATACTGGCTAAGTAAAATACGCAATGCGTCATGTATAAATCTTCCGTCAATACATACTGAGTATTGAATTTCGAAAAATATAATTATTATAAAGGGGAGATTATTTAGGAATGGAAGTGTATCAAAGAAAGAAAAAATATAAAATTGGCTATTTATCGGGAACTTTTGATTTATTCCATATAGGACACCTGGAGTATTTAAACAATGCTAAATCGTATTGCGAAAAATTAGTTGTTGGAGTTAATGATGATAATTTAGTTTTAGAATATAAAAATAGAATGCCAATTATACCATGCGAAGACAGAATGGAGATAATCAGTGCCTTAAAATGTGTTGATTGTGTATTAAAGTCATTTAATCGTGACAAAATTGAAGCTTATAATAATATAAAGTTTGATGTTTTGTTTATGAGTGAAGATTGGAAAAGAAATA
Organism: uncultured Clostridia bacterium; assembly: GCA_964421845.1. GTDB lineage: Bacteria > Bacillota > Clostridia > Tissierellales > Sedimentibacteraceae > Sedimentibacter. The sequence goes on from CAYQYY010000013.1 coordinate 1,459, forward strand.
GTTATTATAATAATATTGAGTCAGACATGAAAAAATTAGGCGTTGAAATAATTTGGCTACCTTATAAAGAGGGGTTATCAAGCTCATTAATTATTAAGAAGGTAATGGAAAATAGGAATAAAACCATATGATGAGGTGAGAAAATAAAATGTTAGGATATGAAGATATAATTAGGGAGCTTGGGAAAGGAATAAGTGTATTTCCATTTAAAGAAAGCAAAATTAAAGGCAATGCACTAAATCTTTCAGTTAGTGAATATGCATGGTCTCTAAAGGCTGGAGAGGTTTGGGTAAATGAAAACGGTGAGTTTTTTTCGAAAAAACCTGATATTGGAACTCATGAAAAGTATATTATAGAAGAAAAACATAGTGCTGTTATTGTGCATAATAATCAAAAATATGTCATTGTTTTTCCTTTGTCCTCAACGCTTATTGAAACTCAAGAGGTAATATCGGTAAGTAATAGGATAGGCGGAATATATAATTCAAAAGTAAGTCTTGTTTCAAAAGGAGCATGTAATATAGGAACTTATTTAGAACCTAATTATAGAGGGCATTCTTTAGTAACCATTCAAAATTTAAGTGAAAATATAATGGTGTTATGTGTGGGAGATACTTTTGTTGCTATTACATTTTTTCATTTAAAAACAGCTGTGCCAAAGTCACTACTTGGAGCATTAAGCGGAAGATTTGAAATTTTAGTTGAAGGTAATATTAGTGTTTCAAGAGATGCTAAAAACTACTTATCTGAACAATGGAAAAACAGTAGTGATGAAATAAGGAAAAAGATGGAGCAAAGCAAAGAATTCATTCGTTTTATAAAGGATGAGAAAAAAAGGAGATATAAAAAGACAATAGGATATATTAACAAAAGAAATATTGGAATTGTTCTTTTAGCATTTGCTTTTTTTTCTTTGACATATTTTATAGCATATCGAGTTGATAGTTTATCTGGGAATACGATATGGCGAGATCGATTTTGGGATGTTGGTTGTTCAGGACTTATAGTAACGATTCTATTTTCTTTCCTAAAGTTTTTAAAGGATGGAAATGATTAAAAAACAGATGATAGGGACGATAAGGAAGGATCAAAATAACGAGTTGTTTACTTTGCAATATAAATGGTTTGTGTTAAACTTACATATAGGTGAAAAATATGATTAGTATTGATGGTTTAAAAATTAATAGTTTAGATTATGTATTAATTGTTGATAAAGATTTTACGGTAATATATAATTTGCGACTTGATAATAGAGTTAATGTTAACTTTAATATTACTGATACCAAAGGTTATTTGAATAGGAATTTATTTGAGATTTACCCGACAATAGAAAAAGATGCAAATACATCATCTATTGTCAGATGCATAACAACCGGTGAAATAGTAGTGAAAAATTTGTGCGGAATAGATTTTAATGCGTAAACAAATAACATAAAAATCCTATAAGCATTAAACTTATTGCTGTGGTACCATTTGAGAATCAGCAAATAAATGGAATGAGCGTGGCAGGGATAATTATTTTAATATATTGTCTAAATGTGATGAGGTTTATTTTAAATAAACATTACAAGAAATGGATGCTATTATGAAAGAAACAGGTACATGGCAGATAACAGCAGCAGATTAATCTGTTATTATAACGGGAGTGAAGGAGGAACAAAATATACTGTGGAATATGCTGAAAAACAGGCTGTAGAAATCATAAACCTGTGCTCTAATGCTTAGCTTATTTTCCCTTGGGTTTGTGTATTAAAACAATTCCTTTCGTCATTTAATAAATGTTAATGTATCCATAATAGATACATTAACATTTATTAACAGCCTTAATTAATTTATGATATTTATTTATTAATAGCATTAATTCACGGGTTTTAGAGCTGTTAATATCAAATGTTGGACCAAGAAGTTCAGAAATTTTATTTAGTCTTTTATACATCGTATTACGATGTATGAAAAGTTGGTCTACTGTTTTATTAATATTAAAATTATTATTTATGAGCTCAATAAGTGAAGACAGCAACTCGGTATTGTTTTGTTTATCATAGTTTTCAAGAATTAGAAAAGTCCTGCTATAAAAGTTTTGAAAAATCGGGTGTTCTAAATTGTCTAAAACAAAACTGCTTAAAGCATAATCTATGTAAAAACAAATAGGATTTGTACTAAGCAACATATTACCCATGGATAATGCAAGATTTGTTTGTATAGCGGATAGATATAATTCACTTAGCTGAGAAAATTCAAGACTTACTCCGACTAAAAAATTATTGCAATTTGTTATAGTTTTTATGGTATAATACAAATCGGATACAAATGAATAATAATTATTGTATCCTAATGCACTGTTGTCAAAATTACATAAAAAATACCATTTGTTGTTTTTATCATAAAAAAATAAGATATTTTTCAAACTACAGTAATTTTTAATTGAGTGAAAAATTATGTCTATATTTTGTAATACATTAATTTTAGTAAAATTACACTGACAAAGTAAAAGGTTTTTTTTAAATGATATGCCTAAATAGTCGCATGCATCTTTAATAAGAGAACCATCTGATACAGTACCATTAACAATACCCATAAGTAATTGTTCTGCATGTTCAAATTCAGAAGGCGCTAATTTCTTGTTTTTTAATGATAAAATATAATCATTTGTAGGTTGCATAATTTCTCGATACATCATATATTGTGGTATACAAACAATTGGAAATTGTTTTTTGTTACATAACCTTACAATAGACTGCGGGAGTTCTTTCAGATGCTTTCCAAGTTTAATTCCCATTCCGGAGGCATTTTTTTTTATGAGATTATTTACGAAATCATAGGCCGTATTAGGGTCACCTGATAAAAAATAACCGGTTGTTATAATAAAGTCCCCATCTTTAATCCAGTTAGCTCCTTCTATAATCTCAACTACATCTACATAGTTAATGATTCGATCTTTTCCACCACTTCCTGCAACTAAAGAAATATCAGGATTAAATTCAAGTAATTGTGAGACCTTCATGATATACTCCAATGTTTTAAATTTTATTTTAGTAGTTTTAAAATTATTTTTTATATGTTAAATATATTATATGTGCATAGTGCACATTTTACAAGCAAAATAGTATATAGAACTTAGAGATAACGTTTGTTAAAATAATGATACAGATAGTTATAATTTAATAGAATCAAGGAGGATAAAATGTTAAACGCAAAAAAAGAGAAACATCTTCAGATTAAGGTACCACATACTTTCGTAATCTTATTTTTTCTTGTTTTAGTGGCAGCTATACTTACATGGATTGTACCACCGGGTCAATATGATTATGAGAAAGTTGATGTAAATGGTACAATGCGTAATTTAGTTGTACCGGGGTCATTTCATTTCATTGAACGATCAGAGGCAGTTCAAACGGGAATTATAGGTTTTGCAAGCTCCTTCCATCGTGGATGCATAGCCGCATCTGAAATTGTAATGTTAATTTTTATTGTAAATGGCGCATTTTCAATGGTTATAAAAACCAATGCATTTCATTCCTTGTTAGGCAGTATGATGCGTATATTTAGAGGTAAAGAAAGATTGCTTATTACTGCTTTTTTCTTTATATTTGCTATCGGTTCTTCGTTATTCGGTATGCTTAATGAATATAACGGACTTATTCCTGTTATGGTTGGACTGGGGATTGCGTTAGGATATGATCCTATCATAGGTCTTTCGATTGTAGCTTTAGGTTCATATATCGGCTTTGCCGGCTCAATTATGAATCCATATACTGTTGTAGTTTCTCAAAGTATAGCAGGGGTTCCGATTTATTCTGCATCATGGTTTAGAATCTTTAGCTTTATTGTATTTTGTTCAATTTCATTACTTTATATGTTCAATTATATGAGCAAAGTAAAAAAAGACCCATCAAAATGTATCATGTCACCGGAAGAAAGTGAATTTACTTTCAAAGAGGAAGAACTAATAAATTTAGAAATGACTGGTCGCCATAAAATTATTTTGTTAGGTATTTTAGTAGCTTTAGGATTCATTATATATGGTGCTATAACAGCCGGTTGGGGCTCAATACAACTTACTGGTGTATTTTTGTTACTTGGTATATTTGCAGCACTTGTTGATCGTTGGAGTCCTGACAGAATAGCAGAAGAGTTTATTGAAGGATGTAAGTCAGTAATGTTTGGGGCACTTATTACGGGTATAGCAAGAGCAACACTTGTTGTAATGCAAGATGGTATGATAGTAGATACAATAATCAACTTCTTGGCATCAGGACTAAACAATCTGCCGTCTTGGCTTTCAGCACAAGGCATGCTGCTTATAAATACTTTAATTAACTTCTTTATTCCATCCGGATCAGGACAGGCAGCAACAGTTATTCCTATATTTGCACCTTTGGGTGATCTTTTAGGAGTAAGTCGTCAAGTAGTTTGTCTTGCGTTCCAATTTGGAGATGGATTTTCAAACTTGCTATGGCCTACATGCGGAGTAGCTGTTGTTTGTGGATTAGGAAAAGTTCCTATTCAAAAATGGTGGAAATTTTTCATTCCGTTATTCGGTATTCTGTACATTGCTCAAGTTATATTGATTCTTATAGCAGTTTTAATTGGACTTTAAAGGTTATTTTTAAATATATCAGGTTGGAAACAGGAGTGATATTATGATTGATATAAAAAAAGAATGCAGAAAAATTGCTCCTTTATTAAGTTCTATACGTCAAGATTTTCATAAAAATCCGGAATTGAGCGAGAACGAATATCGCACAATGGATGAAATCAGTCGTATATTAGCTAGTTGGGGCATAGAGTACCAAAAGGGTGTTGCTGATACAGGAGTTGTCGCTATAGTACGTGGCAAAAAGGAAGGTAAAACAGTGGCGTTACGATCTGATATAGATGCATTACCTATAACAGAAGATAACGATGTACCTTATAAATCTAAGAATGACGGCATATCCCATGCTTGTGGACATGACGCACATATGACAATTGCTTTAGGTGCAGCAAAAATTATAAAAAATATGGAAGACGTGTTATGTGGAAATGTGAAGTTCTTTTTTCAACCGGCAGAAGAAACAGTAGGTGGTGCTGAACGTATGATCAAAGCCGGTTGTATGGAAAACCCTAAAGTTGAGCATGTCCTTGGTTTACATGTATCACCTAACGTTGAAGTCGGTAAGCTTGAACTCAGATACGGTAAGATGAATGCATCTTCAGATATGATAACAATAATTGCACGCGGCAAATCAGCACATGGAGCAAACCCTGAAAAAAGCATAGATCCAATTGTTATAGCGGCAAATATTATTTTAGCGCTTCAAACTATAGTTAGTAGAAACCTTTCGCCTTTGAATTCTGCTGTATTTACGATAGGAAGTCTTCATGCCGGTACAAAAGGGAATATTATACCGGATGATGTTCGAATGGAATGTATTTTACGCACCCTTGACAATGATACGCGCGCATATATGAAAACACGCATTTGTGATATAGTTGAGAATGTAGCAAGAGCATATGGCGGGGAAGGCGAGGTTATAATACAGGAGAGTTATGCACCTTTAATAAATGATGATGAAACAGTTGCAAAAATCGAAGAGGTAGCAGAGCAAGTTGTAGGTATTGAGAATATTATCCATGTGCAATCTGCTGAACTTTTTGCAGAGGATTTTTCATATTTCACACAAGTTGCACCATCATGCTTTTTTAATTTGGGATGTCGTAATGAAAAAAGAAATATTGTTCATCCTTTGCATAACAGCAAATTTGATATAGATGAAGAATGTTTGATAATCGGTGTTGAAATGCAAGTTCGCGGTGCTTTGAAACTGTTGGAGGAATATGATGAAAATTGACTATAAGACAGGCAAACAAGCTATATATGGCGGACTGCTGCTTGGCGGAGGCGGTGGCGGAAGTCTTGAGGGAGGCCTTGAGGTGCTTGAAAAAACCATTGCTTTAGGTGGCTTTGATTTATGTGATATAGATGACTTTTGTGATGATGAAATAGTTGTAACATCATCTTTAGTCGGATCACCGGCATCGAAAAACAAATATGTATCTGATGAACATTATGATAGAGTATATGAATTGTTACAAACCAATCTTAATCAAAAGCTTGCGGGAGTTATAACAAATGAGATGGGTGCCCAAGCAGTAACAAATGGTTGGATTGTAGCTGCAAAACATAACTTGCCATTTATAGATGCACCGTGCAATGGAAGAGCTCATCCTACAGGGGAGATGGGCAGCATTGGGTTGAGCAATAAAAAAGATTATAAAACAATACAAACGGCTGCCGGTGGTAAATTGGAACGTAATATAAATCTTGCAGTAAACGGAACAATTAGTTCTACAAGTAAGGTTATAACATCAGCTTCTATTGAAGCAGGCGGATTTGTTACAGTTCTTCGAAATCCCATTGATATTGGTTATGTACGTAAAAATGCCGCGATTGGAGCAGTTAAGAATACTATTGAGATAGGAAAAGTTATACTTGAGCATGTAGGAAACACATATGATATGATAAAAGAACTTAATTCAATTTGTAGCATTGAGCAAGTAGCAGAAGGTATTATTAAAGATTTTAAGCTAAATACCGAAGATGGACTTGATTTAGGAGTTGTACGTATCAAGAGTGATAAAAAAATGTATGAAATTTCGATTTATAATGAATATATTACTCTTGAGGAACAAGGAGAAAAACGAATTGCTACGTTTCCTGATTTAATTTCTTTAATTGATAAAAAAAGTGGATTGCCTGTAATAAGTGCAGAACTACATGTGGGAATGGAAGTTATAATTTGTATTATTTCCCGTGAACATATGATATTGGGTAGTAGTATGTATGATAAATACGCAATATCAAATGTAGAGAAGGTAATTGGAAAAAAACTGAGGTAAATTTTATGAAAAAAATAGCATTTATTACTGTGGGGCAGAGTCCAAGAAATGACATGAGTGATGTTTGGAAAGAACTAAAAAATTGTGAAATAATACAAGCAGGTGTTCTTGACAATTTATCTGATTCATATATTGAGGAAAAGCTTACACCGGTAAATGGAGATGCTGTTCTTGTAACAAAAAAGCAAAATGGCACTACAATTGTTATTAGAGAGAAAGATATTTCACCGCTTATGGATAAATGTGTGAAATCTGTAGAAGAAAAGGATGCTGATATCATAGTATTGCTATGTACAGGAGAAACTGTCAGAATATCAAGCTCTAAGATTGTGTTACATATGAATGATGTGGTAACAAACTATGTTATTGCATCAGGATTAAAAAATAATATAGGAATTGTAATTCCGGACGTAAGACAACGTGATATAATGGAGAATCGATGGAAGAATTTGGGTATTACTGTCAAGAGCTTTGTTGCAAATCCTTATGGTAATGCAGACGAACACAAGCAAATGGCAGAGAGTATAAAGAACGAAGGCCTTGCAATGATAATTTTAGATTGTATGGGGTTTAAAGAAGAACATGCTCTAATCTACTCGGAAAAACTTGGAGTTCCAGCAGTTCTACCACGTAGAGTTTTATTTATGTTATTAAATACATTACTTTAGCAGATAAGTTGAATATAGGTAAGTTAGAGCCCGTATAAGAAAATACATGTCATTGTGAATCTCTAAAATTAAGTAAGAGTATAAAGTATTAAAGTAATCCACCAATAAATATCTATTCTAAGGAGTTGAAAGTGAGAATAGAAAGATTATTGGTGGATTTTATATTTTCTTATTTATAAGAATGATAAGGAAGAAGACAATGGTTGTAAATTTCTTATATTTTAGTGTTTAATTTAAGTAATACTCACTTATATCAAATAATTAGACAATAAAGATATATTCATTTCTTTAAATGTAAAAATAATTGACACTTATTCTATATTGTATGCTAAGAGAAATAACATTAAAATAAAGCTGTGAAATTGTTACCAACAAATAATGCCAATATTATAAATATAAATAAACATTTTTAATATTGGCATTGAAATTGCAATTGTTTTTACAAGTACTTAAATAAAATATTAGGAGGATATTATGTTAAAAGAAGAAAAAAAGAAGAAAAAGCTGGCACTGAATATTAACACGTATGTACTATTATTTACAATTTTAATAATTGTTGTAATACTTACATATTTAGTTCCTGCAGGGAAATTTGAACTGTTTGAAGATCCTAATACCGGCAGGATGTTAGCTGACCCAGATTCATTTCATTATATCGAAAAAAACCCTGCTTCATTATTTGATCTATTTTTAGCAATCCCTCGAGGCATGGTTGACAGTGCTAAGATTATATTCTTTATATTCATTATTTCCGGTGCTGTACAAATAGTTAATGCAACTGGTGCTATAAATGCCGGACTTTTGAGATTAACGAAATCTTTTGCGGGCAGGGAACAATTATTAATACCTATTTTTATGATTTTCTTTTCTTTTACAGGTGCATTTCTTGGCTTTTCAGAGGAGAATATCGTTTTCGTTCCATTGGCTGTAAGTGTTGCAAGATATTTAGGATATGATGGAATTGTTGGGATTTGTATATCTTATTTAGCAACACAAGTTGGATTTTTTGCAGGTATGATGAATCCATTTAATGTAGGTGTCGCACAAGGAATTGCTAACTTACCTATGTTTTCGGGAATAGGATTTAGATTTTTTTTATGGGCTCTTTTTATGGTTATTACAGGTTGGTATGTAATGAGATATGCCGCAAAAATTAAAAAGAATCCTGAATTAAGTATTGTAGCTGATATAAAAATAGATGAAAGTAAGTTTGTAGATTTGTCTAAAATTGATGTGAAACTAAGTTTTGGTCATATATTAATATACATTGCTTTCTTAATTGCTGTTATTTCAATACTGTACGGTGCGTACAATTTTGGATGGTATGTACAAGAGATTGCTGCAGTATTCTTAATAATAGGTGTTGTTTCAGGTTTAATAGGCAGGCTTAGTTTTACTCAAATAGCAAATGAATTTATTACCGGAGCAAAAGGAATTACATTTGGAGCATTAATTGTAGGTGTAGCAAAGGGTATATATATAATATTAAGTGATTCTAAAATTTTGGATACAATGATTAATTCTACTGTAGGTATATTAGATATATTCCCGGCGTCTATATCTATTATTGGATTATTTATTATTCAATGGTTTATTAATGTTATAATTACATCCTCAACAGGATTAGCTGCGATTGCTATGCCAATATTAACCCCAATAGCTGACATGCTTAAAATTAACCGTCAGGTAACAGTTGTGGCATTTCAATTAGGTGATGGTATAAATGGTAGCATATTGCCAACGTCATCAACATTGCTCGCAACTTGTGCTATGGCAGATGTACCATTTGATAGATGGTTTAAATTCATGTGGAAATTAACAATGATTTGGACAGTTGTTTCCTGTATTGTATTAATTATTGCTAATGCAATTCCGCTAGGTCCATTCTAATAAAATAAAACAAACTATTGAAAAGGAGAGACTAATGCTTGATTTAATAATTAAAAATGGCACTGTAATAGATGGTACTGGTACTGAAAGATTTAGTGCTGATATTGGTATTAAAGAAGATAAAATATATAAAATAGAAAGAAGTATTAACGAAAAAGCTAAAAAGATTATTGATGCAGAGGGATATATAGTTAGTCCCGGCTTTATAGACATACATGGTCATTCAGATTTTACTTTGTTTGTAAATAATAAAGGTGAAAGTAAAATCAGACAGGGTATAACAACAGAAGTTGTAGGTAATTGCGGTTTTACAGCAGGTCCATCAACTGATGCACATTATGGTGATTTACTACAGTATCTTGCAAATACAATTGTTCTTGATGATGAACAAAAGCAAAATTGGAAATGGAAAAGCCAAATTGATTTTTTAAATTATTCTTCTAAAGACGGTTTATCTTTTAATATTGTACCTTTAGTTGGACATGGAACAATAAGAGTTGCCGTTATGGGTTTTGACAAAAGGAAACCAAATAATGAAGAATTATTGAAGATGAAAGAACTGCTTGAGATTGAGTTAAAAAATGGTATATATGGATTATCTACAGGGCTTGAGTATGAACCTGGCTCATATTCGAATACCGAAGAACTGATTGAACTATGTAAAGTAGTAAAAGCATATAACGGCATTTATACAACACACATGAAGAATGAAGGGAAAGATGTCTTAAAGTGTATTGAAGAAGCAATCGAAATAGGCAGACAATCAGGGGTATCAGTAGAAATTTCTCATTTAAAAGCCCAATATAAAGCTAATTGGGGAAAAGTTAATATAGCATTAGATATGATTGATAACGCAGTTAATGATGGAATAGATATAGGTTTTGATGTTTATCCATATACTGCATTTGGAAGCGGATTACTTGATTTAATTCCTCCATGGGTTAAAGTAGGAGGTCCTAAAAAAATGATAGAATTATTAAAAGACAATGATATCAAAAATAAAGTTATTAAAGATATGCAGTCTGATAGTGAAGAATGGGAAAATCCAATGACAATCGAAGGTTGGGAAAGCACAATTAAAATTGCTATGCTAAAAACAGAAAAGAATAAAAAATATGAAGGGCTTACAATAAGCGAAATAGCTGGACATATGAATTGCTCACCTTTTGAAGCAGTTATATCCCTAATGATTGAAGAAGAAGCTTCTATAAAATGTATATATTTTGCAATGTGTGAGGAAGACTTAGAAACAATTATGAAACATCCCAAAGCAAAATTTTGTACTGATGGAAGAGCAGTAGCAACGTATGGAGAGTTATCAAAAGGATCAGTTCATCCTAGGTATTATGGAAGCTACCCAAGAATAATGGGTTTATATGTAAGAGAAAAGAAGTTAATGACGTTAGAGGAGGCAATAAAGAAATCCACTTCTATGCCGGCAAAAACAATGAATTTGAAAGAACGGGGAGAATTAAAAGAAGGGAATTTTGCTGATATAACTATATTTGACAAAGACAAAATACTTGATGTTAATACTTTTGATAATCCACATAAATATCCGATAGGGATTGAATATGTAGTTGTAAATGGTAAAATAGTTATTTCAAAAGGTAATCATACCGGAGAATTACCCGGAATTGTACTAAAGCATTAAGCTAATAAAAATAAAGAACTAGCTGTAAATTGCACAACTAGTTCTTTATATTATTAATAGAAAATAAATATAATTTATGATAATATATTCTTGTTATAGAATTTATTGCAGTTGAGGTGAAAAATGGATATTAATAAACACCAATACTATGACCTTGAATTACTCTCCGACACCATAGACATGATTACTAAGTCAAATGATTTTCATGGAACAGCTGAAATTATATTTAAGTTTATTAAGAACTTTATTAAGTTTGATATGGCTGTAATATACAAAATAAATGAAAAAGATAATGCATTAGAAATCGTATCATGTCTTGGTTCTGATACTGAAAAATTAAAAAGTAGGATACCGTTTAAAATAGGGGAAGGTGCAGTTGGTTTAGTAGCAGAGAATAAAAAACCGATATTAATAAATGATGCATTAGAGTTTAAGGGTATTAAAGTTAGGCAATATCAAAAAGAAGACCCAATTATAAGGTCATTTTTAGCAGTTCCACTGGTTGTGGGCAACAAATCTATCGGCATATTAAGTGTGTCAAGTTCAATAGCTAATCAATACAATGATTATGATGTCAAGATGATAAGTATTTTAGCTTCACAGGCTGCAGTCTTATTAGAATTAAATATTAATATATCAGAGACGAAAAGGTTTTCAAATAAAATACTTGATAATGTAAACAGCGGAATAATAGTTATAGATAACGACAAAAAAATAATTATATTTAACAGTTATGCTGAAACTATAACAGGGTTTAATTCATGTGAAATAACAGGTGAAGACTTTTCTGTTTTAAATCTAAAACTTGACAACGAAGACAATTTCCTTTACGAGTGTTTTTCAAATTTAAAAACATATTTTGAAGAGTCTGGACAGATGATTATAAAAGAAAAAAATATTATTAGAATACGTATCAGCACTTCTTTAATGTTTAATGAAGAGGGAGTTTTAAAAAGTTGTATTTGTATTTTCAGAGATTATACAGAAATTGAAAAATTACAAAGGCAGATTGCTATGGCAGATAAGCTAACAGCTTTAGGAAGATTAACTGCTGGTTTAGTTCACGAAATACGAAATCCACTATTGCCAATAAGAAATGCCAGTGAATACTTATTATCTAAATATGGAAATGAAAACAATACTACAGAGTTTAAAAATCTTTTAATAATAATCAGAGAAGAAAGCGAAAGATTAAATCGCGTTTTAGATCAACTAGTAAGCTTAGGTAAAGATAAATATGATACTATTGGTAATTGTTCTTTAAAAGAATGCGTAGATGAAGTATTAACTTTATTAAATTACACAATAAATAAAAACGATATAGAATTGAAATTGAATTTTAATAATTATGATATTTATTTACCTTACAGCAAGGATAATTTAAAGCAAGTATTGCTGAATATAATTTTAAATTCCATAGATGCTTTAAAGCTAAATGAGGATACAAAAAAGTGTTTTATCGAATTTAATATAATAAAAGAAGAAAAAAATGCTATTATACATATAATTGACAACGGTGTGGGAGTTTCAAATAAAGATATAAATAAAATTTTTGATCCTTTCTATACCACGAAGGAAGATGGTACAGGAATTGGTTTATCTATTGCATTTAATATAGTTAAAGGATCTAGTGGAGATATTACCATAGAAAGTGATGAGTTAAAAAGAACAAAAGTTACTTTGGTTTTACCATTAATTAATGAAAGGAAGTAGTTTAATGAATAATACCCTATTAATAGTTGATGACGAAAAATCGATAAGAGAAACTTTGAAAATTATTTTAAATGATTTAAACTATAATGTTTTAACAGCGTGCGACGGATTCGAAGCTATTGATATTATAAAGAGTAATATTATAGACATATTAATAACCGATTTAAGAATGCCTAAAATGGATGGGGTTGAGCTTATGAGAAAAGCTATAGAAATTGATCCCTATATAGAGACTATATTTATATCTGCTTATGCAGATATAAAAGCAGCTGTAAAAGTGATTAAGATGGGGGCATTTGATTATATAGAAAAATCATTTTCTACAGATGAACTTGTTTTTGCAATAGAACGAGCAGTTGAACGTAGAAATTTAAAAGAAGAAAATAGAAATTTAAGGAGAAGAGCTGAATGCAGATATATATATGAAGGTGTAATTGGCAATAGTGAAAAAATGCAAATAGTTTTTGATATGGTTAATAGAATAGCCAAAAGCAAAGCAAGTGTTTTATTGACGGGAGAAAGTGGTGTTGGAAAAGAGGTAATAGCTAATTTAATACATAAGAAGAGTAATCGCTGCAATAAAAACCTCATTGTTATTAACTGTGGTGCAATTCCGGAACATTTAATAGAAGCAGAACTTTTTGGCTTTGAAAAAGGGTCTTTTACAGGAGCTGACCATATGCAAAAGGGTAAATTTGAGTTAGCACATGAAGGTACATTATTTTTAGATGAAATAGGCGAGCTACCGTTACAGGCACAAGTTAAATTTTTAAGGATTTTACAGGAAAAACAACTATATAAAATTGGTTCCGAAAAGAGTATAAATGTTGATGTGAGAATAATCGCAGCTACAAACAAGAATCTTACGGAAGAGGTTAGAAATGGGAACTTTAGAGAAGATTTATATTATAGATTAAATGTAATTAGTATAGAAATTCCTCCATTAAGGGAGAGAAAGGATGATATTCCAGTACTTGCTGAAAATTTTATGGCACAATATTCTAATGAGTACGATAAAAAATTAAAATATTTTGATCCTATTGCATCTGATTTTTTATTAAAATATGATTGGAAAGGCAATGTCAGGGAACTAAAAAATGCAATAGAACGTTCAGTGCTTATAGCCCATGAGGAAGAAGAATTTTTGATGAAAGAACATCTGCCAATGGAGATAACAGGATTGGATTACAAATATTGTTTTGAAGAAAAAACCGAAAAAACCTTAAGTGATTATGAGAAAGAAATCATTGAAAGCACATTAATTAGATTTAGCGGGAACAAATCCAAGACAGCAAATGCATTAGGCATTAAAAGACAAACTTTATATAATAAGATAAAAGAATATAACTTGATTGAGTGTTAAATCAAATAACAATAATTAGCATGAGATTATAACTATAGTCAAAATAATGGACACATACATATTTGTTTATATCGCAGCTTAGTTAAGTTTTGTAAATCATTTTTAGATGCTTAGGGAGTTATAAATATTAAGATTTCAACAATTAGTTAAACAAATAGCTTTTTTGTTGATAATAATATCAACGATTATCTACTTATAAATACTTTTGAATTAATGTGGCACGGTTATTGCTAATTATAATTGTGTAACGAATTACTTAATTGGAGGGTATGATATGAGTAAAAAAGAGCTCAAGATTATTTGTCCTAATGGACATTTAGGTTTTTCTCCAACAAAAGAAGAAAGCTTTTGGATAGGAGCAAATACTAAGCCGGATTATTATTGTAGTGACTCTGGAAGTGATGATATTGGACCTGCACCTTTAGGAGCTGATAAGTGTGCCAGCTTATATGTTTGGCAAAAACATGATTTGGAATTAATGCTTCTTGCTTCCAGGGAGCAAGGAGTTCCTATGATAATCGGATCAGCTGGTGATACAGGTACAAACAGCAGAGTAGATATGTATGTCCAAATAATTAAAGATTTGGCCAAAGAACATAATCTGAAAAAATTCAAATTGGCATACTTTTATTCGGAGGTTGACAAAAAATATCTTAGACGAAAAATGGAAAGCGGTGATGTGATTGAAGGATTAGATTCAAGATCAAACCTTACTTTTGAAGAATTAGATAAAACAGAAAGAATTGTAGCAGTTGCTGGTGTACATCCCTACATAAAAGCTTTAGAAATGGGAGCAGATGTTATCATAGGCGGGAGATCATCAGATATTGCGATATTTGCCGCTCCTGCCATAAAAGAAGGATTCCCTGAAAACATTGCTTATTATGCCGGAAAAGTATTGGAGTGTGCTTCATTTTGTGCTGAGCCCTATGGGGCAAAGGAAAGTGTAATAGGAACTATAACACGTGATGATGTTAAAGTTACAGCAATGGCTCCATGGCAAAGATGTACTGTAGCATCCGTTGCTGGTCATGCTATGTATGAAAGATCGACCCCATATTATGAATATTTCGCCGGCGGCATGTTGGATATGTCTGAATGCGTATATGAGCAATTTGATGAAAAAACTACAAGAATAACTAATCCAAAGTACGTACCTATAGAAGGTAAAATAAAAGTGAAGCTTGAAGGTTCCACAAAGGTCGGGGAAATGTTTATCGGAATTGCAGGTGTTAGAGATCCTTATACAATTAAAAATATTGATAAGGTTATAGAATTGGCTAGGGAACAAGTTAAGCAGAAATTTGGGGATGACGGTTATGAATTACATTACAGGATTTATGGTAAAAATGGTGTTATGGGAGACTTAGAGCCTGTTAGAGAAATTAAATCACATGAATTATGTATTATTATTCAAGGCATTGCCCCGACAAAGGAAATGGCAGAAGAAGTTGCCATGACCGGCACAAGACAAATATTCTATGCAAGATTGCCTGAGGTTAAGGGTACTGCTGGAACAGCTGCGTTTGTTATTGATGAAGTCTTACATGCTACTCCTGCTTACCGATGGTCATTGAATCATACGGTTGAAGTTGATGACCCTTTAGAATTATTTGATGTTAAACTAATAGAGATTGGAGAATAGATTATGAAAACAGTGAAATTAGTTGACATAGCAAAAACAATAAGAAGTAAAAATGCCGGTACTGACCGTATTACATTTGACATAATATTTAGAGAAAAAGACAACTATGAGTTAGTAAAGAAAAGTAAAGTAATTACAAAAGAATACATAGCAAATCTATATCAAATAAGTGAAAACAGAATTTCGGATTTTGTTGAATTTGATCCTGCATATGCAATTAAATTTACTATTCAAAGACTTCAGCCAAGCGGAAGTCCTGGTGAAGGTGATGTGTTTGGTTGTCAACAATATCCGCCACTATTGGATATTGAAATACCTGTATAATTAATTTAAGAATCTTATACCGCAGCTTTTGGTTGCGGTATAGTTTTATATTAAAGGAGTGTATGTAAGAATGCTATCGGTATCTCATCTTATAGGAGTGATTGTTACATTATTTATAATAATGATTATTGGTATATATTCAGGAAAAAAGGTAAAAGATGCAACAGATTTTTCATCTGGAGGACATAAATCAAGTTCAACATTAGTTGCAGGGACAATAATAGGAACATTAGTCGGAGGGTCTTCGACTATAGGTACAGCGCAATTAGCTTATACATATGGTATATCAGCATGGTGGTTTACTATAGGAGCAGGGGTAGGTTGTTTAATTATGGGTTTTTTCTTTACAGGGCCCCTTAGACGAAGTAATTGTAATACAATTCAACAAATAATTACATTGGAATATGGATCTACTGCTGGTATTGTCACATCAGTGTTATCTTCATTTGGAATTTTACTAAATATTATAGCTCAAATTTTATCTGCAAATGCGTTATTAACTTCTATGTTTGGATTAAGCAGTACAGAAAGTGCAATTATAAGCATTATTATAATGAATGGTTATGTAATTTTCGGTGGAGTATTAAGCACAGGAATATTAGGGACCATAAAACTTGTTTTAATATATATCTCTGTTTTCTTTGGAGCAATAATGGCACTGAAATTAGGTGGGGGTTTTGAAACGTTTTATACTTCCCTTGACCATAATCAATATTACAATATTTTTTCCAGAGGTTTCGGGGTTGATGCTGGTGCGGGATTATCAGTAATATTAGGTGTATTATCTACTCAGACATATATTCAAGCAATTTTATCCGGTAAAAGTAATGAAGCTGCCAAAAAAGGGGCTTTAATAAGCGCTGCTTTGATACCACCAATTGGAATTGGAGGTATTTTAATAGGTATGTATATGAGAATTAATTTTCCTTCAATAGAATCTAACCAGGCATTTCCCTTGTTTATAATTAATAATATGCCACCGTTACTTGGCGGTGTAATATTAGCAACTTTATTGCTGGCGTTGGTAGGAACAGGTTCAGGAATGGCTCTTGGTTTTGGTACAATTATTACTAACGATATATATAAAGTATATTTCAATAAAAATGTAAACAGTAAAGGAGAGTTGATTGTAACAAGAATAGTCATATTTATATCTTTATTAATATCAGCATTATTATCATTTGGTGATGTTAAATCAACTATTCTAAAATGGGGATTTATGTCAATGGGCTTAAGGGCAACTGTGTTAATAATTCCTATGATTGGTGCTCTGTTTTTTAAGGGAAAAATAAATAAAACCTTCTCCATATTATCAAGTATTTTAGGTTTTGTTTCATTTTTGATTTGTGAAATGTTATTGAATGTTAATATTGATTCATTAATAGTTGGTATTTTAGTTAGCGGTGTGACAGGTGTTATAGGGATAGCATTGAAAAGTAACCTATCAAAAAAATCAAGATATCCAATTTGACTTTTGAATTGTTGTTAGATAAACTTATGTAATTATGATGATGTTAATTTAAAAATGAGAAAACATAATGGTTTTATTTTGCCAATAAAGTAATTGTATATAATAATAGCGGGGGTAAATTTAAGAGATAACAGCTATTTATTATATTTTACATAAATAATTTATTGTTTCCTGAGTAAAAGTGTTATAATGATATTAAAGATAGCTTAATAGTAAATCAAACTTGAAGGAAATTAAATGTATACAATAAAAACATCCTATAAAAATATAACAACCGATGAACTAATAAATAACTATTACGATAGAGAGAAGATAGAGAATTATTGCAAACAATGCGAAAACTACGATAAAGTTTGGTCTTGTCCACCTTATGATTTTAATACCGAAGAATATGTAAGGCAATTTGAAAATATTTATATTATCGGATCTCAAATTATTTTTGATAAAACTACCATAGAAAGTGTTAATACTGAAGAAAATATTAAAAAGTATTCAATTGAAACAATATTAAAAGAAAGAAAAAAGGTTTTTGAAAAATTATTATTATTAGAAAGTAAATTCCCTAATAGTAAAGCTATAAATTCCGGCAATTGTTCTATTTGTAAAAAATGTACAAGGGTAAATAATAAAAAATGCATCAATGAAAGTTTAATTCGGTATTCTTTAGAATCATTAGGTTTCGACGTAGGGAAAATAACAAATGAAATATTAGGTATAGAACTTAAGTGGTCATCAGAAACACTTCCTGAATACTTAACAATGGTTAGCGGTTTTATGACTAATTACGAAATAAAGGATTTTAAATTAGTATAGGCAGCGATAATTATCAGTGTTAGCAAATTAAGTTATTTGTTTGTAAAATAGTCATATAAATTGTTAATTTATTCCCTAAAAGAAATTAATTAATATTGAATTGTCAAAATCTAAAAATATTTTATATAAAGTAAAGTACGTAAAAAGCTGTAGGATTACTAAAAGATCTTACAGCTTTTGCATTAATTTTTTATTCAAACAACATATATTATTCTAATCCAACATAGGAGTGTTTTTATGTCGGAATATAAGGGTTGAGTTGTGGCTTAAGGAAAACATTTTTATTGACTTATAAGAATTATGGTAGTACAATAATATTAAATTGGTATATACAACATGACAACATATCCACTAAACATTCTTTTAGTAATTTACTAATCTATAAAATAATAAAAATTATACATTTACGAATCTTCAATGAATTTCCATCATAAATTTTACTAAAGACGAATTGCAACAAAATTGAACATAATAAAAATACTATTCGGGGGTGATTACACAAAATTTATTAATGGTCTAATGACCTATTGAAAGAAAAAAATAAAAGGAGGTAGAAAGGTGGAAGGGTATGGATTTTTAATACCATTAATTTTAGGTGCATGGGCCTACATGTCTCAAATTGCGCAACTGACAGGTCTGTGGTGGGCAGAAGCATTAATTAGTGGTGCACTTACGGGTCTTATTGTTGGTGATTTAGAATTAGGTTTGCAAATTGGTGCAACGTTAACGTTGATGTCATTAGGTATGTGGACATATGGCGGAGCAACTATGCCTGATTTCAATACGGGGGCTATAATCGGAACAGCTATTGGGGCTCTTGGTTCCGGTATAGAAGGCGGATTGGCAATAGCTATACCAACTTCTTTACTAATGACACAGTTAGATGTTTTAGGTCGTGCTACTACTACGATTTTCATTCATGGGGCAGACAAACATTTGGAAGCAATGAATTTAAAGGGAATAACAAAAATGCATTTATTAGGTCAAATACCATGGGGATTAAGCAGAGGAATTCCGGTGTTCTTAGCAATATGGCTTGGAGCGGGACCTATTGAGACACTAATTCAATGGTTCCCGCAATGGTTTATGAAGGGAATACAATTATCAGGTAGAATGCTACCGGCACTTGGGTTCGCTTTATTACTTTCACAAATAAATGTAAAGAAATTTTGGCCATATCTGTTAATTGGCTTTGTATCATTTGCTTATTTAAATATGTCTTTGATTGGTATTGCTTTAATGGCACTTGCAATTTCAATGATTGTAATGCATCTTGAAAGGGGGTCTTCAAATGCCGGTTAATGATGTAGAATTAACTCAAGAAGTTGAAGAAACTGAAAAAGTTAAAATAGATAAAAAGACATTAAAGAAATCACTATTTAGAGATATGTTTACACTTCAGTGGTCATGGAACTATGAAAGAATGCAGGCGTTAGGATTTCTTTGGGCGATTCTTCCGGTACTTCAAAAAGTATACAAAGGTGATGAACTTAAAGCAGCGATGCAAAGACATCTGACGTTTTACAATACAAATCCGGTAGCATCACCACTAATTCTTGGTGCAACCATTGCTTTGGAAGAGGATAAAGCAGGCAAAGCTGCCAGTAGTATTAAAGTTGGTTTGATGGGTCCATTAGCGGGAATCGGAGATACAATACAAGCCGTTTTATTCAGACCTATAATTGCCGTTATTGCAGCTTCCTTAGCAATGAGCGGAAGCGCTCTTGGACCATTACTTATTTTTTTAGCAGGTATATTATGGATGTCAGTAAAGGTTCCTTTATTCTGGTTAGGTTATAACAAAAGTACTGCTTTAATTAATGATGTTGCAGGTGATGGGTTATTAGACAATGTAACAAATACTGCCACCATTGCCGGTATAACTGTAATTGGTGGTTTTATACCCAGTATTATGAAAGGGCTGGTAACTCCATTGCAATTTGTAAGAAATATTACAGTTGATGGGCAAGCAACAGAAAAAATTATAAAGGTACAAGATGTACTAAATGGTATTGTACCACATTTGATACCTATTTTGGTTGTTGGGCTTGCATATTATTTAATTAAGAAAAAAATGTCTCCAATCAAGATACTCTTAATTTTAGTAGCTTTAGCATTCATAACCAGTTTATTAAAAATTTTATAGAATCTAATCAAGTAAACAAAAAAATAGTCTCCTTTTTATTAATTCCTTTTATTAATTCGTTTTTAAAAGGAGACTATTTAATTTAAAAAAAATTAGTTTATGAAAGGATGTATTAAATGATTGGGATTATTTTAGTAAGTCATGGACAATTTGCAAAGGAACTATTAAAATCCGCAGAAATGATTATGGGTAAACAGGACAATATAGTTGCATTAGCCCTTGAGCCGGATGATGACCCAATTGTTCTCAAGGATATAATATATGAGGAATGTCAAAAAAAAGATTTAGGCAATGGCGTCATTGTATTAGTGGATTTTATGGGGGGATCACCCGGGAACGCAGCTTCGTATGTAGCTACGGAAGGATATCCTGTTATAACCGGAGTTAATTTACCTATGCTATTAGAATTAATCGCAATGCGAAATTCAGATATTGAAAAAGCAGTAAATCATATTATTATTACTGCAAGAGAAAGTATTGACGATCTAAGAATTTTGTTAAGGGGGTAGTACTATGATTGTACATATGAGAATTGATAACAGATTAATACATGGACAGGTTGCCGTTAGATGGGTAGGTTCCATAGGGGCTACTCATCTGATAGTATCTAATGATGAAGTCGCTGATGATCCTATACAGCAAACTATGCTCCCGTTAGCAGCCAGGGGGGTAAAAACTTCCGTTTTATCTATAGAAGATACTGTAAGACATTGTAAAGAGGCAGCAGATAAAGAAAAGATAATGATTATTGCTAAATTCCCTTCTGATGCATTAGCTTTGTTGGAGAAAGGTATTGAGCCAATGGAGGTTAATGTAGGAAATCAAGCACCTTTGCCGGGCACAAAGTATAAAATGGTCACAAAATCAATAGCTGTAACTGCTGACGACGCCATAATATACAGAAAGATAAATGAAATGTATCATTTGACATCACAAATGTTGCCTTCTGATTCGAAAAAGGATTTTATTCATCTAATTGAAGACAAGGGGCTGTAGCAATGAATGTGTTGATGTTAAGAGGAAATAAAATTCATACGACAAATGGGGTAATCAGGGGAGCAATTCTAATAGAAGAAAATCGAATTAAAGAAATAATAACAGAGAATGAACAAATTGAAAATTTTACCGGAGATATAATTGATGTTGAAAATAACTCCATTATCCCCGGATTAATAGATATTCACATTCATGGAGCAGGTGGATGGGGTGTTACGGGAGGAACCGTTGAGGAAATTAGAGGATTAGCAAAGTATCTTGCTTCTAAAGGTGTTACATCATTTCAGCCAACTATAGGTGGCAATACCTTAAAGATTATAAAAGAATCTGTTAATAACATAAGAACTGTTATTGAAGATGGTTATGAAGGAGCAAGGATATTAGGTATTCATATGGAAGGCCCTTTTCTTAATCCGGAGAAAAAAGGGGCTTTCAAAGAAGAGTATCTTCTTAAACCTTCGGTTGAGTTAATGAAGGAATTTCTACAAATAGGTAACGGACATATAATTCATGTTTCCTTGGCTCCTGAATTAGAAGGTGCTGAAGAAGTCATAAAATATCTTTTCCGGAACAGTATATTGGTTTCCGGAGCCCATACTAATGCGAATATTATACAGACAAAGAATGGAATTGATTGGGGCATAAGACTTTCCAATCATACAGGGAATGCTCAGAGATCAATTCACCATAGAGAACCCGGAGCATTAGGAGGATATTTGCTTGATGACAGAGTAGATTGTGAGTTAATATGTGATTTATATCATATTCACCCTGAGATGGTTAGGTTGATTATTAAAATAAAATCTATAGATAAAATTTGTTTAATTTCTGATTCTATTGAAGCAGCGGGAATTAATCCCGGTGAATACAACTATTTGGGCAGAAAAGCATTGGTTGATGAAAATGGCTGGAGTAAATTACCTGATGGTACTATTTCCGGCAGTACTAAAGATATCATGTATGGTTTTAAAAACTTAGTTAAAACACTTGGCTTTACTATGGAAGAGGCAATTAAAATGGCATGTACAAATCCGGCAAGGTTATCAAATGTATTAGAAATAAAGGGCTCAATAGAGGTAAATAAGGATGCAGACTTAGTTGTTATTGATGATGAGTACAATGTATTATATACATTTGTTGAAGGAAAATTGGAATACGAAAAGTATTGCAATATTGATTATAGAAATCCGAAAATTAAGCCAATTAGAACTGTTGAAGAAGTTAGGGGGGAATATATTGGTTAATGCGAATGTGTTTTTTAAAGAGGCATATAAAACAATTGATAAACTTGAAAACACTCAAATGGACAATATTATTAATGCAGGTAAGTTGTTGTCTGATTGCATCAAAAATAACGGGGTAATACATGTTTTTGGAACAGGGCATTCTAAGGCATTCGCCATGGAGATGGTTTATAGAGCAGGAGGATTAGTTCCTACACATAGAATTTCTTTAGATGATTTAGCATTAAAAGGTTTAATTCCTGTAGAAGACTTATTTGCACCTGAAATAGAAAGAGATCCGGAAAATGCCCATAAATTATGGAACCTTTATAATGTAGAACCTCAAGATGCTTTTATCATTGTTTCGAATTCCGGTAGAAATGGTACTATTGTTGAATTTGCTTCAATGGTTAAAGAGAGGAATATGCCTTTAATTGTTGTTACGTCTATGGAGCATACGAAATCTATAAAGTCCCGTCATATAAGCGGGAAAAATCTATATGAATTTGGAGACATTGTAATTGATAATTGTGGTCCTGAAGGAGATGCAATTCTACAAGCAGAGGGACTTTCTGTCAAGGTTTGTTCAATATCCTCTATAACAGGAGGATTTATTGCTCAAGGATTGACAGCCGAGATTATTAGCAATTTAAAAGAAAGAGGAATAACCCCACCGGTGTTTATCAGTGCAAATGTGGATAATGCAGATGATTATAATAACTCATTGAGGGCTAAATATGAGGGGAGAATATAACTAAATTAATGAAATTATATAGGTAGGTGTTTGCGTTTGAAAAAAACAAAAATTGGTTTGATTGGATATGGATATATCGGCAAAATACATACCATTGGATATGCAAATATTCCGTTAATTTTTCCACATTTAAATAAAAGTATTGAAATGACAAAAGTAATTAGACGGGAAGAATCACAAAAGGATGAACAATACTGGCACGGTATGGGAACAGATATTGAAGAATTATCTAACCGGGACGTAGATTTTGCAGATATATGTACACCTAATTTTTTGCATTTACCACAGATTAAGTCTTTAGTATCTAATGGAATAAATATATATTGTGAAAAACCATTAGGAAATAATTATCAAGAATGTGTTCAATTAACTGATTTAGTTGAAAAGAATAAAATCATTAATCAAGTTGCATTAGTTTACAGGTTTATGCCATCTGTAGCAAAAACCAGGTCTTATATTAAAAATGGAGGTATAGGAAATATAATATGCTTTAGAACTCACCTATTGCATAGTAGTTACTTAAATCCGAATAGGGTTATTACATGGAGGTTGGAGAAGGAAAAATCCGGTGGAGGGGTATTAGTTGATTTAGGTATACACTTAATAGATACTATTAGATTTATTCTGGGTGAAGTTACATCACTTTCAGCTGATACAAAAACATTATTTAAAAAGAGACCTGATGGAAAAGGAAATGAAATTGATATTGATGTAGATGAATGGGGGCTCATAAATCTTGAGATGGTTTCAGGTGCCAAGGGAACAGCAGAAGTCTCCAAGGTATCTGTTAATCCTATTGAACCTTTCAATATTGAGATATATGGTACGAAAGGGTATATAAAGATTACAAATAATACATTTTATGACCCAATAGCTTATAGTTTTAATTCAAAGGATAATACAGTTGAGAATGTTTTTACTAAAGAAAATGGGATAGATGAATATGTAAAATACCTGTCAACAATAATACCTCCAAGTAAGATGTCATTAGGCCCGCTTTTGGATTTACATATTGCCGGCATAATGAATATGTTAAAAAATAACGAAGCGAACAAAATTATTTATGAAGAAACACCTACATTCAGAGAAAGTTCAGTGTCACAAAAACTTATAGATTATGCTTATCAATCATCTATTGAGGGAGGTAGAAAAATCAAAGTGTAAAAAATATATTCCTTATGGAGGTGGTAAATACATGGATAAACTTGAAAAACTTGAGGAACTATCTACAGAAAGTATTAATCTTAATACACTAAATTTAGATACATTGAATGTAGATGAAATTATTAAGATAATCAATGAAGAGGATAAAAAGGTAGCAATTGCAGTTGAAAAGGTAATTCCACAAATATCAGCGGCTGTTAATAGAATCAAAGACAGATGGGATAAAGAAGGTAGATTAATATATGTAGGAGCAGGTACCAGCGGCAGATTAGGTGTTTTGGATGCAGCTGAAAACCCTTCTACATTTGGAACTGATCCTTCGAGGGTTATTGGAATATTAGCTGGTGGAGATATTGGGATGAAGAGACCAATTGAGGGAGTTGAAGACAGCTTTGAACAAGGGTACAAGGATTTAGATGCCATAAATCTAAATGAAAATGACTCTGTTATAGGAATTGCCGCAAGTGGCAGAACCCCTTATGTATTAGGCGCTTTTAAAAAATGTGAAGAAGTAGGAGCTTTAAAAATAGGAATAGCTTGTAACAAGGAAGCAAAGTTGAAGGATATGGTAGATGTGGCAATATTACCGGATACCGGACCGGAAGTAATTATGGGCTCAACAAGAATGAAAGCCGGTACGGCTCAAAAAATGATATTAACTATGATAAGTACAACTTTAATGGTTGTATCAGGTAAAGTATATAAGAATCTAATGGTAGACATGCAGCAAGTAAATGAAAAACTGCGGTATAGAACTGAGAGAATAGTGTCCATTGCATGTAATGTGGATATTGAAAAAGCTAAAAACTTATTATCTAAGGCAGACGGTAATGTTAAAATCGCAATACTTATGAATAATGGTTTAACTAAAGAAGAAGCAATTAACGGACTTGAAAAACACAATGGTGTTGTTCGTAAGGTGTTAATGGAATGAGGTGAACAAATTGAGAAAAGTGCAAAAAAACAATCCGCTTCCTTTATACTATCAACTTAAGGAAATACTTATAGAGCTTATAGATAATGAGGAATTAAAGCCAGGTGATGCTATACCTGCTGAAAGAGAGCTTTGTGAGATGCATGGGATTAGTAGAATGACTGCAAGAAAAGCTATAGAAGATCTGTCTATAGAAGGATTAGTTTATAGAGAGCAAGGTAAGGGGACATTTGTAGCTGAACCTAAGATGAAACAGCAGCTTTCTCAGCTTAAGGGTTTTACTGAACAAATGGAGGAAAAGGGACTTAAAACGTCTACGAATATATTATCTTTTGTTGTAAAGGATGCAACAAAGAAAATATGCAAACATTTAAACTTGACTGATAATAAGGCCGTAATTGAAATCAAAAGATTAAGATATGTGGAAAATGAACCTGTTGCTTTCGAAACTGTATGGTTACCATTTAATATGTGTTCTACGCTTACTAAAGATAACCTTGAGGGTAAGTCTTTATATAAAACGCTTAGACAAAAATATGGCTATAATTTCGACCTTGCTAAGCAGAGCATAGAGCCGATTGTAATCAATGAATATGAAAGTAAATTGTTAAATATTGAACCTAAAGCGATGGCATTGCTCTTTAGACGTACGACGTTTTTAGATGATGGAAGAGTAATAGAGTATACTAAAACCATTAACAGAAGTGATAAATATAAGTATGAAGTTGTATTAAAATCAAATAGTGTACGAGGGAGTATTTCTGAAAAAGAATGATTAATTTCCCGATTATAGTTACATTTGGTTCAGTAATGGAGGCAAAAAATGTTTAAACAAGAAGTTACTATAAAAAATGATACAGGTCTTCATGCGAGGCCGGCAAGTTTATTTGTTATGGAAGCATCTAAATTTGCTTCAGATATAAAGGTAATAAAGAATGGGAAAGAATACAATGCAAAGAGCATAATAGGTATTTTAAGTATGGGAGCTAAAAAAGGCGATAATATATTAATACAGGCTGAAGGTAATGATTCTATGGAAGCAATAGAAGCAATAGTAAAATTAGTGAATGACAATTTTAATGAATAGGAGGTAAATTTTGAATACTATTGGAATTTCGCCGGGAATAGCCTTAGGCAAGGTATTAATATATAAAGAACCAAAAATCATAGTTAATAAACAAAAAGTTGAAAATATAGCTTTTGAAATAGATAAACTGAATAAATCCATTGAAAATGGAATTGTTGAAGTTGAAGAATTATATGAAGAAACTTTTAAAATTATGGGGGAGAAAGAATCAAACATATTTATTGCACATAAAATGATGCTTAAAGATCCTGAATTTATTGAGAGCATAATAGCTAAAATTAAAGAAGAAAATATAAATGTGGAATGGGCATTAAGCGAAGTTTCTAATCAATATATATCTTTATTTGAAAATATCGAGGATGAGTATATAAAGGAAAGATTATTGGATATTAAGGATGTTTCTAAAAGATTATTAAGGATTCTTTTGGAGATTAAAAATGTCGATCTTTCTTCGTTGAAAGAAAAATGTATCATAATAGCAGAAGATTTAATACCATCGGAAATTGCTAAAATGAATAAAGAAAATGTAATAGGCATAGTTACTGAATTAGGAGGCAAAACCTCTCATACATCAATTATGGCTAGAAGTTTAGAAATTCCAACTGTTGTAGGAGCAAAAGATATAACCGATATAGCAAAAAATGGGGACTTTGTAATAATAGACGGAAAAGAAGGATTAATATTATTAAATCCTTCTGAAGAAGAAATAAAAACATATACAAAGAAAAGAAAAGAATATGAAGAATTCAAATTTATGATGAAAGAAATGAAGGGTAAAGAAAGTATATCAAAAGATGGAATAAAAATCGAAATAGCTGCTAATATTGGAATTCCAAATGATATAGACGAAGTTATAAAAAACGACGGAGAAGGGGTAGGACTATATAGGACAGAATTTCTTTTTATGAATAGTGCTAAGTTGCCTACAGAAGAAGAGCAATTAGAATCATATAAATTGGTAGCCGAAAGATTAGAAGGAAAACCGGTTGTTATTAGAACTTTAGATATTGGGGGAGATAAACATATTCCATATCTAAACCTTCAGGAGGAAATGAACCCTTTTCTTGGATATAGGGCTATCAGACTCTGCCTGAATAATACAGATTTATTTAAAATTCAATTAAGAGCTTTATTAAGAGCCTCTGCCTTTGGAAATATAAAAATCATGTTTCCAATGATATCAAATATAAAGGAAATAAGGGATTCTAAAAGATTATTAGAAGAGGCAAAAGCTGAACTAAGAAGTAAAAACATTCTATTTAATGAAAATATAGAAGTTGGCATAATGGTAGAAATACCGGCTGTAGCAATCCATTCTGAAATATTTGCAAAAGAAGTTGATTTTTTCAGCATTGGTACAAATGATTTAATTCAATATACTTTAGCAGTAGATAGGGGTAATCAAAACATATCACATCTGTATAATCAATATCATCCTGCTGTACTTAAGTTAATTAAAATAACTATAGAAAATGGTCACAAAGCCGGAATATGGGTTGGCATGTGTGGAGAAGCTGCAGGGGATGAGAAACTGATACCTTTGTTTTTAGGTATGGGGTTAGATGAGTTCAGTATGAGCCCCTCCTGTATACTCAAAGCAAGATTAATAATTAACAATACATCTAAAAAAGAAATAGAATCTAAGTTAGATGAAATTTTAAACCTGCCTACCGCGGAAGATGTAGAGATATTTATAGATAAAAATATTACTAAATAAAGTAACTTATTATTCGTACATTATGGTATAATACATTATAGGAATTTACATCATAAGAGTATGAGAGGTTATGAATTATAATATGAATATGGAATCTCTTCGACAATTTATTATAGACAATGCGGATATAGGTATAAGGGCTATTGATGATAAAGGTATAATAATATATTGCAATGATTTGATGACAAAAATTATGAATGTAAATAATAATGATATAATTGGCAGGCATATATTAGAATTTCAGGAATCATATGATAATGATTCTAATACTATTATCAATTGCTTAAGAACCGGTAAAGAAATACATAATAAAGTAAAAGTTGATTTTAGCCAAAAAGGAGAAACTCAATATTTAGTGTCTACAAATATTCCTATAAAAGATAATGGAATTATTGTCGGGGTAGTAGAATATATTAAAAACGAAGATACATACAATGAATTATTAAAATACATTAATGTAGACAGTAATACTTTATCAGATTCAAAAGAGCCAAATATAAAAAACAAAACTTATTACGATTTTGATAGTTTTCTCACAATTGAAAAGAAAATTATAGAATTAATAGATAATATTAAACAGGTTTCTTTATATGATTATAATGTTTTAATATGCGGTGAAACCGGAACAGGAAAAGAAATTATTGCCCAGAGTATTCATAACAGGAGCCATAGAAGAAATAAAGCTTTTATAGCACAAAATTGTGCAGCTATTCCTGAAAATTTATTGGAATCCATTTTTTTTGGTACTGTTGCCGGGAGTTTTACCGGTGCAACAGATTCTCCCGGATTATTTGAGTTATCAAATGGGGGAACGTTATTACTTGATGAGTTAAATTCACTTCCGATTTACCTGCAGGCAAAATTATTAAGAGTATTGCAAGAAGGAAGGGTAAGGAGAGTTGGTGGCAAAAAGGATATATCCGTAGATGTTAGAGTAATAAGTACAACTAATGAAAAAACGGATACTTTAATAAAAGAAAACAGATTAAGAGAAGACTTATATTATAGGCTAGGACCTATATATATAGATATACCTCCATTAAGAAATAGGAAAGCAGATATTGATTACTTAACAAGAGTATTTATTAAAAGAGAAAGTAAAATAATTAAGGTCAGAGAACCTCAACTATCTAAAAAGGTTAAAGACTTTTTTAGAGATTATGTTTGGCGTGGAAACGTAAGAGAGCTAAAAAATGTAATTAGCGGAATACTGCTTAACACATCATGCAACAATATAGTTGAGATAGAGCATTTGCCAAGTTATATGTTTGAAAAGGACAAGTTTAATATTAGTGATTTAAAAAATGATTTTGATAACTTAAGTTATCAAGAGAAGATTTTTAGATTTGAAAAGGAACTCATTGAAGATGCTTTGTTAAGCTCTAAAGGAAATGTATCAGAAGCTTCCAAATTGTTAGGATTAAAAAGACAAACATTACAATACAAAATAAAGATGATGAACATTCAATAATTGCCAATAATTTTGCTTTAGCAAAAATGTTGGCAATTATTTTTTTGTTGAAAGGAAAAGGTTTTACCATGTTTAGTAATTTTTTCAGGTGATTATTGCTAAGTTTTTTGCAGTGTTTAATGTATGTTTTTATGTCATATAATCAAATTTTATTGAAATTCAATGCTTTTATCAGGTTGGTACACTTGTTGCATAATCTCTAAATAAAAATGTTTTCAAACAAGGAGGAGTAACATGGAAGATTTTAAGGAACTAAAGAAAGTAAGAACACCAATGTTATGGGAAGCTCTCGTTCCTATAGTTGGGATGATGGTATTTATCATCATTGGAATATTGCAGTTTGGTTTAGAACCACATATACCCATAGTATTAGCATGCGTATTAGCTGCAATAATGGCTATAAGGGTAGGTAATTCATGGAATAATGTTTTAAGCGGCATGCTTGAAAGTATTTACAGAGCTTTGGAAGCGCTTATTATCGTAATGGTTGTAGGTATGTTAATCGGAACATGGGTTTCATCCGGAACAGTTCCCGCTATGGTATATTATGGTTTGGGATTTATTTCTCCTAAGGTTTTCTTGCCTACAGGCGCAATCCTTTGTGCAATAGTATCTGTTGCAACAGGTAGTTCTTGGACATCTTCTGGTACGGTAGGCATAGCACTTATGAGTATTGCTGCCGGCTTAGGTATTAATCCGGCATTAGCAGCAGGAATGGTAATATCAGGCGCATATTTCGGTGATAAATTATCTCCGCTTTCTGATAGTACTAATGTTGCAGCCGCAACTGCAGAGACTCCACTTTATAGTCATGTTAGCGCTATGATCTCAACTACATTACCAAGTTTTTTAATTGCCTTAGTATTGTATACTATTGTCGGTTTTACTAATGCCGGAGGTAATTATGACCCAAGCAGAGTTGAGTTAATTAGAGCAACTATCTTAGAAAACTTCAATATTAACCTTTGGTTGCTTATTCCACCTATTTTTGTAATATTTGCAGCCGTTAAAAAGATACCCGGTATACCTTCCTTGCTTGCGGCTGCAGCTTTAGGCGGAGTTTTAGGAATGATCTTCCAGGGAAGAGGCATAGGGGAAGTACTTTTAAATTTCCATTATGGGTTTGAAGCTGATACTGGAGTTGCAATAGTAGATAAGCTATTAAATAGAGGTGGCTTAGATTCTATGATGTGGACAATTTCCTTAATTATTTTCGCATTGGCTTTTGGTGGTATTTTAGAGAAATCCGGATTTACAGAAGTGATACTTGGAAAATTGATTTCTAAAGTTAAATCATTAGGAGGACTTGTAACACTTACAATATGCACCGGTATAGTTTGTAACTTTGTATTAACAGATCAGTATTTAGCTATTATTGTTCCCGGTAGAATGTACTATAAAGCATATGATGACAGAAATTTGAGTAGAAGTTATCTTTCAAGAACTCTTGAAGATGGAGGAACCATGTGGTCGGCATTATGCCCTTGGAATGGTTGTGGTGCATACCAAGCAGCAACATTAGGAGTTGCCACATTCTCTTATTTACCATTTGCATTTATGAATTTAATAAATCCTATTTTAGCTATAATATTTGCATTTTTAGGAATAGCAGTGTTTTATAAGGATGATGATGATAAACTCAATAAAAAGAGTAAAAAGAAAATATTTAATGTTAATTAATTCAAAAAAAGGCCTCATTATAATTGAGGCCTTTTAAATATTATGATATAATGAAACGCAGGAGGTTTTTACTATATGCACGATTTGAAAATATCAGAAGTATCAAAAAAAGAAAATACATATAAAGTATTAAGTTTGATTTTTGGTATTATTTTATTTAGTGTTGGATTTTTAAATATGAAATTTAATTATATAATTATCGGAACTCTATTAATGTTTTATTTTACATACTCAAAAACAATCTATTTGACAAATATGGGAATTGAGTTTAGATATAAAGGTTTTTTATTTAAAAGAAAAGAATGTTTGAATTATAGCAGTATTGATGAAATTACCATAGTGAAAGGTAAAACAGAAAGCAATATATTTATAATAAAGGAACCGATAGCTAAAAAAATTGTAATTATAAATGACAGAATCAATGAATTTGTTAAACATTTAGAAGACAATTCAATCGTTCCAATTACGTACCAATAAAGAAAACATCATAATAAGTTTTCAATAATAATTGTAGGAGATAAAATGAAAAGCATCAGAGCAAAGGTTATTTTTATAAGTTGCATAATTTGTGTATTAAGTATTCTATCAACAGCAGTGATAAGCTATATAATCCTATCAGAAAACATCAAAGACCAAACATATAAAAGGTTTGAAGAGATAACCGAGAAACATGCTGTAGGAATTAACGGCTGGTTTTATGTTCAAGAAAGAATATTAAATGAAATCTATGATGAAATAATATTTAAAAATGACTTTGATATTGATCATTTAATAGAGTATTTTGATTATAAGAATACGAGGAATAAAGACATCATTGAGTATTACATAGCTTATAAAGATAATACTTTTGTTACCGGTAATGGGATTTGGTTGCCGGGAGGAGGTTACAATGTTGTTGAAAAAGAATGGTATGATAATGCTGTAAATAGTGACAAAATTGAAATCTCCAGTCCTTATGTAGATTCAAATCACGGTATGATTATTGTAACATTGTCGAAAGCAATTAGAATTGATGATGAAATTATTGGTGTTTTATGTTCAGATATAGCAATTGAACATATAGTAAATAAAATTAATGAATTAAGACCTTTAGAATACGGATATGGTTTTTTGGTTGATAATGGTGGTAACGTGTTAGCACACCCAAATAAAGATTTTATGTATTCTAAGGAAAAAGGTTTAACGAATATTAATCAAATATATAGCGATGATTTAAAACAATCGAATGAAGACCATTTAAAGAGTATAGTTGATTATGATGGGGTAAAAAAATTTATAGTATATAAAGATTTAGGCTTTTCGGGTTGGTCAATTGGCTTAGTAGCGCCGGTTAAAGATATTATGAGGCCACTTGATAACATTATTGATAAAACAGTATTATTAGCTGTAATATTAATGTTTATTTCAATAATATTTACATTTATTTTTGGTAATTCAATTTCTAAACCTATAATTGCGGCTAAAGATTATATAGAGAAAATGTCTAAATTAGATATTACTCAAGATATAGATGAAAATTATTTAAGAATGGAAGATGAAATAGGAAGGATGTTTATTTCTTTTCAAATGATAGTAAATAGTTTAAGGGAATTTTTAATGGAATTAAACAATATATCTAATAAAATTTCTGTATTTTCGGATGAATTAGCAGTGTCATCATACAAGTCTAATATTGATATTGATGATTTATCTCAAAATTTAATTAATATTGTAGAACTGAATGACGGACAAATAAGCAGAAGCAATAAGATAATCGAATCAATAAATAATATTAAAGACATTGTTAACATCATGGTAGAGAAAAACAAAGGTATATTCGATGAAAAATTTGAAACTGAACTTTTAAATATAGTTCAAGAAATCGAAAAAACAAGTAATGTTCTTAAGCAGATAAATGATTTGCAAAATGTTGAGTCTATTCAGTTGAAAAATAATTCATCGTTGGTGAGTAAGCAAACTCTTATAACTGAAGAAATAGCATCTGCAAGTCAATGTTTAGCAGAATTAGGAGAAGAGCTAAATGCTTATATAGATAAATTTAAGAGGTAAGGTAAAAAAATATTTAGGGGGTAAAAATGGCATTTATTGATATTGAAGGAGTAATACCACCGATGGTTACACCATTTGATGAACATGACAAGGTGGATTACGATAAATTTATAAGAAACATTGATAAATGGAATGAATATGATTTAGCCGGTTACTTGGTGCTTGGTTCAAACAGTGAAACGGTATACTTAACAGAAGAAGAAAAACTTAGGTTGGTAGAACTTACAGTAAAACATAGAAAACAAGGAAAACTTGTAGTTGCCGGGACCGGTATGGAATCAACAAGTGCTACTATTGATTTAACAAATAGGGCAGCTGATTTAGGAGCCGATTGTGCACTTATTGTTACCCCATTCTATTATGGCGGAAAAATGAATGATGAAGCGCTAATTAATTTCTATACTGATGTTGCTGATAATGTAAAGATACCTATTATGATTTATAATGTTACAAAGTTTACACATGTTAATATTTCTCCTAATGCTGTTGGCATTTTATGCAAACACCCGAACATAATCGGTATGAAGGACAGTTCGGGTAATGTTTCACAGCTTATTGATTATAAGAGAGTTGTTGGTGATGAAGAATTTAATTTAATGATAGGAACAGCATCCATTTGGTATCCTGCTTTGTCTTTAGGTGTTAAGGGCTCTGTTATGGCTCTTGCTAATTGCTGCCCTGTTGAATGTATTGAAGTTCAGAGAGAGTTTGAAGCCGGTAACTATGACAAGGCAAGAGAATTGTATGAAAGAGTATTTCCTGTAAACAGCGCTGTGACAGGTAAATTTGGTATTGCCGGATTAAAATATGCTTGTGATTTATTAGGATTCGAAGGCGGTTATGTTAGAAAACCATTAATTCAACTAAAAAATAATGAAAAGACAGAATTAGTTGAAATATTGAAAAAAGCTGGAGTTTATTAAACTATACTGAAAAATTTAGGATTTTGAAATTTAATCTTTACGTAAAAAGCTGATAAATTGATACACATCAATTTTATCAGCTTTTAATTTATATTTTATTATTAATTGAATAAAAGTGCTTAAATATAATGAAAATTATGCAGTGGTTAAATATCATACCGCTAAAATTAAATAATTTTACTTTTGTAAAGTGTTTTACAGTTTTACAAAGATCAGTATGTTATTATTAATTAAAGTAAAGATTTTATATTATTAGTTAAAATTATACTTATTTTTGCGAAGGATTATAGATAAAAGTTACCTGATGTAAATACTAACATTATGAAATCGTATACACATATTAAAGAAAATAATATTAAATTTTGATCTTAATAGCCCTTAATTTGCATAACAGAAGTAAGTCCACTGCTGACAATAACAGTTCTGTTTTGAATTATTAACGGGTGTGTAGATAAAGCAAATTTTAAGTAGTTTTCAAGACATTAGGGGTAAAAAAATAATAACATACTATTGGCAGCAAATAATTTTAGGAGGTAGAAGTAATGACCATATAAGTTTAACTGTACTTTATATATGTGATGCAAAGAGCTAAGTTGTAACAAGTTAAAGATGGCTGCTGTAGAAGTGACCCAATTATGATTTAGAAAACTAAAAGAAAGATAAAATAAGAAAGGAAGGCATTATAATGAATAAAAATGATAAACTTGAGTTTTATGGTGGCAAGGCAATGTCACTAATTCCATTATTAATATTTGTTGTGTTTTGTGTTTTATTTTTCGTAGTATTTAAGGTTTTTGAAATGGAAGGACTTGCAATGGGGGGTATTCTTGCAATTATTATCGGAAGTATATTTTCAAAAAACTGGAGTAAATACTGGGAAGCAGTAGTTAAAGGTATGTCATCAGAGATGATGAATATGCTTGCTTTGATACTGTTAGTTGTTGGAATTTTCGGTAAACTTATGTCCAGAGGCGGTGTAGCTCAAGGATTTGTATGGATAGGCAGCAATATGGGACTTCAAGGCGGTGCATTTATAGTTTTTACATTCATAGCAACATGCATAATTGCTTCAGCCACCGGAACATCAATCGGTACACTTTTTTCAGCATTCCCGATTTTTTATCCTTCAGGAATTTTGTTGGGTGCTAACCCGTTATATCTTGCAGGAGCAATCCTTTCAGGTGCTATTTTTGGAGACAATGTTGCACCGATTTCCGATACAACTATTGCATCTGCCGCAACTCAATCATATACAAATAAAGAAGGCAGTGCAGATATAGGCGGAGTTGTAAGGAGTAGGATGAAGTATGCCCTTATTTCAGCATTAGTTTCTTGTACTTTATTTTATATTTTAGGTAGCACAGGTAATTATGATGCTGCCGGTAAGGAAATAATGGCTCAATATATGAATCCTAAAGGGCTTATTATGTTATTGCCTGTTATTGTATTATTGGTTGTGGCAGTTAAAAAGAGAGATATATTTATTGCTGTTACATGGGGAATAATCTCCGGAACAGTAATAGGCATTGCTTCAGGTATAATTGGATTTGCAGATATAATATCGGTAAAAGACGGCGCTTTGCAGGGATTTGCAATTGATGGCGTAAAAAATATGTTGGGTACTGTAGTCTATTTATATGGTGTTGCAGGAATTATGGGTATATTGAGGGAAAGCGGAATGATGGATTATATTATTGAATCTCTGCTTAACAGTAAGATGGCTACGAGTGTTGTCGGCTCAGAACTAATAATTAGTTTTGGGGTAATGATAAATTCTATATGCCTTGGAGCAGCAAACGGACCTGCAATTATAATGTATGGACCGATTGCAGATGAGATTGGTAAGGCCAAAAATCTTCATCCTTATAGAAGAGCGAATTTAATGGATGGTGTAACCTCATCACTACCGGTAATAATACCATTTACAAGTTCGTTCATATTTATTGTAGTAGCTTGCGTACAGGGTTTAATTGGTGATTATACATTTATCAAGCCGATTAATCCACTACAGCTGTCATATGCTACTTTCCACAGTATAGGATTATTTATAGTATTCATGTACTCAATATTTACCGGCTGGGGTCGCGCATACGAGGGACCGAACGGAGAAGAAATATCTGCAAAAGTATATGAAAAAATGCAGGAAAAAACTAAAGCCGCAATGTAGTAAATAAAAAGGAGTGAAGTAAAATCATATTACTTCACTCCTCTATTTATGTTTTACATAATACTTATATATCATTTGAATAAGCTAAAATTGCTTCAATGTCTTTAATCAACAAATGTCCGCTCGATTTTTTCAGGATTCCTTTTGACTGTAAATCAGATATTATATTAGAAACCGATACTCTTGATAACCCGGTTAAATCAGCCATTTCTTGGTGAGTAAATTTCATTGCTAATTTATATCCATCTGAAGTATTGATTGAATATTGATTTACTAAATGAATCAATGCATAACAAACTCTGTAAGAAGCATTATTAAAGGATAACTGTTTAATATTTTCAACTAATAATCTTATTTTTTTTGCATTTAGGAATAACAAGTCGTTTGCAAACTGAATATTAGTGTTTAGCTGCATTAAAAATTCAGACTTTGGTATTAGGTATACTTCGGAGTTTATTGATGCGGTAGCACGGCAAATATTACTGAGATTGTCTATTGGTGATATATCACCGATAAATGTACCTTTGCCTGCGATAAAAATCGTTTTTTCTTCACCTTCTAAACTGTTAATATCAAGACGGACTCGTCCATCTTTTATCAAATAAACATATTTGCTATTGTTGCCTTGTTGAAAAATTACCTCATTTTTTTTGTAAATTTTAGGGGTGAGGTTTGAAGTAATACAACTCCAATCAATATTATTGGTTTCAATCCATGGAGATATGATATTTTTTGCAATAATTTTATTATTGCTATTTTCTTTCATTTGAATCACCTCATAGTAACATAATTTCCATAAATACCATAAATAATGAATCGTTTAAGGTATAACAGATTCATTAAAAATCAAATATCACAATGTAATAAATATAATATATTTTAAAACCATAAAATTCGTAATATTTATCAATTTGTAAAACAATTTACAGAATTAAACCGTTATATTTGATAGTATTAAGTTACAAGCTCGTTAATTTGGGAATTACAACAAATTTAATTTATAGTAAGCAGTTAAAAATACAGTTTAAAGAAATATATATAATTATATTATAAAATATTGAAAAATTCAATATATAAACATTTGCATATTGTCAATAAATGATAAATGCAAACTAAATTTAAAATTATAAGGAGGATTACAAATGAATTCAATTGGCTTTATCGAAACAAAGGGATTAGTGGCAAGTGTGGAGGCAGCCGATGCTATGTCAAAGGCCGCAAATGTAGAAATTGTTGATCAAGTCGAAATAGGAGGAGGATTTGTAACTGTCATTATCAAAGGTGATGTTGGGGCAGTTAAGGCAGCAGTTGATGCAGGCGCAGAAGCAGCACAAAAAATCGGAGAATTAGTTTCTGTTCATGTTATTCCAAGACCTACTCCGAACTTAATTGAAATTTTTTTGCCGAATAAAGAGCAAGAATAAATAATTAGTAGGAAGGAGTAATAGAAGGTGAAAAAATTTTATACTGAAAATGATGTTGAACGCAGCTTTGCTCAGGGTGAATTAAAAATATATATTAATGAAGGGGATGTTATTACTTCATTAGCGAAGGAAACCGCTGAAAAAAAAGGAGTAAAGTTTGTTGTAAAAGATAAGAC
Source organism: uncultured Clostridia bacterium (assembly GCA_964421845.1). Lineage (GTDB taxonomy): Bacteria > Bacillota > Clostridia > Tissierellales > Sedimentibacteraceae > Sedimentibacter. The sequence continues at coordinate 39,793 of CAYQYY010000013.1, forward strand.
AGACCCAGTCAATATTCATAACAATTATCCTGCACAAATAATTAACAACATATATGACAATAAAAAGGTAATAAGCCCGTTATATACAAGTCAGCATATTATTGCTCCTAAGTATAAAGGACTTATATCAGAGCAAGAAATTGAAAAATGGAGAGCGGAATTTCCAATCTTAAAAACAACGGCTCACCTGGGAAATTGTTCTCAAAGTGCACAATCAATTAGAGTTAGGGAATCAATAAACAGTTACTTGGACAATTGGCTTACAGTTGGTATGGACTGGGATTCATGGGTAGAGGAAGTAAATCTAGCAAAGGCGGAATTTGCAAAGTTAATAAATGCAGATCCAAGTGAAATTGCAGTTAGTTCTTGTGTTTCAGAAGCAGTGTCTTCGGTTGCAAACGCATTGGATTATACAGGCAAGAGAAACAAAGTTGTTGTTACCGATGCTGAGTTTCCTACAGTAGACTATATATGGTTAGCAAATCAAAGAAATGGTGCGAAAGTTGATTTTATTTCCGTAAATGAAAATCATCAGATAGATATTGAAGAATACGAAAGATACATTGATGACAATACATTGATAACTTCAATTACTCAGGTTTATTATTTAAACGGGTTTAAGCAGGATATAGCAAAGATTGCGGAAATAGCGCACAACAAAGGTTCGTTGATTTTAGTCGATGCATACCAGGGTTTGGGAACAGAGCCGGTAGACGTTAAGAAAATGAACATAGATATGTTGACATCAGGTTGTTTGAAGTACTTGTTTGGTATTCCGGGAATTGCATTTTTATATGTCAATAAAGATTTAGTGCAAAAATTGAAGCCAACTTCGACAGGTTGGTTTGGACAAACAAATCCTTTTCTTTTCCAGACAAGGTATAACGATTGGTCAGAAACTACAAGCAGACTTGATACGGGAACTCAGCCCGTATTAAACTCATATGCTGCAAGAGCGGGACTGAAAATCATAAATGAAGTCGGAGTAGAACGAATTAAAGATAGAATTGACATGTTAAGTGCGTATGCTCTTCAAGGATGTCTTTCAAGAGATCTTACTACTATCAGCCCGTTTGATGTTAATAAAAAAGGTGGTACAACTGCTATAGTTGTAACTCCAAAAATAAATTCTCATGAGATGGAAGCAGAGCTTAGAAAGAGAAATGTTATTGCTTCCGGAAGGGGCGATGTTATCAGAATTGCACCTCATTTTTACTCTAAACCGGAAGAAATAGATTATGCACTTGATATGATAAAACAAATTATGAATGAAAAGTAGGTGATTTTGTGTATATCTGTGTTGTGCAGGAAAAATGTGTTTCAACAATTAAAAATAAAAAATTAGCCGGTTACAGCTTGGTAGCGGTACAAAGATTAAAAAAGAACGGAAAATTATCAGATGATATTTTTGTGGCTGTTGACACAATAGGCTGCAGTATAAACGAAACCGTTTTAGTTACATCAGGCGAAAATGCAAAATACGCTTTAGAAGCTAAAGAAGTTCCGGTTGATCATGTTATTGTAGGGATAGTGGATTCAAGTACAAATTAAAAAATAATTAAAATTATGGAGGTAAATTATGAAATCAAAGGGTTTTATTGAAACAAAAGGTTTAGTAGCAGCCATTGAAGCGGCAGATGCAATGGTAAAAGCAGCAAATGTGGAAATCGTTGATAGAAAAATTATAGGTGGCGGATTAGTAACAGTAATAATCGAAGGAGATGTTGGAGCGGTAAAAGCAGCAGTGGATGCAGGTGCTGAGGCAGCAAAAAAAGTTGGTGAATTGGTATCGGTTCATGTTATTGCAAGACCAAATGAAGAAATAGATAAATTTCTGAAAAAATAACAGAAAATTGTCTATCATACAGGAGGAAATAATCGTTTATGATAGAGGAAATGGATTTAAGGACATTTATAATCATTGATAATATGCAACCGCAATACGCTGCAATAACAGGAACAGTGGTAAAAGGAGATATTGCTCTTGCCGGCATGTGTCAGCTATATATAGAACTTGCTCCCGGAAGCGGTGTATATAATCTTTTGAATGCCGCGCTTAAAGAAACAAATGCCAAGCCGGGATTTCAAATTGTTGAAAGAGAATATGGAGAAATTGAAATGCATTCTTTTTCACCGGAAGATATAAAACAAGCAGGACAGGCGATTTTAAATTCTTGCGGGAAAAACATAAGTGACAGAAGACGTCCCAGAATTGTTTCGGAACAGATTATCTCAAATATTGACCCTTATCAAGCGCAGTTGATTAACAGAGACAACAGATACGGTTCTATAATTGTACCGGGCGAAAGCTTGTTTATATTGGAAGTTGAACCTGCAGCTTATATCAGTATTGCAGTAAATGAAGCTGAAAAGAATTCCCAAACAAAAATTATTACATTTGATCCTGTAGGGAGATTTGGAAGAATGTATATTGCCGGAACGGAATCTGAAGTAAGAAACGCTAGAGAGGCAGCCATAGCTACAATAGAACGAATAGAAGGAAGAGATTAATATGGCAAATGATATTTTTTTGGATTACATAAAAAAGCAGAAAAATAAAACCTCAATATCTTATGATAATGCAGCAACGGTGAATGACCATAAAACACAGGATGAAACTTTATTAATTTTAAAAGAAATCAGTTCAAAATTGGACATGTTTAATAAGCCGCAAAACTTTTGTGGCGGTTTAAATATTTCGGAAAATTCTGAAGTGAAAATAAACACCGGCGCAGCATATTCAAATCTTGCTGCGCTGCCTGAAGAAAGCATGGTTGATATTTCTATTGAAAATGGGAAAATTGTATTACCTGACAATGGTATATTTGATATGAACATTTATATAAAAAACGGAAAAATTCACTCAATAGGAAATAATCCGGAACTAAAAGTAAAACGCCGGATTAATGCTGCCGGTAAATATGTCGTGCCGGGGATAATTGATCCTCATGTGCACTTGGGTTTGTTTGCATCAATGACCGAAGAGTTGAAATCTGAAACCAAAGCTGCGCTGATTGGCGGTGTTACAACAATAGGATGTTATTTTGGAAGTAAGGAATCACATTTTAAAAGTGTTCCAAGGATAGCTGAGGAAATTAACAACAATTCATTTGTTGATATTGTTCCCCACCTGGTAATTGGCACAGATGAACAAAGAAAAGAAATTTTAGATTATATAGAGCATTTGGGAGTTACATCCTTTAAGGTATATATGAATGGGATACCCGGATTGATATCTGATGTTGATGACGGATTTATTTTAGATGTATTTGAGGAAATAAAAAAATCAAATAAGAAGTGTATCGTATGCTGTCATGCGGAAAACAGAGATATAGTAAGACGTGCTTATAATTCGGTCAAAGCAGAAAAAGGAGATAATGCTACCGTACAAGATTGGACTGAAACCCATCCTGACATCGCAGAAGAGGAAGCGGTTATGCGACTGTCGTTTTTGGCTGAAAAAAGCAAAGTTAATGCGTACTTTGTTCACATATCATCAAAAAATGCGATAGAAAGGTTGCGAAAAATTAAAAAAAGCAATAAATATATAAATGTAGAAACAACCAGTCCATATTTGTCTATAACCAGGAACTGCACTTCTGAAAAAACCATTAAGATGGATCCTCCATTCAGGGATATTGAAGATGTTGAAGAGTTATGGAACGCAGTTTTTGACAATGTTGTCGATACTATCGGTACTGACAATGTAACTATGACAAAGCATGAGAAAAATATGGACGATGTGATTTGGAATACAATTTCCGGATATCCGGCTGTAGAAACTCATTTACCGGTTTTACTCAATGAAGGCGTAATAAAAAGGGGAATACCACTGGATATTTTAATCGGTAAGATTACAAAAAAACCGGCGGAGATATTTGGTATATACCCTCAAAAAGGAACCTTGCTACCCGGCAGTGATGCAGATATTGTTATTATAGACATGAACATGATAAAGGAAGTCAAGGCATCTGAAACAAAATCCAGATCTGACTTTTCCTTGTATGAGGGCAGAAAAATCAAGGGCTGGCCGGTTGTGACCATAAAAAACGGTGAATTGGTTGTTGAAAATGGAAATTATGTAGGAAATCAATCCAACGGCAAATATGTAATGAGGAAATAACAATGGATAAGTTATTAACCCGTTGTTTGTTTATGAAAAAGATATGAGAGTAAAGGGTGTATAATTGGTATGAGTAATGAAAATTGGAAAGCATATTTATCGGGTCTATGCATGTCGATTATATTTGGACTAACATTCCTTTTTACAAAAATGGCATTAGCAGTATTTTCACCCATGGTACTGCTTGCCTACAGATTTAGCATAGCTGCGGTTGTGTTAACAATTTTAGTAATTTTTAAAGTATTAAAAGTAAATTATAAAAACAAGCCAATCAAAGGGCTTATCGCATTATCGATTTTCTATCCGGTAATATCTTTTGTTTTTGAGACATTGGGAGTAAAATATGTTTCAATTTCACAAGCCGGAATTATGGTTTCTTTGATGCCGATTTTTGTAATGATCTTGGGTATAATTATATTAAAAGAAGTGCCAACGAACATTCAAAAAATTTTTATTGCTGCGTCCATTACAGGTGTTATTTTTACAATAATTTTTGCGAAAGGTTCAGAGAAAAACAGCAATGTTATCGGTATGGTTTTACTGTTGATATCTGTAATGTCGGGCTCAATGAACAATGTACTTTCAAGGAAATATTCCAAATATTTTACACCGCTCGAAATAACTTTTGTAATGATATGGATAGGTTCAATATTCTTTGTAACAGTTGCTTTAATACAAGGCATATTAAAGCATGATTTATATAATATGATAATAGCTCCTATATTTGAAACTGAATCAGTTATTGCAGTTTTGTATTTAGGTATACTTGCCTCGGTTATAGCATTTTTTGCCATGAATTATATGCTTGCAAATCTACCCGCCGTAAATGTTTCAATTTTTAATAATTTAGCAACCCTTATTTCTATATTATCAGGGGTATTAATAGCACACGAAACATTGTACTGGTATCAGATAATAGGAGGCATATTAATCATTTCGAGCGTTATAGGCATAAATTATCAAAAACAATAGGAATAATGAAGCTATAAAGATGCTAACTACTAATTTTAAGTAATAATAAATAGGTAAATTACTAATCTATAAACACAATCTTCCATGATACAAATATAATAAGTTAAAGTATTTTAATCAGAAAGGATATTTATCATGAGCAGATTAAACCCAGAAAATCTTCATGTGGAATTTGTAGGTGTTTCACCTTCAATGCCAATTATACCAAGACGTTATACTTTAACTCATTTAGATTTAACAGGAGACTTATATTTAACAGTGGGACTTGATTTTGCCTATCAAAAAATCAACCCCATGAGAGATGAAGTTTTGGGAGAGTGGGTACTAAAGAATAATAGTTATGAATATAATGTTTATTTATATGTAGATGGACAATTTAGTCCTGAAATTAAGGCAATTCGTGAATCAATATTTAGAAGAGAGCTTCCTTTAGCTTTAGAAGCAATAAGATACGGTGATAGTAGATTTTTTGAAGCCAACACTCAATTAGATTATGTGCCAATAATCGTTTATTTTCTTTCAACGGATTTAGCATTCAACAAGGCGGAAAACTGGGGAACATTTTCTGACTATGTAATTTAAATACAAAATCAACTAAAGCCTTGTAGACTATGCTACAAGGCCTTCAACATTTATTCTGAATTCACTTATTTTTATAAGAATTTCATTAATCTTATAATATATATCTATTTACCATTTCTTTTAAAGATTGTGCTTGTCCTGAAAGTTCTTCGCTCGACGCTGCTATTTGTTCCGCAACTGCGGAGTTTGCTTGCACAACGCTTGTTAACTGATCTACTCCTATGTTCATTTGATATAAGCTATCACTTTGCATTTGAGAAGCATTGGAAATTTCGTTAATTAGTTGATTGGCGTTATTTGTTTTTTCTACAACATTTTTTAAAGCAGATTCGGTTTCTTGTGCAATTAAGCTGCCCTTATTAATTGAAGCGGTAGAGCTTTCAATTAACAGGGTAGTATTTTTAGCGGCTCCGGCGCTTTTTGATGCAAGATTACGCACTTCATCCGCTACAACTGAAAACCCCTTACCGGCAGCTCCGGCTCTTGCTGCTTCAACTGCTGCATTTAATGCTAATATATTTGTTTGGAATGCAATATCATCAATTGTTTTAATTATTTTTTCTATTTCACTTGAAGTGGAGTTTATTTCATCCATGGCATTCATTAATTCGCCCATGTATTTACTTCCGCTGAGTACAACATTTCCCGTTTCATCAGACAATTTACTTGCATAAATTGAGTTATCAGTATTGTTTTTTATTTGTACTGATATATCGGAAAAGGTTGCTGCTAATTCTTCAATGGAACTAGCCTGCTCCGTGGAACCTTGAGCTAATATTTGTGCTGCTGATGAAACATGTTCGGCACCTGAGCTAATGCCGTTAGCCGCTTGATTTATTTCACTTAAAATTGTTCTAAGCTCACTATATAGGCCTTCCACAATTTTAATTATTGTCATATATATACCATTATGCTTTGACGAATCGGAAACATATGTTAAATTGTGTTTTAATAGTGCTGTTTTGTATCCGTTAATGCTATCTGCTATCAACTTAACAGATATCACAGCTCCGTCCATTGATTTAGCTAAAGACCCAATTTCATCATTTGTAGTAATTGTTTTGATTTGATTGATTATATCTTCATTTACTTCTCCTGTTTCAATTGCTTTTGCAGCATTAACAACACTGTTTAAAGGATCTTTCAGTTTAATTTTAAAATACCTTTGCAATATAACTATGCTTATTATTATAGATAAAACTGAAACTGCAAGTATTAATATTACAACTTTAATGATTTGACGTTCCACAACCGAGTAATCGCTGGCTGTAACGATAACTCCTCTAACTGACCCTTCCATTGAAAAAGTTGGTTTGTAGGCAGTGATATAATTTTTGCCAAACACATTAGCTTTGCCTAAAAAGCCCTTTCTATTATTAATAACGGTATTTGCTATATTAGGATCAAGCTTAGTTCCAACCAATCTTTTTCCATCTTGTATGACTGTAGAGCTCACTCTTACATCATTTTCAAAAATTGATATATCATTATTTATTAAGGATTTCATGTTATCAATGAAATCAGTATTTTCAAGGCTAAAATCCGCTGATATTACACCTATAAGCGCCTTATTGTCATAAATGGGAACTGCGGTATAAATCCCATAAAAGTTGGAAAACTCCCGTCCTATATCTGAGATAGTATTGCCTTTAATAGCGGATTGAATTAGGGTGCTGTTTGAAATATTTTGACCTATAAATCCATTGTTAGTGCTCGCAATAACGACTCCTTTGGTATCAGTAACAGTTATGTAATCAGAATTTGATGACTTTACTTGATTATTAATATAATTTTGCAAGTTATTACTGTTTTTAGATTTGACCGAACTGATTATTTTATCATCTGTCGACAGTTTGGTTATGTATTCAACAATCTCGTTTTTAATAGATTCTATTTCCTTTTCAACTATACCCATGGATGCTATCGCTTTTTCCTCAGAAATATCAACTATAATATTATTAAAATAAAGCAGTGAAAAAATTGTTGTAATGGCTACAGTTGCAATTAGTGTAATTATACTAATTTTTAAAATTGAAGTATTGATGCTGTGAAACTTTTCATTTTTATTGTTTCTTTTTTTGAATAAACTTTTAAACTCGTTCAACTAAATCCTCCTGATAATTTCTAATATTGTCTATGTTATTAAATAGGTACAAGATATTTATAAACATAATGAGATATATACCATGCTTTTTCGATATTAAACATTAATCGACAAAAAATGATCATTGAATGACGGTCAAAGCCATTATTGAAAAAAATATAATACTATTGACATAGATTCCAATATGATACTATCATATTAGTAGGTTCACAAATAATTGAAAGGTAGGTAATTTTATGGAATTTAGAAATGCAGAGTTTAAAGATATTCCCGGTGTACAATTGCTACAACAAAAGTATCATATATCGACTATCAGTGATGAAGACAAGCCCCATGGATTTGTAACAACATTATTTACAGAAGAGCAATTTAAAGAACTGATAGAAAAAGAAAACGGACTTGCCATAGCTTGTGACGGCGACAAAATAGTTGGATATGCAATGGCGGCTTCATGGCAATATTGGTCATCGTGGCCTTTGTTTCAACATATGATTAATGACTTGCCAAGTACAACTTATCTTAATACAGTACTTAGCGTAGAAAATTCCTATCAATATGGACCGATAAGTATAGATATGGATTACAGAGGAACCGATGTTTTACCTAATTTATTTGAATTTTCCAGATTACAGATGAAGAATAGATATCCTATTTTAATTACATTCATAAATCAAATTAACAATAGATCCTATGAAGCGCATACTCGTAAACTTGGGCTTGATGTGATAAAAACCTTTGACTTTAATAACAATCATTATTATGAACTTGGTTATGATATGACTAAGAAAACAAAAGGTTCTACTCTGTCATTCTGAACCGCAAGTGAATAATCCCATTGATAGGAGTGAGTTCCTTCGCTTCGGCGGATGACAAACACTCTTAGATAACAAATCCAAACTTTTTAATTTGATTTACAAGATACTACAAAATAGCTTGTTTACTTAAGTTATAATTTTATTAACTTATTAAAAAGGAGGATTAGAATGCGTAACAAAAAAATAATATTTATATTATTGATTGCTATGTTAATAACTTTATTTCCTGTACAAGCGTTTGCAGAAGCTATTGTTGCGGATACAGTGTATTTTAACGGTAACTTATATACTGTTGACGAAAGTTTTTCAAAAGCTCAAGCTATCGCAATAAAAGGACAGTACATTATCGGTATCGGAAGTAATGAAGAGGTTAAAGGATTTGTAGGTCAGTCAACCAAAGTCATCGATTTAAAAGGAAAGACAGTTATCCCCGGATTAATCGAAGGGCACATGCATTATCCCGGAGAAGGACAAAAGTTAATCAAATTAGATGTATTTTGGAAACCAAAGGATGTAATATTAGCTGCTGTAAAAGCTGAAGCTGACAGATTGCCTGACGGCGAATGGATTACAGGTGGCGGATGGAACCAAGAGGTATGGGATATACCTGAATTTCCAACGAAGGAAGATTTAGATCAAGTATCTCCAAGCAACCCTGTTGCTTTAAGAAGAACATGCGGACATGCAACCTGGGTTAATTCATTAGCACTTGAAATTGGCGGTATAACTAAAGATACTCCCAATCCACAAGGCGGAGAAATCCTAAAGAATGAAAACGGAGAAGTTTTAGGTATATTAACTGATACTGCAGCTAACTTTGTTACAAGCAAGATTCCTCCGTTAACAGTGGAAAGAAAAAAAGAAGCTTTATTATTAGCGCAGGATGAGTTATTCTCCTATGGGCTTACAACTTCAATGGATGCGGGTTCAGGAGTTGAAGATATACAGCAAATGAAAGATTTGTATGAATCCGGAGATTTAAAAATAAGGTTATACGTTATGGTAGACTCCGGTTCTGACGCTGAAATTTATTATGAAAAGGGTCCGGAAGTTGGACTGTATGAAAACAGATTGACTATGAACTGTATTAAGTTTTATACTGACGGTTCATTAGGTGCAAGAAGTGCTTGGATGTTAAAAGATTATTCAGATAGACCTAATCATGTTGGAAACAGCAGGCATACATATGATGAGTTTTATGAATTAATAAAAGTAGCAAGAGATAATGGATTCCAGGTTGCTACTCATGCAATCGGAGATGCGGCAAACAGACAGGTTGTAGACATTTACGAAAAAGTATTGACAGAAAATCCATTAAAAGATCACAGATACAGAATAGAACACTTCCAAGTTGCTACCTTAGAAGATATTCAAAGGATAGAGGATATAGGAATTATCCCTGCAATGCAGTCAGTGCACGCTACTTCAGACAAAAATATGGCTGAAGACAGAGTAGGAGCTGAAAGAATTAAAGGTGCATATGCATGGCGTAAGGTGTTAAATACAGGTAATATTATTGTTAACGGTTCTGATGCTAATGTTGAACTTGTAAATCCGTACCATGGATTATACGCAGCGGTTACAAGAGCAGGCAGAGACGGCGAACCTGTTGGTGGATGGTATCCTGAAGAATGCATGACTCGCGAAGAGGCGCTTCGTTCATTTACAATATGGGCAGCTTACGGACAATTTGAAGAAGAAATCAAAGGTTCATTAGAAGTTGGAAAGTTAGCAGACTTTGTTGTTATCGACAGAGATTACATGACTTGCCCGGACAGCAACATTATGGATATTCTTCCGTTAGCAACAGTAGTTGGCGGGGAAATAGTTTATGCAAAAGACAATTCCCAAATTACAGTAATGTATGAAGGAATGCCAATGGTATTTGACAGTGCCCCAGTTCTTGAGAACGGAACAACATATGTTTTAGCTAAAAATTTATTTAATGGTTTTGGATTAGAATATAAATATGACGAAGCAAGTAATAAGATTGCAGTAAATGGTATTGAAGTAGAAGCAAAAGATAACGGTGCTTATGTACCTCTTCGTTTAGTTTCAGAAGCACTTGGATATAAGGTTAATTGGTATCAAAGCAGTATGTCTGTTTCAATTAGCAAATAAAAAATAGGGTAAAATAACAATTTGGGGTGCCTTTTTAGGCATCCCGTTTAAAATTTATAAAAAGCTTTGAAAATTATTAATTGAATCTACTGAAATTTGCTGTTATAATAGTAAATGTATGTTTAATAAGGAATTAAAGGAGCAAGGGATGAACGAAAACCAAAACAACGTGCAATATTATGAAGATGAAATTGATTTAAGAGAACTTATAATGGCACTATGGAAAAGAAAAATAATGATAGTATGCTTTACCTTAATAGCAGCAATATTAGCAGGGATATTTAGCATGTTTGTTTTATCACCTGTTTACGATACAAAATTAAATATAGTTATAAGTATGCCTGAAAAGTACAACACAAGATATGGCGAATATACTTTGCCAATCACATCAAATGAACAATATATAAATTTAGTTGTAAGCAACGATGTACTGATTCATACAATAGAGAAAATGGGTTATGACAAAGAAATTGTCAGTATCGAGGGATTGAAAAAAAGAATTGTCATCAGTAAGAATGAAGCAAAGGCAGGAACTGTTCAAAACAGTTTCGAAGTAACCGTTTCAGCAGATAATCCTGAAGAATCTCTTGAATTAGCTCAAATCCTATATAGTAATTACTTAGATTTCTTAGATTCAATGACAAAGGAAAGAGCAGTTAATTATTATATCAATGATTTTGCTATTGAATTGAGATCTTTAGAAAATACATTAGACATTGAAAAAGAAAGACTAAGAAGCAACGAAGAGTTGCTGGCTCAAACTCAACAGCTTATAAATACAGGTAAGGCAAATGTAGAAATACAATCTCCTTTGAACGGTAACAGTGATTATATAATACCCGTTGATTCGGTAAACCCAAACTATATTAAGCTGGAAAATGATATTGTTGCTAACAAACAATCAATCAACAGTATAGAAAATTCAATAAGAAAAGCAACTCAGTACTTAGAAGAGCTTGAAAAGGAAAGACAAGCAATAAACAGATACTATAGAACCGGTGAATCGGAAAGATTAGAAGCAAGTGTTATCGGTGTAGTAGGAACGAATGTTTATTTACCGTCATCCCCGGTTGCTCCAACTCAAAAAACCAGCCCAAGCAATGCTTTAAATACTGCAATCGGTGCAGTAATAGGCGGCATGTTAGGAGTTATGATAGCATTAGTTCAAGAATATTGGTTTAAAAAAGCATAATTTATAGAAAGTCATCAAGACTTTCTTTTTTTATATATTGAGTAATAATTAAGCGTGGTCATAAATATAATGTAACAAATTCGTTTAGTAAAGCGAATAAATTTTAAAAAAATGAATGGAGGATTATATGACACCCTTAATTAGTGCTGAAAACACGTGGGCATTGTGGTCAATTCTTATCGGTATTGCTGCAATAAGCATTTATCTTGAACAGACCTATAAATGGGCATCTAAAGTGACAGGAGCTATTATTGGATTAGTAATTGCAATGTTGTTAGCCAATTTTAATGTTATTCCGACCGAAGCTCCAACTTATGATGTAGTATGGGGTTATGTTGTTCCGTTAGCTATTCCGCTATTATTGTTTGATGCAAATATTAAAAAAATATGGCGTGAAAGCGGAAGATTTATAATAATGTTTTTACTAAGCTCGGTTGGTACCATTGTCGGTGTTTTTGTTGCATTCTTCATGCTTCATAATTATATACCGGACCTTTATAAAATGGCGGCTATGATGACCGGTTCATATATTGGGGGCGGAGTTAACTTTGCAGCTATGGCGGAATCTTTTGGTACAGGCGAAGAATGGATATCCGCTTTGACTGTTGCAGATAATTTGCTGATGGCGTTATATTTCTTTGTTCTATTGGCAATACCGTCAATTAATTTCTTCTTGAATAAATTTAAACATCCTCATATAGATTCGGTTAATGAAAATGTGAGTAAGGAAGAAGGAGAAACGTTAGCTGCAAAATACTGGGGCAGAAAGGATATATCCTTAAAAGATATAACATTTGCTGTTGCAATTTCATTTATTGTAGTATGGATATCGACAGAACTTGCGTCAATACTTTCAAGTGCTATACCTAAAGGCAACTTCCTTCTTGATTTAATTAATGGTTTTTTAGGTAATAAATATTTATTGATAACTACATTCACTATGCTTTTAGCAACCTATGCTCCTAAATTTATCGGAAGTATCCATGGTGCTCAGGAAATAGGTACATTTTTGATATATATTTTCCTTGTTGTAATTGGTGTACCTGCTTCTATTCCGGTTATTTTATCACAAGCTCCGTTGCTTCTTGTATTTACATTAGTGATAGTTGTTATAAACATGATTATTTCTTTAATACTCGGAAAAATATTCAAGTTTAATCTTGAAGAAATTCTCCTTTGCTCAAATGCTAATATCGGCGGTCCAACAACTGCCGCTGCCATGGCTATTGCAAAGGGATGGAATAAATTGATCGGACCATCTGTTTTAGCAGGAATATTCGGATACATTATCGGAAATTATCTTGGTATTTTCATGGGGAATCTATTAGCTTTAATGTAATCAATAATATAGGAGGTTGATTATGCTTTTTGACATACATGGGGATATATGGACAGATGTTACTATTAAGAGAGGTTTGGGAAGAAAAAATATAATACGTAATGAACACCTTGTTAGATTTAAAGAAGGCGGTTTATCAGGAGGAATATTTGTTATATGGGCAGATCCGCCATATGATAAAAATCCTAAAGAAAGATTAATAGAAAGTATAAAGGCAATGAGCTGTGAACTCTGGGAAAGCAGAGATTTCCTTAAAGTAATTTATAACTCTAATGATTTTTATGAGGCATTAAAAGAAAATAAATTAGCTGTTATGTTAGGGTTGGAAGGATTAAGCTCTATTGAAGATGATATTGAAAGCATATACACGTTGTATCAATTAGGATTCAGGCATGCATCGTTAACATGGAACGAAGAAAATGGTTTAGCAACCGGTGTTAAAGGTGATGCAAAAAGGGGATTGACTCAAGCCGGTAAAAGAGTTATTAAAATTATTAACGAATTAGACATGATTCTTGATGTTTCTCATGTTAATGAAACAACATTTTGGGATATAATCAATGAAACAGAATATCCATTTATAGCTTCTCATTCTAATGCAAAGTCATTATGTGATGTACCAAGAAATTTAAGCGATGAACAAATTAAAGCAATCGGTGAAAAAAGGGGATTAGTAGGATTAAATGCCTTTAATGAGTTCATTAGCTTGGAACCTGAAAATAAAACAATTGATTATTTTATTAATCACATAGAACATATGGTAAATCTGATAGGAATTGATTCTGTGGCTCTTGGCTTTGACTTTTTTGATTATTTGGAAAGTGAAACAACAGGCAGTTTTACAAATGGTGGTTTTAACTCTACATTTGGGCTTGAAAATATAACTAAAGGCAAATTTCTATTAAAGAAATTATCAGAAAGAGGTTTTTCGGAAGAGGATGTAAATAAAATCTCATATATAAATTTCTTAAATTTCATGGATAAAATTTTGTCCTTTTGAATAACCATAGGGTTTTCTAAAAGATACAATGATATTAACTCATTGTATCTTTTTTAATGCCAAAATTGGATAATAGTTAAAAACATGAATAAAATAATCCTATGCTATGTTGATGTGGGATCCTTCGCTAACAGTAGGATGTAAAAGGGAGTTAGAAAATTATGAGCGCAATTGAAAAATCTTATTCATATTTATATAAAAAGGTAGTTAAAGCAGTAAATCCATTAAAAAAGAAGGTAATAAAAACCGAGTGTATAGTACATAAATTTATTAACAACCAAGCGGTTGAGATATTAAAAAACGATAATCATACAGATGTTTATAACATAGTTTCAAAATATTTAGATGTTATAAATGAAGGTGCAGTTTGGGCTGACCAGGATTTTAAAAGCAGCAATCACTTTTATAATCCAAGAAGTAAAAGGGGTTTATACGGCAACAGCAACGCTAAAATAGAATGCATAACTTATTATAGGAGGGCTCTTAAGGAGTTTTTTAAGGGAAACATTAAGGAATCGATGTTTTACTTAGGTGCCGCATGTCATTTAATACAGGATTTAACTATTCCACAGCATGCTAATATTGAACTTCTACATAGTCACAGGGCCTATGAAAATTGGGTTATAAAGATGTATAACAAGCATTATAAGTTTAAGGTGGAAAGCGGCGGTATTTATCTTGATTCTTTGGATTACTATATAAATTTAAATACGCACAAAGCGATTGAAACGTATCAAATGTATTCAAATTTGAAAAATGAAAATATGAGATTTTATAAAATCACTTCTGTTTCATTGATTATGGCCCAGAAGACTACGGCAGGACTCATGAATAATTTTTTTTATGATGTTCAAAGATTGAAGGCGATTAATTTAATGAGATATGCGCACTGATTATAACCTCTTGCATAAAATAAATTATATTAGCAAATTAATAAGGAAATGGAGGTTAATTCATGCCTACTATATATTTAAGCCCATCTACTCAAGAATATAATCAATTTGTAACCGGCGGTTCTGAAGAACAACATATGAATGAGATAGCTGATGCTATGATACCTTATTTGCAAAGATACGGTATTAATTTTTCGAGAAATACTCCTGATATGACAGCAGCTTCTTCAATAGCGGCTTCCAATGCGGGAAACTATGATTTTCATATGGCAATTCATTCAAATGCTTCTCCACCTGGCAGCGAAGGACAAAACAGAGGAGTTGTAATATTTTATTATCCTTCAAGTGCTAACGGACAAAGAATGGCTGAAATTATCAGACAGAATTTTACGGGAATATATCCGTTACCGAATCTTGTAAGAACAATGCCGATAACAACATTAGGGGAAGTTTCAAGAACGAGAGCTCCATCGGTTTTAGTAGAAGTTGCATATCATGACAACTGGGCAGATGCAAATTGGATAGTAAATAATACAAACTTAATCGCCTTAGCTCTAGCCAATTCATTGGCACAATATTTTGGTATACCAACATCCAATCAAGTAATTACTCAAAATGGAAACACAAACACGATGGGAAGAGTGACACTTAACAGTGGTTATCTGAACATTAGAAATGGTCCCTCAATTAATAATCCTATTATAGGAATGGCGCCAAACGGAGCAAACGTAGTAATAATTCAAAGAGTGGGTGATTGGTATCAAATCAATTATAATGGCATTAACGGATACGTATTCGGTCAATACATCAGAACATTATAAATGACATTTTTGTGTCATCCTGAACGTAGCGAAGGATCTCCTTGTTTAAATACTGAGATTCTTCGGCTACGCCTCAGAATGACATGGTTTAATTTAGTTGAATATACTTTAGTTTAGCCGATATAAAAATACATCATTATATAGTGGCAGAAGGAACCTGCCAAAACAAATATATGAAACAGTTCATGAAAGCCAAAATATTTCTTACTGAAATTAGGTTTTTTAATTCCGTAAATAATGCCGCCTATGGTATAGAACACCCCGCCCAAAATGAGCCAAATCATTCCTCCCAATGGCATGCTGTTAATCAGCGGAGAAAACACCATTACAGCCAGCCATCCCATTCCTATGTACAAAACAGAACTGAACCAATTGGGAGTATTAATTTTAAACAGTTTAATAAATACTCCTATTAATGTTATGGACCATACCAATGCCAACAACCTGTAACCTATGTAATTATTCAAAACAAGCAAGCAAATTGGTGTATAGCTTCCTGCCACAAATACAAATATCATTATATGGTCAAGCTTTCTCATTATCAGTTTTGCTTTTTCTTTTGATTTATCTATGAAATGATATGCCGTGCTTGTAGAGTATAATAAAAACATACTTAATCCAAATACTAAAAAAGCTACCGCTGTAACAGCACTTGAAATTTTATTGGTGAAAAGAAATATAAGAGTACCTGCTATTGCGAATACTGCTCCGCCTAAATGAGTCAGCGCGCTTGTGATTTCCTTTTTATCGGTATTCATTAACAAACCCTCCTGTAGAGATGTAATATAGTTATAATATTATGAAAGCTTAGAATTGTCAAAAATATTATTTGCTAAATATGCAAAATTATATAATAAAACGTAAAATTTTAATTCAATAAGTGTTTTGCCGGTCATTCAACGATTCAAGCGGGGGATAGATCCCACACTTAATTTAGTTATATTGTACAAAAAGAATGTAAATGATATAATTATGAACAGCAAATGAAAAAGAGGTGTGTATGAAACCAAAAGTTTTAATTACTAAAAGAATTCCTGATTATGTTGAAGAGTACATAGGAAAATATTGCGATTATGAAATCGCGGAAGATGCAGGGTATAATGATATTATAAATAAAATTTATGACAAGAACGGTGTGATGCTTGTTGGTACTAAGATTGATAAAAACATGCTTGATCATGCACCAAATTTAAAAGTGGTAAGCAATATTTCCGTCGGATATAATAATTTTGATACGGATATTATGAAAGAAAGAAATATTATCGGCACTCATACTCCGGGTGTTTTAAATGATACAGTGGCAGATTTGATTTTTGGCTTGATTCTTTCTACTGCAAGAAAGATTCCGGAAATGGATCGTTATATAAAGGATGGTAAGTGGAAAGCCCAAGATGAATCAATTGTGTTTGGAAAAGACGTGCATCATGCCACATTAGGAATTATCGGAATGGGCAGAATAGGTGAGGATGTTGCTAAAAGAGCGAAATTTGGATTTGATATGAATGTATTGTATTATAACAGAAACAGAAAATATGATGCAGAAGAAAAATTAGGCGTAAAGTATGCAGATTTAAAAAGTCTTTTAAAACAAAGTGATTTTGTTTTAATAATGACTGCATTAACCGATGAAACATTCCATATGATTGATGAAGAACAATTTAATTTAATGAAAAGCGATGCAATATTTATTAATGTATCAAGGGGTTCAACCGTCAATGAAAAAGCTCTGATAAAGGCATTAGAGGAAAAGAAAATTTCAGGAGCCGGACTGGATGTTTTTGAAAAAGAGCCAATTGAAAAAGACAATCCGCTTCTAAATATGTCAAATGTAGTACTGCTGCCGCATATTGGCTCTGCAACCATAAAAACAAGAAATGATATGGCAATGTTAGCAGCTGAAAATTTGGTAAAAGCTTTAAAGGGAGAAGTTCCACCGAATGTGGTTCCTGAACTTAGATAATTTGAAAAATAATAAAAGTTGCTAAAACTTCCATTATTTCAATTCATATATAGCTTAAAAAGTGAAATAATACTAACAGAAAGTTTTATAACTAAATTACGGGCAAAACCCATATTGAAACTTTTTAAACTACAAAAATCAAGGAGATATAAAATGGAAGGTAAAGTTCAAAGAATGGAACATCATAATCCGGGTATATCATGTGTTGTAAACTCTTGTCATTATTGGGCACAGGGAGATCACTGTAATGCACAAAAAATAGAAGTTACAAGTCGAGATGCACAAAGTAAGTCGGAAACTGACTGTGCAACTTTTACACCACATAACAGCATGAGATAAAGAATAATGTAAAACGGCGGATTTCACCGCCGTTTTAAAATATACTATTATCTTCTTTTGCAGCAGTGATGATGTTCTTCTTCTTCAAGAGCATCTTCTAACAATTCTATTAAGCACTCGAAAACACATTCGCATCTACGTCTGTTTTCTCCGCCGCCAGGGCTTACTCTGTTATGTCTGCAATGATTATTTTCTTCATTTGCCTCTTCCAATAATTCTAACAAGCATTCAAAAACACATTCACAGTCACATCTTCTGCGTTCTCTTTCACCGGCAACTTCTTCATTTCTGCATCTTCTTCTGCCAGATTCACCTGCTACGTCACCATTAGCATAATTTATTTTTCTGCCGCCTGCTCCGGCAACATTATTCTCGCTATAATACATAAAATACACCTTTTCTTATTTAAATTTTGAGCCAAGCTCATTATTATCATATTCTTGCATATAAAGATTGTTACAACATGTTTTAATGACAAAAGAATGGGGGGATTTTGCATAAAGTCAGGAATTTTCAAGTACAAAATTTCACCCTGAGAATATTATGAATAAAATGAATTGATACAGGGGTGAGTTTATGCAATATTTGGTTTTGGATACTAATCAAATATATTTGATGTTAATTGCTCTTATCATGATATCGTTGGTAATGATAAAAGTGTTTTTTCCGGAAACTTTTATTAGATTAATTAAACTCTTTAAGAAATTGACAAATAATTTTAGACTAAATAAAGGAATACAAGATGATGATTCCCTGAATGAAATATTAACTGATTTAGGTTATTCTTATGATTTTATGCAGGATATATTTTATTCAAATATTGATGCATGGCAAAGAGAGATGGGTTACACGAGAGCTTATGATGAGGCGGCAGCACCGATGTCCATGATTATTGACTGCGAACCGATATATTTTGATTACGATAGCAGAGAATGGTTGATAGAATTTTGGAAGGGTCAATATGGTATGACCACCGGCTGTGAAATCGGCATTTATGAAACAAAAGAGTCGGAGGTTAATACCGAATATTTTAAAACTTCATTTTATAACTGTGTCAGAGATGAGGATATGATAAAAATGTCCTTTGTTTTAGAAAAGAACGGAAAAAAAATAATGAGCAGGAAGGGTGTTCATTGGTGGCTCACCGGCTTTAAGTTTGGAGAGTGTTCACATCCTCATGAATTAAAAATGAATTTGAAGATTACTCTTAAAGACAATCTAATGAGAAATGAATTTGTAAACGGACTTAAAGAGGCGGGATATGCTGATGATGAAATAGTTATAGTAAACAATACAGTGAGATTGGTTTTCGACGAACCTAAAACACCTCAGCCCTATACAAGAAGCAAAATAACAGATTATATCATGCAGGCAAATAACAGAAATCTCTGTGAAGAATTTAATAATATAACTATGGACTACGATAATTCAATTGACAAAATAAACTATTTGAAGGAAGCAGCACCTGAATTGCTAAATCAGTTATATAAATTTGGAAAAAACAAATCAATATTTGAATACTACCTTTAGGTCGCGGAGATGAGTATTATGAATTATTTAAAACGCATTTCAAGAGTTTATGAATCAGCAGAAAGAATATATTTTGATGATAGTTCTAAATTTATTTTTATGAGTGATTGCCATAGGGGTGACGGAAGCTGGGCTGATTCATTCTCTAAAAATCAAAATATATTCTTTGCTGCGCTGTCACATTACTTTAAAGATGGATATACATATGTTGAAATAGGTGACGGAGATGAATTGTGGGAAAACAGAAAAATGGGAGATATCATTGAAGAACACAGCGATGTATTTTGGATTTTGCAAAGATTTTATGATAGAGAACGCTTTTATATGATTTACGGAAATCATGACATGGTAAAAAAGGATAGTAAATTTATAAGGAAAAATTTATATTATTATTTAAGACATAGGGATGGTAAAATTATTCCCTTGTTTGAAAATATAAAAGTTCATGAAGGATTAGTGCTAAAGCATAGAGAGGACGATTGCGAAATATTGTTGTTGCATGGGCATCAGGTTGATTTTCTAAATAATAATATTTGGAAAATTGCAAGATTTTTAGTGAGGTATTTTTGGAAACCATTAGAGAATTTTGGTGTTAATGATGTAACAAGGACTGCTAAAAATTATAAAAAGAAAAATAGGGTGGCTAAAAAGTTAGCTCGATGGGTTAAAAAAGAAAAAAAAATATTAATTGCGGGTCATAATCACCGTCCCGTGTTTCCGCACACAGGTGAGCTTCCTTATTTTAATGACGGAAGTTGTGTGCATCCAAGGTGCATAACAGGAATAGAAATAACGGATGGAAATATTCAGCTTATTAAATGGAGTGTCAAATCAAGAAAGGCAGGAGAACTTTTTATCGGTAAGGATATGCTTGCAGGACCTGTTAAAATAAAAAATTTCTATAATAATAACTTTATTCTTACACATAATAATTAATAGATAAAAACAGCGAGGTGATAAAATGAACAAACCAAAACCGGATGACAGAAGGGACAATGTAGATAAAATTCAAAGAAATATTGATAATACTATAGCCAACTACAGAGAAACAGAAGATATGATAAGAAATAGCGTAAGCAATAAGCAAAAAAGTGATCTGCAGGCAAAAAACGAAAGAAGAGATCAATCAATTCAAAACATGAGAAAAGAAATCAGAGACGAAGCTCTTGATAAAAGAGATGGGTATATAAAATAGGTAAGCAGGAATAAAAAATGGAGATCCTTCGTGCTAAAGCCCTCAGGATGGCTATATGTCATCCTGAACGCAGTGAAGGATCTCCATTGCTATTATTACGCAAGTGATTTATCTTTTTTAAAATTCTCCGATTGGGCTATTAACATACCCAATAGCATTAATGCACAACCCAAATAACCTTTTGCCGGTAAAACTTCATTAAGCAGTAATAAGCCGCCTATTGCTGCAAATACTGATTCCATACTTAAAGCAATCGCTGCATGGGATGGCTTCGCAGATTTTTGACCGACTGCCTGAAGAGTATATGCCACTCCCGCAGACATAATACCACCGTACAATAATGGAACTAATGCACTTGACAATCCCATTAGGTTTATATCTTCAAATATTAAGGCAACAATTAAGCTTAATACCGAGCATGCAGCAAATTGAACTGATGACAGTTTAATTGCATCTACATTTCTAACAAATCTGTCTATTAACTGAATGTGTGCTGCCCAGAAGAAAGCGCCTATAATTTCTAATAAATCTCCGAATTCAATGGTCAAGCTTTCGTTGATGCTTAAAAAATAAAGACCTATAACAGCAGTTAATGCCCCTAACCAAGTGGTTGCATGGGTTTTTTGCTTTAAAAATATTCCCAAGATAGGTACTAATACAATATATAAGCTTGTTATAAATCCGGCTTTTCCAGCAGTTGTGTAAATTAAACCAACCTGTTGAAGTGATGCTGCAATAAATAATACGCATCCGGCTATGATTCCTGATTTAACAGTAGTTTTAAAATCTGCTTCCTCTGTTTTTTCTTTCTTTTCTGCTGATTTTTTACCGAAAAAATAAATAACCGGCAGTAATGAAATACTTCCTAATGCAAATCTAACGCCGTTGAAGGTAAATGCACCGACATGCTGCATTCCTACTCTTTGAGCAACAAATGCAAAGCCCCATATTGCCGCAGTTAAAAGTAATATAAGTACTGATTTAATTTCTTTGTTTTTCATAAAAATTCTCCCTCTACCAATGAGATTCTCTGCTGACGCTCAGAATAACATAGTTCTCAATCGTCTATAATATAATTATCTGCTATTATTTTACCATGTTTTTTAGGTTTATGGAAGAGGGAAAAAAGATGTCCTAATTACTATTTCATACTTTTAATAGCAGTAGTGAGCTCGTGAATTGATTCTGTTAATTGATTGAGTTTTGATTCGATCCTCACCAGCAAATATGCTGCAACTGCAATGGGGAATCCAAAGTTACCAATCATTTTTATTATATCTTCCATATCCTCACCTCCTGATTACACATTTTCTTAATTTTTTTATAACTCTTGATTTGTTGTTTGATGCAGCTCTGTAGGATATACCTAAATTCTTTGCAATTTTATCCAAAGAAAGTTCATCAAAATAATATGAATAAATAATTTGTTGTTCCTTTTCTGATAGCTTATTCATACAATCCATAAGCAAATGAATTTCTTCATTTTTTAAAATTTTTTTCTCAATATTTCCTTCAGAATCAGCAGTAACTTCAATTATATTAATCGAATCGGCAACTTTAAACGGAGTAAAATGTTTAGAATGTTTTATGTTGTTTCTGTAATAATTCATATAAAAATATTTTATCTTGCTTTTTACAAAGGCAAGAAAATGTGCATCCTTTTTTTTATCAAAACTTTTTAAAGCGTTAAGCACTACAATGTATCCTTCCTGCAATAAATCTTCTACTAATGAATTATTAGAATCCCAATGCAAGTAAATGTTTTTGTATATGAGAGGTTTCAATTTGTTTAATAAAATTTCCTGATATTTCTTGTCCCCTTTTAGCGACATATGAATAATATAATTAATATCAGTGTCAAACTTATTACTCATGACTCACCCGCTTTCTTATACAGTAATTCAATTTAAGAATAGCAGTTTATATAAGTAATGTAAAAATATCAAAGTCAAGTAAGTAAGGAGTGAAACTGATGAAATTTCCAGAAAAAATAATGTTAAAATTTCAATAAAATTTTAATAGAAGGATTTGTTTAAAAATGAAAGAAACGCTGAAATTCAACGAAATAGAGGCTCTGCTGCCTGTTTATGTTAAAGATATGGGAAACTGCACGGAAATTATAGCAAAAGATGAATGTTTTATTAAAAGTGCAACAATTGAAACTTGTATAAAGAATTTAGCTGATTATTACAACATTAGCTTGTATCACAATAGAATTAATTATGGCAAAGAATTAGATATTACAAACAAGGTTCCCATAGTAATTAATGAAAATTTAATCTATGTTTATGTTAATGTAAGAGAACCGATTTTTAGGCACGATGCAGCTTACGGTTTTGTTGATATTAATTCTGTTAAAGAAGTGTTTATGAAGGATGGCTATGCTGCCATTTTAATGAATTCCGGCAATACTATTCAGACGAGGCAAAGCATTAAAGCGGTAAAAAGAAGCATTCTTAATGGCAGGTTAGCAAGGGATATATACAAAGAAAAGCATAAGTTGAGTTAGTAAAGTAAGGGTCTCTCTTTAAGCGGTGAGATCCTTTACTGTGTTCAGGATGACATGCAATTCGTCATATAATCAATATTTGGACATATAATTAATAATAAACGCACTTTTTGTATATAAAATAGTCGGGGGGAAAAATATATGGATGAAAAAATTGTTCAAAGCTTGATGCTTGAGAATAAGGAAATATTAAATGTAACAGGTGTGGAGAGTGTAGATAATTTTAATGAAGAAGTGGTAGTGCTTTTAACTAATAAAGGAAAGCTTACAATTAAGGGTGAAAAGTTAAACATCAGCAAATTGAACGTAGATGAAGGGAAGCTTGTAGTTAAGGGTGAAATTAACTCCATGGTTTTCTCTGAATATGCTGGTCAAAGAGAAAAAGTAAGCTTGGTAAAGAAACTGTTTAAGTAGGTTATAATGGATTACTTACCATATTCTCAAGAATATATGCTTGCAGTATCAATAATGGCCGGAATGCTCCTTGGGGGGCTCTGGGACATTTACAGGCTGCTTCGACATTATATAAAGTTAGGAAACTTCGGTACTGCAATCGGCGATGTAGTTTATTGGTTCATAAGCATTTATATAGGTGTTACTCTTATCTTTGATTTAAGCTACGGTAATGTAAGATTTTTCATTCTTATGGGATTTATGCTTGGAGCACTATTATATTTTTATGGAATTAGCCGATATATATTAAAGTTGTTTATTTTTATTATAAATTGGATATTAAAGTTAATTAAAAAAACAATAGGGCTGTTAATTAGGCCGATTAAATTTATTATCAGAAAATTAAAGATTATTTTGTATCCTTTTAAATTAAAATATGAAAAAATTAAGAATAATGCAAAAAAGAGATATAAGTTTTATAAATTTAAACTAAAAAAGATTTCAAAAAACAGAAAAATGATGTATAATAAAAAGAAAAGATTAAGTAAATTAAACAAAAGAAGAAGAAAGGAGCAGAAAAATGAACGACGAACAGAAGATAATAGATTTAAAAAGAAAAATCAACAATGAAGATTTCAGACAGCAGGAAAAGGCAATTAAGGAACAAAAAAGACACCAAAAATTTGAAGCTCCTTTAAAAAAAAGAAGAAGATTTAACATAATTAATTTTTTATTTACTATATTCGTCATCTATTTTGGCTATACAGCATTTAATCAGTACCAGATGCTTAACAGTTTAAACAGCCAAGTTGATGAAAAATTACATGAAAAGGCAAAAATAGAAAAAAAGGTTCAAGAGCTTAAAAGTGATGTAGAAAAAATGAAAAGTGAAGAAGCATTATTGGAGCTTGTTGAGAAAATTGCAAGAAATCAATACAAAATGGTTAAACCAAATGAAACAATCTACATAGATAAAAATAAAAATGACAATAAGTTAATCCAAGGCATTGGATTTCAAGGAGATTTAGAAAATTAGAATCCTGTTATCGCGCAATTAGACAGCATTTTACATTATAACTTTGCTACCATATAAAAAGAGGGGTGGAGTTATGGTTGATAATGCTAATGATAAAAAAATTAATTTAAGTATATTTGATAATATAATAAAAAATGAATTGGAACACATCAAAAATAATATAATTATTTTTTTGGTGTGTTTTTTGATTTCAAGACAAAATATAATACATGAAATATTTCCTTTTGCTATAATTTGCTATTGTATTTACAGCTTTTACAAGGGGGTTTCATTATCGCTCTTATTTATTATAATTTCAGCTGTTTTGTCGGTCAAATTTAATTTTGTATATATAATAATGCTGTTAGCCGTATATGCATACTTTTTTAATAAAAAAAAGGGGGACATGTCTATTTTATCTGCAGCCGGATATACGTCACTTGTACTGTTGGTTTCAAAAACTACTATATTAATTGCGGATGGATATAGTAAAAATGGTTTGATTTTAAATATTTTTGAAACTTTTTTTGTTTTCAGTGCAATAATTTTGTCTAATGAGGTTGTAAAATTTATTAAAATTATAAAAAAGGGTGTAAAAAAAGAAAACATTCATAAATTTAATATAAAATTCAAAAATCCGACTAAACGGGCATTAAATAAATCAGATGAAAATAAAATCTATAAAAGTTCATTAAAAACAGAAGCAGCAACAACAGCTACTTCTGTTATAGATTTGGGTGAGTATAAAAAATCTAAATATATAAATATTTTTACGGAAAAAGCAAAAATAAAAATAAAGGATCAGCTTTTGTGGCAAAACATTAATATAAAGTTTTTCGAAGTTGTATCTTACAGCAAAAATACTACAGTATTAAGCTTAACAATTAAGACGGAAAAAAGTCCCGAGGAAGCTGAAAGTGCTATTGAGCTTACTGTAAGAAACATATGCGGCGTAAAGCTTAAATGTACCGAAAGGGTAATTGCTTCTCCTAATTACTATGTATTTAAATTTAAGAATATAAAAAGAATAAAAATAAGGACATACAATGCAACAGCCACCAAGGATGGAAGTGTTGTTTCAGGAGATAATTTTGCTCATGCGGGCAGGGCAGACAGATATTATACGGTATTGTGCGATGGTATCGGCTCGGGGGAAGAAGCGTGCAGTGAAAGTAATGTTGCAGTTGACTTGCTTTCAAAGTTTTTATACACCGATTTTACTGAAGAGCAAATATTAAGAACATTAAACTCTATATTAATGCTCAGATTAGGAGACGAAAGATTTGTTACTTTTGATTTAAACATAATAGATTATGGCTCAAGAGAAATACGGGTTTACAAGGCAGGGGCAGCTCCCACCTATATCATAAGCGATAGTAGTATAGATAAAATATCCGGAAAAAGCTTACCCTTAGGTATACTTGACAATTTTGAATACAGCTCATTTAAAAAGGATATTCATATAGGAGATATAATAATTATGGTTTCAGATGGTATTATTGATTCGATCGGCATGGATGAGAAAAAGTCACTTGACAAATATTTGGAACTTATTATGAAAAAGGATCCTCAGACAATAGCTAATTCAATATTAAGCTATGCTATTAGAGGTCAGGATACGGTGATAGATGACATGACGGTGCTTGTAACGAAGATTGGTTGAGGAGATTCCGAGGGCTTAGCCCGAAGAGTCTCCTTTTTATTCTTAAAAAACAAAAAAAATAGTTTTAATAATTAAAAATCGTGGTATAATTTTAAATATGTTAAAAAATGAGGAAAACTATGCACGATTTAGTAATGAATAATATACTTAGCAATAATTTAATCAGTCCCGGGGATAATGTGCTTTTAGCTTTATCCGGAGGACCCGATTCGGTTTTTTTGTTTTATAACTTAATAAAATTAAAGGAAAAATTAAGTTTTAACCTGTATGCTTCTCATATAAACCATATGTATAGAGGAGAGGATGCCTTTCACGATGAAGAATTCGTGAGACAGCTTTGCGATAAATACAGTATAAAGCTTTTTGTTAAAAGAAAACATGCTACTGAGTATGCTAAAGAATTGAAGGTGACAGAAGAGGAAGCAGGAAGAATATTAAGATATAATTTCTTTAAGGAGAATTTAAATGAAATAGGTGGCGGAATTATTGCAGTTGCCCATAATCTAAACGATCAGGCGGAAACTGTTCTTCAAAGAATTATAAGAGGAACCGGCATTGACGGATTAAGCGCTATGTCCATTAGAAAAGACAATTTAATTAGACCGATGCTTAATGTTTCAAAATCTCAAATTTTAAAATATCTTCATGACAAAAATTATGAATATTGCATAGATATAACCAATTCTCAAAGCATTTACGGAAGAAATAAAATTCGTCTTGATTTAATACCTTATTTAGAGAATAATTTTAATCCAAATATTCAAAATACATTGTACAGAATGTCTGAAGCAATGGACAGGGATAGAAAAATTATTGAAAAGTATATTAAAAAAATATTTTATGAAGTACTTATTTCAAAACAGAATAATAAGGTTATACTAAGCTTAGAAAAACTCAAAGCTATGGAATCCGGAGAGTCAGGAAGAGTTTTGAGATATGCATTTGAGGTATTAAAGGGTAATACTGTCAACATTGAAATGAAGCATATCGATTATGCTATTGACTTTATAAATAGCAGCAAAACAGGTAAAAAAATTGATTTAACTGAAAGTTTAAATATTGAAATAAGCTACGGAAAATTAATTATTAATAAAAATGTTGAAAATATTCCAAATTTTAAATATAATGTTGTATTAAATGAATCATTGGAAATTTCTGAGGTTGATAAAGTTATACATTGCAAGGTATTGGACTATATGCAATATAATGCTGGGGACAAGGACAGCATTAGTTTGGATTATGATTTAGTAAAGGGTAATTTAGTTGTTAGAAACAGATTGCCGGGAGACTCATTAATCCCGTGCGGTATGACAGGGAACAAAAAAATCAAGGATATTTTCATAGATATGAAGGTACCATTAGAAGAAAGAGACAAAAAACTGATTGTAGCAGATGACAACAATATATTATGGCTTGAGGGCTTTAGGATTCACAACAGTTTTAAGGTTACATCTTCGACAAAAAAAATATTAAATATTACAATAAGGGAGAGGCAAAATGCATAAAGATATAAGAGAAATACTTATAGAAGAAAAAGTTTTACAAGAAAAGGTTAAGGAACTTGGTGCCAAAATAACAGCAGATTATAAAGACAAAGATTTATTGCTGGTATGTGTTTTAAAGGGTGCGGTAATATTTGTCAGTGACTTAATGAGACAAATAGACACAGCTTTAGATATAGATTTTATGGCAATTTCAAGCTACGGATCAAACACTCAATCTTCCGGAGTTGTAAGAATATTAAAGGATTTAAACACATCAATAGAAGGGAAACATGTTTTAATCGTTGAAGATATAATCGATTCCGGTTTAACATTATCGTACCTTGTAGAAAACTTAAAAAGCAGAGGTCCGGCTTCAGTTGAGATTTGCACAATTCTTGACAAACCTGACAGAAGAAGAATTGATTTATTCATCAAATATACCGGTTTTAAAATTCCTGATGAATTTGTGGTTGGTTATGGACTTGACTATGCGGAAAAATACAGAAACCTGCCATATATAGCAGTATTAAAAGAAGAAGTTTATTCTTGTTAATAATTATATAAACTATTTGTAATGACTTACACATTATGATACAATTATATCATAATGTAGTTAATGAGGAGGCCTTAATTGAAAGGATTCATGAGAAGTATCGCCATGTATATTCTTATATTTGTGGTAATAATAATGCTGGTTCAAAGTATGGTTGAACCTGCTAAGGATACACAAAGTATAAGTTACAGCGATCTTATAATTCAAATACAAAACAACAATGTTAAATCACTCTCCTTTACAGAAAGTGAAGTAAAGGGAGTTTATAAGGATGATACAAAATTCACATCATTCGTTCCTACCGTATTTTTGTTTTCTTCAAGCTTTTATGATAGGTACCTTGCAGACAAGGTAGAATCCGGTGAAATAAAATTAATCGGTGAACCGGTACCTGCAACACCGATATGGGTTCAGGCACTTCCTACAGTTGGAATGTTAGTGCTTTTGGGAGTTCTCTGGTATGTGTTCATGAAACAATCCCAAGGCGGAGGAACAGGCAAGGCGATGTCCTTCGGAAAAAGCAGAGCAAGAATGGTAAAGGATGATGATCCTAATAAAAAAATTACCTTTGCAGATGTTGCAGGGTTAGATGAAGAAAAAGAAGAATTAAGTGAAATAGTTGAATTTCTGAAAAATCCTGCGAAATTTGTTAAACTTGGTGCTCGTATACCTAAGGGAGTACTATTGGTTGGACCTCCGGGAACAGGTAAGACATACCTTTCTAAGTCTGTTTCAGGAGAAGCGGGAGTGCCGTTTTTCAGCATAAGCGGTTCTGATTTCGTTGAAATGTTTGTTGGTGTAGGTGCTTCACGTGTCAGAGATTTGTTTGATCAAGCAAAGAAAAATGCACCATGCATAATTTTTATAGATGAAATAGATGCTGTGGGAAGAAGAAGAGGAGCCGGACTTGGCGGCGGAAATGATGAAAGAGAACAGACATTGAATCAATTATTGGTTGAAATGGATGGATTTGCAGGCAATGAAGGAATAATAATCATTGCAGCTACAAACAGACCGGATATTTTGGACCCTGCATTGTTGAGACCGGGCAGATTCGACAGACAAGTACACGTTGGACTTCCTGATGTTAAAGCAAGAGAAGAAATATTAAAGATTCATGTTAGAAAAAAACCATTGGCAGATGATGTCGATTTAGAAATAGTTGCAAAACGAACCCCGGGATTCACGCCCGCTGATTTGGAAAATGCAATGAATGAAGCAGCGCTTTTGACTGCAAGACAAAATAAAACTATGATTTCCATGGATATAATAGAAGAAGCGATTACTAAGGTTATAGCAGGACCAGAAAAGAGAAGCAAGGTAATAAGTGATAATGAGAAAAAGCTTACAGCTTATCACGAAGCCGGCCATGCGGTTGTTGCAAAATTATCTTCCTCAAAGGACCCTGTTCATATGATTACCATCATCCCAAGAGGCGGAGCCGGCGGTTTTACAATGTATCTTCCTGAGGAAGACCGTTCATACAGGTCAAAAACAGATATGGAAGAAAGTATTGTTAGATTATTAGGCGGCAGAGTTGCTGAAAAATTAGCTCTCAACGATATATCGACAGGTGCTTCAAATGATATAGAAAGGGCAACAAAAATTGCAAGAGCTATGGTTACAACCTATGGCATGAGCGATGAATTAGGTCCAATGACATATGGAACAAATGATGAAGAAGTATTTCTTGGCAGAGATTTCAATAAAATAAGAAATTATTCAGAGGAAGTTGCGGCTAAAATAGATAATGAAATGCGTAGAATAATAGACAATGCTTATCAAAAAACCGAGACACTTCTTAGCCAAAACATGGAGAAATTAGACCGTGTAGCACAAGCTTTGTTAGAAAAAGAAACAATATCCGGCAAAGAATTCGAAATGTTGTTTGACGGAGCAATATAATTAATAATGAACAGTGAATAGTGAGATTCTTCGCTGGCGCTCAGGATGAAAGTTACGTCATTTCTGAGGGCACAGCCCGAAGAATCTCTTTTTTTTGCAAGTTATAAAAACTTTAAATCATTTTATGTAAACGGCTTGCAAATTTAAGAGTTTTAGATTATATTTAATGATTGAATAGGTTATCATTATGGAGGTAAAAATGTTTAATGAAGAAGAACTTTCAAAAATAAAAAAAGCTCGAGAAAATTGGGAAGACAAGGTACTAAATAAATCATTAGCAAAAGCTCCGGAATCAAAATTAGAATTTAAATCTGTTTCAGGAGCAAAGGTTGAAAGATTGTACACACCTGAAGATATCGCCGGTATAGATTATGAAACTGAAATCGGTTATCCCGGTCAATATCCGTTTACAAGAGGTTATCAACCTACTATGTACAGAGGTAAGCCGTGGACTATGAGAATGTATGCCGGCTTTGCTACGGCAGAAGAATCAAATGAAAGATACAAATATCTGGTTGGACAGGGTTCAACAGGTTTATCTGTTGCTTTTGATTTACCTACACAAATCGGCTATGATTCAGACCACTCATTAGCTCAAGGCGAAGTTGGTAAGGTAGGAGTTGCAATAGACTCACTTAAAGACATGGAAATACTGTTTGACGGAATTCCTTTAGACAAGGTAAGCACATCAATGACTATAAATGCACCTGCGGCAGTATTATTAGCTATGTATATTGCAGTTGCCGAAAAACAAGGCGTATCAGCTGATAAGTTAAGAGGAACAATACAAAACGACATATTAAAGGAATACATAGCAAGAGGAACTTACATATACCCTACAGAACCATCTATGAGATTAATCACTAATATATTCGAATACTGCTCAAAAGAAGTTCCAAAGTGGAATACGATCAGTATATCAGGATACCACATAAGAGAAGCCGGCTCAACTGCTGCACAGGAAGTTGGATTTACATTAGCAGACGGTATTGCTTATGTAGAAGCTGCTATAAATGCAGGACTTGACGTTGACACATTTGCGCCAAGATTATCGTTCTTCTTTAATTCACACAATGATTTGTTTGAAGAGGTTGCTAAATTCAGAGCAGCAAGAAGATTATGGGCAAAAATAATGAAGGATAGATTTAAAGCTAAAGATGAAAAATCTATGATGCTTAAATTCCACACTCAGACTGCCGGTTGTACATTAACAGCACAACAACCTGACAATAATATCATAAGGGTTGCAATGCAGGCACTTGCCGCAGTACTTGGCGGAACTCAGTCTTTGCACACTAACTCAAGAGATGAAGCATTGGCACTTCCTACTACGGAATCAGTAACAATTGCACTTAGAACTCAACAAATATTAGCAAGCGAAACAGGAGTTACAAACACTGTTGATCCATTGGCGGGCTCATATTTTATAGAAGCTAAAACTAAGGAAATTGAAGAAAAAGCATTGGAATACATAACAAAAATAGATGATTTAGGCGGAGCTGCAAGAGCAATCGATCTTGGATACATTCAAAAGGAAATTTCTGATTCAGCTTATAATTATCAAATGGAAATTGAATCACTTGACAGAATTGTTGTTGGAGTTAACAAATACAAGGTTGAAGAAGAATCTCCAAAAGGATTGTTGAGAGTTGACCCGATAGTTGCAGAAATGCAGAAAAAGAAAATTTCAGACGTTAAATCTATGAGAAACAATGATGCAGTTCAAGAAAAACTAAATGGCTTAAGAACAGCTTGCCAAGGTACTGAAAATGTAATGCCTCATATTTTAGCCGCCGTAAAGGAATATGCAACATTAGGTGAAATATGTGATGTTATGAGAGAAGTATTCGGAGAATATGAGCAAGCAGTATTGCTTTAATTTGTAGGAGGAAAAAATGAAACCAATTAGAGTTTTAGTAGCTAAACCTGGCCTTGACGGACATGACAGAGGAGCAAAATTAATAGCAAGAGCACTTAGAGATGCAGGAATGGAAGTTATATATACTGGTCTTAGACAAACACCTGAGCAAATTGTTGCTGCAGCTGTTCAAGAGGACGTTGATGTTATAGGAATGAGCTTGTTGTCAGGAGCTCACAACTATTTATTCCCAAGAGTTGTAGAACTGTTAAAGGAACAAGGTGTCGATGACGTATTGATAGTTGGTGGAGGAGTAATTCCTGATGAAGATATACCGGCTTTAAAGGAATCAGGCATAGCTGAAATATTTACACCGGGCACAACTACAACACAGATGATAGAATTCATAAGAGCAAACTTAAGACGATAGAATATCTATGGATTTGCAACGTATGACAATAGATAAGCAATAGATAAAGTATAAATCAACAGCAAGTCAATCGCTCATCAATTGCAAATCAATTGCTCATCAATTGTAATCGAGGTGATTTAGTGGAAAATTTAATTCAGCTTAGCTTGAAGGGCGAAAAAAGAGCATCCGCTAAGCTTATAACATTAGTTGAAAATTACCCGGAAGAAGCTGAAAAGGTTTTAAGAGAAATTCATCAATATACAGGTAAAGCTCATATTATAGGAATTACCGGACCTCCGGGAGCAGGAAAAAGTACCTTGACTGACAAGATTGCAAAGGGTCTTGTTGATAAAGGACATAAGGTTGGCATAATTGCTATAGACCCGACAAGCCCATACTCAGGGGGCTCAATACTTGGAGATAGAATTCGTATGCAGGATTTGGCTTTAAATCCAAATGTGTTTATCAGGAGCATGGGTACAAGAGGTTATCTTGGAGGGTTATCAAAGTATACAAAAAATGCTCTAAAAATTCTTGATGCTGCAGGTTATGATTATATAATCATAGAAACTGTAGGAGTTGGTCAATCTGAAGTGGACATAGTAAAAACAGCTGATACAATTCTTATGGTTATGGTACCGGGATTAGGTGACGACATACAGTCCATAAAAGCAGGTATAATGGAAATAGGTGATATTTTTGTTATAAATAAAAGCGATTTATTCGGTGCCGACAGAACTGCAACAGAGGTTAATATGATGCTTGACTTAAGCATGCATGATAGGCGTCCTCCTGTTATAAAGGTTACTGCTTCTAAAAATGAAGGTATTGAAAATTTAATTTTAGAGATTGATAAACATATTGATTATTTAAGTGAAAGCGGCAAGCTTAATGAAAGAAGGACAAAAAACCTCAAACTTGAAGTTGTGGAACTTATAGAGTCAGAGCTTAGAAAAATAGTTATAAAGCATACTGACAGTGAAAACAGGTTAGACAAAGAAGTAATTAGTATACTTAATAAAGAAAA
The DNA here is from genome assembly GCA_964421845.1 of uncultured Clostridia bacterium. GTDB lineage: Bacteria > Bacillota > Clostridia > Tissierellales > Sedimentibacteraceae > Sedimentibacter. The sequence goes on from CAYQYY010000013.1 coordinate 73,598, forward strand.
AAATATATACGAAGTAAGAGATGAGTTTCTTAAAACAATAGATAGGCGATAGATTAGCGGTGGATAAGCAATAGATTAATGATTGGAGCATTATTCAACTGCCTATCAATAGCTATTAAATTGCAAGTCAATTGTAAATCAGAATTTTGCAGAGCAAAATTTGTTAAGGAGGTAAAAATGGTTAAGAAGGTTGATCATATAGGAATCGCCGTTAACAGCATAGAACAAGCACTTAACTTCTATGAAGGTGTTCTTGGCCTAAAATCCGCAGGAACAGAAGTTGTTGAAGAGCAAAAGGTAAGAGTAGCTTTTCTACCAACAGGTGACTCAGAAATTGAGCTGTTAGAGCCAACAGCGGAAGATAGTCCGATAGCAAAGTATATTGCTAAAAATGGCGAAGGTGTCCAGCATATTGCTTACAGAGTTGACGACATTGAAAAAGCAATAGAAGAGATGAAAGAAAAAGGAATTAGAATGATTGATGAAAGACCGCGCTATGGTGCAGGCGGAGCTAAAATAGCTTTTTGTCATCCTAAAAGTACGGGAGGAGTTCTTGTTGAACTCTGCCAAAGATAGCACAAACACCAATTTATACTACGTAATCAAATAATTTGGTGAACAAGCTTGCACATTGTATTATAAAAAGTGACAGTTATTATTAACGGTCACTTTTATTATATTCTATTTATATTTATTTATAATAAGTTGTATATCCCCAAGGTTTTTAAGTGGTCTAATTTTGAAGACATAATGCTGTCTAAATCAAGATTCAGAGCTTCACACATCGATGCTAAGTAAAATAACAGTTCGCCCATTTCTTCTTCAATTTTTTCTTTGCATTTTGGACACAATTCTCCTTCAACGTGATTTTCTAAGTCAAGTTGATTTTCTTCAAGAGTTTTATTTTGAGAAAATAATTGCTTTGTAGCATGTATCTCAATGCAGCCGCAATGTGTAGCAGATTTAAAAACTGCTCTGTTGAGCATGGATGTTTGTTCGTCTAATTTTGTTACCACGTCTAAAATACTCTTATTTAATAACTGTAAATTAGCAGTCAGATTTTGAAATTCATTACAATCACACGACATTAATTTTCCAACTCCTTTCTTGTATATTAAAATTATACTTAAAGACAAGCTACTATGTCAAATACTTTATTACTACATTTTATAAACAAACTCTTTTCAAATTAGCATAATTTAAGTTAAAGAGAATAATATATAAAGAAGTTTAATTTAGGGGGATGTTTATGAAAAGGATTGTAACCATAGTTGCGATTATAGTGTTTATAGCTGCTCTTTTATTCTTTTTTAGATACCTTAGAGGAAGGAATACGGAAAACGTGGGTTTTGATAGTTTAAAACCGGAAGACATGCCAAGACAAATAACTGAAGTTTTGCCAAACTACAGAATGAAAGAAAAAGCTTTGGTAGCTAAGGTAAATGACGAAATTTATGTTGTAGTTACAAGAGGAGAAAAAAATACTGCGGGATATGAGGTTAAAATAGATAAACTAACATTAAGCGAAGAAAACGGTGAAAAGATATTGACTGTTTACGCAGAATATACTGATCCTAAACCGGGAGATGTCACAGCACAAATATTGACATATCCGTTTGCAGTTGTAAAAACCGACTTAGAAGAATTACCGCAAAAGGTTATATTAGAAAAAGAATACAAGAATTAGCAATGGATTGGCAATAGACAGCAATTGACTGCCAATAGATTAGCGATTGATAAACAGATTTTGATATTATAATTAATTACATAAAATGAGATTCTTCGGTCTGCGCCCTCAGAATGACGTAAAATTTGTCATTCTGAACGCAATGAAGGATCTTTTTTTTATAATTACATTATTTTTAGGTAAATCCAAAAATAAACATTTCATTTTATGTGAAAATAAAGTAAAATATAATAGTAATGGTTGTATTTATGTCAAATTATGTTATATAATAGTAAGTAGTAAAGTTGTAAGAGGTGAAGTAAGTTGATTGAGTTTAATAATGTTACAAAAGTTTATAAAAATGAATTTACTGCAGTTAAGAATATTAACTTAAAAATAGATAAAGGCGAATTTTTGTTTATAGTCGGAAAAAGCGGTGCCGGAAAAAGCACATTGATAAAACTGTTACTGAGAGAAATAAACCCTTCTGAAGGAATAATTACTTATAATAATCAAAATATCACTAAAATCAGAAAAAGAAACATAGCAGAATACAGAAGAAACATCGGATTTATTTTTCAGGACTACAGATTACTTCCTAAGTTAACAGTGTATGAAAATGTGGCATTTGCAATGGAAATGATATGTTGTAACGCTAAAACAATCAGAAGAGAAGTACCGTTGGTGCTTAGTATGGTTGGATTAAGCGATAAGGCAAAATATTATCCGGACGAGCTATCGGGTGGAGAACAGCAAAGAGTAGCAATAGCTCGTGCTGTTATAAACAAACCGGAAACAATTATAGCAGATGAACCAACCGGTAATTTAGACCATGAGACATCAAAGGAAATTATGAAAATCCTCACTGAAGTTAATAAAAGAGGCACAGCAGTTATAATGGCAACTCATGACAGAGAAATAGTCAATCGATATCAAAAAAGAGTGGTCGAATTGAAGCAAGGGGCCATTATGAGAGATATGAAGGCAGGGGAATATAGTAATGACAATCAAGAAAATTAATTATATTTTTAGACAAGCATTTAAAAGCTTATGGCGTAACCGAATGATGGGACTTGCTTCCATTGGATCGGTAACAGCGGTTTTGATAATTCTTGGCTTTATTTTAATTATTGTTTTAAATGTGAATAATATCGCATTAGCTACAAAGGAAACTTTTGATGAAATAGCCGTCTACATTAAGGATGATTTTGAAGAAGCTCAAATTGAGCAATTAGGTAAGTCATTCAAAGAAATAGACGGTGTTATGGGTGTTGCATTTCAAACCAAGGATTATGCTCTTGAAAAATTAAGGGAAGATTGGGGAAAGGATGCATATCTTTTAGAGGGTTTAAGAAACAACCCTCTGCCGAATACTTATATAGTTCAACTTTCGGATGTTAAAAATTCTGATTATGTTATTAAACAAATTCAAACATTTGAAGGAGTTGAAAGTGTACAATATTACAAGGATGCGGTTAACAGTTTAATAAAGATTGCGGATTTTGTAAAAAGAGGCGGGGCCGGTATTATTATAATATTGCTTTTAATAAGTGTATTTATAATTTCAAATACAATTAAAATTACAGTTCTTAACAGACAAAAGGAAATAGAGTTGATGCAGTATATCGGGGCTACAAACGGCTATGTCAGAGGACCTTTTATGATTGAAGGTATAATGCTTGGATTACTCGGCTCTGTGATAGCAATTTTTATAATATTTTTTGGATATAATTATTTGATTAATTTTTTAGCAGGACGTTATGTTGCCTTATTGTCAGGCATGTCCGGATACATGGTTGGAGTGGATATGATTCTTAATGATTTGATAATCATATTCTTGACTATAGGAATCGGCATAGGAATTTTGGGAAGCTTGATTTCTTTGAAAAAATTCTTAAGTGTATAGGAGAGGGTTATGTTTAAAAAAAGTGTTGTATTTACTTTAGTGCTTATGAGTATTTTAAGTATTTTCCCTGTAACAGCAGGCGGGAGTATTGCTGATATGCAGCGAAAACAAAAACAAATCGAGAATCAAATTAAGGAAATTCGTAAAAAAGCGGAAGATCTCAAGGGTCAACAAAAAAGTGTACAACAGGAAATTGACGCTTTAGACGGAGAAATCAGGGCTTTAAGCTTAGAAGTAGACGGTTACGAGCTTCAAAAAGAAGAATTAAACATGAAGATTGCCGAGTCTGAGCAAAAAATTGAACAATTAAATAAAGACATAGACAACAATAATACTATTTTAGAAGATCGCCTGAGAGTAATGTATAAAAACGGAACAGCCGGTTATATGGAGGTAATACTTAACTCTGAAAATTTAGTTGATGCATTGACCAGGATGGATATGATTCAACTGATAGTACAAAGCGATGTGGAGCTGCTGAAAAGTATTAACGAACAAAAAATTCAGGTAGAAGGTTTAAAGGAACAACAAGAAATAGAAAGATTAGAATTAACAGCAGTTATTAACAACCTTAACGCAAAGCAAAATGAAGTAATGATTGCATCGCGTTCCAAAGAAGTTTACATGGGCAGTTTGAAAAAAGATATAAAAGAAATGCAAAGACAGGAAGCTGCAATGGAAGCTCAATCAGCTAAGATAGAAAAAGATATTTTAGCGGCCCAAAGAGCTGTCGAATATGCAGGCGGCGAGATGCTGTGGCCAACACCGGGTTATTATACTATTACGTCTAACTTTGGAGGCAGAGCCGACCCTATAACCGGAGTATGGTCAAATCATGGCGGTACTGATATCAGAGCCCCATATGGCGCCTCAATAGTGGCTGCCAACAGCGGAGTAGTTATATTTTCCGGATGGCATTATTCTTACGGAAATTATGTGATTATAGACCATGGTGGCGGAATCGCAACATTATATGGCCATAGCTCTAAACTATTGGTTAGTAAAGGACAAGCAGTAAATAGAGGAGATAAAATTGCCTTAGTTGGTTCAACAGGATATTCAACCGGAAATCACTTGCATTTCGAAGTGAGAATTAACGGTGTCAGAACAGAACCTATGAAATACTTAAAGTAAACAATTGATTAGCTATTGATTAGCGATGGATAAGCTATAGATATATAAAGCAAAGGCCTTAAGTAGACCTTTGCTTTTTTCTATTGCCACTCCATTGCAAATCTATTGATATTCAATTGCAAATCCATCGTCGCTTAAATCAGCGCTTTTTTCTTTCTCTCATCCATTAATTCATCTAATTCCTCTGCATTCATTGTTTCGTTTTTTAACAGGTATTCAGCGATTTTTCTGACGGTATCTTCATTATCCTTAATGATTTTTAAAGAACGTTCGTATGCTTCCTTAGTCATATCAGATGCTTCATCCTTGATGGAATCTAAATAATATTTGAAAAACCTTTCGTCGATGCAGGTGTTTTGAGTATTTTTTCCCATGCCGTAGTTGCATATAATTTCATATATTATATTTGTTGATTCTTTAATATCATTTGATGCACCGGTTGATATTTCACCGATAAATATTTCTTCGGAAGCCCTTCCTGCAAGAAGTACCGTTACCTTGTCGCAAAGCTCCTTTTTAGTATATAGGAATTTATCTTCAGTCGGAAATTTAAGCACATATCCCAATGCCTTATCTCTTGGTATTATAGATATTTTTTGAACCTTATCTATATCAAGTATTTTTGCAGCAACTGCATGCCCGGCTTCATGAAATGCAACGATTCTTTTTTCTTTGTCAGAAACGGTAGAATGCTTGATTTCGAGACCAGCAGCTATTTTTTCTATTGCAAATTCAAAATTATCCGAGTTGATTTTTTTGCTTTTATCCTTAATAGCTTTTAAAGCAGCTTCATTTGCTATATTTGCAAGCTGTGCTCCGGAAAAACCGTGTGTTTTGATGGCAATGTCTTTTAGCTGTACCTTTTTATCAAGTGGTTTGTTTTTTGTATGTACCTCTAATATTTTTAAACGTGAATGGTAGTTTGGATTGCCCACATATATTTTTCTGTCAAAACGTCCCGGCCTCAATAGAGCTTCATCCAACAAATCCATTCTGTTTGTTGCCGCAACTACAATTACATTGCTGGTGTTGTTAAATCCATCTAATTCTATTAGTAATTGGTTTAGTGTTTGATCTTTTTCGTTGTTGCTTTCTGAATTTCTTTTGGCTCCTAATGCATCAATTTCATCTATGAAAATTATGCTCGGAGCTTCTTTTCTTGCTCTTTCAAAAATCATTCTTACACGCTTTGCACCCACGCCTACATATTTCTCTACAAATTCAGAACCGCTTGAGTATATGAAGGTCGCTTTTGCTTCACCTGCAATTGCCTTTGCAATCAATGTTTTGCCTGTTCCCGGAGGGCCATATAAAAGAATTCCTCTTGGTACTTTTGCATCCATTGATTTATATTTTTCTTCATTATTTAGGAAATCAATTACATCCATTAAATCATCCTTGATTTCTTCTAAACCGGCAACGTCGTTAAAGCCGATTTGAATTTTTTGCTCTTCAGTTTTCTTTTTTTCAAAGTAGGTTGTTGACCCAACACTTTCGTTTGATTCTTCCATGCTCATTTTTGAACTATCATCAACTTTTTTGTTTGAAGAAAGCATTTTGATAATCAAAAAAACATAAAATAACATTGGTAAAAAAAACAAAATAGACAAAGAATATTTATCTGAAACTATTAAAATAATAATATTATATATTATAAAGGAAATTGCTAAATAAAAATATTTATTTTTCATATTACCTCCTATGGCAGAAATTAATTTTTTGTGATAGAATTATCTTTACCATAACATAAAAAGTTATAACAATTTAAAAATAAAATATGTTGACATTTATTGTTATGTTGTATATACTAAGATAGATTCAAGAAGAAGTAACCGCTTCTCACCTTATGGCGTTTTTAAAAACTGTTAGTAGGGTTATAAATAAATGCAATTATATTTTGTATTATTTAAGATAGCGGTGTAGCTATTTTTTTTATTGTTTAGTTTAAAATTGGAGGTGTAAATTATTAAGGAACTTCAAATCAACGAACAAATTCGTGAAAAGGAAGTAAGAGTCATTGACTCTGATGGAACTCAGTTAGGAGTAATTAACACAAAGGAAGCATTGAAAATTGCAGAGGGCAAGAAATTAGACTTAGTTGTTGTGTCCCCAAATGCAGAACCGCCCGTATGTAGAATAATGAACTACGGCAAGTACAAATATGCACAGGCAAAGAAAGAAAAAGAATCTAAGAAAAAACAACAAGTAATTAATGTTAAAGAAATTAGAATGACTCCAAATATAGAGGATCATGATTTAAGCGTAAAAGCTAAAAATGCAAATAAATTCCTCCAAGACGGAGACAGAGTTAAAGTTGTTGTGCGCTTTAGAGGCAGAGAGCTTGGACATATGGATGTCGGAAGAGAAGTACTGATGCAATTCGCTGAATTGACATCGGAATATGCTGTAATAGATAAGCAACCAATAGTAGAGGGCAAAAACATGACTATGTTTTTAGCGCCTAAAAAATAACATTAAGGAGGAACTGTTATGCCAAAATTAAAAACTAACAGATCAGCAGCAAAAAGATTTAAGAAAACAGGAAGCGGTCAAATTAAAAGATCACAAGCAGGTAAAAACCACTTTACAGGTAAAAAAGCTTCTAAATCAATTAGAAATTTAAGAAAAAGCACATTAGTTTCAAGTGCTGATATGGACAGAATCAGTAAGATATTACCATACTAATAAAGGAATAGTCACAGGAGGAAAATTAAATGGCAAGAGTTAAAAGAGCTGTAAATGCTAAGAAAAACCATAGAAAAATATTGAAACTTGCTAAAGGTTACTACGGAGCAAAGAGTAAATTATATAAAACAGCAAATCAAGCAGTTATGAAATCACTTTCATATGCTTATGTAGGAAGAAAGCTAAGAAAGAGAGAATTCAGACAGCTTTGGATAGCAAGAATTAATGCTGCTGCAAGACAAAACGGATTATCTTACAGCAAATTCATTAATCTTTTAAAACAAAACAACATTGAAATCAACAGAAAAATGTTATCTGAAATGGCTATATATGATCCAGCCGGCTTCACAAGCTTAGTTGAACAAGTACGAGCATAATAATTTAGACTGTATTTACAAACTGTATCTACAGTCTTTTTTTATTGTGTCATCCCGAGCGAAGCTTAGGGATCTCCCTCCGAGTGCCATATCACCTTCATAAATAATTAATAAAATTTCTGTTGTATTTAAACTTTAAAGTGCTATAATCATAAAGCAAGAGTCGTATGTGTATAAATTATCCAGATATGTGCATTATTGTAACAGAGGTTATTATGAAATATATAGAACAAAAAATAAACGATTTTAAAAAGAATCCATATTTAGTTTTTTTCTTTGGATTTGCAATTGTAATTTTAATAGGAACAATGCTTTTGATGCTGCCCATTGCCTCACAAGATGGAAACAGTGTCGGGTTTGTCAACGCCCTTTTTACAGCCACATCTGCAACATGTGTTACCGGGTTGGTAGTAGTCAATACTGCAACCTATTGGACAATATTTGGAAAGGTTGTTATAATAGTGTTGATACAAATTGGCGGTCTTGGAGTAATGACTATGACAGCCATGATTTCATTTTTCATAGGTAAAAGAATATCTCTTAAAACAAGAGTATTAATAATGGAAGAAAGAAACATGGATGAACTGCAGGGTGTTATTCGACTTACTAAAAATATACTTCTTTACACCTTCGCGGTAGAGTTGTTTGGTGCTTTATTGTTTTCATTAGTTTTTATTAAGGACTATGGTGTTGTAACAGGTATTGGCTTTTCTATATTCCATGCAATTTCATCATTTTGTAATGCCGGTTTTGATTTATTAGGCAACAGCATGATAAATTATGTAGACAATCCAATCATTACGTTAGCGGTTTGTGGCTTAATAGTTGTAGGCGGCATCGGATACTATGTTTTCTGGGACATCTATGTGAGTAAGAAATTTAAAATGCTTACTCTTCATTCTAAATTAGTATTGATTATTACCGGTATATTGTTAACGTTTGGTACTATTTTGTTTTTCATTCTTGAATACAACAATCCGGGCACAATGGGTAATTTAGATTTGTCGGGAAAAATCAATGCTTCAATTTTTCAGGCAGTGAATCCAAGAACGGCAGGATATAATTCAGTTCCTTTAGAAAATTTAAGGATGGCAACAGTTGCAGTAACTGTAAGTTTGATGTTTATAGGTGGCTCTCCGGCATCAACGGCAGGAGGTATAAAAACTACCACATTAGGAGTTTTAATTGTTTCATTCTATAATTTATTTAAAGGAAAAAGGGATTTTGAAGTGTTCGGGAGAAGAATATTGCCTGAAACAACAATCAGGGCAGCTGCAATACTGCTAATATCTTTGTTGCTGGTTATGATAGTGTCCATAATCTTAGCAGTGACTGAGGAAGCTGCAGGTTTTGATTATTTGGATATTTTGTATGAAACGGTATCAGCATTTGGAACTGTCGGATTATCAAGGGGACTAACTCCCTTTTTAAGCACAGCGGGAAAAATAATATTGTCAATACTCATGTTTATTGGCAGAGTAGGGCCAATGACGGTTGCGTATGCATTTTTAAAACAAAACAAATTTATAGGCAATTATACTTATCCGGAAGGTAAGGTAATTATAGGTTAAGGAGATATTTATGAAACAGATAATAGTTATAGGATGTGGAAGATTTGGTACCGCAGCAGCTAAGACATTGTCAAAATTAGGACACGATGTTATGGTAGTTGACCAGGACCCGGATATTATAAAAGAAATGTCCGAATCTATCGCTCATGCGGTTCAAATGGATGCAATAGATGAAGCATCATTCAGAACTTTGGGACTTAGAAATTTTGATGTGGCAATTATCGCAATTGGTTCGGATTTAGAGGCATCCATAATGGCAACCTTAATAGCGAAGGAAGCCGGTGTGCCGACGGTAATAGCCAAGGCGGCAAGCGAAATTCATGGTAAATTATTATATAAAATAGGTGCCGACAAGGTAATTTATCCTGAAAGAGATATGGGTATGAGAGTTGCCTACGGTTTAGTTACTCCCAATATTATGGACGTAATTGAATTCTCACCGGATTACAGCATAATTGAAACTGTGGCCCTTGAAGAATGGGAGAATAAATCATTGGAGGATTTAAATCTTTCAAGAAAATACGGTATGACGGTAATAGCTATAAAAACAGGTGACCATATAAATATAGTTCCTTCTTTCGAAACAATTATAAAAAAAGGCGATATAATAATTGTATTAGGTCATAATGATAATTTAAAGAAACTTAGCAACATTTAAAATTTATAAAAGAAGGTTTTTATGGATATCATTAAAAGTAAGGATAACAACAAAATTAAGTATATTCGTTCTCTTAATACAAAAAAGAAGCGTGATGAAGAAAATGTATTTATAGTTGAAGGAATCAAGTTTGTAAATGAAGCAATTAATGAAAAAGCGAATATAATGTATTTATTATTCAGTGAGCCGTCATTTAACAAACCGGAAGTAAAAGAATTGTATAACCTTGCAGTAAAATCAGGTATCGAAGCATACTTTTGCAATGAAGATATTTTTAACTCAACAGCGGATACCATCAATGCTCAAGGTGTTATTGCGGTTGTTGAAAAGAAAAAATATGATAAAAATCAAACATTTAAAAACTATAAATTCATTGTAATGTGTGACAGAATACAAGACCCCGGCAACTTAGGAACAATTATCAGAACTTCGGATGCCTTTGGACCGGCTGCAGTTATTTTAAATAAGGGTTGCGTGGATATACACAATCCGAAAGTGGTAAGAGCAACCGCGGGTGCAATATTTCGAGTTCCTTTTCTGTGTATTGATTCAGATGAAGAGATAATTCAAACTTTAAATGATAATGTATTTAAAATTATATCGACAGTGGTTGAATCTGATTACTCGTTTGATGATGTGCAAGAAGAAAATAAAATTTGTGTCGTAATCGGCAATGAAGGTCAGGGGGTTTCCCGGGAAATTGTAGAGAATTCTCATTTATGTATTACCATAAGAATGCCAGGAAGAGCAGAATCATTAAATGCATCCATTGCTGCGGGAATCAGTATTTACGAAATTAGAAAAAAATTGTTGTAAAATAAAATTATTTTTGCTATAATCATAATCAAATTGTAAATTAAATAGTAAAAGCAATGAAAAAGCACAGTAGGTATAAGAAGGAGTTTTTAAAGAGAAAAATCATCATGGCTGGAAATGATTTTAAACATTTATACTGAACATTCACTTTGGAGCTGGCAGAATGAATACAGTAGTTTTGCCCGGTAAATATCGTTAAAGAAATAAGGCATTCATGACTTTGTCATTCCGAGCAAAGCTTAGGAATTTTATCTTTGTCAATTGAAAGCGAAAAGAGTGGTACCGCGATTATTCGCCTCTTACGAGGGGAATAGTCTTTTTTTTTATTCATAGTATGAAAGGAGCATATATGAGGGAGCAACTTTTAAAATTAAAAGAAGAAGTATTAAATAGGTTAAAAGAATGTGCTGACAATTCGGATATCGAAAAGATAAGAATTCAGTGCTTAGGGAAAAAGGGAGATTTGACTGCAATTTTAAGGTCAATGGGCAGTTTATCGGAAGAGGAGAGACCGGAAATTGGTAAGCTTGCCAATGAAGTAAGAGCAATTATAGAAGAAGAAATGAATGCAATTAAAGAAAAAATCAGTGCGCTTGAATCTTCAAAGAAAGTAAAATCAGAAATTCTTGACATAACAATGCCCGGAAGAATTCCTGAAATAGGAAGAAGACATCCTTTAATTCAGGCAAAAGAAGAATTAGAAAGCGTATTTATGCGAATGGGCTACGATGTTATAAGCGGACCTGAAATTGAAACAGTTGCAAATAATTTTGACGATTTAAATGCACCATACGACCATCCTTCAAGAGATTGGTCAGATACATTTTATATATCAGATGATTTAATACTTAGAACTCATACATCACCGGTTGAAATCAGAGTTATGAAAGAAGCTGTAAAAGAAGGAAAACTTCCTATAAGAATGGTTTCTACAGGAAGAACATTCCGCTTTGATGATGTTGATGACACCCACTCTCCAATGTTTCATCAAATGGAATGCTTGGTTGTAGATAAGGGTGTTACAATGGCCAATTTAAAGGATTCCATTGATCAATTCGTAAAAGAATTATTCGGAAGCAACATGAAGACTCGTTTCAGACCTCATAACTTCCCATTTACTGAACCAAGTGCTGAAGTAGACGTATCATGTCCTATATGCATGGGTAAGGGATGTCCTGCGTGCCACGGTACAGGATGGAGCATGGAGCTTTTGGGTTGCGGTATGACTCATCCTAACGTACTTAGAAACTGTGGTATCGACCCTGAAATATATTCAGGTTATGCCTTTGGTATGGGAATTGACAGAGTGGCAATGGTTAAGTACGGAATTCCAAACATCAGATTATTATTCGAAAATGATGTTAGATTCTTAAAACAGTTTTAGGAGGTTGAGAAATGTTAGTACCTATTAAATGGATGAAACAATATGTAACTATTAATACAGATGATAAAACATTAGCTGATAAATTAACTCTTACCGGCTCACACGTGGATGCTGTAATTGATTATGAAAAGAAAGTAACCAATGTTGTAACAGGAAAAATTCTTGAAATAGAAAAACATCCAAATGCAGATAAATTGATTGTTACACAAATTGATATTAATAAAGGCGAACCGGTTCAAATAATAACAGGAGCGAAAAATGTTAAAGTGGGAGACATTGTTCCTGTGTGCTTAGAAGGAGCTGAACTTCCCATTGGACTAAAAATAAAGAAATCTAATTTCAGAGGACTTCCATCCTACGGCATGATGTGTTCCTATGAAGAACTTGGCTTTGACGACAAGGTTATTCCAAAAGAAGCAAGGGATGGTATTGCAATTCTTCCACCGACTACCGAGCTTGGGAAAGACATTAAGGAAGTATTGGAATTAGACGGAAGCGCTCTTGAAGTTGAAGTTACTTTCAATAGACCTGACTGTTTAAATATAGTTGGTATGGCCAGGGAAACTGCAGCAACTTTAGGAACTGAGTTTAAATTCCCGGAAATAGAAATTAAAAATGAGCAGGGAGATATTAAAGATTACTTAAACGGTGTGGAAATTGAAGATGAGGATTTATGTTCCCGTTTCTATGCAAAAGTGATTAAGGATTTAAAAATCGGTCCATCACCTTTATGGATGCAAAGAACGTTGATGGATGCAGGAATGAGACCTATTAACAACATAGTTGACGTAACAAACTTTGTTATGCTTGAACTTGGCCAACCGCTGCATGCATATAACTTAGAGGCATTAAACGGAAGAAAATTAATTGCCAGAAGGGCTAAACCGGATGAAAAAATAGTTACTATAGATCAAAATGAAAGAGCCCTGAACAGCAACATGCTTGTTATAGCTGACGGTGAAAAACCTGCATGTATAGCAGGCGTTATGGGTGGATACCATTCAGAAATTTTTGATGATACAAAGATTATGGTATTAGAAAGTGCTAATTTTAATCCTAAATCTATAAGAGAAACATCCAAAAAATTAGGCATGCGTTCTGAAGCTTCTGCAAGAAATGAAAAGCCAATGGGCTACGTTATGGTTGAATTAGCAAATAAAAGAGCTTGCCAGTTAATAGAAATGATTGGTGCAGGAACAGTTGTCGGCGGATACTTAGAAGCAGGTAAAAGCGAATATACAGCACCGATTGTAACCTTAAGACCTCACAGAGTGAAATGGTTGTTGGGGGTTGATATACCTGTAGATGATATGCTTAAATATTTAAATTCCTTAGAAATTGAATCAACATTTGACGGGGAAAAAATAATAAGCAAAATTCCGTATTTCAGAACTGATATTGAACAGGAAGCTGACTTAATTGAAGAAGTGGGAAGAATATATGGATTTGAAGATATTGAATCAGTTCCACTTTTAGGAAGCACAAGGGTTGGAAGAAAATCTGACAAAAGAAATTTAGAAGACTATATTAAGTCAATTGCCTGCGGTATGGGATTATATGAAATAACGACTTACTCATTCATAAGCCCTAAAACATACGATAATATATGTGCCGGCTCAGACAGCCCGCTTAGAAACTATGTAAGAATATTAAATCCTCTTGGGGAAGATTTCAGTTCTATGAGAACTACTCTTATCCCCAATATGATGGAAGTAATACAAAGAAATTCAAACCGCGGCGTAGAAAATGCAAAGCTGTTTGAAATAGGAAGCATTTTTATTCCGAAGGATCAGCCGGTTAAACAAGAACCATATGAAAAATTGAATCTTTGTATAGGAATGTACGGAAATTATGATTTTTTTGATTTAAAAGGCATAATTGAAGTAATATTATCAAGATTAGGAATAAAAGTAAGTTTAAAACCTGTAATCGACAATCCTGCATTCCACCCGGGCAGAACAGCAGCAATGTATGTTAATGATGAACTAATAGGAATTTATGGTGAGTCAAGCGTAGAAGTTGCGAAGAACTATGGAATTGACAACAAAGTTTATATTGCCGAAATAGATGTTGAAAAATTGTTAAAATACAAGAACACAAACTGGAAATACGAAGCACTTCCTAAATATCCTGCTATGGTAAGAGATATAGCTGTCATAGTTAATGATGAAGTGTTAGCAGGAGATATGATAGAAACAATTGAATCTGTAAATACAGAGTTAATAGAAAGTGTTAAATTGTTTGACGTATACAAGGGCGAACATGTTCAAGACGGATATAAATCAACTGCATTTTCTGTTACTTACCGTAACAAGGAACGCACATTGAAAGAAAAAGAAGTTGAAACAATTCATAAAAAAATACTTGAACAATTAGAAAGCAAATATGAAGCAAAGCTAAGAATGTAGGGAGTTTGTTATCCGCCGCAAGCGAAGGAGCTCATCTTTTTAATTGACTAAAAAGTATTATAACTATATAATTATTAATGTTACATTAAGCATGTATATTTAGAATATAAATATACATGCTTAACTTTATTTAGTGGAGGAATTTATGGATCCGGTTGCTTTTAGAATATTCGGAATAGACATAATGTGGTATGGGGTTTTGATTTCTTTGGGAGTTCTTTTAGGAGTTGTATTTGCATTGAAAGAAGCAAAACGAACAGGTTTTAAGGAAGATAATGTCCTTGATTTTTTATTGATAGCTATACCTGTTGCAATAGTAGGAGCAAGAGCTTATTATGTAATATTTACCTGGGATTATTACAGCCAAAACCTTTCTGAAATCATCAATATAAGAAATGGCGGACTTGCAATACATGGGGCACTTATTGCAGGTGTATTAACAGGTATATTATTTTGCAAGAAAAGAAAAATTAATGTGTTGCAGCTTCTTGATATATTAATCCCAAGTGTTGCACTTGGTCAGTCAATTGGCAGATGGGGGAATTTCGTTAACCAGGAAGCTCATGGAGGTCCGACTGATTTACCGTGGGGAATAGTGGTGAATGGTCAAAAAGTACATCCTACATTTTTATATGAATCTATCGTAAATTTTGCAGTGTTTATTTTTCTGACATGGTTTGCAAGAAATAAGAAAACGACACACGGTCAGATTCTTGCACTTTACTTGATATTATACTCAACAGGAAGATTTTTTATAGAAGGTTTAAGAACTGACAGCTTAATGTTTTTAAATATGCGCGTAGCACAGCTGATAAGTTTAGCCATGATATTATCAGGTGTTGCCCTGTGGTACTTTGTAAAAAAGAAAAATAGTTAAAAAGATTCTTCGCTGTTCTTTCAAGACGTAAATGAAAGTACAGCAAAAGGGTCTTTTTTTTTGACTTTTTTTCATCTGAGTAAAAGATATTATACACATAAAAATAGTGGATAAAAAATATTTTTTCATTTTTAAAAAATAATAGTGGCGTTTTTACCCCACGTTGTGGTATAATGTGCCCAGTAGGTGGTAGAAAATGTTTACTGGTGAATACATACATTCATTCGATGAGAAAGGAAGGGTTATAATTCCTTCCAAATTTAGAAACGAGCTTGGCGAAACATTTTATATCGGAAAGGGCTTGGATAAGTGCTTGTTCATTTATCCTATTGAAACATGGACAGAATTCGTCGGTAAGCTTAAAAATTTATCCACCTTTAACAAAGAAGAAAGATTTTTTTTACGTAGATTTGTTTCCGGATTCAGTGAATGTTCTTTCGATAAACAGGGAAGAATATTAGTACCGCCATCTTTGAGAGAATTCAGTGAATTAAATTCAGAAGCTGTTGTAATAGGGGTTATCGACAGAATCGAAATTTGGAACAAAGACAGTTGGGACAAATATGCTAACAATGACGAATATGACTTTGACAGCATAGCAGAAAAAATGTCAGATTTGGGGATAGGACTATAGGGGAGGAGCCATATGGATTACAAACACACTTCGGTTTTGTTGGATGAAGCTGTCCAAGGGCTTAATATAAAGACAGACGGTATTTATGTTGATGCAACCTTGGGAGGCGGAGGTCATACCTTTGAAATGCTTAAGTATGTTACAAAGGGTAAGGTTATAGGTATAGACCAAGATGATTATGCCATTGAAAGGGCTACTGAAAGATTAAAGGACTATGATAATTTCATAGCCGTAAAAAATAATTTCAGCAACATTAAAGAAGTTTTGGAAGAATTACATATTGATAAAATTGACGGAATAGTTTTTGATTTGGGTGTTTCATCATTTCAATTAGATATACCTGAAAGAGGATTTAGCTATAACTACGATATGCCGCTTGATATGAGAATGGATAAAAACAACACTATTACTGCAAGGCATATTGTTAATGGATATGAGGAAAATGAATTATCAAGAATAATTTGGGAGTACGGTGAGGAAAAGTGGGCATCAAGGATTGCTAAATTCATTGTACAGGAAAGAGAACAGGAGTTCATTGAAACAACCGGACAGCTTGTAAGTATCATAAAAAAAGCAATACCAAAGCAAGTTAGGCAGGAGGGTTCACATCCCGCGAAAAGAACATTTCAAGCTATCAGAATAGAAGTGAACAGAGAGCTTGAAATTCTTGAAAATACTTTTAAAGATGCAGTGGATTGTCTAAGTAAGGGTGGAAGAATAAGCGTTATAACATTTCATTCATTAGAGGACAGAATTGTTAAAAATACATTTGCGGATTTGAACAAGGATTGTGTTTGTCCGCCGGAATTTCCTAAATGTATATGTGATCATAGAAGAAAATTAAAAATTATAACAAAAAAGCCAATTATTCCATCAGATGAAGAAATTAATGAAAATCACAGGGCGCACAGCGCGAAGCTAAGAATAGGAGAGAGGGTGTAACAGGTGTCGGCTTTAAGAAAAGAAGTTATTGATATTGATTATGGACAAGAACTAAATTCTCCCAATAAAAAGCGAATAAAAAGAAATAAGAAAAATAATAATGTTATAGAAAGCATAAAAAATACCGCGATGCTCGCCATAACATTTGTTCTTGGAATCATTATAGTATATAATTATGCTATAATTACAGACAAACAGATGGAACTTAATTCACTGAACAAAGACATAGTAAAGCTTAATAATGACATTGACTCATACAACATCGCTCTTGAGAGTATTAATAACACAAACAGCATCGAAGAATTGGCTAAAACATATTTAGGGATGAATTATCCTACAAGAAAACAAACGGTATTTGTTGATTTTAAATATGCAAGCCCTGAAATAACCAAGGATGAAGCTCTTAAAGCAGAAGAAAAGGATCAAAATATACTTTTGGGTATAGTTGATAAGGTTGTTAGTTTCATTCAATAGGGGGTGCCATATGAAAAAGCGTATTAAAAGCACTACTAACCTTCAGAATAAAAGAAGAATGTTGGTATTTTTGCTTTGCTTTTTTTTAGCTACAATTGGCTTGGTAGTACGATTAGGATTTATACAGATAATTGACGGTGAAGAATATAAAAAGCAGGCAATGGAAAATTGGTCTCGTGACATTACAATAAGCGCAAAACGAGGAACAATTTATGATGCAAAAGGCAAGAAGCTTTCGGTAAGCGTTAATTCAAGTACGGTAACATGCTTTCCGGCAGATGTTAAAAAAGGCAATTTAGCAGCTGATGATGAGAAAAATGAAGAAGACGACGGTGGCGGATTACTTACTGCAATATTGAAAAAGTTAAATAAGTCAATTGGTAAAAACATTGCTGCTGAATCTATTCCCGTAAATACAAGGACGCCTGAAGAAACGGCTAAAATTTTAGCTGAGATATTGGAAATGGATTATGAGGAAGTATTGAAGAAAATTACTTCTAATTATTCATATGTGGTGTTAAAAAAATGGATAACCGAGGAACAGGCACAAAAAATAAGAGAGCAGGAACTAAGCGGTATCAATGTTATTGAAGATAACAAGCGCGTGTATCCATACGGTAATTTTGCACCTTATGTGCTTGGCTTTACAAATATTGACCAAGACGGACTCTATGGAGTTGAAGCTACATATAATGAATATTTAACCGGTATACCCGGTAGGACAGTTGTTAATACCGATGCTTACGGCAGGGAGCTTCCATTTGGTTACAATGCATACTATGAGCCAACAAACGGTTTGGGCGTAGTATTGACAATCGATGAGGTTATACAGCATTATGCAGAGTCAGCCGCTCAAAAGGTGTTAAAAGATTATAACGCTCTAAGAGCCACTATCATAGTCATGGATCCAAATAACGGGGATGTGCTTGCAATGGCATCAAAACCTGACTATGATCCTAACGCTCCAAAGATACCAATTGATGAAGACATAAAAACACAGTGGGAAACCTTACCTAATGAAGAATTACAAAAAGCTTGGTTTGACATGTGGAGAAACCCGGCTGTTAACGATATATATGAACCCGGCTCAACATTTAAATTATTAACAACTGCCATCGCTCTTGAAGAAAATGCAGCATCACTGAATTCAACATATTTCTGCGATGGTTTTGTAAGACAAATTACAAGCAACAACATTAAGTGTTGGAGATATTACAGGCCACACGGTACTCAAACTTTATCTGAAGCAATACAAAATTCATGCAATGATGCACTTGCGGAAATAGGTCTTGATATAGGAAAGGAACCATTTTACAAATACTTGAAAGCTTTCGGGCTTGAAGAACAGTCAGGTATAATGTTAAATGGAGAAGCATTAGGCCTTTTAAAGGAACCTTTGAATATGAAAGATGTTGATGTTGTAACACAAGCATTCGGTCAAGGTGTAGCAGTTTCTCCAATACAATTGGTGACAGCTGTATCTGCCATATCAAACGGCGGAAATTTAATGCAACCGCGAATTGTAAAGCAATTAATAGATGAAGACGGTAATGTTGTTAAAAATTTTGAATCTGTAATAAGAAGAAAAGTTATTTCCGAGGAAACCAGTAAAACTATGCTTTCCATAATGAAGGATTCCGCAGAAGCAGGAACCAAGCAGGCTTACAGACCCGGATACAGAATAGGCGGCAAATCGGGTACAGCTCAAAAGGTTATAGACGGAAGATATATTGACGGCAAATTTATATCATCATTCATAGGAACTGCACCGGTTGATAATCCAAGGGCGGTAGTACTTGTAATGGTTGACGAACCGGACAGAAGCATAGGTTATTATGGAAGTATTGTTGCAGGACCTGTAGCAGCAGATCTTTTAGAAAATATAATGAAATATTATGATGTCGAACCAATTTATACCGAAGAAGAGCTTGGCAAGGTTGAAGCACAAATAGTTGAAGTTCCTGAATTGTTAGGGCTTACTATTGCAGAAGCAACTGATAAATTAATAAAGGCCGGCTTGGAAAGCAATATAACCATTGAGGTTGAAGCTGACAGAACTGTTAAAGCGCAGTTTCCTAAAGCAGGAGAAAAGGTTGCGAAGCATTCTTTGGTTACCTTGATTTTAAATTAATAACTTAATTAAATCTTAAATCTGGGCTACGCCATAGATGAAATCTTAAAACTTATAACAACGGCGGAACGCATTATTGCGTTCCTTTTTTCTAACTTAGTTTTATTGTAAATGAATTTTAAATATGATAAAATTGCATATAATATCATACAATTAATAAAGGGAGCATTGAAATGGATATTAATAACCTTCTTAAAGAATTAGATTACGATAGCTACTCCGGTAGTAATGATGTTCAAATTAAAGGTATTACCAATGATTCTAAAAAGGTGAAAGACGGTTATATTTTTGTTGCCATAAAAGGATATACAAACGATGGTCATAATTTTATCGAAAGTGCGCTTAATAGCGGAGCGGCAGCTGTTCTATGTGATCACATACCTGAAAATGTTAAACATAAGGGTAATTTTATTGTTGTTAAAAATCCAAGACAAACCATGGCACCTGCAGCTAATTTAATTTACGGTCGCCCTTCGGAAAATATGAACTTAGTAGGCGTAACCGGAACTAACGGAAAAACAAGCACTACATATCTTCTTAAGGGAATTTATGATCATTTAGGAGAAAAATCGGGTATCATAGGCACTATGGGGGTTTTAATTGATGGTGAAAAAATCAAAGTTGACAATACAACTCCTGAGGCAGTTGACGTGCAAAGATATTTATCTATGATGAAAGAAAAACTTATTAACCATTGCTTCATGGAGGTTTCTTCTCATGCTTTAGAATTAAACAGAGTTGACAATGTAAATATTGACGTTGGCATTTTTACAAATCTTACAAGAGATCACTTAGATTTTCATAAAACTATGGAGAACTATTATCAGGCAAAGAAAAAATTATTCCATATTACTAAAATAAACAATGTTATTAACGTTGACGATCCATACGGTGAAAGATTATATAGGGAACTAAAGGGCGAAGGAGTTAAGGCAATTTCTATAGGAATAGATAGTGAGGCGGACATTAAAGCGTCTAATTTAGTTACTACAATGAACGGAACAGACTTCAAAATAACTATTGATGGAAATAATAAAAGCGTTCATGTTAATACTCCGGGTAAGTTTAGTGTATTAAATTCTCTTGGAGCTATGGGAGCTGCTTATTCATTAGGTGTTAATATTGATGATATCATTGAAGCACTTGGAAAAATTAAGGGTGTAACAGGAAGATTTGAAATGCTTGAGAATAATCTTGACTGCATCATAATATTAGATTTTGCGCACACTCCTGACGGTTTGCAAAAAGTTATGGATACTATCAATGAATTTGCAGAAGGCAGAAAAATTGTTATGTTTGGTGCCGGCGGTGAAAGGGATTCATCAAGAAGAGGACCTATGGGTGAGATTTCAGGAAAGTATTGTGATTTAAGCATACTCACTTCCGATAATCCAAGGTTTGAAGATCCCTATGAAATATGTCTTGAAATAGCCGAGGGTGTAAAAAAATATAACGGTAATTATGAAATAATTATAGAAAGAGATAAAGCAATCTATTATGCTATTGACAACTCAAAGAGCAAGGATGTAATATTATTTGCGGGAAAATCAACAGAACCGTATCAAGACATGGGTGTAGAAAAAGTACCATATGATGAGGGCTCTATTGCAAAGAAAGCAATTAAGGATGTTGAGAGAAAAAGGGGATTGTCAATGTAAGGAGAAAATAGTAACGAGGAGTTAAAAAATGCAAGGAAACGGACATATATTAAGAGTAATAATCGTATCTTTTCTCATAGCGCTATTCTTAGGACCGGTTGTAATCCCGGTATTAAGGAGATTGAAAGTAGGACAAAGCATCCGGGAGGAAGGGCCTAAGTCACACTTCAAAAAATCAGGAACTCCTACAATGGGAGGAATTATAATAGTGTTGGCTGTTATAATATCACTGTTTACAAGCGGTTATTATACACAGGAAGTGTGGGCAGCGTTATTTTTTACTGTTAGCTTTGGATTTATCGGATTTTTGGATGATTATATAAAAGTAGTGCTTAAACGTAATTTAGGATTAAGAGCTTATCAGAAAATTTTAGGACAGTTTATATTTGCCTTCCTTCTTGCGTGGTACGGCTCAAGATACAGCGCTTACGGCACTAAATTAATAATACCTTTCATTAATGGATATATAGATTTAGGAGTATTATATATACCGTTTGTTTTATTTGTAGTTTTAGGAATTGTAAATGCAGTAAATTTAACGGACGGCTTGGATGGGCTTAATACGGGCGTCACGTTGATAGTTATGGCCGGCTTCAGCTTAATAACAAACGGCATGAGGGATGTAAACCCCATATACGGTGGAATATCCGTCATAAGCGCAAGTGTTACAGGGGCATGTCTTGGATTTTTAAAACATAATGCAAATCCTGCCAAAGTATTTATGGGTGATACGGGCTCCTTAGCATTAGGAGGGGCAGTTTCTGCAGTTGCTGTTATATCAAACTTGGTTTTACTTATACCTATTATAGGTGGAATTTATTTTGCAGAAGCACTTTCAGTAATCATACAGGTTTTATACTATAAAAGAACTAAAAAAAGGATTTTTAAAATGGCACCTTTGCATCATCATTATGAAATGTGCGGTTGGAAGGAAACAAAGGTTGTGGCTGTTTTTTGGATTGTAACTGTCATACTTGCCTTTATAGGCATTTATTCGGTATAAGTGACATAAAATAATAGTGGGCTTTTTTGAGGAAAGAGGTACATAAATGAAAAATCAAAATATTTTAATTGTTGGACTTGGTATTTCCGGCATAGCATGCATTAAAGGACTAAATAAATTAGGAGCACATATATTTGTATATGATGAATCTACGAAAGAAAAATGCGCCGATAAATTAGAGGAGCTAAAGGATATAAACGCAACTTATTTTTTCGGTAATAATGAAATAGACGAAATAAATTTCGAGCTTATAGATTTAGCAATAAAAAGCCCGGGAATCAAATATGAAGTGCCCATTATTAAAAAACTTTTTGAAAAAAATATAAAAGTAATCAGTGATATTGAAGCAGCATATAAAATTACCGAAGCAACAATTGTTTCAATAACCGGAACGAACGGAAAGACTACAACCACCACTTTAATTGGTGAGATTGTAAAGGAAAGCGGTAAAAATTATAAGCTGACCGGTAATATTGGTTCCGGAATGTTTTATGATGCAATTAATTCGGATAAGAATGACATCCTCGTTGCAGAGGTAAGCAGTTTTCAACTTGCAGGAACTTTCTGCTACAAACCTCACATAGCGGTATTAACCAATATTACACCTGACCACATGGATTATCATCACACGTATGAGAATTATACTGAAGCAAAATTTAGAAATGTTATAAATCAAGATGAAAATGATTATGCAATATTAAATTATGAAGATGAAAAAATAATTGGTTTTTCTGATAAAATAAAATCGAAAAAAATATTTTTCAGCTCTGAACGTGTATTGGATGAAGGTATATATGCACAGAATGGAAAAATGCTGTACAGCCATGATGGAAAAACTGAATTTATTATAAATCGTAATGAAATATTTATCCCCGGAAAGCACAATTTAGAAAATGCCATGTGTGCAGCAGGTGCAGCCCTTGCTTTAGGCATAACTCCTGAGATTATAGCTCATGTGTTAAAGAATTTTAAAGGAGTGGAGCATAGGTTAGAATTTAGCGGCGAATTTGACGGAGTTAAATTTTATAATGATTCTAAGGGAACGAATCCGGATGCATCAATAAAAGCAGTTCAAGGAATTGAAAAGCCCATTATTTTAATAGCAGGTGGCTATGATAAAAATTCTTCCTATGATGAATTTATTAAAAGCTTTGATAATAAGGTAAAGAGCTTAGTTCTTCTTGGCCAGACTGCAGACAAAATTGAAAGTTGTGCAAGAAGCCATGGTTTTACAAATATATACAGAGTAGAAAATATGGATGAGGCAGTTAAAAAGTGCTTTGAATTAAGCAATGCGGGGGATAATGTTGTTCTGTCTCCTGCTTGTGCAAGTTGGGGAATGTACCCGAATTATGAAGTTAGAGGTAGAGATTTTAAGGAAAGGGTAAATTATTATGGAGGGAACAGCACGAAAAGCAAGTAGGAAAACTACTATCGACTGGGTATTGGTGTTTGTTGTCGTGGTTTTGGTACTCTTTGGTTTTTTGATGGTTTATAGTTCAAGTTATCCTGACGGATACTACAAATTCAACAAAGATCCATTTTACTTTCTTAAAAAACAGGTAATTGCAGCTGTTGCAGGGCTTGTCGGCATGATTTTTATTACTAATATCCCTTTTAAAATTTATGCAAAATTCAATAAAGTAATATTAATTACCTGCGTTGGATTTGCCTTGTTAACGGTGGTAATGGGTATTGCTTCAAATGGTGCCCAAAGATGGATTAATATCGGCGGCATATCGCTTCAGCCATCAGAAATAATAAAGATAGGCGGAGTTTTATACATGGCCGACTATTTTGATAAAAACAGAAAAAATATAATTTCTCTCACAAAAGGATTTTTTCCTTCAATGATATTAATAGGTGTGTTTTGTTTAATGATTGCAATACAGGATGACTTGAGTACTGCCATTATATTAGGAGGAACATTGATGGTAATGTTCTTTTGCGCGGGAGCAAGGATGGTTCATTTATTTGTATTATTTTTATTAGCAGTTGCAGGTGTCATAGTTTTAATTTCAATGGAGTCCTACAGAATGACAAGAGTAATTGTATTTTTTGATCCGTTTAAATATCCGTTAAATGAAGGTTATCAGATAATTCAATCCCTTCTTGCTCTTGGAACCGGCGGACTGTTTGGAATGGGCATAGGACAAAGCAGACAAAAGTTTTTTCATCTCCCTGAAGCATACAATGATTTTATTTTTTCCATAATCGGTGAAGAGCTTGGCTTTATAGGTTGTGTATTTGTAATTCTAAGCTTCGTTATTTTTGCATGGAGAGGTTTAAGAATTTCAATGAATACTGAGGATTTCTTCGGCAGTCAGGTGGCACTTGGAATGACGACATTGGTGTTGGTTCAATTTTTAATTCATGTGGCGGTTGCAACATCATCAATGCCGCCTACAGGAAGAGCACTTCCGTTTATCAGCGCCGGAGGTTCTTCATTGATGTTTTTATTGTTTTCAATTGGGATATTGTTAAACATATCGAAATATTCAAACACATATAGGAGTTAAACATGAGAGTACTTATAACCGGCGGAGGAACCGGAGGGCATATCAACCCGGCGTTAGCAATAGCACAAAAGGTTAGACAACAAGATCCGTCTAATGAAATTTTGTATGTGGGAACTAAGACAGGTCTTGAAAGCGAGCTTGTTCCAAAGGAAGGGTTCGAATTTAAATATGTTACCGCAAAATTCTTAAGAAGAAAAATAAGCATAGATAATGTAAAAACTGTTTTTGCTTCTGTCAAGGGAGTCATGGAAGCAATGAGAATCATCAGCGAGTTTAAGCCGGATATAGTTGTCGGTACAGGCGGATATGTGTGCGGACCTGTTGTATTGGCAGCAAGTATAAAAAAAGTACCAACAATGATTCATGAACAGAACGTTTTTCCGGGTATTACGAATAAAATGCTTGCAAAGGTAGTAGATGTTGTAGGAATAAGCTTTGTAGAAGCTGAAAAATACTTTCCTGAGCAAGTAAGAAAAAAACTCATTCTAATGGGAAATCCAGTAAGAAAAGATGTTTTAAATGCTGACAGAAGAAAATCAAGAACAAAGCTTAATTTAAAACCGGATGATGTTTTAATTTATTCATTTGGCGGAAGCGGTGGACAGATAAGCTTAAATGAATCAATTATAGAAGTTATAAAAAAGTATAACGGGCAAAAAAACATTAGAATAATTCATGTTACAGGCAAAAAATTATATGATGGATTTTTAAATAAAATTAAAGAAGAGAATATTATATTGGACAACAATATTGATATAAAGGACTATATGTATGATGCAGCAACTGCTTTATCCGGTTCTGATATTGTAATCGGAAGCGCAGGAGCGATAACAATAGCTGAAATAACATTAATAGGTGTGCCTTCCATACTGATACCCAAGACATACACTGCTGAAAACCATCAAGAATACAATGCACGGGTCTTAGAAAAGGAAGGGGCAGCAAGAGTAATTTTAGAAAAAGATTTGACAGGTAAGGAACTTACTTTAGCAATAGAAGATATTATAAGGAATAAAAGCTTGTTAAAAACAATGGCTTTAAACTCTAAGAGAATGGGAAATATCGATGTGGAAAATAAAATATATGAGGCAATGGTAAATTTGGTGAGCAGTAAATCCAAAAGTAACAAGTAGCTATATTTTGCATAACATATAATATGTAATACTTGTTGCGGAGGGATAAAAATGGGAAGTTTTATTATTCAAGGAAGTAACAGCCTAGAAGGTATAGTCGACATCGGCGGCTCAAAAAATGCTGCTCTTCCTATCATAGCAAGCACAGTTATAGTCCCGAGAGAATATCTTCTTGAGAATATACCTGATATAGAAGATGTTAAAGACATGTTTGATATATTACGCACCATGGGATGCAAAATTCAATATGACAGCGGAGTTGCGTTAATCGATACCAGAGACCTTAATACCTACAAGGTTCCGGAGAAGCTTGTTAGGAAAATAAGGTCATCTATAATTTTAATGGGCGCTATACTTCAAAGGACAGGATATGTAGAAATTGCATATCCCGGTGGATGTGAAATAGGGCTTAGACCAATTGATCTTCACTTGAAGGGTTTAAGAAAATTAGGCGTTGAAATAATTGAAAAAAATGGTTTATTGATGGGAACAGTCAAGGAGCCGGAAGGAATTGAAATATCTCTTGATTATCCAAGTGTTGGAGCTACTGAAAACATAATGCTGTTTGCGGTAGGTGTACCCGGAAAAACCACTATATACAATCCGGCAAGAGAACCGGAAATTGTTGATTTACAGAATTTTTTAAACATCTGCGGCTATGAAATCTGTGGTGCAGGTACAGATGTTATTACGATTGAAGGAAGAAATATTGAAAGTACAGAAACAGTTGAATATAAAATTATATCCGACCGTATTGAGGCAGGAACTTATTTGAGTGCAGCTGCATCGATGAAGAGCAAAATTTACATAAGAAACATTGAAAAATCTCATTTTAAGTCAATAACCTCAATTTATGAAGATGCCGGCTGTGAAATAAGAGAAATACACGGAACAATTTCGATAACAAACAATGGCAGATTAAATGCCATAGAAAAGATAACTACTCAGCCATACCCGGGTTTCCCGACGGATATGCAGGCACAATTAATGGCCTCCATGGCAACGGCAAAAGGCATAACAATTATTGAAGAAACTGTTTTTGAAAGCAGATTTAAGCATGTGCCTGAGCTTCAGAAAATGGGAGCAGATATTACAACCATTGGCAGAGTTGCTGTTATAGAAGGCGTTGAAAGATTAAACGGTGCCGAAGTGGATTCTAAGGATTTAAGAGGTGGAGCAGCGCTGGTGATTGCAGCATTAGGTGCTGAGGGAACTACTAAAATAAACAATATTTACCACATAAACAGAGGATACGAAAAATTTGTAACAAAATTGCAGAATTTAGGTGTAATAATTACCGAGGTTTAAAGGAATATTAATGGCTAAAGAAAAATCAAACAAAAAACGAAAAAGAAAAAAACGAAGG
This sequence comes from uncultured Clostridia bacterium, assembly GCA_964421845.1. Lineage (GTDB taxonomy): Bacteria > Bacillota > Clostridia > Tissierellales > Sedimentibacteraceae > Sedimentibacter. Next base: position 100,940 of record CAYQYY010000013.1, read on the forward strand.
TTCAGAAAGCTATTTGTCAGTACAGCAGCTTTTATAACAGCTGCTGTAATTGTTGTTTTTTGTGTTTATTATGCTTACTTTAAAACAGATTATTTTAATATAGCAGAAATCAAAATTGAAGGTAATTCTACCTATGACAGCCAATTTATAATACAGAAATCTGAAATACATACAGGCGAAAAATTGTTTAGTGTTAACAGAAGTTTTGTTAAGGAAAAACTTCAACAAGAGGTTTATGTTGAAAAGGCAAGAGTTGTATATGAACTTCCAAATAAAATTTACATAAATATAACTGAAAGACAGGAAAAATACCAGATATATTACAATAAAGAATATATTATTGCCGACAAGAATGGATTTGTTCTTAAAACAGATACAATAAATAACGAACTAATAACTATTGAAAGTTTGACTGATGTATTATACAATGTAGGAGAAGAGATTAAATTTACCGGTATTGATAATGTAAACGAGATATTTCAAACAATTGATTACATAGATAACGAATTTGATTCTGAAACAGTAACTAATTTATGGGTTGATGAAAATAACAGTATTTTATTGGAAACCGAGTATGGAACGTTTATAAAAATGAAGCTTAGTGAAGATATTAAATATCAAGCCGTATTCGCTATGAAAATTATTAATGAAAGATTAAACAATAATTTACCGGTTTTTAGCGGACTAATTGATTTTACAAAGGGGGACAGTCCCGTATATGTAGAGGACTTTAAAATGGAGGAATATTATGAATAAACTTATGTATAAAATAATGCTGTTTGTAATGAGTGTTTTTTTAGGACTTGTATTGATGACACAAATCCACACTAATAACAACGTATTAGGAAATGAAACCCCGCAAAACAAGGCATCTGATTTAAACAATGAGCTTGCTGAATTAACTCTTCAGAAAAACAAACTTAGAGAAGAATTAGACCAACTTAAGGAAGTTGCAAGACAAAATGAAGAGGCATATAATCAAAAAGAAGCTGAGATAGAAAAGCTAAAGAAAGAACTCCAAAAGCAAATGGTTTTATCAGGTTATTATGATGTAAAAGGACCGGGAACTATTATAACTGTTGATTCTGAGCCAAATTCATACGTAAGCTTAGCATACAGCCATCAATACATACTTGCATTAATAAGTTATTTAAACAATGCAGGTGTTGAAGCAATTTCCATCAATGGTCAAAGATATACTAACTATACTGAAATAGTGCCTGTATTAGACCATATTAACATTAACGGAGTTGCTATGGTGTTACCTTTAGAAATAAAAGCCATAGGATATTCAAGGACTATTGAGGCGTCCTTGAACTTTGTAGGAGGTATTGTTACACAGCTTGGGCAGATTGGCTATACAGTTGAAATAGAGAATTCTCCCGAGGTCTTCATTAATCGTTATGACGGAGAAATGAAGTTTAAATATGCTGTTCCTGTAGATATAGAAGAAGATAAGGGTTTATAAAATAAGATGACTCCGCCTCAATAGGCGGTTGAGGAAATATACTCTCGTCATAGGAAACGGAGGAGATTATTATTAAGTTCAAAATACGAAACATATTATTGTTTTTGCTCGTATTTGTTGCAACATGCTTTGTAGTAAGTGGTGTCGACGCAAAGATTGACGAAAATACTATATATGTTATTAAAAATTTAGATAGATATGAAAAAAATATTGCTGATATGAAGATAATTGTTGAACAGTTAAAGAAAGAAACAGATAATCAAAAAAAACATATTAACAACTATGAAAATAATCAATATTTAGCCGATATAATCAGTATAAACTCAGAAATAGAAAAACTTAAGCTATATAACGGATTTACAGATGTCAGAGGACCCGGAATATATTTGACGGTTTCAGACAACTTAGTAGAGGATGAAAATATTGATATAATGAAAAGATTAATTCATGATGTTGATATAACCGTACTTTTAAATGATTTAAAAGCGGCAGGTGCAGAAGCTATAACGGTTAACAACAAAAGAATTATTAACATATCTGAAGTAGTTTGTGCAGGACCTCTATTGGGAATAAACGGAGACAAAGTTTCTGCCCCTTTCCTGATAAGTGCGGTTGGTGATATGGAAGCTTTATATGATGCTGTAACCGAAGAAGGAACATACGCTTATGAATTAAAAAATAAGGCAGGTATGGAGGTTGTTGCAAGAATGAGTTACAATGTAACTATTCCTAAATTTCACGGAGAAGATTCTATGATAAATTTTGCCGTTAGTGCAGAAAGGTAAAGGGTTGGGGTATGATTTATGTTATAGCAGGAGTTGTTCTTGGCATTATTGCAGGAATGAATTTAAATTTAGTTTATAATCCGGAATATGCAGTTTATATTTCACTTGGAATATTAGCTATTATTAATACTATCTTTGAAATGTTAAATGATAATATTAAAGGTGAGTTGACATTTATTAAAAGCATTTTCTACCTAATAGGTAATTTGGTATATGGATTGTTATTGGGCTACATTGGAGAACAATTGGGACTTCCTATATATTTAGCGGCAGTTTTCGCATTCGGAAACAACATTTATAAAAATTTAAGAAATATAATGAACATTATGCTTGAAAAATATCAGAAAAACAAGTAAACTAATTAAAAATATGTATGAAATTTATTAAGGCTATGATATAATATTTTTATAATGAAGAAAAAATTCTCTTTTCGTAGGAGGTCAATATATGTTTCAATTTGAGGAACCATCAGAAAGATTAGCTAATATAAAGGTTATCGGCGTTGGCGGAGGCGGAAATAATGCCGTTAACAGAATGATAGATGCCGGAGTGAGAGGCGTAACTTTTATCAGCGTTAATACGGACAAGCAAGCATTATATACATCTAAAGCAGATATCAAATTCCAGATAGGCGAAAAATTAACTAATGGTCTTGGTGCAGGTTCAAAACCTGAAATTGGTGAAAAAGCTGCTGAGGAAAACAAACAAGATATTGCAGAGTTAGTTGAAGGGGCAGACATGGTTTTTATAACTGCAGGTATGGGAGGCGGAACCGGTACCGGTGCAGCACCATACATAGCAAGCATTGCAAAACAACAAGGAATACTCACTGTAGCTGTTGTTACAAAACCATTTATGTTTGAAGGCAGAAGCAGAGCTAAAAATGCCGAATTAGGACTTAAAAAATTAAAAGAAAACATTGATACTTTAGTTGTTATACCAAATGATAAGCTGTTAGAAATATCAGATAAAAAAACAACAATGCTTGAAGCTTTTTCACTTGCTGATGATGTATTGAGACAGGGTATTCAAGGCATCTCTGATTTAATTGCAATACCTGCGATTATGAATTTAGACTTTGCTGATGTTGAAACTATTATGTCAAACCAGGGTCTTGCACATATGGGTATAGGGCAGGCAACCGGTGAAAACAGAGCATTGAATGCGGTTAAACAAGCTATCCAAAGTCCAATGCTGGAAACCTCAATAAACGGAGCAAGAGGCGTTTTATTAAATATTACAGGTGGAACTAACATGGGTATCCATGAAGTTAATGAAGCTGCTAAATTGATAGAAGAAGCTGCTGATCCGGAAGCAAACATAATCTTTGGAGCAAATATTGACGAAGCTATTGGAGATTCAATAAAAATTACTGTTATTGCAACCGGCTTCGGGGAAAGTATCGAACAAAGCAAATTATTAAAGGACACTACAAAATTACAAACAGGTAAGGATGAAAAGGAAAAACCTAAGGATAATCCTTTCGATTTTCAAATCCCTTCATTTTTAAATAAAAAATAAAATCAAAGTTTTGGGGACGGTTCTTTTTGATTGATATTTTCTGTCAATCAAAAAGAACCGTCCCCGATTTTTGTTTTTCTTGCATTATTTATGTTTATGTGATATTCTGTTTAATGTTTGATTTAAAAAGATAAAAATAAATTATATATAGTAAGGAATGATTAAATGATTACAGTAACAAATTTAAGTTTGCAATTTGGCGGAAGCAAGCTTTTTAATGACGTTAATTTAAAGTTTGTGCCGGGAAACTGCTACGGAGTGATTGGCGCCAATGGAGCAGGAAAATCTACCTTCCTGAAAATTTTATCAGGAGAGATTGATTATACTACGGGAGAAATAGCAATACCTAATAATGTGAGAATGTCGGTTTTGAAACAGGATCACTTCATGTATGACGACTATCCCGTAATGGAAACAGTTATAATGGGAAACAAAAGATTGTATGAAATAATGAAAGAAAAAGATGCCCTTTATGCTAAGGAAGATTTCACTGATGAAGATGGAGTAAAAGCCTCTGAATTAGAGGGTGAATTTGCAGAAATGAACGGCTGGGATGCTGAAACAGAAGTAGCGCAAATACTTCAAGGTTTAGGTGTTGGTACTGAGCTTCATTATTCATATATGAGGGATTTAAACGGTGGTGACAAGGTAAAGGTTATGCTTGCACAAGCATTGTTCGGAAGACCCGGAATCATACTTCTTGATGAGCCGACAAACAACTTAGATATTGATTCAATAAACTGGTTAGAGGACTTCATGCTTGATTTTGAGGGCTTAGTAATTGTTGTTTCCCATGACAGACACTTTTTAAACACAGTTTGTACTCATATTGTTGATATAGATTTCAAGAAAATCAAAATGTATGTTGGTAACTATGACTTCTGGTATGAATCAAGCCAGTTAATGCAGCAGTTAATGAGAGACCAGAACAGAAAGAGAGAGGATAAAATAAAGGATTTACAAAACTTTATCCAAAGATTCTCGGCTAATAAATCTAAATCAAAGCAAGCCACATCCAGAAGAAAGCTTCTTGAAAAATTAGAGGTTGAGGAAATGCCTGCATCATCCAGGAGATATCCTTTCGTTAAGTTTACTCCTGACAGGGAAGTAGGTAATGAAATATTAACAGTTGAAGGTTTATCAAAGAAGATAGATGGTATAGATGTATTAAAGGATATTTCATTCAGAATAAACAGAGACGACAAAATTGCTTTTATAGGTGAAAATGAACTTGCTCAAACAACATTGTTTAAAATATTGGTAGGTGAATTGGAACCTGATACAGGAACAATAAAATGGGGACAAACAATCACCAAATCGTATTTTCCGAAGGATAATTCAGAGTTTTTTGACGATGTTAATTTAAATCTTGTTGATTGGATGAGACAGTTCTCAGAGGATCAGTCAGAAAGCTTCCTAAGAGGTTTCTTAGGTCGAATGCTCTTCTCGGGAGATGATGCTTTAAAACCTGCAAATGTGTTGTCAGGAGGAGAACGGGTAAGATGCATGCTTTCAAGAATGATGCTTTCCGGCTCAAATGCACTAATTCTTGACCAACCTACAAATCATTTGGATTTGGAATCAATAACTGCTTTAAACAACGGATTGATTGACTTTAAAGAAATAGTGTTGTTCTCATCACATGACCATCAATTTATTCAAACAATTGCAAACAGAATTATTGAATTAACAGAAGACGGCATGATAGACAGAGCAATGACATATGATGAGTATTTAGAAAGAAAGCAAAAGTAGTATAATAAAGAGATTCCTCACTTCGCTCTTAGATGACAAAATCTGTCATTCTGAGGCGAAGCCGAAGAATCTCCTTATAATTCTTGAACTTTGAACTTGTTGGTTAAAAAAGGTATTGACAATTCAATAAAATTATGCTATTCTTGTTATGTATTACAGAGTATTTATGGATTTCACATGTTTTTAGATATTATATGTGCTGCTGTATATATAATATGTAAAAGCGTGTGAATTTTTTTATACAATGCAATATAAATTATTAATTTTTTTAGGAGGTACTCATGGCACAGGGTACAGTTAAATGGTTTAACTCAGAAAAAGGATTTGGATTTATCACAAAAGAAGATGGAAATGACGTATTCGTACATTTCTCAGCTATCCAAGGAGATGGATTCAAAACTTTAGAGGAAGGTCAAAAAGTTAGTTTTGATGTTACTCAAGGAAACAGAGGAGACCAAGCAGCTAACGTTACAAGAATATAACTAGCAGCTAAATAAAAAATCGGGAGCGATCCCGATTTTTTTTAATACAATAAACTCAGTAAAAATACCACTGCTGCCATTATTCCAACAAATGCAATTACATAAGGAAGAATTAACGACATAACTGCCAATACCATTGCAAGCAAATCATTCTTTTCAAGCTGTAAATCATTTTTTTTAGGTTTTGTTTCTTCTTCCTGCAATTTATCATTAGGTAGGTTGGCTTTTCTTATTTTTTCTAAATCTTCTTCGACTCGATTTTTTCCAAATAACATTAAAATACTCCATTTACTTTATGGCACATTGCAAAATGTCCGTTTTTTATTTCTTTGTATTCGGGTATTTCTTCCTTACATACATCCTTTGCATATGCACAACGAGTATGGAAGCGGCAGCCTTTAGGTGGTTTAGCAGGCGAAGGAATGTCACCCTTTAATATTATACGTTTTTTATTTTGTTGAACTTCCGGGTCAAAAGAAGGAACTGCAGAAAGCAATGCTTCAGTATAAGGATGAAGAGGGCTGTTAAATATATCTTTTTTATATCCCTTTTCAACTATTTGACCAAGGTACATTACAGCTACTTCATCGCTTATAAATTTTACAACCGATAGGTCGTGAGATATAAACAAATATGTAAGCCCAAAATCCTCTTGCGCATCCTTTAATAAGTTTATTATTTGAGATTGAATCGAAACATCTAAAGCAGAAACTGCTTCGTCGCAAACTATAAACTTAGGATTTACTGCTAAAGATCTTGCAATACATATACGTTGACGTTGTCCACCGGAGAATTGATGAGGATAACGGTCTGCCTGTTCTGCAAATAATCCGCACTTGCTGATTATTTCGATTGCTTTTTCTTTCATTTCTTTTTTATTTTTTACAATATTATGTTGAAGCATTGCTTCTCCCACTATTTCATAAACCGGTAACCTTGGGTTTAGTGAGCTGTAAGGGTCTTGAAATATAATCTGCATTTCTGTACGTAAGCTATTAATTTCTCTTTTGTTTAGATTATATATATTTTGACCGTTATAATACACTTCACCTTCAGTGGGATTCAATAGCTTTAACATGGTTCTTCCCAATGTTGATTTTCCGCAGCCGGACTCACCAACTATTCCAAGAACCTTTCCTCTTTTTATTTCAAAAGAAATATCATCAACGGCTTTAACACTTCCGGTTTGACGTTTGATTAATCCTGTCTTGATAGGGAAATACTTTTTAAGATTTTTTACTGATATAATGCTTTCATTCATTACATTCACTTCACTCATAGTATTTCCTCCATATTATTGCTGTAAAGCCAGCATGATATTCTGTGTTCTCCATCTAATATAGTTTCATCCGGGAATTTTTCCTTGCACACATCCATTGCTTTTTCACATCTGGTGTGGAAAGGGCATCCTGATGGAACATTGCTTAAATCCGGTACGTTGCCGGGTATAACGTGTAACCTTGAGCTTTCAGTAGCCATATCCGGTTTTGATCCGATAAGTCCTATGGTGTACGGATGCTTTGGATGTTTAAATATATCCAATGTTTTAGCAACTTCAACAACTTTACCGGCATACATAACCATTACACGATCACTCATTTCCGCAATTACTCCAAGGTCGTGTGTTATAAAAATTATAGATGCATTAATTTTTTGTTTTAGTTCATTCATTAAATCAAGCACCTGTGCTTGAATTGTAACATCAAGTGCAGTTGTCGGTTCATCTGCTATTAAAAGTTTTGGCTTGCAGGCAAGTGCCATTGCAATCATAGCTCTTTGACGCATACCACCTGAAAGTGCAAAAGGATAGTCATCCACCACTCGTTCAGGATTTGGTATTTTTACTGTTTCCAACATTTTGATACTTTCTTTATATGCTTCCTCCTTACTCATGCCATGGTGTAGCATCATTGGTTCATTGATTTGTCTTCCTATTTTGAATATAGGGTTTAGAGAAGTCATTGGCTCCTGAAATATGAATGAAATATCATTTCCTCTTATTTCTCTCATTCTTGCATCGGAAATTTTTAACATATCCTCGCCATCAAACAGTATTTCTCCGCCTTCGTATTTTCCCGGAGGAGTTTCAACCAAGCGTGCAATGGACATGCAGGTAATACTTTTACCACAACCTGATTCACCAACTATTCCTAAGGTTTCACCTTCGTTTACATAAAAACTTACATCATCAGCAGCTTTTACAACACCCCTGTCAGAATGAAAATAAGTTTTCAGGTTTTTTACTTCTAATAATTTTTTGCCCATAAAACTCACCTCACCTCTTCATTTTCGGGTCAATTGCATCTCGCATGCCGTCACCCAACAAATTAAAACACATAACTGATAAAAATATACAAACTCCCGGTGGAATCCAATACCACCATTTCTGTTGAATTATTAAGGTATTTCTTGCTTCCTGTATCATGTTACCCCATGTTGGAGTAGGTGGCGATACACCAAGCCCAAGGAAGCTCAATGTAGTTTCAGCAAGAATTACACTTGCCATACCCAATGTTGCATATACAATAACGTATGCCAATACATTAGGCAACAGATGCTTAAATATTCTTCTCATGTCGCTTATACCCAGTGCTTCGCATGCTTCCATGTACTCCATTTCCCTTAATGTCAATATTTGACCTCTTACGATTCTTGCTATGCTTGGCCAACTTATTATGGCAAGTACAAAAATCAAAATTGGTACACTGTTTCCGAATACTGCAACTACAGTAATACAAAACATAACATACGGGAAGGACATAAATATTTCAGCTAAACGCATTATAACCGCATCTGCGAGACCACCGTAAAATCCGGATATGCTTCCTAATACGACACCTATGAAGCATTCAAGTGCAACCACAGCTATAGCAAGTAACAAGGAAATTCTTCCGCCGTAAAATAACCTGACAAACATATCACGTCCGATTTTATCGGTACCTAACCAATGTTCCGAATTTGGTCTTTGGTCCCTGCTTTGCATGTCTGTTGTTTCTATAGAATAAGGTGAAACAAAAGGCACTACTACACATAAGCTAATTATAATAATCAATAAATACAAGCTTATCATAGCCATTCTGTTTTTTCTTAATCTGTAAATAACCTCTCCCCAATAAGATTGATTCTTTCGAATTTTATTTGATTTATTTTTAACTTCTGATTTAACCATAATACCCTCCTAATCGTATCTAATTCTTGGGTCTGCTATCGCATACAAAATATCAGCTACTAATGCACCTATTAATGTAAGAATAGCTAACATAGCATTTATTCCAAGAATTAAAGGATAGTTTCTAGTCATGGTCGCTTCAACTGAAATTTTTCCAAGACCAGGAAGAGCAAAAATTGTTTCTGTTACAACTGCTCCGGATAATAAGGATGGGATCCAGAAGCCAAATAATGTAATTATCGGTATTATTGCATTTCTAAACGCATGCCTGTAAATAACGGTTTTTTCCTTAAGTCCTTTAGCTCTTGCTGTTCGGATGTAGTCCTGTTTAATTACTTCAAGCATGCTTGAACGAGTATATCTCATAAATGTAGCAGTTGAGCCGAGTCCTAATACTACGCTTGGCAAAACAAGGTGCCAAGCCATATCCAGCATTATATCGATTGGATTCGTAGACATCAACAGAGGGTTTTTAAGTCCAAATAGCGGGAAAAGCTGAATATCCACCGCAAAGTTTTTTAATAACAAAAGTCCGAAGAAAAACGAAGGAATACTTATTCCTATAAAAGAAACAACAGTCAGTATATTGTCAACGATTGAGTATTGCTTAGTTGCACTGACAATACCTGCGGGTATACCTATTACCACTGAGACAAATAAAGAAATTAAGGCCAACAGCAAAGTAGAACCAACATAATCTCCCATAACGTCAACAACAGGTTTTTTATGGTTTATTGAGTATCCTAAATTGCCTTTTAATGCCTCTCCAACCCAGTTAACGAATCTTTCATACCATGGTGTTCCTAAGCCCAACTTTTGAGCCAATTCCGCTTTTTGTTCAGGTGTCATTTTAGGATGCATCATATTTGAAACCGGAGTACCCGGTGCTTGTTCAAGGATAAAAAATAATATAAACAGAATTCCTAAAAAGACAGGAATCATTTGAAATATACGCCTGATGATATAGTTTTTCATATAACCACCTCTTTCTATATATTAGGGGAGGGCACGGATGCCCTCCCGTAAATTAATTTCGCTTATTCAAGCGTAACATCTCTTATGCTTTGAACGAATTTCTTGTAAGTATCGATTTCCATGCCTTTAACTCTGTTGTTAACACCAAAAATTTCACTTCTGTATGCAATGATTGCATGTGGTATTTCAGTGTTCATGATTTTTGCCCATTCTTTATATATAACAGCACGTTTATCTGTATCAAATTCTGCTTTGCCCTTCTTTACAAGCTCCATAGCTGCAGGATTCTTATAACCTGAAGCATTAAATCCGCCTGCTACATAGGCATCATCATCAAACAATGCTCCTGTCGGGTCCGGGTCGATTGACAATTGGAATCCCATTGTGTAAATATCGAAATCTTTTTGACCCGGTTCAGCATCCATTGTACGAGATGCAACCGTATCAAAATCCATTAATTCTATTTCAAGTTCAACACCTAATTGTTTCCAAGTATCAGCCGCCATTCCTGATAATGTTCCCGGCCATGCAGAGTCAGTATAAACTAACCATTTAACATGGAATTTATTTCCGTCTTTATATCTGAATCCGTCAGTTCCCATTGTCCAACCTGCTTCATCCATCAACTTACCTGCTTTTTCCAAATCAAATTTATAAGCATTTAAATCGGATTCATCAGGGAATGCCCATGATGACGGTGAAATCGGAGCTAAACCGGGTCTTGCAAGACCAGCACCGTATTGCGCTTCTATGAATGATTCTCTGTCAAGTGCATACATTAACGCCTGTCTTACCCTCACATCTGAAAGCTGCGGTATGGTTGTGTTAAAGCACATAAATGTGTATCCGTTTCCAAGATAGTTGTAAAGATGGATATTGCTTAAAGCTTTAGCAGCTTCTAAGTTTTCGGCACTTGAAGCAATTTGTGCAATGTCAATTTGATTTGTTTGAAGAGCTGATAATATAGATTCATCAGGTACTTCGCTCATGAGTATTCCGTCAAATTTAAGCGCCCTTGAAGGATCCCAATAATTTGTGTTTTTCATTAATTTAATAAATTGTTTAGGTGCCCAGCTATCAAAAACCATTACGCCAGATCCTAATGGTTTTTCATTAAGTGCTAAGAAATCATCCCATTTTTCAAATGCATAGTAATCGGATGGCATAATTCCGTAAGTGAAACATTCTATGTTAGCAGGAGCTGCAGAACCCTCAGGGAATGTAAAGGATATAGTTTTTTCATCTATTACTTTTATTCCTTCAAATACATCTGTTTTCCCGCTGTGGAACTCCTCGTATCCAACTAATGGAGAAACGGCATATGCTCTTGGTCCGTTATAGTCAGGATGAGCTATAGTTTTATATGTAAATTCCACGTCTTCGGTTGTTAAAGGAGAACCGTCTGAGAATTTGATACCGTCTTTAAGTGTAAAAGTATAAGTAAGATGATCATCTGATATTTTCCAAGTTGCTAAATCAGGTACATATTCACCTTCTTCATTATTGTCAATTAATGCTTCAAAAATCAGCAAAGTAACATATTCATCATAAACATTATCCATCATTATCGGATTAAATAATCCACCCCAACCACTTCCACCAAATTTTAAAATTTGGTCAGCTTTAGGTGCTTCCGGTGCAGGTTGATTCGGTTCCGGTGATGGAGCCGGAGTCGGTTGTTCAGCTGGTTTTGAACATCCTGCAAGTAGAGTTACAACCATAAGCATAGCTAAAATCAAAGATAATAATTTTCTTGCTTTCATTTCTTCCTCCTACATTTTTTTATTTAATAAAATACATTACATGTATTTATATTTAAAATAAAGTTACATAGAATAAAATTAAAACGGCTGAATTCTAAAGTAGTTAACGTTTCCAATGCTGTATTTTTATTATAGTATAACAAGCGCTTGCTTTCAATGGAATATTTTCCCTTTACCTATTTTAAATAATATCTTGTATAATAATCAATATGATAAAAAAACACTTAATATACCCTTAATTTACCGGAGGCATTATGGATTTTAATAGTTGGTTAAATAAAAAAACAATTAAGACAGAAGAATTTTTAAAAAATATTATTAAGGAAGAAAGCAAGCCACAGAGTATAATTTACGAAGCAATGAACTACAGCTTATTGTCCGGAGGAAAGAGGTTAAGGCCTGTATTATTATTAGCGGCTTATGAATTGTTTAAGGAAAATGAAGATGATGTAATGTCATTTGCCTGTTCAATGGAAATGATACATACATATTCGCTGGTACACGATGATTTACCTGCAATGGACAATGATGATTTTAGGAGAGGAAGGTTATCCAATCACAAAAAATTCGGGGAAGCAACTGCAATTTTAGCAGGTGACGGTTTATTAAATTTAAGCTTTGAAACAGGGCTTAGGGCAAGTTTAAGTTATGCGGATAAAAACAGTGCCATATTGGCTTTAAAAGTAATAGCCGAGTCCGCAGGAGTTAATGGCATGATTGGAGGACAGGTGGTTGATATGTTCAGCCATGATAAAATTAAATCCATAGGGGATTTGAAATATATGTATTCATTAAAGACAGGTGCTTTAATAAAAAGCAGCATATCGGCAGGGGCAATATTAGGAGGGGCAAATAATGTTCAATTAAAGCATCTTGAAAATTACGCCGACAAAATAGGTCTTGCTTTTCAAATAGAGGACGATATATTGGACGTTACAAGCAGCTTAGAAAAGTTAGGGAAAAAGACAGGCAGCGATGCTGTTAATGATAAAATTACTTATTTATCCTTCGTTTCAATTGAAGAGGCACAAAGACAGGTAGAACAGCTTACACGGGAAGCAACAGAGAGTTTAAGTATTTTTGGTGATAAAGCAAAGAATTTAATAGAATTGGCAAAGTATCTTACTAAAAGAGACCACTAAACAATGGATTGGCAGTAGAATTGCGATGGATTAGCAATAGGAAAAAATATAAGGAGCGCTTTGGGCTCTCCTTATATTTATAATTAGTCAATTGATAGTCAACTGCTTATCAATTGTGTCCATTGCTAATCCATTGTTAGCAGGTCAGCTACTCCGTTTACGCTTCCGGCGCCCATTGTTATTATCGTATCTCCCTCTTTTGCCATTGATTTTATTATTTTTGCCGCTTCATCAAAGCTTTCGGCATAATGCCCGTTTCCGGAATGGTCTTTTATTTTATTTATTATATCTTTAGAATGAATTTCTCCTGTATCTATTTCTCTTGCAGCATATATGTCTAACAAAATTACTTCGTCAGATAACAATAATGATAAGGCAAATTCATTTAACAATTTTTTTGTTCTTGTAAATGTATGTGGTTGAAAAACAGTAATTATTTTTCCGGTTGTATAAATTTTTGCTGTTTTTAATGTTGCTCTCATTTCAGAAGGATGATGTGCGTAATCGTCGATTACGGAAGCACCATTATAACTGCCTTTGTACTCATACCTTCTGTGGGTACCTTTAAAATCATACAACCCGCTCTTGATAGTTTCAATATCAATTCCAAGGCAAATGCATCCGGCAGCAGCTGCAACAGAGTTTAATATATTGTGTTCCCCAAATACATTTAAGCTTATTTCGGTAACTTTTTTACCTTTATGCATTAAGTCATAAGAAGGATTAGGAATCAGCTTTATATTTTCAGGATAATAATCGGCATTAAAGTCCGGACCAAAGGTCACTACATTGCATTTTAAATTATTAAAAAGATCCTTATGTTTCATATTAACTATTAAGTGTCCGTTTTCAGGCAAAATCTTTGCATATTCTACGAATGCACTTTCAATGTCCGATAAATCCTTGTAATAGTCAAGATGATCTTCATCAATGTTTAATATTATTTCCATTGTTGGATTGAATTTTAAAAAGTTTCTTTTGTATTCGCATGCCTCTGTTAACATCAAATCATAGGAACCTCTAAGTAAATTTCCTCCTAATGAATCCATTTCACCGCCTAAAAATATGGTTGGCTTTAAATCTGTTTCAATTAATATGGAAGAAAACATGCCCGTTGTTGTAGTTTTTCCGTGGGTACCGGAAACACAGATGGCATTTTTATAGTTTTTCATGATATACCCTAAAAATTCAGCTCTGTCCATAATGTTGAGATTTAATTCGCGTGCTTTTAAAAGTTCAGGATTATCGTTTGAAATAGCAGATGTGTATACTACCAAATCTATGTCATCAGTAATGTTTTTGCTGTCATGATTTATGTATACCTTAGCACCATTATCTATCAGTTTCTTAATTATGTGAGAATTGCTTCTGTCTGAACCGGAAACTTTAACACCTTCATCTATCATAATTTCTGCTAAAGCACTCATACTTATTCCGCCAATACCGATAAAATATATAGATTTAAAATTTTGACTCATTATCTTCTCCTTGAATATTCTTATATATTCATTTTATTCATGCTGTAAATGTTTAACACTGTATTATAAATTAATAAACAATTTTCTTGTATCTTGTCCAAAAACAAATCATAACATTATAACATGTCCCTATATATTGTTCAATGTTTTTTGATTTGCTAAGACAAATTTACCAAGCATATTATTGCACCTTGATTTTTTAATAATGGAAATGTATAATAAAAACAATTGATTAGCAATGGATAAGCAATTGGTTAACGATAGGCGAACAGGAGTTTTAGATAAAAAAAGGAAAAATTATGGAATTAAATATAAACAACATAAAAGATACTGAACGAATAGGGAAGATAATAAGCAGGTGTTTAGATAAAGGAGACGTTCTGTGCTTAGACGGTGACTTAGGTGTGGGAAAAACTGCATTGACGCAGTTTATAGCAAGGGAATTCGGCATCAAGGAATACATTACAAGTCCTACGTTTAATATAATAAAAGAGTATGAAGGCAGATTACCTTTTTATCATATGGATGTATACAGATTGGAATCGGAAGATGACATGTATGATTTGGGTTATGAAGAATATATTTATTCTGAGGGTGTAACAATTATCGAGTGGTCTAAAAAAATCGAAGGAATACTTCCTGCTGAAAGAATTAATATAGAAATAAAAAGAATAGATGATAACAGCCGTATATTATATATAAATGGCAAAGGAAAAACCTACGATAAATTGGTTAAGGGGTTGAAAAATCATGAAAATACTTGCAATTGAATCAAGCTCTATAACAGCTTCTTGTGCGATTTCGGATGGAGCAGATTTATTAGGAGAGATATCATTAAATCATAAAAAAACTCATTCTGAAAAATTAATGCCATTAATAGAAAAACTTATGGAAGAATTAGAGCTAAAAATTACGGATATTGATATTATAGCCATCTCCGAAGGACCCGGCTCATATACGGGGCTAAGAATCGGTGCAGCAATAGCAAAGAGCTTGGCTTTCGCAGCAAATTTACCTATAGCAAACATTCCGACACTAAAATCTCTTGCAGGAAATGTATTTGATACCGATAAATTAATCGTACCTATAATTGATGCTAAGGCAGGACGAATTTATACGGGTATTTATAAATGGGAAAAGGGAAATTTAGTTGAAATAAAGGAACAATTTCCATGTAATATAGATGAGTTAATTGAGATACTAAACGGATACAGTGAACCAATTATATTTAACGGTGATGGTTCTGTTAATTATAGAAATTTAATTGAGGAAAAATTAAATAAAGAAGCATATTTCGCAGCAGCACTATTTAATAATTTACGTGCTTCAACCTTAGTTTATTTAGCATATAATAAAAGCTTGAATGGCGAATTCTGTAATGCCTCGGAGTTTAAACCTCAGTATTTAAGATTATCCCAGGCCGAAAGGAATAAAAAGTAGGAGGTTCTATGATTATAAGAGGAATTAAACATGACGATTTAGATCAAATAACCGAAATCGAAAAAATATGTTTTTCATTGCCTTGGTCAAGAGAATCATACGAAAGGGAATTAGAAAATAAATTAGCTTATTATCAATGTGCAGAAGATAACGGTGTGATTTTTGGCTACATGGGTATGTGGCGTATACTTGATGAATGCCATATAACAAATGTAGCAGTGTTGCCACAGTATAGAAAACTTGGAGTAGCGACTCATTTAATAAACAAAATGATAGAAATATGCAAATGTTCAGAAATAACTCAAATGACTCTTGAGGTTAGAGAGTCCAACATACCTGCCATTAATCTTTATAAAAAGTTTGGATTTTTACAGGCAGGCAAAAGACCAAGATATTATCAGGCACCTACAGAAGATGCTATTATTATGTGGAAGAAAATTTAAGTCGGAGATAAAAATGAAAAGAAGAAATAGACGAAAGATGAAAAAAGCACTTATAACGGTTACAGCTTTATTAATAATTTTGTTTGGAGCAAAGCTTTTAATAGAAGGAAAAATCAATAGTAATGACAAAGAACAAAAAACCGAGGATCCGATCATTGAAAACCCGGTAGAAGAACCAATAGAAGAAAAACCAAAGGAAGAGCCGGTTGTTGAAGAGCCGCAACCCGAAGAGCCGGGAGAAGGCGAAGTAACAGAAGAACCAGTAAATAATGACATAGTTATAGTGGAAAGTCCTGAAGCTTATGATGTGTTGGTTAATAAAAAAAGAAATCTACCTAAATCGTATGTGCCGGAAGATTTAGTTAAATTAACTGATGTCCCTACAGTATTGGATAATCCTGAAATTAACCAGCTTAGAGAACCGGCTTACAATGCGTTAAAGGAATTGTTTACAGCTGCAAAGGAAGAAAAAAATTATGATTTATTTGCGCGTTCAGGATACCGTTCATACGGTACACAAGAATCATTATATAAATCATATGTAGCTAACAGGGGGCAGGCGGCAGCTGATAAATTCAGCGCTAAACCGGGTCAAAGTGAGCACCAGACAGGTTTATCCATGGATATAACGTGTGAAGCAATGAACTATTTATTAGATGATACATTCGGAGAAACTGATGAAGGAAAGTGGATAGCTGAAAATGCTCACAGATTTGGATTCATCATCAGATATCCTAAGGATAAGGAAGATATAACGGGATATATGTATGAACCGTGGCATATAAGATATTTAGGAACTGATTTAGCTAAAAAAGTATACGAATCAGGACTTACATTAGAGAAATATTTTGAATAAATTTTGGGGACGGTTCTATATGGTTGAAAAACAATAATAAGAACCGTCCCCAATTTTTTTTATTACTATAACAGATAAAAATATCCAAGTACCAAAATTCCAAGTATTATTCTATAATATCCGAATGCTTTGAAGTCATGTTTTCTTATGTAATCCATTAAGAATTTAATTGCAAAAATTGAAACAATGTAGGCAACCAATGAACCAATTCCTAAAACCACCCATTCAAATCCGGAAAATACGAACCCCGCCTTTAAAAGCTTAATTGCGCTTGCTCCTAACATTGTTGGAACTGCCATAAAAAATGAAAACTCAGTGGCAACAAATTTTGAAGTTCCAAGAAGCATAGCTCCAATAATAGTTGAGCCGGAACGAGATGTTCCCGGAATCAATGCGAGACATTGAAAAATTCCTATGGAAAATGCCTTTAAATAAGACATATCATTAAATTGATTGATTCTTGATTTTTTTTTGCCGCTTTCTATTACAATCATTATTACACCGTAAACAATAAGTGCTAATGCAACTGTAACCGGATTGTAAAAATTATCGAAAATTAAATCATCGTACAAAACACCGATTATACCTGAAGGAATAATTGCAATAATTACTTTAAACCATAGGGAGAAAGTATCTCTTCTTTGTTCGGATGTCTTCCTTTTCGCAAAAGGATTAAGTTTATTAAAATATAATGTGATTACTGCTAAAATAGAACCAAATTGTATTACTACCAAAAAAGTGTTGACAAATACATCTGAAAAATTCATTTTGACGAATTCATCAACCAATATCATGTGGCCTGTGCTGCTTATAGGCAACCATTCGGTGATTCCCTGCACAATACCAAGCAAGACCGCCTTTAATATTTCTATCAAAATAATACCTCCAAATTTTAAATAATATTCAGTATATCAATATTAATATGTTTATTCAAGATAGATGGGAAAAATTTAAGTTATTTTTAATAAAAAATGAGATTCTTCGGATTCGTCCCAGAATGACGGGTTTTGCCATCTAAGAGCGAAGCGAAGGATCTCATATGCTATTATTACATCAAATCATAAATATCATTTGCGTATTGTACAGGATCTTCTATTTGAAGACCTTCTATAAGCAACGCTTGATTATATAAAACATTAGACAATTTCTTTAACTTTTCTTTGTCATTGTCATATGCTTTCTTGATTTTTTCAAACATTTGATGTCCTGTGTTTATTTCAAGTATTTTTTCGGCTTTTATATCCTGTCCCATACTATCAGGCATTGCCCTTAACACTTTTTCCATTTCAATAGACAATTCACCTTCTGTTGCAAGGCATACAGGGTGAGTTTTTAATCTTTTAGAAGCTCTTACTTCTTTAATTTTACCTGATAAAGCTTCTTGCATGAAATCGAATATGTCTTTATTTTCATCATCCTTTTTGTCTTCTTCACCATCGGATTTAATATCTAAATCAGCACTTGAAATGTTTTTAAATTCCTTATCTTTGTAATTCATCAACACTTTTATTGCAAATTCATCAATTTCATCTGTGAAGTATAATATTTCATATCCCTTATCGGCTAAAAGCTCGCTTTGCGGTAATTTTGAAAGAGTATTTACATTTTCTCCTGTTGCATAGTAAATATATTTTTGTTCTTCCTTCATGCGAGATACATATTCATCAAGAGTTGCTAATTTTTTCTCTGTTGATGAATAGAACATAACTAAATCCTGAAGTGTTTCTTTATTAGCGCCCCATTCGCTGTATAAGCCGAATTTTAGTGTTTTACCAAAATTATTGAAGAACTTTTCATAGTTTTCTCTTTCCTCCTTTAACATTGATAAAAGTTCGCTCTTGATTTTATTTTTTATATTTTTTGCTATGAATTGAAGCTGTTTGTCATGCTGCAATATTTCTCTTGAAATATTCAAGGATAAATCTGCTGAATCAACTAATCCCTGTACAAAGCCAAAATAATCAGGAAGCAGCTCTTTACATTTGTTCATTATCATTACGCCGTTAGAATAAAGTTCAAGACCCTTTTCAAATTCCTTTGTATAAAAATCAAAAGGGGTCCTTGAAGGAATATAAAGTATTGCATTGTAGCTTATTAAGCCCTCTGCACTTACATGCGTGTATTTTAAAGGTTTTTCAAAACCAAAATGTTTTTCTGTATAGAAATTTTCATAATCCTCAGGTGTTAACTCGCTTTTATTTCTTCTCCAAATAGGAACCATACTGTTTAATGTTTCATCTTCTTGATAATCTTCATACTCATTTTCGGTTCCTTCTTTTAATCTTCTTTTCTTAACCATCATTTTAATAGGATACTTAATGAAGTTAGAATATTTTTTAACCAAAGATTTAATGTGATATTCATCAAGGAATTCATCATAGTCAACATCTTCTGTGTTTTGTTTTACATTAATTATGATGTCGGTACCGGTATTTTCTTTTTCGCAAGGTGTTATTGTATAACCATCAGCACCTGTTGAAACCCATTTATAAGCTTCGTCGCTTTCTGATGCTTTACTGATAACAGTTACCGTATCGGCAACCATGAATGCAGAATAAAAACCAACTCCAAATTGACCGATTATATCAATGCCATCTTTAATTTCATTGTTTTCCTTAAAATCAAAGGAGCCGCTTTTTGCGATAGTACCAAGATTAGAATCTAATTCTTCTTTTGTCATTCCGATTCCTGTATCGGATATTTTTAAAGTTCTTTCATCTTCATTAACAGAAATTCTTATGTAAAAATCATCCTTGTTAAATTCGATGTTGCTGTTTGTAAGTGATTTATAATAGCTTTTATCTATGGCATCACTTGCATTTGAAATAAGTTCTCTAAGGAATATTTCCTTGTGTGTGTAAATTGAATTAATCATTAAATCCAATAATCGTTTAGATTCAGATCTAAATTGTTTCTTAGCCATTTTTTCATCCTTCCCTAAAACACTATTAGCACTCTAAACTATTGAGTGCTAATTATATTTTAGCAAACTGCATATATTTGTCAATACCTAAAAATAATGAAGTTTACTGTACGTTATTACCGCTTCTCAAACTTTGATAAACATCAACAATTGCATTCCACGTATCTCTGTCAACTTCACCAGTTTGCGGTAAGTCATTCATTTTTTGAACTGCTTTAACAGCTGCTGTTGTGTTTTCGTCAAATGTTCCTTCCGCTTCAACAGGGGGTATTTCCGGTAAACGTGTAGATAAATATGAAAGCATTAGTTCTAATAAGAATATACCTGGAAAATTTCTTCCCATACTTTCACTGTATACAACTCCTAAAAAATTTATCCTTGGAAGATATATATTTTCCTTAGGTAAAGTAATCAATAAGTTATATGCGTTCCTATATAATTCATTCCATGTCTGTTGATCCACTATACCGGAGGCAGGAAGCCCCATTGCTGTTTGAAATGCTTTTACGGCAGCGGTAGTTTCCGGTCCGAAGAACCCCGTGACATCAACAGCCGGGATATTTTGAAAATTTGCAGATAACAAATTAAGAAAATATTGAATTAAAACTACTATCGGACGACTTCCGCCTTCTAAAACGATACCTGAATAAAGATCTACCAAATCACGCATCAGTAATCCTTCTGATGCCAACTCACCAAGCCGTGATACGGCTACATAAATACGTCTTATTAAATACCATGTTGCTTCATCTACAACTCCGGTTACAGGGAGATTGAACACTTGCTGAAAAACCTTAACAGCATTTTCGGTTTGCGCATCATAGATTCCGGTTATAGCAATTTTGGGTATGCCAGGATAATTATTTGATATCCTGTTTAAAGAATGCTGCATCCTAAAAACTGTAATTCCGGTATCACCAACACTTAAAGGTTTACCCGGATAAGTTCCGACAATAACTCCGGGTGCAACGCTTTGTTCTATTCTAACCGGATCCCCATAATAATACTTAAGTATTTCTAATGCATTATATCCTTGATTTGCCAAATCAACACTTCCCCATTGATACATGCCGTCACACTGTGAAATTCTTCCGTCACAAAATGTTGTAAATAATGGTTCTATACGTCCATTATATACAACATACTCATCAAAAGTCTCGTTTACGATGTTTGAAATGGTATCAAAAATACCTCTGCCTTGAACATATGCCTGATCTAATGATGTTACATTTGTAATATCAAAATCATAACCTCTGCTTCTGTACCATTCGGTAAATATTCTGTTCATAGCGATGGAAGATATGGCATTAATATTTGCTCTTAATGCTTCTTCAGGCCATGTAGGATACAATTCGCTGGAGGCGACATTTTTTATATAATCTATATAGGGTACAGTTACATTCAATGCGCTTTTGTCGTCTGGCATTCCTAAATGCACTGTAATTTCTAAGGGAAACGGTACTATTGCGTGAGGAAGTGCTTCAGCCGGAAAATTAAAATTATTTATTTCTTGAACCATAAAACAACCTCTCTATTCTCCTAATAAGGTACCCGGGTATTGACCTATCGGCCTGTAACTTGAAAATCTTAACTGACGATAAATTTCAACTATTTTGTTCCAGGTTTCTTCATCTATTATTCCTGTAGGATTAATATTATATAAATTTTGAAATTCTCTTACGGATGCTGACATTTGAGAATCAAAAATGCCGCTTGTATTTACAGGGGGTAATTTCAATATTATTGATGAAATATATGATAAAAAAAGCTGCATAATAAAGACGTTTGCACCTTCAGCCCCTTCACTTAAACTTTCTCCGGGATAGATAAGCGCAGGCAGTGATATCGCTGAAGGTGGCAGAGTTTTAAGTATTCCCAGTATGTATTTGTACATCAGATCCCAGGTTTCTTCATCTAACAGACCGGTATCAGGAAGCCCCATAACCTTTTGAAATTGTTGTATTGAATATTGCGTTTGTTCGTCAAGAGTACCATTAATATCTACTGCAGGGATTGCAGCATAATAAGCAGACAAAACATTAAGAAAATATTGCGCAAGTTGGATAATGGGAAAAACTTCATTACCAGGTGCAGGAATTGTTTCCCGATAAATTCCTATCGGAATAATTACTTCAGAAGATGAAGCTGCTAATCTTCTGACGGCATCATATATTCTTCTTATTTCATACCATGTTACCTTGTCTACTATCCCTGTAGCCTTCAGCTGAAAAATACTTTGAAATTTTTTTACTGCATCTTCCATTGATGTATCAAAATCTTGATTGATTTGAGTTATTCTGGGAATTTCAGGGTAATTAACTGATATGGCGTTTAATTCATTCTTCATCAACAGAACATATTTATTGCTGTCTCCTAATTCTAAATTACCCGGAAAAGCTTCCTCTGTTACAACTATGGGTGAAATACCCGGTACCTGTATACTCATGTTTACCTCCTTTAATTTGTTATATCAAGTGGTGTTTCAGGAATAACTACTGTTTGGCTTTCCTCTTCCGTAGTTCCTTGTGCTGTAGGAATAAGATTGATTCTGAAACTTGTTGTAACATCAGGGAAGATTCGGATGTCTAAAATATTTATTGTATAATAACCTATTGCTTGAACTCTTAAATTGTATTTTGTAAATTCATACTCTTTTTCCTCATGTGCAACAGGAAGCTCCATTATAGGAGCATTGCCGCTTTTGTCTGTTACAAGGTGGTAAAAAACATGTTCTTCACCATCTTCGTGAATATCATAGACTGTAATCACTGCATTAGGTACAGGCAGAGCCCCTGAAGCTGTATATACTGATACTCTTAAATAACCGACATCAGCGGGTTGTGTTTCTTCAGTAGGTCGCTCTAACTCAGCATTAAGTTGTTTAAATATCATATTTTTGACTTTGTACGGTTTTATACCTACGAAATTATTACTGATTATCATAAAAACACACCTTTCAAATAATTTAACCTGTTTAATAATCAATATATGCATTTGTCTAAAATATGATTTCAAATAATAAGTTTATCTAACTAAAATTGAAAGTTGCGAAATATTAATGAAAGAAAAACCATAAAGATTAAATATATATTGACAAAAAATTAATAATATAATATACTTTGATAATCAAAGTAATAGAAATTTTAAATTAACAATAATATTAAAGTATATAAATGTTGACTTTATTCATGAAATTTATTATTTTATATACATAGGAACGGTAAAAAAATTAGGAGGGTAAAAATTGCCAAACGTAAAATTAAATGAGCTAAGAGAAAAAATTGATAAGGTAAAATTAGGCGGCGGACAAAAGGCAATAGACAAACAGCATGAAAACGGAAAATATACGGCGAGGGAAAGAATATTAAGCTTGCTTGATGAAAAAAGTTTTGTAGAAATTGATGCCTTTGTTGAACACAGATGTGTAAACTTCGGTATGGAAAACAAAGTAGTTCCGGGAGAAGGCGTAGTGACCGGCTACGGTACAATTAATGGAAGATTAGTATACATATATGCACAGGATTTCACTGTGATAGGCGGCTCTTTAGGAGAAATGCATGCTGCTAAAATTGCAAAGACACAGGAAATGGCACTCAGAGTAGGAGCTCCTATAATAGGTATAAATGATTCAGGTGGGGCAAGAATACAAGAAGGTGTAGATGCGCTTTCCGGCTACGGAAAAATATTTTACAATAACACTATAAGCTCAGGAGTTATTCCTCAAATTTCAGTTATATTAGGACCGTGTGCCGGTGGAGCGGTTTATTCACCTGCTATAACAGACTTTATATTTATGGTGCAAAATACGAGCAAAATGTTTATAACAGGTCCAAATGTAATTGAAACAGTTACAGGTGAAAAAGTTTCTCCTGAAA
This sequence comes from uncultured Clostridia bacterium, assembly GCA_964421845.1. Taxonomy (GTDB): domain Bacteria; phylum Bacillota; class Clostridia; order Tissierellales; family Sedimentibacteraceae; genus Sedimentibacter. The sequence continues at coordinate 125,015 of CAYQYY010000013.1, forward strand.
AATTAGGTGGAGCTATGACACATAACTCAATCAGCGGTGTAGCACATTTTGTAGATGATTCAGAAGAAGAATGCATGAACCATATAAAAAGATTAGTAAGCTTTTTACCCCAAAACAATTTAGAAATAACACCTTCACAACCTGTTTCTGATGATTTGAACAGAATGGATGAAATATTAAATGAAATAGTGCCGGATAATCCAAACAAGGCATACGACATGAAAGAAATAATACAAAATCTGGCTGATAACGGAGAGTTTTTAGAATATCAGCCATACTACGCAATGAATATCATTACCGGTTTCATGAGATTAAATGGCGCAAGCATTGGCGTTATAGCAAGCCAACCAAAGGTTTTGGCAGGTTGCTTGGACATAAACGCATCTGACAAAGCTGCAAGATTCATAAGAACATGTGATGCATTTAATATTCCGCTTTTATCATTAATGGACGTACCGGGATTTTTACCTGGAACAACACAAGAATTTGGAGGAATCATAAGACACGGTGCAAAAATGCTTTATGCATTTTCAGAAGCAACAGTTCCAAAGGTAACGGTTATAACACGAAAAGCATACGGCGGATCATATATTGCTATGTGTAACAAGGAATTAGGAGCAGACATGGTATTAGCATGGCCAACAGCAGAAATAGCTGTTATGGGACCTGATGGGGCAGCAAACATTATATTTAAGAAAGAAATAGATGAAGCTGATGATAAAGTTGCAAAACGTAATGAAATGATTCAGGAATACAGAAATAAGGTAGCAAATCCATACACAGCAGCAGCAAGAGGTTATGTTGATGCAGTTATAGAACCTGCTGAAACAAGAAAAAGAATAATAAGTGCATTTGACATGTTAGCGGGCAAAAGAGTTTTAAGACCTGAAAAGAAACATGGCAACATTCCTCTATAGGAGGCAAATAAGTGAGTTTGTTTAGTAACTTGTTTAGAAAAAATAAAGAAGAACAAAATTTAATAAATAAAATTTCTAATTCAGAAATTGAAGATGAAGATGAAATAACTGCGGTAATCGCCGCAGCTATTTCATCTATGAATGAGGAAGAAGAAACAGTTGCTGCCATAACAGCTGCAATATCATGTATATTGGGTAAAAGTACCAGTGAATTCATAGTCAGAAATATCATTAGATATTCTGAAGTAGATTCAATATGGTCATTAAAAGGCAGAATGAAATTGATGAGGTAGTTAACGGAGGAAAAATGAAAAAATTCAACATTACAGTGAATGGCAAATTATATGCAGTAGAGGTAGAAGAAGTAGGTGCGGGACAGGGAAGTTTTACATACCAACCGGTACAAAGTGCACCTCAGACGGCATCGCATACAGTGCCAACAGCACCTGCACAGCAACCACAGGCAGCACTTACAGCTGAAGTGTCAAAACCTGTAAAGAAATCAGAAGGACCTGTAACAGGTGAACTGATTGCAGCACCTATGCCGGGAACAATTTTAGATATTAAAGTAACTGAGGGCCAAACAATAAAAGCAGGAGATGTTATTTTAATATTAGAAGCAATGAAAATGGAAAATGAAATTGTAGCACCAAATGATGGAGTTGTTAATAAAATTCACACAACTAAGTCATCTACTGTAAGTGCAGGAGATGCACTTGTGACAATCGGCTAATAATTAAATTTTCTTAACTCTTCTTTCAAAAAGAAGAGTTTTATTTTGTCGAATTATATGTTAAAATGTAAAGCACTATCTTTATAAAGCATAAAACAAGGGGATAAAAATGATTAGCAATGAGGATATTATTAAGCTGCAGCTTATTGATGGATTAGGGAGAAAATCAATCAGCAAAATTTTATGTTACATAGATTCGAAAAGCTTAAAATTGAACAACTTTTCTGAAATTGTAAAATTGTTGAACAGTATTGGAATAAAAAAATTAAATATCGACAAAAAAAAGATTGAAGAAAAAGCTTTAAGTATAGTTGAATCCAGCATGAAAGCAAAATTAAAAATTATAGGAATCTATGATAAGGAATATCCTGATAAGTTGCGTGCATTGGAAGATAAGCCGTTGATATTGTACGTTGACGGGGATGAAAATCTGCTTAACCGGGATAATAATATTGCTATTGTCGGGACGAGAACGCCTTCTCAGGAAAGTTATGAAATCAGTTCTATTTTTGCAGAAAAACTTACAGAAGAACAATGCTGTATCATAAGCGGTTTAGCTTCCGGCTGTGATGAAGCAGCGCATTACGGCTGTCTTCAGGCAAACGGAAAGACCATAGCAGTAATACCTTCCGGCCATTTGTATGCACGAAGGATAAATAAGGTATTATATAACAGAATAATATTAAACGGCGGAGCAATAATATCTGAGCTTCCTCCTGACTCTAAATCACAAAAGCATACATTTATTGAAAGAAATAGAATAATTGCTGCCATATCTGAGGGTGTCATAGTTATTGAGGGAGGACAAAAGGGTGGAACATCACACACAGTTAAGTTTGCCTCATCCTACAATAAACCTGTTGCATATACATACTATACCGGCTTAAACAACGGACAAACATCCATGTTAAATAACAACATAGAAATTATAGATAGTTTTGAAAAATTGGTAAAATTTAAAAATAAAATATGTTAAAAAGATACTTGACAAAATATTTATATATATAGTATAATCAATCTTGCTGTTGACGAAGACAGCAAATTACGCGGATGTGGCGGAATTGGCAGACGCACTAGACTTAGGATCTAGCGCATTAGCGTGGGGGTTCGAGTCCCTTCATCCGCACCAAAGTACACGGAGCTTTAGCTCCGTGTTTTTTTATGTATTTTGTTATACCGAGCGAAGCAAGAGATCTCCAAAAAACATAAGATTTTCAATGCGTCCAGAATGACGTATCATAGATGTCCATTTTTCTAATAAAAATCTTCACAATCTATAACTTTGATTCATAACATAAATTACAACCATATAGTATTGTGAGGCGAGTTAATTGAATAAAATTGTTGAAACAAACAGGTTAATAATCAGGGAATTTGAAGAAGATGATTTGTTAAGTTTATATAAAATTGAAAGCGATAAAAGAATAATTGAATTTATTCCATGGAATAGATTAAGCACATTGCGCGAATGCAGGAGACAACTTAGAAAATACATTGAAAATTATAGAAAAAATACATTAAACAGCTGGGCAATTACTGTAAAAGATACAAAAGAGGTAATAGGTATTACTCAGTTGTTTTATTCTAAAAAAATAAAAGGTGTAGAAATAGGTACAAAGATTTTACCGGAATACTGGAGTAAAGGATATGCTTCAGAGTTAACGAAGGCAGTTATCAATTATGGTTTAAATGAGTTGGAAATTGAAGAGATAATTGCTGTAACAGACATAAACAATGTCGGAGCAATTAAATCTCTCGAAAACTGCGGTATGAAGTTTAAAAAATACGGATATTACAACGGCTCTGAAGCAGTTTTTTACAATGCTAAGAGGAAATAGCAGTAATTTGTTGTATTACCAAAAATTTTGTTGACAAATTGTTTAAAAAATGCTATTATTAGGATAATTAAATAGGCAAAATTTTCTAAAGAAAATGGCGCAAAGCTATAGGGTCTAAGCCATGAAAGTGGTATGACAGCCAGTTGCTGTACTTAGGTACATTACTATGATTGTATGCTTTGCTGTTTTCAGCAAAGCTTTTTTATAGTAAACAAACTGGAGATGTAGCTGTTTTGTTATGAAAAGGGGACAAACATATGAAAAAATTAAGAATAGTTTTATTCACTATAATATTAGTTTTATCATTTTCATCTGTAGTTTACGGTGCTGACATATATAAGGGTTCAAAATCAGAAATAGATGCATCAAATGTAGCGGATGGATACATAAAGGTTAAATATTTAGATGAAACAACTAAAAAATTAAAGGTAATAATTGAAAAGGATTCAATTCAATATACATACAATTTAAACAATAAAAGCGAATATGATACATATCCTCTTCAATTAGGAGACGGAAAATATAAAGTAAGAGTATTTGAAAATATAGGTGACAACAGATATGCAACTAAACAGACGGTTGATATAAATGTAAAATTAAATGATGCAAATGCACCTTACTTAGTATCAAGCCAGATGATTAATTACACTACAGAATCCGAAACAGTTAAAAAAGCGCAAGAGCTTATAGAAGGTAAGACAACAGACATAGAAAAAGTAGAAGCTATATATGACTATGTAATATCTAATATTTCATATGATAATGATAAAGCAAAAAATGTCAAAAGTGATTACCTGCCTAATGTTGATGAAATATTGAAAACAAACAAAGGTATATGTTTTGATTATTCATCAGTGATGGCAGCGATGCTTCGTTCAAACTCTATACCTACTAAATTAGTAACGGGTTATTCTCAAAATTTAAGTGCATTTCATGCCTGGAATGAAGTATATACAAAGGAAACAGGTTGGATTACATTAAACAATATGTACTTTGACGGCAAGGAATGGAAGTTGATGGACTCTACTATTGCTTCTTCGGCCAAGCAAACAAACAGCCCAAGGGTAATTGAATACACAAACAAACTTATTGATGGAAAGTATTACACTAAAAAGTTTGAGTACTAATGATAAAAGCCCCTCCTCCTCAGGGGCTTTTATTGTTATACTAACTTCTTTAACATCAAATCGGGATCCATTGCATGCATTATTGCATGTTCTTTATTAATCATCCCTTTTTTATAAAGTTCTAATATGCTTGAATCCATGGACTTCATACCCTTTCCTTCGGATGAATATATTACACTGTTTAGCTGATGAACCTTTGATTCTCGTATTAAATTAGATATAGCATTAGTGACAGTCATTATTTCAAAAGCAGCTGCCCTTCCGTTTGTTGGTGACGGTATAAGGTGTTGTGATATAACTGCCTGAAGCTGCATGGACAATTGAATTCTAATTTGTTGTTGTTGATTTGCAGGAAATACGTCAATAATCCTGTCAATAGTATTTGCAGCACCGGTTGTATGCAGAGTGGAAAGTACCAGATGCCCTGTTTCAGCAGCAGTAAGTGCAATTTCAATTGTTTCTAAATCTCTCATTTCCCCTATCAATAACACATCTGGCGCCTGTCTTAGAGATGACCTTAGTGCAGAAATATAGCTCTCCGTATCTGTCGATATTTCTCTTTGGCTCACTATGGATTTCTTATGTTTATGAATAAATTCAATAGGGTCTTCAAAGGTCATGATGTGGCAGTTTCTTTCTGAGTTTATTTTATCGATTAAACATGCAAGAGTAGTTGATTTACCGCTGCCTGCAGGACCTGTTATCAAAACCAAGCCCTTCGTTTTATTATACAAATTCATTACTGCATCCGGTATACCTAATTTATTTGGCTCGGGCAGTTCGAAAAATACGACCCTTATTACAGCAGCATAAGAATTGCGCTGCATGTAAGCACTGACTCTGAATCTTCCAAGCTTAGGGATTGAAAATGAAAAATCCACATCTCCTTTAGTGTAAAGCTCATCCATACTGTCATTTTTGGCTAACTTAAATATATCATATATTATTACATATGATTCCTCTGCAGTAAGAGGGGTATCATTGAATGAAATAATTTCACCCATTATTTTGTATGACAAAGGGCGCCCTGCCACTATAAAAATATCCGAAGCTTTTTTTTCAATAGCATAATTAAACATGTCTGAAATTTTCATTATTCAATACCTTCCCACAAGTCAAAGTTTTCTTCTTCATAAACAGGCAATTCAATATTTGATAAGTTCCACGTAAGTATTTCATAATTTGGCTTATCTATTTCATTATATAAAATCTTTAAAGTAACACATATTTTTTGATTATTATTACCAATGACTTCATAGTAAACTTTAAAGTCGTTTTCATCTTCATTTAATACTTTCAAATCTTCTGTCTGTGACAATAAATCAGATAAATTCTTGTAGTAAGTATCCATATTGCTGTTACCACGTGCTGCTTGTATCATCATATCATAAATTTGAGACAATTTTATTTCTGCATTAGCTTCTATTGTGTAGTAATCATAAGTTATTTCCTGTGTTTTATTAACTAATTTTAAATCCGAATATGCTGTCGTAAATGACAATGTGGCGAATACCATTAAGCAAAGCACTACAAAAATAATAATTATTATTGTACCGCCCATTCCCATTGATATATTATTTTTCATAATTACCCCCGTTTAGCTTGGGAAAAACTTTTTCGTTTCTATCATAAATATAGAACGATTATTATTGTTTTTGTTAATAAATGGATAGGGTTTTACCCTGCCGGCACTGGATGTAATATTTTTCATAATGCCGTTATTTATTGAATCATCTTTTATAATTACTGTTATAAAGTAATCATTATCAGTTTTATTGCTTACATTCCAGTTTTTATCATAGAAATTTATATATGTATGTATATTGTTTTCGCTTTTTATAAGCTGAAAGTTGTTCTGCAAAAATTCTTCAGTATCAATAAGGTTATCCATTGATTTAATCATTTCAATATTAGATTGAATAATATTACCTGCAATTACTTTATCATTGGCTTTTATTTGAGTAAATCTTGCAATTATAAAACAATTTAAGCTTATAACTCCGGCTATTGCAAAAATTAATATGGACAATATTATTTCGACTAATGTTACTTCTAAATTTATTGAAAATTTATTTTTCATATTTACACCTTATTGATTAGAATACAAATTCAAAATCAGTTCTGTTTTGGATTCGTTGTTTTTGGCGGTAAATTTATATAATTTATTGTCTAATCTTTCAATTGAAAAGCTTTCAACATCCATAATCTTCATACCGTCTTCGGGATTAAACTTGCTTCCCACATCGGTGAACAATTCATAGATTCCGTTATTATAATAATAAATCCATGTTTCATAATTTTCATCGTTATATACTTCTTTTATGACTAAGCCATAATCGTTTGTTTTTAACTTTTCTAATCTTATCATATTTTCTTTATCGGCTTGTCTAACCTTATTAGCTACGTAAGAAAGGGATACACGCTTTTCATAATTATTTGCTCTGTCTTCATTGATGTTATTATATATATCTTGTCCCAGCATAATTATCATTACTGACATTACTACAATAATCAGAAATAATAAGCTTATAAATATTAATTGAAATGAAAAGTGTTTATTATTGTTTTGGCTAATCATAAGTTATCCCTCCTATTTTAAGAAAATTTCAACATTAGGCATTAAATTAGAAGCAAAAACATTATAACTAACGACATATTTTTCATGGTTAACTATAAGTCCGTAGTTTTTTTCCAAATATGCAATATCCGGAGGATAGAATCCTTCTATGGCATAACACTGAACTGCACTTTTTATAATTGCTTCAGCTAATATATCAAATTTTTTATTTTCGTTTTTCTCCTCTACATTAATAACCGAATAATAAAAGAATAATAAAAATGATAATATTAAAGCAATAGAAATAAATTTATATTTTTTCATCTTAATACCTCATTATCCGATTGAGGACATTATATTCATTAATGGAAGCATTACAGATATTAATATAAAGCCGATAACTACGCACAATGTACCAACTAATACCGGCTCAATCAAAGATACGGCATTACTGATAGAATAATCTGCTTCATTTTCATAAATACTGGTCAGTTTTTTCATAACGACATCCGTTTCTCCGGTTCTTTGACCCATATTGAGCATTTGAATGTGCATGCTTGAAAACAAGTTAAGCTTAGAAATGGATTCAATAAAGCATTCGCCCGAATTTATTGATGCGTTGCATGCTAATATGCTGTTTTTAAGCAATGGATCTTCAACAATATCAAGTAATATGTCAATAGATTTATCAACATTCATGCCGCTTGACAACAATAAAGACAATGCGGAGGATAATCTGTATGCAGTTATTTTTTTCATAATCGATTTAGTGAATATAAAACTATTTAAAAATTTTCTGATTGATGACTTACCATTTTCAGTTTTATTTAATATATATATAAAGCCAATAAGCAATAAAATTAAAAAAATTAAAATCAGAGTAAATTTACCTGTAAATATTCCTGCTGAAAAAGACATTAAGTATGAAGTATGTTCAGCTGACTCTCCGCCTAATTCATTTATCATGCTTTCAAATATCGGGAAGATTTTTGTAACTAATAATGCGATGACGAATGACATCATAATGAATAACAGCGCGGGATAAAAAATTGAATTTCTAATTTTTGATTTTAGTAAATTCTCTCTGTCATAATAATCCGATAAGGAGCTCATTACATCCTCCAACCTTCCGGTAACGCTTCCTATTTGGCTCATGTTGACTATATATGAAGGAAAAAAGTTAGAATTTCCCATTGCTTTATAAAGGGGAATTTTGTTAGATAATTCATCTTTTAATATCTTTAGAGCATTTTTTATATTTCCTTCTTCTATATCATTGTACATCCATTCCACACCATCAGCTATCAGCATACCTGATTTAAGTACCATAGCAATTTGAGCGCAAAAATATGATAATTCTGAAGAAGATAGTTTCTTTATAGAGGTATTTTCCATTAGCTTCACCTATTTCATAACGTTTCTTTAATTATATTATAAGAACTTTCAAAACTCAACATTATTATATATAATTTTACATAATTCGCAAAATACAGTAAAAGATGTGCATATTATAGTAAAAACAGTTAAATAATTCGTATCAAATTTCTGCTTTATCTATATAATAAATGTGTTCTGTCTCTATAGGGGCGGGTTCCACTTAATTTTTTCAGTGGGGGTTCAATACCCCACTGAAACCGTTGAATGACGGACAAAACCCTTATTGAAAAAATGGAAATTAAAATTTGAAATAGGGGATTGACAAAGGTAATCAAGTAAGCTACAATAAAAAAGCGCTTCAGAAAAGAAGCAAAATAACAGAAAAAAATATCTAAAAACACAGTTGACAATAACAAACAGTTATGTTAAACTAACAAAGCTGTCAGTTCAGGCAGCAAACTACGAAACAAAAAATACTTGACACCAAATGTCTCGTGTGATAAAATTTTATTCCTAACCGATGTAGGTTAGAATGAATAGTAAAAATTAACAGTTGACAGCGTTAAAAAGATGTGATAGACTGTTCAAGCTGTCCCAAAAGACAGCAGTAAACAAAACC
>CAYQYY010000014.1:0-103510 GCA_964421845.1 uncultured Clostridia bacterium
GCGTTTACGCATATCATTGATAAGTTTAATTTCTTGTTCAGTATGCTGATTTGGACAAACATTATGACTATTTGAATTTGAAAGGAAATTGAATGAATAACCAACTATATATAATAAAAAAGCTTCCTCTTTATATAGATGAGGGTATCGTTAATAAGAAAACAATCTCTAGAAATAGAAATAATAAAGGTGAAATAACGAGAATTTCTATTAACGATCAAATTAATTATATTGCGTATCTTGACTATAAAATTGGCAATGCTATACGAGGCAATCATTATCACTTAATAAAAAAGGAATTTTTATACTTATGTAAAGGAAAAATAAAAGGTTTTTTTAAAGATATAAACAATGATATACTATATGAAGAATTAATAGAAGAAGGCACACTTGTTCAAATATATATCCAGGATGTATTCACGCTTTTGAGGCTATTGACGATGGATATGCGATTGAATACTCACCTAATTCATTTAATGAAACATGTAATGACAGTTATTTTATTATGATAAAATAATAGTTAGATAAAAAAGTCTAGTTAAAAAATTTAATTTATTGTATAATAAAACCGTATTACAATGATTTAAGCATTACTATAAATAAGTAACTATTGTAAATACTATCAAATAAGGAATAAAAATCACAGTATTAGTATAAATTTAAAAGTTGTTTCGGGCAAAATCTGGGCAAATTTTTATAGAAAACAGTATAAAACGGTATTAATAAAAAAGTACGGCACTCCATGAAAATGCTGAAATTTACACATAGTGTTAATACCTTTTTACCCCTTAAGATTTGGGGAGGTAAAGCTACTAAGCTTAAAATATAAAGAAGCACATGAGCACGAAAAAGTAAGCAATATGTAATTAACCACTTGATGAAAGACACTGACTGCAATAGTTAGTGTCTTTTTAGTTTGTTTTCTAAAAAGGACAGAACTTTAGAACATCTTTATCAGTGCTAACATTACATCATATGATTAAAAGCGTACTGTACAGCAAAGTTAAGGTATTGCCTGTCCTACCGCTTTTAAGAGCGGATTTATATTAACCAGCCACCAAGACAATTATCTTTTTATTATGTCAATTGGCAATTTACAAGTATAGATCATTTTATAACTTCATAGCGAAGTTCCACAAATTGGTTGAATCGATTTATGCTATTCAATCTTAAAAGTGTCTGAAAATTATTTTGCCTGAATAAGGGAATACCACTGCCCAATAAAACCGGAGCTACAGTAACTATAATTTCATCGACTAATTTTTCTTTAATAAAATTGGAAATTAATTCACTGCCTCCCATAATCCAAATATTTTTTCCGATTTTGCTTTTTAGTTCCTTAGTGAATGAAACGACATCTTTATTGACAAAGGATACATATTCGGTATCTTCTTTTGGTGTCCTGGAAAAAATGTAGCATTCTTTATCTTTGTATGGAAAAACATCTTCATGTGCCATAATCCAATCATAAGTGGTCCTACCCATTATGATTGTATCGATAGTATTATAAAATTCTGATATTCCGTTATCACCTTCACCCTCAACATTAAAGAGCCAATTCAAGTCGTGATCTTTTGTTGCGATGTACCCATCTAAAGTTGAAGCAATAAACAATACTAACTTACGTTGTTCCATTATCTCACTCCTTTTTGATTTGTTGTGTACTTACAGTATACCATAAATTGTTGACAACTATATGTCAACAATTTATAATATTAAAAAATAACTTCAAAAATCTAATCAAATTGTTCTTGATATGATGCCTTGGGTAGATGACAGCCGACTTGAAAGATATTTTTCTATATTTAAGAAAGCAATTTTCGAAAGGCAAATACTTATTTTGGAATACATAAATTCAAAAGGCAGTCTAAGCACAAGAGAGATAGAACCGTATCGCTTGCTCAATAAAAATAAAGTTTGGTACTTGCAAGGGTATTGCTTATTGCGAAATGAACTGAGAACATTTCGCTTTTATAGGATAGCAAAGGTTTCTGAAACATATAAAACATTTGAACCAAGACAAATAGACTTTTCTGAGTTTAATGAAAACTTTTATAAGACAGCGCCAAAAGTTGAAATTACAATTCGATTTCATGAAGTCAACAAGACAGATATAGTTGGTTATTGCGGTGACGGCGTAATTGAAACATTCAAGGATGGATATTATACAGCAAAAATTATTATAATGGATAATGAAGATGGTTATAAAACTATATTCCAATTTGGCGATAAATGTGAGTGTATTGCGCCGAAACGTGTACGGGATTATTTGGCTAATTTGTCTGCAAGTATTTCAAAACTATACGCTGAATAATTCAATTGCTTCACCTTTCACTAAACAAAAAAATCTTATGGCTAAGCTTGAATCTATTCGTAATAGCGTATATAATGTTGTTGGTTAAATTAATTACAAAGTCGGTGAAATCAGCTATGGAGTATATGGAATACATTACTGCCAAAGAAGCGGCAGAAAAATGGAATATTTCCTTGCGGAGGGTGCAGAAGCTTTGCGAGCAGGAACGCATTCCTGGTACTAAGAAGCATGGCAGGGCTTGGATGCTTCCCATTGGTACGGAAAAACCCGTAGATCCTCGCATTGAAAAAAAATATCCTCAAAATAGTCTATCCACAGAGTTGGAGCGCGTAATCTCGGCCACCTGCACACTGCTGTCAACCTATAATCCCGATGTGATTTTTGATAATATAAAAGAGGATTGGGTACGGCTTCCGTACGAGGCAGAGCTTGCCTATTATCGAGGAGATTTTCAGCGGACAATGCAATGTTATTATAAGGCTGGTAATAATGAGGCGATACGGCTTCGTGTCTGTATTATTGCAATTGCTGCGGTTATTAGTATGGGAGATTATCATACATACAAAGAAATAGAAGCATATCTTAAGGAGAAAGTCGGTCAGGGGGGAACCGCTGCCGTTTTTGCGGAAATTTCACTTGCCGTCGCGGCTGTTAGTTGCATTGCACCTAAACTTACCCCAGAGTGGATTAAGGAGGGGAATTTCAGCGAAATCCCAATACAGTTTCGGTATTTCGCTTTGTACCTTCGAGTAAAATATCTGCAATGTATAGGCAGATATGAAGCCATGTTGGAAGTGGCACAGACGGCATTGACTATTGGTGAGCCGGATAGAGGCTTTACACTAATTGGTATATACATTCGGCTTTGCTGTGCAACTGCCTGTTATGCATTGGAGCAGGAGGTGAAGGCAAGAAGATTTTTGATTGAGGCAATGCATATTGCTCTGCCTCATGGCTTCGTTACACCGTTTGCAGAGAATTTGACCGCTCTTGGAGGTCTGGTGGAACGTTGCCTTTTACAGGAGTTTCCTAATCAGTATGAAGCTGTGGTTAAACAATGTAAGCGAACGTTTCAAAATTGGGTTATTTTTCATAATCATTTTACGAAAGATAATCTTACTCTTGTCCTTTCACTTCGTGAATACCATATCGCACAAATGGTGGCTCATCGCATTCCCTACGCGAAGATTGCAAAGCAGCAATGTATCTCTGTAGGGAGGGTTAAGAATATTATGATGGAGGTATATGAAAAGCTCTTCATTTCCGGGAGGGAGGAGCTCTCCAAGTACATTTTCTGATTCAAAAAAAGTGACTTTTTTATGTGTAATGAGTCACTACCATAATAAAAAAATTACCCTTATAATAGCAGTGAATAGCTATAATAGGGGTTTTTTATGCCCTTACGCGAAAGGAGTAAATATAATGAAATTAAGACAAGATATCAGGAGGATACTGGCAGTAACGATGACAATTGTCATGATTGTAACTTTGTTTCCTATTTCTGCATTTGCTTATGTCGGGGCAATGCAACGGGATGTAAATGGAACTACTGCTGGAACGAAAGATGGCTACTTTTACCTTCAAAATTCTTACATCGGCTTTTATATTAGACCGGACGGTAGCTTGACTACTGTGCCGTCTCAAAAGAGTTTGAATGATGTAAAAGAAATTGGGGCAACTGAAACACATGCTTTTTACAGTCAGCTCTTAACAATGGAAGAGATTAATCCTGTCAAAACAAACATGAGCGCAGAGTTGTTGCCTAACAGCCACAGTGTACGAATGGAATCTAATACAGAAAATCCTAAGTTGGTGCAGACATTCGGTTTTTCCAACGGTGCCAGAATTGAAGTAACATACGAACTTGTACGGCTTGACAAAGGAGCACCGACGGGCACTACCGCGCAGATAACTGAACATGATGGCTCTGACTTAGGAAAAACTTGGGGGGTGTTTGCCGAAGCAAAAATCAGCAACGCTCCCGAGCGTACAAGTATACGTTGGTTGACAAGGCATGTACGCTTTGGAGGTGTGGGACACAGTATCGCAGGCAATCTTCGCTTGAGTCGCAGTACCTTTAATTATTATTTTGATAAATGGGATTGGGTTGGTAGCTATACTCATTATTCGGCTCCCATGTATTCGGCGACGGGTTCCATGAGGACGGTATCTGGTGGTTATAACATTACCGAAGTGTTTACCGATTCCTTCTCTTATGCTAATCAGTTTATCGCTCTTGACGGATATGCATCAGCTTTAGGGTATACGAGTGACGGCCAAGGAGGGTGGAAACCCTATCTTATTGCCGGTGTGAGCGGACATTTGAACAACTACAGTGAGGCGATAAGTTATTCGACTAATAATAATTCTACGGTCAATGTTGATCACGATTTTACAAATGGCCGGTACTCCACCTTTGCATTGTGGGGCTTTCGTGATTTATATGAGTACGGAGCGACAAATATTCCTGCAGACCCCGTGTCTATTCTTGAAGATGCAACCTGTTTGGGTATAGTTAAAAACGGTAGCACTTTTTCGGCTCAGGCAGGGAAGAGTGAGGCAGAATTGAAAGCTCGTTTCGGAAGCAATTTAGTGAATGTTTATCGTGGCACTATTAAGCAGGAATCTGATAATTTCATATTTCAAAATGGTGCGGTGCAGCTTTCCCCTTCTTTGACTGCCACATGGACTGAGGGAACGGGAAAATTTATCGTAGCATCAGACGGAACGGTAACAGCACAGAATGTACATCTGTCTGCGCCTACATTTAAATTCTATAAGCCAAAATACGGTTCGGATAACAGTCTGATTTTTTCATACAGCAACGGTAAGATGAATATCGGTATGATACCGAACAATAATGGTGCGATCCTTCACATAGACATTCCTGGTGCCAAGTGCATAGTAGAGACTGTCACGGCGGCAATGGAAGGTGGTCTTGTTTTCACCGGTGAAATGGGAATATCAACACCCTTCATTGATGCGGCTAAGCTGGAAATGAAACGATTGGGTATGGGTATGAAAAACAATATTTTTGGTGTTTACGGTGTAGAGGCATCCGGTGAGGTTGATATGGAAAAGCTTTTGGGACTGGATGTAGGCAGTGCCTCGGGAGAGGTAAACACATTTCCTGGTGAAGAGCGCTACGCTTTTGAGCTGGAACTGAACGTGTTTGATATGTTTGAGGCGGAAGGAGAGCTGGAGCTGACGCGTATTTATACAGGTGCTCTTATACCTAATACTCTGAAACTTAAGGTCGCATCTGAGGTCGGTGTCCCACTGGTGCCTCCGGTAGTGGTTGCCGAGCTCAACGGACTGGGTGGCGGATTCAGTAATCTAGCTGAAACTATCAACGGCGATTTTTTTGCAATTCCGCCGCTTCGGCTTACAATCAGTGCAAAAGGAAGTGTACTGGAGACCATTGAAGGTTGGTATGATATCACCCTTGGAGCAGGTTATTACAGTGCAACACTTTCGGACGGGACAATTCTTGAAATGCCCATTGTAGATAATTATAGCTGGTATATGGAGCTTGCCGGCGATGTGCGTAATTACAAGGGCGTGGATTATACTGGTCTTATGGTGAAAGGCGGTATGAAGCTGGATCTGGCTATCACAAACGATATGCCGTTCATTAAAGCTGGTGGCGCGATTAATGCTTCTGCATACGCAGGAGTCGGCAACTCTGCAGGGGGTAAAAGGATGTACGTAGTGCTGGGGGCAGATGGCAAGATTTATGGGTTAGTGCAGATTCCGAAAGAGGCATGGGCTCTTGGAGATATGAAGCTGTTAAGTGCTGAAATTGACTTAGCTCTTGGAGGTCAGACTGATTTTCCCATTACCAATACTTCAGTAAGTATGGCAGCTAAGAATGCTTTCCGCAATATTTCGGGCTATGGAGGTGTAGCGTATACAGGTAGCTTTATTGGTCTTCCTTTCCGTATTTATTATATCTTCCAAGATAAAGATGTGGGAATTAAGGTTGGTTTGTGGGGTGATAAATTCGAACCTTTTAATCCTGGTCCGTTCAGCCAAGCATTGCTGGATGAAAATACCGGAGAGCAGATTGGCATCTTGGTAACCAACGATAACATTATCTTGATTGCTTCAAGCACATGGGAAGGAGAGCCGGGGGTTATTCCTAAGAAGTTCCTAAGTACAACACCTGCAGGTATAATTGCCAATGCAACATCCAATAATGGTGTTACTATCACGCAGAAAGATGAAACAGAAAAAAGCTATGAGGTAGTATTCACAGATGATTCTCCTGATCCTAAGTATTTGGCGTTCTCTTTAATATTGAAGCAGAATTCAGGAGTGACTCCTCAACAGTTATTGAATGGTCTGGACATAAGAACATCAACAAGCACAACTTTTTCTGCTATACTTCCAGAGTTTAATGAAAATGGAGAGATTACCAACCCGGACGAAGCAAACACTGTCTTGGGGGATGATTATGTAACGTTGAAGTTGCCAAGCAGAGGAGCGTGGGACCTTGTTTCCTCTGAAGCACCGTTCGACATTGTATGCTATTATGCAAGCCCATATGCTGCTATTAATAGCATGAATATTAGTTCCGGCGGAATACTGGACGGTACAGTACAGAATATGGACAGCAACACCTCCTATATCTTGCGTACATATCTTGGAACTGAAAAAGGCAGTACCGACTATCTCATCTCTCAGAGTGTAGTACCGACTAACGGTGAAATTACAGAAACCATTTTGCTTTCTGGCGGTGCAGTGCCCACTGGGAGCTATTATGTAACTGCTGTGCTGTTGGAAAAGATTACAGATGATTTTGACGGCGACGGTAAAATAGAAGATGATGAAATTGCTTTTGTAAAAACGGATGCCTACGAATTTGACGATAATAACACCATCATCTATACTAATGATATTCAACCAAACGCACCTGAGGGGGTAAAACTGACATCCATCGGCAGTGAGCTGATGAGAGCAGCTTGGAAATTGCCTTCTAATGGACCTAATATTGATGGTTATTATATCAGGTTGTATCAGGAAGACGGTAGTGATTGGATTGCTACAGGCGCGAACTATCTGTTGAAATCAAATGACCTGATTAAGGATTCAGATGGGACATACACCTTTGACATGGCTGTAACTGTGGGAAATAACAACAATAAGATTTCTCCTTTGGAGGCAAACCGAAACTATAAGATTGGAATAACGGCCTTCCGCTATCTGATGGATGAGGACGGCGATGGTAAGAATGAAAGCTTTGCTTCGGAAAGTACAGAGGTGCAGAGCAGTGAGAGGTATTTACCGAAGGCAAGCTTCCCGCAGCTTATTTATATGCCTCAGCCTGTCAAGGATGGCGAAAATGGTATGAAGATTTTTAATATTAAGGATAAGACACAAATCATCATTCAATCTGATATAGATGCAAAAATTGTTGTTACGCGTATGGATATTGATGAAGGTTCGGAAGAAGCTGTGTTGGCGCAGACGGATAATATGGACAATATGCTTACTTTTGATACACCTGAGGATTTTGAAGGTGCACTCAACCTGAAGATTACCGCTACAGATGCTGAAGGAGACGTTATGGTTGATTATTTAAGTTTGCGGTTTGATAATGTGCCACCTTTGATCATTCCTGATAGCGATTCCTTTAGAGCGGATCTCAGTACTGGTGTTTTTCAAGTTACCGGTGTTACAGAATCCAATGCGAAGGTGATGTTGGCAGGACCGATTATTACAGGTGAAGAAACAAATGGTGCAGAGCTTGACAACCTTGATGAAAACGACCAAGTAGAAGCAGACGCAAATGGTGTATTTACTCTAAAAGGTCAGCTGACTCCTGCGGACTCGCGGTTTATCGCGGCAGACAGTGCTACCATCCTGCTGCAGGCCAAGGATGCGGCAGACAATACATCTACTACTGCTTTTGTGCAGATTATTCGGGAACAACAGTCGACAGGAACAGGTTCGACGGGGACATCGGTTATACCTACTGTATCAAATATTTCGATTGCACCGGAAAAAGAACCGGGGAAGCCGGTAACAGCGGTTGTTTCTGTTACAGAGAACAAAAATATCTCGGATAAAACTATCTCTGACGCCATTGCTAAGGCAAAGGCATATGCAAAAGAACATGGAAAGACAGCAAATGGTATTTCTGTGGTATTGGATGTCACCATGCTTCACGCAGATTCTCAGATGATAACTCTGAGCAGAGCCGCTCTGGATAGCCTTGTGAATGCAGGAGTAGACGGTCTTGAAATAGATAGTGTTACAGTTTCTTTTGGTCTTGACTTCAAAGCTTTGCAGGAGATCCTGAAGAAGAGTTCAGGTAATGTAGAAATTACCATCGCTACGGAGACAGGGCTTTCTGATCAAGCACAGGCACTTATCGGAAACCGACCTGTGTATGATATAACTGTAAGCTATGTTAATGACAGTCAAATCGTCAATATAAGTAATCTTGGCGGCGGAACAGCCACTATTTCCATTCTTTATACACCAGATAAGAATGAGGCGGTTAGATATCTGTTCGGTGTATATGCTGATACTGAGGGTAATGTAAGACGCATTCCCGGCTGCACTTATAATACTGACAGCAGGAAATTGATTATCACTACTGAACACTTGTCGGTATATGGTGTGGGGTATACAGAACCAAGCACGAAATTTACCGATATTGAAAATCATTGGGGAAAGGAATACATTGATTATGTAATTGGAAGAGGACAGCTATCCGGCACTTCAGATGTTACCTTTGCTCCTGATACTGCTATGACGCGTGGAATGCTGGTTACCGTACTTGGCAGGATGGCCGATGTGGATATAAAGGAGTATACTACGAGTAGCTTTATTGATGTGCCGATAGACAAATATTATCTACCATATATAGAATGGGCATACAAAAATGATATTGTTAAGGGGATTGGAAATCGGCAGTTTGCACCTGACCAACCAGTTACCCGTCAGGAAATAGCAGTTATCTTTGCAAAATATGTTAAAGCTGTTGGCTACAAGTTACCTGTGGTCTACGAAGCAATTGATTATTTGGACGACAACAAAATAAGCGGCAATTACAAAACTGCAGTTAAAGCAATACAGCAAGCGGGTATAATGATGGGGGATATAGAAAATAAATTTAATCCTAATTCAAGTGCAACACGAGCCGAAGTTTCTGCCATGCTTTACCGCTACATCAAGATGACTATTGATCCTGACACCGCACAGGGATGGACTTTGAATGACTCAGGACAGTATTCCTACTACAGGGACGGCAAGGTTCTATCCGGCTGGCAAGATATCAATGGTGTGAAATATTTCTTCAACATTGATGATACTCTAAAAACCGGTTGGGTAAAGGACGGCGAAAGCTGGAAATATTTTTTTGGTAATAAGATGTTCATCGGTTGGTGTGATATTGGAGGTAAATGGTATTATTTTAACGCTGATGGTTCACTTGCAAGAAGCATCACCGTCGATGGATACGAGGTGGACGAAAACGGAGTGAGAAAAACAAAATAGTCTTCTATAATTAATCTAATGAAAGACACCAACCGCAATAGGTTTGTGTCTTTTTTTGTTTTCAGGAGAATTCTAAATTTATTTAATCAAATTTGGGGCGAATATTTTAATAATGTATGCATTACATTTTAATCAATACAAATATTACCGCATATTCCCGCCTTATCCATAATTCTTTTTATATGGGGCTTAACCTTAACAAAAGAGAAGTTAATTGCCATACCTTGTCCTGTCTGTATCAATTTATCTAAAGCATTCAGCCCTGTGGCATCGATCAGGATGACTTTATTAAAATCCAATATAACCCACTTTGCCTGGGTGGTCAGTTCTTTTTCCAGGGTTTTTATATTATGTGCAAATCCAAAGAACAAAGGACCGTCAATCTCATAAACAATGGCAGTCTCCTTTTTCTTTACAAGCTCATGCTCACCCATGTCCTGAAGGCTACTTACCCCAATCATGTGTACGGTAAAAAGCAATGAGGCTAAAAGCACGCTGGATATTATTGCTGTTGAAAGATCAAGAATCACAGTAAGGATGAAGGTTGTAAGCATAATTAATATATCTGCCTTAGGGGCTCTGAACATCTTTTTTATGCTTTTCCATTCCACCATGTTAAAACAAACTATAAATAGCACGGCAGACAGCGCAGTCATAGGAACCATGCTTAAAAAGGGCATTAAAATCAAGTTGCAAAGTATGACAACCATAGAATGAACTAAGCCGGAAACAGATGTAATTGCTCCACTTTTTACATTAGCTGCCGTTCTGGCGATAACCCCCGTGCTCGGAAGTCCTCCTATCAGGGCGCTCATCAAATTTCCACCACCTTGGGCAATTAGCTCCATTCCAAGGTCATGACTCTCTCCTGTTGCCCCATCTGCCACCACCGCTGAAAGCAGTGTCTCCAGAGCCGCGACGAAGGCAATAGTAAATGCAGGAAGTAATAAAAATTTGATTTCAGCAAGTCTTAGCTCAGGTAAAATAACCGCCGGAATTGAAGCAGAAACATGACCAAATCTTGTACCGATGGTTTCTACCGGCCATGACGTCATATATGCCACCATAGTGGATAATAATAATGCAATTAAGTATCCGGGTATTTTTTTGTTTAGCTTGTTCCATACCACTATTACAATAACGGATAAAGTTCCGATGAAAAGGGAATAAATATTTAGGTTCTGTATTGCCTGCAAGTAGGCAATAATTTTTCCTATCGCTTGAACCGGCGGGTTATGCAGGGTCAGCCCCAGATAATCACCCAGCTGCCCTACAGCTAATACAAAGGCTACGCCTGAAGTAAAACCTACTACAATAGGGTAGGGCATATACCTTATTATTTTGCCTAAATTAAGCAGACCGAAAATAATAAGTAATATACCCGCCAAAAAAGTGGCTGTCAAAAGACCTCCAAAGCCGTATAGCGAAATGGTGCTATATGAAATTGCCACCAATGTGGCGGAGGGTCCGGTGATTTGCTGCGGACAGCCCGACAACAAGGCTGCCACAAAGCCTGCAAAAGCAGAAGTCCAGAGCCCTGCCTCAGGCGTGGTACCGGAAGCAATGGCAAGGGCGATGGAGAGCGGTATGGCAATAATGCCGACACTTATTCCTGCAGTTATATCAGTAATTAATGTTGATTTATTAAATGTTTTGCTCCAATTAAACAATGCCGGCTTGATATTCATAATATTAACCTCTGTATCACAAAGAATTTAATTTATATCCAGTAGGACGGGTAGCTTCTCTTTTTATCAAGGTTATTGACAACAAGGGCTACAAGTATCATTATAATAATACCTAACGCAACCGGGTTTAAAATCCAGAGAAAGCTTCCCTTGGATGCAGTTACGCCAATGAAAGCCGTGGCGCCTGCGGGTGGATGGATAGCATTAAACTTAACCATCATTGCAATGGCAAGCCCAACACCCATCGCTATTGCGAAGTATGATGTACCCAAAAGATTGTGGATAATCACACCGATTAATGCAGCAATCATGTGACCGCCAAAAGCGTTACGGGGTTGCGAAAAAGGAGCGGCAGGTGCTCCGAATAGCAGAACAGATGATGCTCCGAACGGTGCGAAAAGACTGAGAAGCTTAACTTCCTGTGCCAGATATGCCACTATCAGCAGAGCGCAAAATCCGCCAATAAAGGACCACAGGACTTGATCTAATCCAATTTTAGGCAACTTTGCCTTAAATGTTTGACCCTTCCACTTTTCAAAATAGGTAGGTGCCTTTTTCTTGACGTTTACATGTTCACTCATGGATGAATCCTCCTCTCATTTTCATGTTTAAGTGTTGAAAATGCCGGTTTACACCGACATTTTCAACACTTTTATAAAATATAATCTTACCAGGGATATTTACCCTTATGGCTATATGGCAGGAATTTGCCGTCAAATGTAATTATAACTCTGTCACTGGTTGGATCTTCAACTTTTTCAACAGTCACGGCAAAATCAATTGCACTCATAATGCCGTTGCCCATGTTGGGGAACTGCTCATGAATAAGCTCCTTAATTGTCGGTCCGTATGTATCAAACATTTCGTGCAGACGATAAAGAATTGGATCTACATTACCTTTGTACGGATGTGTGGAAAGTGTGGCAACTTCATCATTGGAAAGATCAAGCAATTTTGCAAGTTTCTCTGCATACGCAGGTGGTACGAACTGCTGTCCCATGAAAGCGCTTGCTATCCAAACAGTGCTAACTTCTAAAGCCTCCGCGATCTGCTCATAGGTCAAGCCCTTCTTAGCTTTTGCGGTCTTTATTACTTCCAGGGCATTCTCACGATAACTCCATAAATACTCTTTGTTGTTAATAGGTGTTGCTGACATAACTAACCATCCTCTCTTATTTTAAAATATTTGGTAACAACCATTGACAACACTTTAACATAAATCGTAACTTGCGTATATGCACCAAAAGTATCGTTTTAAGAACTAATTTTTTATTGGTTAATAGTAAAAAACAATACCATTAAATATAAAAATAGGTAAAAGTATAGTACTTTCGTACTATAAGGTAAGCAGTGACAGAAACAATATAGTATGGTAAACTAATAGATAGTTAAATTTAGAACGAAGGGAGATTGCACCATTGAAATTAAATCTTGAAGGGAATTCTGTAACTTTAGAGCAACAGCTGAAGTCAGTACTTAATTCGGTTGACGATGCTATCTTAATGATCAACCATGAACTTAAGGTAGTAATGTGCAATAAGCAGTTTGAAAATTTTTTTGGATTGCCCGCATCTACAATTCTTTATCAGGATAAGCGCAGGGCGATAACTGAGCAAATTAAATGGAGAGTGCTTCATCCGGATGAGTTTGAAAAGAGGTTGTTTTGGCTATATGACCATCCCGAAGTAGTTTCAAATGATGAGGTCGAGGTAGTCATGCCCAGAAAGCGTATTCTCAAGCGCTTCAGCGGACCTGTTTATGGTGACTCAGGGGAACTTTTGGGGCGTGTTGAGGTATATTCGGATATCACAAATGAGATTGAGCTTACTAGGGGACTGAAGGAAAAAAACGCACAGCTTTTCATACTTAACGCTGCAGCTACCTCCATCAGTCAATCTTTTACTCTGCAAAACTTCTGTGATACTTTTTTAAGGCGGCTGTCACAAGCGCTTGATGTTCAATTAGGGCTTCTATACGTTAAGACAAATAAAGAAAATTTTTCCCTGTTCTCCCAAATCGGACTTAATACCGAATCCGCAGATATACCCGACCAGCTTAACATTCACCTGCAGCAAAAGCTTTATTGGGGACACAACTCGGAAAAATCGGAGTTTAAATTCCTTCACCGGATTTTGGAAAGCGGATATTTTCTGGCCTTCCAATCTTATGATAGCCAAGGCATATCCAGCGGTCTTTGTATACTTGTTTGGCACAATATTAATGAAATGCTGCTTAACAAGTCGCTGTTTGACAGTATCAGCATTCAACTGGGTATAGGAATAGACAATGCGCTTCTTTATAAAGAAGCAATGAGAAGTGCTGTCCTTCAGGAACGTGACCGCATAGCTATGGAAATGCATGATGGGCTTGCACAAACTCTAAGCTATATAGGTTTAGGGCTCGATTCAGCAAACATTAGATTGAGCAATGGAAATTATGAGGATTGCGCACGACTTTTAGATGAGCTTCGCGAAGTGGTGGACAATTCTTACCAGAATGTGAGGGAAGCAATTATCGGCTTGCGTGTAGATGTGAACCAGGAGGGGCGCCTCATTGACAGCATAAACCGGTACATTAGGGAATTTAACAAGCTTTCCAGCGTCCATGTTTCTCTTAATGTCGAAGGGGTATGCCCTCTTGTAAAGCTTGAGGATCAGCTTCATATAATCCGAATTGTTCAGGAAACTCTCACCAATGTGCGACGTCATGCCGAAGCTACACACGCAGATGTTACTATTATCTTTTCCAATGAAGAACTGACTATCACCATTTCAGACAATGGTCAGGGCTTTGATAAAGAAGAGGTAAACTCTGAATCCATTCTTCATCAGGGTATGCGCATTATGAATCAAAGGGCGAATGCACTTGGCGGACAGCTAAATATCCAAACACAAAAGGGACAGGGGACTACTACATACCTAAAACTGCCACTTTGTCACAGGAGTATCATATGAATAAAGAATTAGAGCAATTGTCAAAACTTAATTTTTTGATAGTAGATGATCATAGCCTTTTCAGGGAGGGACTTAGACGGATTTTAGAGGATTATAATATAATTAATATTATGGAGGCCTCCAGCGGGGAGGAAGTGCTGATGACAGATCTGTCACCCAAACCTGATATAATTCTTATGGATCTTTATATGAAGGAGCTAAACGGCATCGAAACGACTCGTAGCTTATTAGAAAGATACCCTGGGCTTACGATTGTTATACTTACTGTCAGTGATGATGATGAGATTATAGCAGAAGCTTTACGAGCCGGTGCACATGGATTTCTAAACAAAAATATGCATTCCAAAGAGATTATACAAGCTCTCGTTCAACTGCTTGCGGGAAAAATTCCTCTCTCAAAGCCAATCAGCAGAGCCTTGCTCAGTAATCTTATGATCTCCGATCAAAATCTTGAACACTATAATCAGCCAAACTCGTCAAGGAGTAAGCTTTTAAAACTTTCCCCACGAGAAAGGGAAATACTTTGCAATCTTAGCTTAGGAAAGAGCAACAAGGAAATAGCGCAGCAATTATTTATCAGTGAAAGCACTGTAAAAAATCACGTGAGGAACATCTTCAAAAAACTTAATGTTAATAACCGCACTCAAGCTATCACTACTGCCATAGACTTAGGATTAGTTCCCCTTGTTAATGGTAGGGGATAAACCATTCGGTAAGAGTTTAGATTGTTGATAAAAAAGAAGATAATTGCATAAATGTTATACTTAAGCCATGGTAACAGGATTGAAATAGGTCTTGACATAGATTAAAATTCTATTTAGTATAAATAAATAAAATCAATTAAAAAATATGGAGGAAAAAATGAAAAAAGTAATTGTGTTTGGAAGCAGACACTGACCGGATTGTGCACCTGCGAAAGAGTTTCTTTCGGAAAAAGGAGTCGAGTATATATATCTTGACATTACGGAAAATATGCTAAATCTTAAAAGATTTTTAAAATACAGAGACAACACTCCGGAGTTTATAGAAGTAAAAGAAGGCGGAAGGGTCGGTTTACCTTGCATTGTGGTTAATGATGGGGAAAAAATTATATTTGATTTAAACTTGCTTGACATTGAAGATTTGAAGAAATAAGACAAAAGCGATAAAATTTACATGACATATGATATGTGTATGACATGGGGAAAGGGTTGTTGACACAAAAGACACTGACTGAACAGTTGGTGTCTTTTTGTTGTTAATCAAGGTCACCGAGACAGTAAGCTTTGATTAGTGGATGAGAGTGTTCTTATTTACAAATTAACTTACAGTAGGTATAATTACTTAAATAATACAAAAGGAGCAATCAAGCGAATAATTATGAAAAAGATAATTTTAATACCCGATTCCTTTAAAGGCACAATGAGCTCAATGCAAATTTGTGGAATTATAAGTGATAAAGTAAAAGAATATTATCCGGAATGCGAAGTAGTATCTATACCGGTGGCTGATGGTGGAGAGGGAAGTGTAGATTGCTTTTTATCTGCACTTGGCGGAGAAAAAATCGATATTGTTGTTAAAAATCCATACTTTGAAGATATGAATTCATTTTATGGGATAATCGAAGGCGGACGCACTGCTGTAATTGAAATGGCAGCATGTGCAGGACTTCCGCTTGTAGAAGATAGAAAGGATCCAAGAAAAACAACAACATATGGTATTGGTCAGATGATCCTTGATGCAACAAGCAAAGGAGTCAAAAAAATTATCATAGGTCTTGGAGGCAGCAGCACAAATGATGGCGGTTGTGGGGCAGCAGCTGCTGCGGGAGTAAAGTTTTATAATGATAAGGGAGAAAAAATTATTCCTGTCGGAGGAACAATTCATGAAATATCTTCTATAGATATTACTGAAATTAATAAAGCTTTACAAGGAATAGAAATAATTGCTATGTGCGATATAGACAATCCAATGTTTGGACCGACAGGTGCTGCTTATGTTTTCGGACCACAAAAAGGAGCAAATGTTGAAATGGTTTCATTTCTTGATGAAGGATTAAAACATTTATCATATGTTATAAAAAGAGATTTAAATAAGGATATTTCAGAAATACCGGGAACCGGTGCAGCTGGTGCAATGGGTGCAGGCATGATAGCATTTTTTGATTCAAAGCTGCAGATGGGAATAGAAACAGTGCTTGACGCTGTTAAGTTCAATCAGGTTATTGCTGATGCTGATATGATAATTACAGGAGAAGGAAAAATAGATTATCAAAGTTTAAGTGGAAAAGTAGTCGCAGGAGTGGCTAAAAGAGCAAAGAAACAGAACATTCCCGTCTTAGTAATTGCAGGGGGAGCCGGAGATGGCATTGAAAATGTGTATAATATTGGCGTTACTTCAATATTCACAATAAACAAGTTGCCGGAAGATTTCGAAACAAGTCGTTACAAAAGTGTTGAAAATCTTAAATTTACAATTGATAATATAATGAGATTATTGAAAAATATGGCGAAATAACAGGTGAGGTGAAGAATAATGAAAATTGTTATATTGGATGGATACACATTAAATCCTGGAGATTTAAGTTGGGAAGATTTGAAAAAGTTTGGAGATATTACGGTATATGACAGAACACCGGCAGAACAAGTTTATGAAAGAATTAAAAATGCAGATATAGTATTTACAAACAAGACACCATTGAATGCCGAAGTTATTTCAAGGTGTGCTAATTTGCAGTATATCGGAGTTCTTGCAACAGGTTATAATATTGTTGATATTAATGCTGCAAGAGAAAGAAACATACCCGTGTCCAATATTCCTGTATATGGAACAACAGCAGTGGCACAGATGGCATTTGCACTACTATTAGAAATTTGTCATCATGCGGGAGCACATTCTGATTCTGTACACAATGGTGATTGGACTAACAATGCAGATTGGAGTTATTGGAATTTTCCTCTTATAGAACTTGCAGGTAAAACAATGGGAATTATCGGATATGGCCGTATAGGTCAAAATACTGCCAAGATTGCTGCTGCTTTTGGAATGAATGTGATAACTTACAATGGACCTTCAAAACACAACAAAAATAATTCGGGAGAATATGTTTCCTTGGATGAGCTTCTTGCAAAATCAGATGTAATTTCTCTGCATTGTCCGTTATTCCCGTCGACTGAGGGAATAATA
Organism: uncultured Clostridia bacterium; assembly: GCA_964421845.1. GTDB lineage: Bacteria > Bacillota > Clostridia > Tissierellales > Sedimentibacteraceae > Sedimentibacter. The sequence continues at coordinate 17,628 of CAYQYY010000014.1, forward strand.
AACAAAGATACAATAAAAAAGATGAAGGATGGAGTAATAATTATAAATAATTCACGAGGACAACTGATTGTGGAACAGGATCTTGCGGATGCTCTCAATTCAGGGAAAGTTTATGCAGCCGGACTTGATGTTGCGTCCACAGAACCGATAAAAGATGATAATCCACTTCTTAAGGCAAAAAATTGCATCATAACACCACATATTTCTTGGGCTCCAAAAGAAAGCCGCCAGCGTCTTATGAATTTTGCAGTAGAAAACCTTGAATCGTTTTTAAGCGGAAAACCAATTAATATAATTAATTAATCGAAAAAGACACAGCTGCAAGGTATGTGTGTGAGTACAATTAAATAGGTTATTTTCAAAAGGAGAATCAAGTGTCAAGAGAACTATCAGATATAATTAAAATCACTGCAGCAGCAAAAAATTATTTGCATAAGAAAAATAAATTAAATATATGTATCGAATATCCGGAGTATAGAACCGGTTGTGAATGCGCTTTTGTGCAAGTTCCTGAAATATTTGCAAAATTGCCTAAAAAAGAAGAAGCATTTTATAAAATATCATTAGGAGGAATTAATGTTTTTATATCCAAGCTTATTAAGTTACCGGATAATGATATTATAATAGATATAAATTCATTTTTAGGAATTAAAATATTAACGGTTTCAGGATTTAATTCAAAAGATTGACATCTTTGTTTATATTTTATATACACGGGTATTCTATTATAAATATTGTTTTTGGAGGAGGAAAAATGTCAAGATTATTTTCCGATTATATAATTAAAGATTTAGAATTAAAAAATAGAATTGTTATGGCACCCATGTGCATGTATTCTTCTGATAATGAGGGAACAGCAAAGGAGTGGCATATGTTTCATTATGTATCAAGAGCAGTTGGAGGAGTCGGTTTAATAATTCAGGAAGCAACTGCAGTTGAGCCGAGGGGAAGAATTACTGATAATGATTTAGGCATATGGAATGATACTCACATAGAAGGATTAAAGAAGATAGTTGATACCTGTAAGAGTTATGGAACAAAAATGGGGATTCAATTAGGTCATGCAGGTAGAAAGTGCGAGATTGAAAGTGAACGAATTATAGCTCCAAGCCCTATTGCTTTCAGTGAAGAGTACAAGGTTCCAAATGAAATTACTATAACAGAGATTAAAGAAGTTGTTCAAGCTTTTAAAGATGCAGCAAAAAGATGCCTTGAAATAGGTTATGATATAATTGAAATACATGGCGCTCACGGATATTTGATAAATGAGTTTTTATCACCATTAACAAATAAAAGAACAGATGAATATGGCGGCACTAAAGAAAACAGAGCAAGGTTTTTAAAAGAAATAATACATGGGGTCAGAACGGTATGGCCTATGGAAAAACCTTTGATGCTTAGAGTGTCGGCAGAGGATTATGCAGAAGAAGGAAACCATCCGGAGGATTTAGCAGAGCTTATCAATTTTGTGAAGGATGAAGGAATTGATATTATAAATGTCAGTTCAGGCGGAGTAGTAAGTGTTCCTCCAAAAGCATTTCAGGGTTATCAAGTAAGATTTGCTGAAATAATAAAGGAAAAAACAAGTTTACCTGTTATTGCAGGCGGTTTAATAATAGAACCTCAAATGGCTGAGGAAATATTGCAAAACAGAAGGGCAGATTTAGTTTTCTTTGGCAGAGCACTTTTAAGAAATCCATATTATGCACTTTATGCAGATCAGGAGCTCAGCAATATTGCTGAGTGGCCAAGACAGTACGAAAGAGCAAGAATTAGAAAGAAGTAGACCTGCAATATATCCGTAACATTAGCATGTAGTTTTATGTGCTATAATGTAAAAAAGGAATAAAAGAGGTGAAAAAATGAAGAAAAAAGTATTTGGCTTTATTTTAATTGCAACATTTTTAATGGTAACATTGTTAAATGTTGTGCCAAAAGCATATGCTGATGGACCAATCAGGATAATAATCGATGGAAAGAGAGTTGCTTCCGATCCAGAGCCATTTATAAAAAATGACAGAACTTTAGTTCCAATTAGAATAATAGCCGAAGAACTAAAAGCAGAAGTAAACTGGGACAATGAAAAAAGAACAGTGCACATATCTAAAGGCGATATGCATGTAGCACTTGCAATTGACAGTCGTTTAATAGAATATACAATAGACAATGAAACGATTTATAATTTGAGTGATGTTGCACCAATGATTCAAGGAGACCGCACCTTCGTTCCTATCCGTTTGGTAAGCAATGCTTTAGGAGTGGGAATTGATTGGGATAATGATAAAAGAGCAGTTATAATTAAATCAAAAGAAAGTTCAAACATAGAACCGTTCTTTGACGTTAAAATTTCTTCCGTAAAATCGGGACAAGTTATAACAGGTACTTCAAGCTTAAGTACAACAATTAAAAGTGAAATTAAAGGAGCAGCAGAAATAAAATATTTACTGCTTGACCAGGATACTAAAAAAGGTTTTATTATAGCAAAAGGTACTGACTTAACTGGCCAATATAATTGGATTCCAGCAATGGAAAACAACGGTTCAAAAGTTCTTGTTGCTGCAATATACGATGGGAAGGGCAATTTCTTGGCAGGAGATTCTATTCCCGTTAAAGTTAATATAATCCCCGACATTAAGCTTACCGGACTAACAGAAGGACAATTGGTAACTGCTGACAGTGTACCTTTAAATGCAAAAATAAATTTTTCAGCTGCTTATGTTAAGTATGAAATAATAAACCCTGATACAGGAGCATACTATATATCTTCAGAATTAGATCCATTAGGAGGATTTACCATGATTCCTGTAATGGAAGATAACGGTAATATGTCTTTGCGAGTTATTGCTTATGATACGAAAGGCAACCCATATTATGGTCCTTATACAAAGGTAAAGGTAGATGTAAAAAGAAGATTATCTCTTGGCGGAATTTCACAAAATCAAACAATAGATGGTTCTGTGACACTTCGAACCGTTAGAAATTACAATGTTTCAGAAACGGAATATGTTGTTGTTGACACTAATACAGGTGTTGAAACTGTTTTATTTAAAGCAGGATACGGAAATTATACTTGGTTTCCGGGACCTGACATGGCAGGCAACAAACAGCTTTACGTAAGAGTTAAGGATACAGCAGGAAATTCATATGTGAGTGACAAAATAACCGTTAATGTAACTGGGACTCCTAAAGTATTGTTGCAGAGTGCCGGACCCGGACAAGTTGTAAATGATACTATAAATCTAAAAGTAAAAAGTAATGTGACATTAGACAGTGTAAAATATATTTTAACCAATGCAAAGACGGGTTCTCAAAAGGTTTTAACAGGACAAACATACACTCCGGTTGCAGGAGATGCCGGCTCATGGAGTTTAAGAGCAGAGGCAATTTATGCCGGTAAGGTATTAAAGACAGAAGATGTAAAATTTACAATTTATACAGATAAGCTTTACACAGCACTGCCTATTATTGAAAAAGATAAATTTATGGGATTTGCTTCTAAGCTTGCTGTACTTTCTCAGAAAAAATCAGGCATGTCAGCTGCTTTGCAGACTGCTCAAGCAATTCATGAAACGGGATGGGGCCAGTTTGTTCCGGTAGATAAATATAACGGAAAGTTTTCATACAACCTGTTCGGTATAAAAGGTTCAGCAACAAATGGTTCCGTTACATCCAATACATGGGAAGAATATAACGGAGTGACATTTAGAATAGATGCCGACTTCAGAGCTTACAACAATGCTAATGAAGCATGGGATGATCACAAAGACCTGCTGCTTACAAGAAGCAGATATCAACCATTCAGAGATGTTATGTTTGACAGCATGCAGGGTGCATGGGCACTGAAAAGATGCGGCTATGCAACAGATTCACAATATGCTATAAAGCTTATAAATTTAATAAACAGATATGATTTAAATAAGCTTGATGAGACAGGAATATAAGAAATTTAAGGATAAATCCGACAGGTATACTCTGTCGGATTTATTTATGCCCTAATCTCATTTTTCAGAGTCTTTTTTCTGAAAAATGGTTGGTAGGTCAAACGCACAGAATGCCAAATTTGTGCGAACGCAGTGAGTAAACAAATTTGATGCATTCCACTGCGATGTGGAATAAAACAGCTTTTTCAGTCATATAGCTTTAATACTTATTTATTTTGTTTGGAGGAGTATGTTGATTAATGATGATGTAAAGCAAGTTTATTCTATAGCAGGTGCATTTATCGCTTTTTTAATTGGTTCCGGCTTTGCCACCGGTCAGGAAATAATGCAGTATTTTGTTGCATATGGTTTCATGGGAATTATAAGTGCTGTAATTGTTTTTGTTTTATTTATGTATACAGGGGTTAGTTTTGTTACAGCAGGATTTACTCATAAATATACTAAAGGAAACGAATTGTTTTTATACTATTGCGGAAGAAGAGTTGGTAAACTGTATGATTATTTTTCAATCATTTTTGCATACATGTCCTTTTTTGTTATGATTGCCGGAGCCGGCGCAACCTTAAATCAGCAATTCGGGTTACGTATATCATTTGGATGCATTTCAATGGCAGTGCTTTCAATCGTTACGGTAATATTTGGCTTAGATAACATAGTCAATATAATCAGTAAAATAGGTCCCGTAATAGCAACTATGGCAATCTTATTGGGATTGACATCCATCTTTCAAAACCTTGAAGGCCTGCAAAATGCAAGTAATATAATTGCAACACTAAATATTATGAAACCAACAGATAATTGGCTGTTTGCAGCACTTTTATATGTTGGTTTTAATATACTTCTACTTTCGGTTTTTATGTCATCAATAGGGGCAAGAACTAAAAAGCTAAAAATTGCTTCCATCGGTGCAACTTTTGGAGCAATAGGATATTCTACGGCAATAGTTGTCATAAGTTTAGGGATAATAGCAAATATCGATAAAACCGCAAATTCTCAAATACCATCATTAGTGTTAGCTTCAGGTATTAACCCATCTATTGCAGTAATATTTTCATTAAGTGTATTTGCGGAAATATTTACTACAGCAGTTCCGCTTTTGTGGATTGTTTCCTCAAGGATTGCCGATGAAGGTACATTTCAATTTAAAATGGCAACAGTCATATTAGCTGTTTTAGGGGCAGCAATTGGCTTGAAGGTTCCGTTTAATAAGCTCGTTAATATTATTTACGTAATAAATGGATATGCAGGAGTTATTTTTTTATTTTTCATGATAAAGAAATCATTACTAAAAAAATACCACCGTGGCTAACAAATAAGCTACGGTGATATCATTATTTTTTAATATCAAATTCTTTTATTTTATTAAATAATTGTCTTGCACTGATTTCTAATTTTCTTGCTGCTTCAGAAACATTGCCGTTTGTTTGTTCTAAAACCCATTTTATATATTGTGATTCAGATTCCCTTTTAAAATCCTTAAACGGCATAATGCTTTTATAGCTTTCAGGTTTTGGAATATTAACTTCCTTTCTTATATTGAAAAGAAGAGGTATACCGTCTTTGGTTATCCTTCCGTCGTAAGATAAAACAACCATTCTGTCAACAACTGTTTTTAGCTCTCTTAAGTTTCCCGGATAATCATAATTATAAAGAAATGACTTTGCTTCAGGGTCGATAGAAGAAATTTTTATGCCATACTCATCCTGTGATTTCTTCAAAAAATAATGAATTAATTGGTCCATATCTTCGGGTCTTTCTCTCAAAGGTGGAACATTTATAACAATGGAGCTAATGCTGAAGAAAAAGTCATCCCTGTATTTTCCTTCTTTGACCTCAGTATATAAATCCTTGCTTGTGGAAGATATGATTTTACAGTCTATCGTTCTTTCGACATCGCTGTCTAATCTTGTAATCTTATTTGTATTTAAAACCTTTAAAAGCTTTACCTGCACCTCTTCATCTATATCTCCGATTTCATTTAAAAACAAGGTTCCATTATGAGCAAGTTCAATTTTACCCTCAGTTTCCTTTCCAAACAATTCTGCCTCCAATAATTCTTCTTCAGTATAAGAACTGCAGTGTAAGGGTATAAAATTATTTGTAACTCTTGGGCTGCACACATGAATATATTTAGCTAAAACTTCCTTGCCTGTTCCGGGTTCACCTATCAATAATATGCTTAAATTAGTTTTAGCAACCTTTTCGCAATGAGAAAGAACCTTTAAAAACTTTTCATTTTTGCTTTCTAAATAGTATTCACTTAATATGTCGTTTTTTAATTTATCTTTATTATCTATAATAAACACTCCAATTTTAATATTATTCAAGTAGGATTATTATAGACAATTGAATAATATTAGTCAATAAAATATTATTGTTAATACTATGGTTATGGGATATAATAATTCCATATCTTAGGTAGGAGTTAAAATGGAAAGAGAAAACAACAGATTAAATAATGAATTAAGACCGGTTAAAATATCAAGAAATTACATAATACATCCGGATGGCTCTGTTTTAATAGAGGTAGGAAATACAAAGGTTATTTGTACGGCCATGGTTGAGGAGAAGGTTCCTCCGTTTTTAAAGGGAACAGGCAAGGGTTGGATTTCGGCAGAATATTCAATGATACCCGGTTCAACAAAAACAAGGAAATCAAGAGACATTAACAAATTAAAAATAGACGGAAGATCTCAGGAAATTCAAAGATTAATAGGGAGAAGTCTAAGGTCGGTTGTAGATTTAGATTCTCTTGGTGAAAGGACAGTCTGGATAGACTGCGATGTAATACAAGCTGACGGTGGAACAAGAACAGCTTCAATAACAGGAAGCTTCGTAGCAATGACAGAGGCAATATATAAATTATATAAAAATAAAGCAATTGAAAAAATGCCTGTAAAAAACTTCGTTTCTGCAGTAAGCGTAGGAATGATAAAGGGAGAAACAATAATAGATTTGTGTTATGAAGAGGATTCAAGTGCTGATGTTGATATGAATATAGTGATGACCGATAAAGGTGAATTCATAGAGGTTCAAGGAACCGGAGAGGAAGCAACATTTACTCATAATGATTTAATGAGTTTAATATCCTTGGCAACAAGGGGCTGCCAAGAATTATATAATATACAACGTACAGTTTTAGGAGAAGAAATAAGCGGGGAAATCGGAAAATGAATCGAAGAATAATACTTTCCAGCGGAAACAAACACAAGGTAAGCGAAATAAAAGATATTTTAAAAGATATGCCCTTTGAGGTAGTATCTAAAAATGATTTGGGCTACAATGATTTTGATGTGGAAGAAGACGGGACTACCCTTGAAGAAAATGCGTTTAAAAAAGCCATTGAATTGCATAAGCTGACTAAAGAAATTGTAATAGCAGATGATACGGGACTTTTTGTTGATGTATTAAATGGAGAACCGGGCGTTTATTCTGCAAGATATGCGGGTGAACCAACATCGGATAAAAATAATAGAGTACTTCTTCTTAAAAAATTAGAAAATATTCCCTTTGAAAAGAGGACAGCATACTTTAAAACAGTTATAGCAATTGTTTTTGAAGATGGAAGTAAAATGACAGCTGAAGGTAAAATATCCGGAGTTATCAGTTTTGAAGAAAAAGGACAAAACGGTTTTGGATATGATCCTTTATTTATAGTCGAAGATTCGGGCAAGACATTTGCGGAAATGTCTGAAGAAGAAAAAAACGAAATAAGCCACAGGGCAAGAGCACTTCAAAATTTAAAGAAAATGCTTAGAGGATATAAATGAGAATTTTAGTAGTAAGCGACAGCCATAATATGGTTTTAAATACACAAATGGAAAAAATAAATACATACGGTAGCTTTGATATGCTCGTGCATTGTGGTGATAAATACAAGGATGCAGATAAGTTTGCAAGCAAATTAAATATAAACAATGTGTGCCGTGTTCCCGGAAACTGTGATATAGCTCCAAATGACCTGCCATTAATACTGACTGAAATAATAGAAGGTAAAAAGATCATAATAACCCACGGACATCTTCACGGCGTTAAATCCGGCATTGACAGACTAAAAGAATATGCCGAAGAAGTAAATGCAGACATCGTTTTGTATGGTCATACACATTGTGCACATAATGAAATTATAAATAACATATTATTTTTTAATCCCGGTAGTACCATTTCTCCAAAATGCGGAGAAGAAAGCTTCGGAATAATAGAAATTTTAAACGGAAAAATTGACAGCAAAATAATATCATTGGAAAACTAACAAAAAATTGTCTTTACATGCTATATCTTTTAGTTATGCAAAGGCAGTTTTTTTGTTGACTTATATATGTGAAAGATATATAATGATACGAACATACGTTTAGAGAGATGAGGTGAAGTATGGGTAAATTTGAAATAAAATCTGAATTTAAGCCAACCGGAGATCAACCTAAAGCAATAGAGAAAATTGTTGCCGGTATAAATAATAATTTAAAATATCAAACATTATTGGGTGTAACCGGCTCAGGTAAGACATTTACCATGGCTAATATAATTGAAAAGATACAAAAACCTACCCTGATTTTAGCTCATAACAAAACTTTGGCTGCACAGCTTTGTTCAGAGTTTAAGGAGTTTTTCCCTGACAATGCGGTTGAATATTTTGTCAGCTACTATGACTACTATCAACCGGAAGCATATGTGCCAAGCAGCGATACATTTATAGAAAAAGATGCATCAATCAATGATGAAATAGATAAATTACGTCACTCTGCAACAGCATCCCTCTTTGAAAGGAAGGATGTCATAATCGTAGCAAGTGTTTCCTGTATATATGGATTGGGAAGCCCTGTGGATTATGAAAATTTGGTTATTTCTCTTAGACCGGGGATGCAAAAAGATAGAGATGAAACAATGCGAAAGCTCATTGAAATACAATATAAAAGAAATGATATAAGCTTTACCAGAGGAACATTCAGAGTTAGGGGAGACACCTTGGAAATATTCCCTGCTTCATCTTCTGAAAATGCCATAAGAGTTGAATTTTTCGGTGATGAAATAGACAGAATAACAGAAATAAATACGGTAACAGGAGAAATATTAGGCAGAAGAAATCACATTTCGATTTTTCCTGCAACTCACTATGCCACAACCGAAGAAAATGTAAAAAGAGCCGTTGTCAGCATCAGAGAAGAATTAGAGGAACGATTAAGGCATTTTGAACGAGAGAATAAACTTTTGGAAATGCAAAGGTTGGAGCAAAGAACAAATTACGATTTGGAAATGCTCACGGAAATGGGTTACTGTAACGGTATTGAAAATTATTCGAGACACATCAATAATCTAAAACCCGGCACAAGACCATTCACTCTGTTAGATTACTTCCCGAAAGATTTTTTAATGATAATAGATGAATCACACGTATCTGTTCCGCAAGTAAGAGGTATGTACAACGGAGACCGAGCAAGAAAATCAACTTTGGTTGATTATGGATTCAGATTACCCTCAGCACTTGATAACAGACCTTTAAAATTTGATGAATTTGAAAAAATAATAAATCAGGTTGTGTTTGTAAGTGCAACACCGGGACCATACGAAGAGGAGCATTCACAAAATGTAACGGAGCAAATAATACGTCCTACGGGCTTGTTGGATCCACCTATTTTTGTTAGACCTGTTGAAAACCAAATTGACGATTTAATAAATGAAATACGTATTTCGACTGAGAAGAACCAAAGAGTTTTAGTGACAACACTCACAAAAAAAATGGCTGAGGATTTAACATTTTACTTTAAAAATACCGGCATAAAGGTGAGATATTTGCATTCGGATATAGATACATTGGAAAGAATGGAAATAATAAGAGATTTAAGATTAGGTGAATTCGATGTATTGGTTGGAATCAACCTTTTAAGAGAAGGATTAGATTTGCCGGAGGTTTCACTTGTGGCAATACTTGATGCTGACAAAGAAGGATTCTTGCGCTCAGAGACATCACTTATACAGACGGTTGGCAGAGCTGCTCGTAATGTGGACGGCAGGGTTATCATGTATGCAGATAAAATGACCGGTTCCATGGAAAGAGCAATTAAGGAAACAAACAGAAGAAGAGAAATACAGGATATATATAATAAAGAGCATAATATTATTCCCACATCAATTATTAAGGGTGTACGTGATGTGATCGAAGCAACCAAAGTAGCGGAAAGTGAAGAAAAATATTCTGCAAAAAGTGAAACAATCAAAGATTTATCTGCATACATCATAGAGCTTGAAAAGGAAATGCGTATTGCAGCAGAAAACTTAGAGTTTGAAAAAGCTGCTAAGCTGAGAGACGAAATAAAGGAACTTAAGCTATTAGCGTAAATGAAAGGATAACAAATGGACAAAATAATAATCAGGGGAGCAAAGGAAAACAACCTTAAGAACATAAGTGTTGAGCTTCCAAGAGACAAACTCATTGTTTTTACGGGAGTCAGCGGTTCAGGAAAAACATCCCTTGCTTTTGATACCATATATGCAGAAGGGCAAAGACGCTATGTCGAGAGCTTATCATCTTATGCCCGCATGTTTTTAGGACAAATGGACAAACCGGATGTGGAATTTATAGAAGGATTATCACCGGCTATTTCTATAGACCAAAAAACAACCAGCAAGAATCCTCGTTCAACTGTTGGTACAGTAACGGAAATTTATGATTATTACAGGTTGTTGTTTGCAAGAGTGGGAACACCCCATTGCCCAAACTGCGGTAAGCCGATAACAACGCAGACGGTAGACCAGATAACAGATAAAGTTTTGGAATATGAGGAAAGAACAAGGATTCAAATTTTAGCTCCCATGGTTAAAGGGGCTAAGGGTACACATAAAAAGCTTCTTGAAAATATTAAAAAAGACGGTTATGTAAGAGTAAGAATCGATGGGGAGCTTTATGAATTAGAGGAAGAAATAGAGTTAGAAAAAAACAAAAAGCACAGCATAGAGGTTGTTATAGATAGGTTAATCATTAAAGAAGGCATACAAAAACGTCTTGTTGATTCAGTAGAAACAGCTCTTGAGCTTTCAGGAGGTATGGTTCTCATTGACGTTATGGGACAAGAAGAACTTTTAATGAGTACTAAATTTGCTTGTACCGATTGCGGTATAGGCTTTGGAGAAATTTCGCCAAGAATGTTTTCTTTCAACAATCCTATCGGAGCATGCAAGACATGCAACGGTTTAGGAGTAAACAGAGAAATAGACCCAAGTTTGGTTATTCCGGATTACACAAAGACAATTGCTGAAAGAGCAATAGCACCTTTCGGGTCTGAGGAAGATGGCTATTATTATCAGATATTTAAGGCAATAGCAGATTATCATAATTTTGATATGGAAAAACCGCTGTCTGAAGCACCACAGGAATTTATTGATGAATTACTGTTTGGTACAAATGGCAGAGAAGTAAAAGTTGAGTTTGTAAGCAAATTTCAGGGACCAAGGACATATGTCAGGGATTTTGAAGGAGTTGTTAACAACCTTCAACGAAGATATATGGAAACAAGATCACCTGAAATGAGAGAATGGATAGAAGAATATATGCAGGAAAATCCATGCCCGGAATGCCATGGAGCAAGATTAAATCCCATAAGCTTGGCTGTGAAGGTTGGAAATAAAAACATATATGAAGTAACAAAGCTTTCTGTAATAAAAAGCTTAAAATTCTTTGATGAATTGGAGCTAAGCCATGTAAATACGATTATAGGAAGCCAAATAATAAAGGAAATTAATTCACGATTACAATTTTTATCAGATGTGGGCTTGAATTATTTAACTCTTGAAAGAAATGCAGGCACATTGTCAGGGGGAGAATCCCAGCGTATACGTCTTGCTACTCAAATCGGCTCAAGCTTGGTTGGAGTATTGTATGTATTGGATGAGCCAAGCATCGGTCTTCATCAAAGAGACAACAGCATGCTCATAAAAACACTCCGAAATTTAACTGATTTAGGCAACACATTAATAGTTGTAGAGCATGACGAAGAAACCATGGAAAGTGCCGATTATATTTTGGACATCGGTCCCGGAGCCGGAGTACATGGGGGCGAAGTTGTGGCATTCGGCACCTATGATGAAATTAAAAACAACGAAAATTCTATAACAGGACAGTATTTAAGCGGCAAAAAGAAAATAGAGGTGCCCGAAATTAGGAGGACAGCGGATAAATTCATTGAAATAAAAGGAGCAAGGGAAAACAACTTAAAAAATCTTGACGTGAAAATTCCGTTAGGGTTAATGTGCGCCATTACAGGTGTTTCCGGTTCAGGTAAAAGCTCACTTATAAATGAAATATTGTCTAAAGGTCTTCATCAAAAATTATTTAAAAATTCAAACCGCCCCGGAGCTTATGATGAAATGCTTGGGGTTGAAAATGTAGACAAGATTATCACAATTGACCAATCTCCTATAGGAAGGACACCAAGGTCTAATCCTGCAACTTACACAGGGGTATTTGATTATATACGCGATGTATTTTCTATGACTCTTGAAGCAAAGGAAAGAGGATATCAAAAGGGAAGATTCAGCTTCAATGTTAAGGGCGGCAGATGCGAGGCCTGTCACGGTGACGGTATCTTAAAAATAGAAATGCATTTTCTCCCTGATGTATATGTACCGTGTGAAATTTGTAAAGGTAAAAGATACAACAGAGAAACCTTGGAAGTAAAATATAAGGGTAAAAATATATCTGAAGTGCTGGATATGACAATAGATGAAGCTTTAGAATTCTTTGAAAATATCCCTAAGATTTATAATAAAATCAAAACACTTCAGGATGTTGGTCTTGGTTACATCAAGCTTGGTCAGCCATCCCCCGAATTATCGGGAGGAGAAGCGCAGCGTGTAAAGCTTGCATTTGAGCTGAGCAAGAGAGGAACAGGCAAGACACTTTATGTACTTGACGAACCTACTACAGGACTTCATATGGCTGACATACACATGCTCATTGAAGTTCTGAACAAACTTGTGGAACAAGGCAACTCCATAGTTGTCATAGAACACAACTTGGATGTAATTAAGACAGCAGACTACATTATAGACTTAGGTCCTGAAGGAGGAGACGGCGGAGGAACAATAGTAGCAGAAGGAACTCCGGAGCAAGTAGCAAAAGTAAAAAAATCCTATACAGGACAGTATTTGAAGAAAATTTTGAAAAACTGAATAACATAGATAGAAATAAGGATTGACTCATTCATTTAGAAGGGTTAGTCCTTTTTTTGCACATAAAGTATAAGCGACTGACACCAAATCATAGATTTGGGTCATCTGCTTATGTTTGAATTTAACAGTATCTCAATACATATCAATAATTGTAATAAGCTATAAATATAAGTATAATTAATAGGAGCATTAAATATTTTGCATTGGGAGGGACTATGATATTTTATTTATCTCTGATTGACAATCAGGAAGACAAGGACAAGTTTGAGTACATTTATACAAATTACAGATATACAATGCTATATGTTGCAAGACAGGTATTAAAGGATGAACACATGGCGGAGGATGCTGTTCATGAGTCGTTTATAAAAATAATTCAAATAATTTCAAAAATTTCTCTAAAAAACTGTAACAAACTCAAGAGATTTCTCGTACTAATAGTGAGGCACAAATCCATAGATATGATTAGAAAGAATGATAAAGCTAAAAACGTTCCAATTGATGATGAATTAGATTCAAATGTAGAACTAAGAGATGATGTTTTAGATAAAATCATGTCTATGCAGGGATTGAATAACCTTATGGAAATTATCAGAGAGCTTGATGATACTTATAGGATACCCTTGGAGTTAAGCATATTGTATGGATATAGTCATAAAGAAATATCTGAAATATTAGACCTATCGGAAAATCTTGTAAGAATCAGAATTTTCAGAGCCAGACAGCAGGTTAAGAAAAAATATGAACAGGAGAATGATTAATGGAGTTAAACAAGAAACAGAAAGAATCGCTTTTTGAAGCATTACTATCTTATGCTGTAAAGGAAAGTGCAATTAAAGAAATCAATGAAATGCCAACAGAAGAACAAATAAAAGAATCTGTTCATTTTTCTGCATCCTTTGATAACAAGATGAAAAAACTTATTAACAAGCTAAGATATAAAAGGATATTTAAAAATGTATATCTTTATAGCAAAAAAGTTGCAATATTTGTATCTGTTATTGTATCACTGGGATTTGGAACACTTATGACTGCAGAAGCAGTACAGCAAGCAGTTATTAAAACAGTAGTAGAATGGTATGATGACCACAACGGATACATTTTTGAAAATACAAGCAACAAATCACGAGAAGAAATATTAAGTGAATCAAAAATAAAGCTTCCTACTTACATACCTGAAGGTTTTGAGCTATCACAAGCTGAAGATTATGACAGCTTTAAATTATACGTATATAAAAATAAAGAGGGAAAGAACCTTGTATTTAATGCAATAGTTGTGACAGATAAAAGTGAAACATTTATTGATAATGAGCATACCGATTATGAGATTATTGAAATAAATGGGAAAGAAACTTATTTGTTTTCGGGTAAAGGTAAAAATTATGATTATGCTTCAACAATTTGGATGGAAGGAAATATTAAATATGAAATAGATTCATGGATAGGTGTTATAGAGGTCATAAGAATGGCAAAAAGTCTGAAGTAAAATTCGACAAAAATATTACAATACTTTAATATTTTTTCTAATAAAATTTGTAACACTTGTCCAATTTTTATCGTACTAATTGTAGAAAGAAAAAATATTAATTGGGAGGTTTTAAATTATGATTAAAAAAATAGCTTTAATAATGACAGTTTTGGTTATATTGTTGGGAGCATCAAATGTCTATGCTGTAGCGGGTAGTGGGGATATGTTAGATAATAAAGATATGGTTATTATTCCATTTTGGGAGCATGCGCAGAAGGTAACACCTACTTTATATTTTAGTAGTGGTATATATTCGGGACAAATAAGCGGCAATTCAGATGTTACCAAAATATCTATGACAGTTATTTTAAGTGTAAAAAATGCAAACGGAACATATTCTGAAGTAAGCAGAACAAGTAATAGTGTAAATTCAAATGTTGTTACAAAATCAAGTACGTATAGCTTTGTAAAAGGAAAAACATACAAACTTACAGTAACAGGTCAAGTTTATGTTGGTACAACATATGAAAATGTAGAAAATTCAATTACTTCTACATATTAAAATTATTTCACAAAACAATGGAAAAATAACAAGGATAAATAAATTAGCATCAAGAAAAATTAGTACAGATATGGCAGTATATTTAAATAGGGGGGAGAAATAAGTATACTTCATATAATAAAATTAAACGACAGGGGGTGAGGGGAATGTTACATATAAGGTCGCCGAATAAATTGAAAGACCCTATAATATCTTACAACTTGAGAACTTAATACCACAAAAGCCAAATTGAAGAGATTTTAGAGTCTTAATATTGTTAGTATAAAGCATCTAACGAGTAATTTCAACATAAAATAATGCTATATGGAAGATACAAAACTTGTATAAAATAATTAAGAAAACATAGGAGGATAATAAGGAGAATTTTAAAAGAGTCTTAGCAATAACGATTATATTATCTATGCTTATATGCTCACCAGCATTCAGCCATGAAATTACCTCAGATATAGCAGATGATAGTATTATTGAGATAGATAAAATATCGGAAGAAGAATTTAAAGCTAATGTATTAGATGAAGAAGTATACATGATAGAAGAGCCCATTATGACTGACAATAAAGAAGATATTATATTAAAGATTGATGAACTCAATTTTTATAAGCCTATGGAATTAAGTTATTTAGGTGATGACAATTATCAGATAGAACTTGCTAATATACTCTTTGATTATGGAGAAGTAAAGCTTCATATTGTTGGAGATGGAGACGATATACCATTTTCAAATACTGTAAAAATGGATGAAAAAATAACGTTTATCTTAAAACAAGATGATTATAATTGTGAGATTCTTATTATAGATAAAAATGAGGATAGAATAACATATACCGGAAAGATAGTCGAAGGAAAATATGAGCTGAAATGGATTGATGAAAGCAAGTCAAGAGATATTTCCCTTCAGGCAGTTGTAAATGAAAGTGAACCTAATGATACAATGAGTCAAGCAGATTATATAAATGATGGTGATGATGTATATGGTACAATGACGGCAGATAGAGAAGATTATTACAGAGTTAATATTAGTACAGTTGGTAGAATTAATTTTTGGTTAGGGCAAATCCCCTCTGGGAAAAACTATAATTTATATGTGTATTATGGATCGACATTGATTGGTAGTGATACAAGAGTAGGGCTTACTCAAAAGCTAATACAAAAAGATAATCAGCCTATGGGATACTATTATGTGAGAGTGTCATATCCTTCAGGTACATTGCCTACAGCTTTGGAAAAATACTGGTTAAGAGTTAAATCATATCCAAGTCTTGCTTGGCCAGCAATTAGTAGTATTGGTGTTAACTATTGCTTTGGATATAACTGTCCTAAATATGGAGGCTGGCATAATGGAATTGATTTAGGTACTCCAATGAGATCTACTGTTTATGCCACTGGTGCGGGTAAAGTAACATGGTCTGGTAGAGCTCCTGACGACTCGCTTTCAGCCACATATGGAAAATATATTGATGTAGTGCATACAAATGAAAATCCACTTTCAACTGGATCAAGTGATAAGTATATAAAAACTAGGTATGCACATTTAGATCAGACAGATAAAAATTCGGGAAATGTGGTAAATTTTGCTGAACGAATAGGTTTGTCTGGGAAAACAGGTTTTGTAGATGGTAACCCTCCAAACTATGAGCCATATCTACCACACCTTCATTATGAAGTACTAACTGGAGCAAACAAGGATGGTACTGTTTGGAACAGGGTTAACCCTTTGCTATATTATCCTGGAAAGAAATGTGGTTCTTGTGGTAAATCTTATAGTAGCATTTCTGAAGAAATAAATGATACACCTTATATAAGGAGTATTGGTATTTCTATCAATGATGAGTATTTCATAGATATTGAATCACTAATAAATATGGATAATGAAGAATTGATTAGAAATGGAATTTCGAAAGATAAAGTTTTTGAGTTTCTTGATCTCTTAGCGGCGGACAATCAAATGTATGAGTCATATAATAATAGTTTAAAGACACTTATAAAAATATACTAAAAGTATAGTGAGTTTTTAATTATACTATAAAATCAGATATAAATTATTTGGAAAGTATAAATTGTCTGTTTTTATATTCATTTATACTTTCCAATATAATATTTATTCAGCTGAAAGGGGTAAGGCTTTTGAAAATTATTATAATGATAATATTCATTGTATTTTTATGCGTTTCGTGTATAGATGTAAATAATGATAATATAGAAAAGATAATAAACGAACCATACGGTGAAATAATTTATGAATTAGAAACAAATAATTATGATAGGTTAATTTATAAGATTAATTATAACACAATAGACGATAATGATAACCAAATTGCTACGGATGGTAGATATATATATTACATAGATTTAAGCACAAGATACATAAATAAGATTAAACCGAATGGTTCAGACAATCAACTTGTATCCGAACACAAATGCTCAAAGCTAATATATTATAAAGAAAAAATATATTTTATAGAATATACCAAAGAGAGTTCGTGGTTGTCATGCATCAATAAGGATGGAAGTAATTATCAGGTTGTATGTAACTACAGTAAACTAATTGATGATTTTGTAATTTATGATGATATTGTTTATATGTTAATTTTTATTGAGGAGCAGGATCCGGGCTATATGTTTGGGTTTTACAAATATGATTTGAAGGACGGAAAGATAGAAACTTTTGATGACGATTTAACGCTGCCAAATTTTCTGGGTCTTCACTTGATTAACGAAAAAGTATATTACAGCGTTAACTATAAAACGAAGATATATGATATAAAGACTGATATGATAAAGGAATATGACAAAATTTTATATAGACTACAGGAGATTAATGGTTGTTTTTATTCACATTCAGAACATCATATTTTGAAAAGTGATACTAATGACATAAGCAATTTCACATCAATATATGAGATTAACGATGACTACATAATCAGAAGAATCAGCGTAACCGATGATTTGATTTTTTTCACATATTCTTACGATTATACAGAAAGCAATGAACAAGTATTTTTTGTAGATGTTATAAACCGTAATGGCGGCAATAATAAAAATTTATATAATTATAAATATTCTGATTATGGACATCTTCCTTTTGATGTAATTTATGTTATAAATGATACATTGATAATTATTTCCAGAGATACCAAATATCCGTTGTTTGCTGCAATTGATTTTGAAGGTAATGAATTATGGAGTTTATATTAACAATCTCAGAATGATTTCATGAAAATCGATGTGATAATATGAATATACTATGAAATGGTAAGAATTGAAATGAAATAGGAAAGAGGGGCTATTTTAAAATTTATAGCTCAGATGCTTTAAATGACACAAATTTGGAAGATGAATTGATATGCTGATTCAATTCGGGGCAGATTTCCTGAATCGATATGGGATAAAGCATTAGATAAGGAACAATTCATTGAACCTCAATTAAAAGAAACTGAAAAGAAAGCACTTGACTATTTTACAAAAAAATAATTACTTTCTGAGCTCTGTAACTTTAGTTAAATTTTTTAATTAGGAGAATTTATGATAAGACATGTAACTTTTGTTATATATCTATGTGTCGTAATGATAATATTTCAGGGATGCGATACAACAAAAGAAAGAAATTCTGAAGATATACCACAAGATACAAAACTGAATATGTATACACTTGATTTTCAAGATGATGTATATTTCCTAATGGGTATGAATTATGCGTTATTTCAGAAAATTTTAGATAAAAATGCAGTTGATATATACGAGCAAAATTCTGAAGGAAGGATGAGCGAGCATTATTATCAACTAAAAAACGGTGTAGGTGTGAATATTAGTTATGACCATATTACTTCTGTGGGAACCTTTTATAATGATGATTCTTTGGAATATATGGTGCCGTCATTATTGGGAATAAACGGAAATGATGATTACAGATCTGTTATAGATAAATTAGGAGAACCTTATAATGATGACCCTAATTCGACTCCTCCTTCAGTTGTTTATTTAGTTCGTTATCAGACATATGTGAAGATTTTCTTTGATATTAATACTGGAAAGGTAGCTTATATTTCATGTTTTCAAGAATAAGTAGTCACGGGGGATAGTTCCTCCGTATATACTGTGATAAGTCTTCAAGATATAGGATTTGTATATAGTAAATTTGGACAGTTTTTAATAAATTGAAAAATATTATTAAGGGATTGACTCTTTCATTCAAAAGGGTTAATCCTTTTTTTGTACATAAAGTATAAGCGACTGACACCAAATCATAGATTTGGGTCATCTGCTTATGTTTGAATTTAAAAGCATCTCAACTCATAACAATAATTGTAATAAGACATAAATATAAGTATAATAAATATAAGGATAAAATAAAACTGCGTGGGAGGGACTATGATATTTTATTTATCTCTGATTGAAAACCAGGAAGACAAGGACAAGTTCGAATATATTTATACAAATTATAAATATACGATGTTATATGAAGCGAAACAGGTATTAAAAGACGAACACATGGCAGAAGATGCCGTTCACGAGTCTTTTATAAAAATAATTCAAATTATTTCAAAAATTTCTTTAGACAACTGTAACAAACTCAAGAGATTTCTCGTACTAATAGTGAGGCACAAATCCATAGATATGATTAGAAAGAATGATAAAGCTAAAAACGTTCCAATTGATGATGAATTAGATTCAAATGTAGAACTAAGAGATGATGTTTTAGATAAAATCATGTCTATGCAGGGATTGAATAACCTTATGGAAATTATCAGAGAGCTTGATGATACTTATAGGATACCCTTGGAGTTAAGCATATTGTATGGATATAGTCATAAAGAAATATCTGAAATATTAGACCTATCGGAAAATCTTGTAAGAATCAGAATTTTCAGAGCCAGACAGCAGGTTAAGAAAAAATATGAACAGGAGAATGATTAATGGAGTTAAACAAGAAACAGAAAGAATCGCTTTTTGAAGCATTACTATCTTATGCTGTAAAGGAAAGTGCAATTAAAGAAATCAATGAAATGCCAACAGAAGAACAAATAAAAGATAAAAATTTATTAATAAGGTCAGATAATTTATATTTTGTAACAAATCCACTTTATGTTATTATATTATAAGGAGATGGATCATATGGATTTTAGAAAGAAGAGATTGTTAATTTTATTTGTGATTGTTTTTTTTATATTTATTTTATTAATAAGCATAAAAATACGGGCGAATAAAAAGGAGGAAAAAATTATGAAGGAATATGAACCTATTAATTCAGTTGCATCGGTAAGTTCAGAAAAGGTACGACAAATAACCATTGATATGAATTATTTTGATATTATTGATCTTCTTGGTAAAACCAAATCAGTTGGTTCAGGATTTTTTATTTTAGAATATGAAGTAGATAATAAATATACATTATTACTTACTTTTATGAAACCACTTTCACAGCCTGCAGGATTTGTAGGTAATGATTTGTTAACACAATTGTTACCTAATACTAAATAAGAGATTAACTACTGTAAATATTTGGAGGAATCTTTTGAAATCAAAATTGTTATTATTAAGTTTAATACTTATATTGTTTTTTACAGCTTGTGAAAATAATCGTGTAAAATATATTGAAGAAGAAAAGTTAGATATTTATTATAATGAAATTGTTAACAGCTTGGACAAGAACATTGCAAGTGATATTAAAATATTAACGACTGAAGCAGGAAAACAAAATGAAGAAATAATACTGTATTCATATTATAACAATGCCTATAAAAGTAAAAGATTGGTTTTAAAGTCCGCAATTTTTCATTACTATGGTAATGTAGAATTTTTTGACTTATCTGAGCAAAATAGTCAAGACCTTCCCATATCATTTGGCAGCAGAGGTGGCAGAGATAATAATGAAAAAGGTCGCATGATTACTTTTGGTGCTATTAATAATGAAAATATTAAATATATAAAATTATTATATTCAGATGACCTTTTAATAGAATTACAGGTAGAAGATGAAGGTTTCATAGCTATCAGAGATGATTTTTTTGAGGGTGTAATAGAGATAAATGCATATGATAAAGATTTAAATGAAGTATATAAATTCCCTTAAGAAAATAATTTAAATTGTTTATAAATTAAAATAAGATGTCTTCTGCCGTTTATATCAGCAAAAGACATCTTATTTTAGTTACAATATAAATAACGCTACTATCATTGCTGCTGCGATTCCGCAGAGAACCGGAATTAAATTCTTTCTTGCCAAATCCTGCGGGCTAACATTACAAATTGCTGCAACAGGGATAACAGCCCAAGGAATTATGGTTCCTCCATCAGTCCATACGGTTATTACTTGACCTAATGCTGCAAGTCCTGCCATGTTGATGTCAACAATGTTATGGAACGTATATGCCAAAGTACCTACAATCGGAAGACCTGAGAAGCCGGAGCCGTCAAGGCCCGTAATTATTGCTACAGCCGTTTGGGTAAAAATTGTTGTTAATTTATTCATTTGGATACTTTGAGATAAAGATATGCTGATATCATTCAGTATGCCGGGAGCACCTTCTCCAAATACGGTTGTTGCTCCGCTCTGATTTCCTAAAAAGAAAAATCCTGCAATGAATAGAACCGGTGCAAATATGGAAATTCCAAATTTAAACCCATCTTTAATATAATCTACAATTTTTTCAAACCCTTCTTTAATTGGGAATGACGTTGTAACAGTGATTAGCATTATAATAATTGCTGTACCGCCTACAAGAGCTGATGCATCTCCACCTGCCAAATTATATTTTAGCATTGCAACTATGTCAATTAAAAAGGCAATAGGTGCTAATACAGCTATAAATTTAGTAGTTTTCCCTTTTTTAATTTCAACAGTTTCTTTTAGTTCTGTAGGTTGAAATAGAGTAGGATTTTTTTTCAAATCCTTTCTCATCATAAAGAAAGCTACACCTACAGTAACTATTGACATTGCAAACCAAATCGGAATTGAAGCAGTAATTACTTCAGATGCTTCAATACCTGCACCTGCGGCAGTGATTGTGGGTGCACCCTGAATAAAGAAGTCACTTGATAACGCAATTCCATGACCAAACAAGTTCATAGCTACAGCGACATACATGATAGGTAATCCGGTTGCAACGGCTGCCGGTAATAATACAGTACCAACAAGGGGAACAGCAGGACTTGGCCATACCAGCCAAGATATAACCATCATGGTTAAACCAACAGCCCAGAAAGCCAATGAAGGGCTTATCATTATTTTTTTAATGGGCGACATGATTAAAACATCGGAACCAATATCCTGCAGACCC
Source organism: uncultured Clostridia bacterium (assembly GCA_964421845.1). GTDB lineage: Bacteria > Bacillota > Clostridia > Tissierellales > Sedimentibacteraceae > Sedimentibacter. The sequence goes on from CAYQYY010000014.1 coordinate 40,041, forward strand.
TTAGACATTGCAACAACAAGTGAAATAATTACTATTATGCCCCAAAATTCATTGCCAGCATAAATTATGGCATTAAATATAGATTGGATAGCAAAGACGGCGTTTCCGGAATAAAGATAACCCATTGCAAATATACCAATTATACATGGAATTACAATATCCTTTTTCATAAGCATAATACCCAGTATGATCACTACCATGACTATATAAAGATAGTGAAGAGAAGTTAGAACCATAAATATACCTCCTTGGAATTAAGTACGGGGAAATTTTAGTATTTGCTTAAGATATTGTCAAAACAATTGTTAACACCATCAAAGTCCATGCAGTTAATATAAAATACTTCTAAAAGCTCATGTTGTTTTTTAGCTTCGGTCAATTTATTGAGTGCCTTATTAATCAATAAATCATATATATGCAAGTTATTTTCTATTTCTGAAATGTGAGTTTTAAGTTTATCCATATCCATGATGGAGTGTATATCGAAAATTTCTTCATACCCGTTGTGCATAGAATTTTCAGCGCTGATTATCATCAAATTTAAATCAGGAATATATACATGCTGTAATTTATCAGCCGCTAACGGTCTGTAACAGCATTCGATGTCATATCCTCTTTTTACTGCTTCATCCGCTATTAAACCAATTAAGTCGGAAGTGTAATTTGTATCTTCGCCCACAACAGCCCAAACTCTTTTGTCTTGGTATAATGCTCCCGTATAGCTGATAAATCCGTTTGCGGTATAAGCTTCAGAAAACATTTTAACAATTTTACCTTTTTTGTCAGACCAAAAATATACAGGAAATAGTTTATTTATTGCTTGATTGCACATTTCATTAAATTTTTTATTATCTATGAATTGGTCGTATAAGGAGTTAATTTCCTCGGATATAATGGCTGCTGCCTGAAAATATTTTGCTGCACTTTTGTAAAGACGAGATTTGGTTTGGTTTATTTGAATTAATTGACATTTATGTTTTTTTAGTTGTTGTTCATCAAGGAATGCACCTAAATTTACTATTTCATCAGCAGCCCCGGGAATAATCGGGTCGATTGTATGAGGTGCTGTGCCGTCAACAAATGCTATTTTTAGCTCATGCACTATTATTCCGTCTAAGCTCACATTGTCGCTGGCGCAATGTATATAATCAATTGAATAATTATTTTCTTTCATCTTGTCTGCAAATTTTCTCATAAATGAGCTTTTTCCTACCCCCGGTCCTCCCTTAAGGATGTATAAGTGATTTAATTTTTCGGGATTTAAAATAGATTCAAAGTAGCTTGATAGACCCTTAGCAGCATTGCTGCCGGCAAAATAATGTCTTTCTTTCAAATAATAACCCCCTAAAAGTTAATGATGTTTTTATTATATGTGGATGTGGAAATGTTGTTAATAAAATTAATTGGGACAAACATTTAAATCTATGCTATAATATCTTGGCGATAGGTTAAAAAAGGAAGAGTTATATGAAATTAATTGTTACTGAAAAACCCTCAGTTGCTAAGGATATAGCAAGGGTTTTAAATATCAAACAATCTAAAGACGGATTTATGCAAGGCGCAGAATATATAATAACCTGGTGTGTAGGACATCTGATACAGCTTTCATATCCTGAAGAATACAATCCAAAGTACAAGTATTGGAACATTAATGATCTGCCCATATTTCCACATCAGTTTAAATACACAGTCAATGAATCCACAAAAAAACAGTATGAAATTGTTAAAAACCTTATGCAAAGAGATGACATTGACGAATTGATTTGCGCGACGGACGCCGGTCGTGAGGGTCAGCTTATTTTTGGTTATGTCTACATAAATGCCGGCTGTACAAAACCAGTTAAAAGATTGTGGATAAGCAGTATGACCGATGAGGCAATTGCGGAAGGTTTCGATAATTTAAAAGACAACAAGGAATATTTCAGCTTGTATCAATCAGCAAGAGCGCGTTCAGAGGCGGATTGGCTTGTCGGAATTAATGCAACACGATTGTTTACCGTAAAATACAATCGTATGCTCACAATAGGCAGAGTACAAACTCCCACATTATCATTAATAGTTTCAAGGCAAAAAGAAATAGATAATTTTGTTTCTCAGCCCTTTTATGAAGTTGCTGCTGATTGTGAAATGTTTTTGGCTACATGGTTCAATAAAAATGGAACTCGAATAGATGAGCTAACAAAGGCAGAAGCAATAGCCGAAAAATGCCGTGGCAAGGAAGGAACTATAACAAAATTAAGCGTAAAGAGGGCAACGACAGAACGCCCGCTGTTGTACGATTTAACTGAACTTCAAAGGGACGGCAATAAAAGATACGGATATTCTGCAGAACAAACTTTAGATGCAGCACAAAATTTATATGAGAAATATAAATTAGCTACATACCCAAGAACTGATTCAAGATACTTGACAAAGGATATGAAGCCAAAATTACCTGGGCTTTTGCAAAATGTTAGGGATGGATTGAAGAATGTCGAGGGTGCAGAATACTGTGTAGACAAAGTACTTAAGCAAAAGATAAACGCGGACAAAAGAGTTATAGATGATTCAAAGGTAACTGACCACCATGCCATTATAGTTACACCAAATATTCGTAATGTTTCAAACATTAAGCTTCCCGAAAGAGAAGCTAATATTTTAAAATTAATAGTAGCAAGATTCATAGCTGTTTTAGACAGAAAGCAGGAATATGACCAAACAGATATTGAGCTTAATATTGATAAGGAAAAATTCAAGGCAAGAGGAAAAAAGATTGTTATCCCGGGTTGGAAAGAAGTAGAGGATATAATGCTTGGAAAGGTTAAGGAGGATTCGGATGATGGTGAGATAAACATAAATCTTTCTGAGGGAGATAAAATAACTCCTAAGGAAATAAAGGTTCTCACTAAAAAAACATCACCACCGAAACCATACACAGAAGCAACACTTCTTACTGCTATGGAAACTGCAGGGAAGCAGATAGAGGATGAAAAACTTAGGGAAGAAATGAAATCAATCGGCTTAGGAACTCCTGCCACAAGAGCCGGTATAATAGAAAAGCTCATATCTGTCGGATACATTAAAAGAAACAAGAAAAATTTAGTACCAACTCAAAACGGAATCCAGCTTATAGAAATTGTTCATGATAAACTTAAAAAACCGGATTTAACAGGCGAATGGGAAAGTGAGTTAGGCAAAATAGCCAAGAAAGAAGCTTCATCCAAGGATTTCATCGTGGATATAAAGAGATATGTGGCTGAAATAATAAATGAAGGAAAAATCAGTTCAAATAAGAATGTAAATTTTGAACAAACAAAGAAAATGATCAAAAGAGAAATAATAGGTACATGCCCAAGATGCGGGAGAGAAATTTTTGAAAGTAAAAAAAGTTTTTTTTGTGCAGGATATAAAAATTTTCCTTCTTGCAGGTTTTCTTTATGGAAAGATGATAAAATATTAACCGAAAAAGGCATTACACTAACAAAGGAAACGGCATCTTCTCTTTTGAAAAACAGACGAGCAGACGTAAAGGCCATAATGGGTGAAAAAGAACAGGATATTATATTGAAAATAACAGATAACAGATACAGAGTTGAGTATTCAATTGAAGAAAAGAATTGAAAAATGCAGGGATTAACATTATCCTTGCAATATTTTTGTTAAATTCAGCATTCGTGAGGATATAGGAGCCATTGAGGGATAAAATAACTATACAAAGGACATTTAAACTAAATTCGACATAAAATGAATAATTTTACGCAATCTGAATAATTGCTTATAATTATTTTATGTAATAGAATACACAGGAATATACTTAAGGAGCGGAAAATGGAATTTTTAATTGAAGGTTTTACACAAATAACTTGGCAGCAAATTTTAATGTGGATAATAGGCGGCACATTGATTTATTTGGCAATTGCAAAAGAATTGGAACCGGCACTGTTACTTCCAATGGGTTTTGGAGCAATATTAGTGAACATTCCAATGTCAGGAGTTTTAAATCAAGTATTGCCGGGTATAGGGGAAGTTAAAGGAATTATTGATTGGTTGTTTGAGGTTGGTATTGGAGCATCTGAGATGATGCCGCTGTTACTTTTCATCGGTATAGGTGCTATGATTGACTTTGGACCCCTTTTATCAAATCCAAGGTTGTTACTGTTTGGTGCAGCAGCACAATTTGGTATTTTTGCAACAATAACAATTGCATCATTACTTGGATTTAGCATTGCCGATGCAGCATCTATTGGAATAATAGGAGCAGCTGACGGACCGACATCTATATTGGTTTCACAGGTACTTAAAAGCACTTATATTGGACCTATCGCTGTGGCGGCTTACTCATATATGGCACTTGTACCAATAATTCAACCATTTGCTATAAAAATATGCACAACAGAAAAAGACAGAAAAATAAGAATGAAGTACAACCCTAAAAGTGTTTCAAGAATGACAAGATTGTTATTCCCTATAGTTGTTACCATAATAGCCGGCTTAGTAGCACCTGCTTCAATAGCACTTGTTGGATTTTTAATGTTTGGTAATTTAATAAGAGAATGCGGAGTTTTAAGATCGCTATCTGAAACTGCACAAAAAGATTTAGTAAACCTAATTACCTTGCTTTTAGGTATCACAATTTCAGCAAGTATGAAGGCCGAAGTATTCGTATCATTAAACACATTAAAGATTATGGGACTTGGATTGTTGGCTTTTGTTTTCGACACTATAGCCGGGGCATTGTTTGCTAAGTTCTTAAATTTATTCCTAAAAGAAAAAATAAATCCTATGGTTGGAGCAGCCGGTATTTCTGCATTCCCTATGTCATCAAGAGTAATTCAAAAAATGGGGCTTGAAGCAGATTCACAAAACCACTTGTTGATGCATGCAGTGGGAGCGAATGTTTCCGGACAGATTGCATCGGTTATAGCCGGCGGTGTAATAATCGGTCTTGTTCCCGGTTTAATGTAGGAGGTAAAATATGAATGAAAATGTAATGGCTTCATTAAAACTTATGGGAATGGGAATGACAGCAATATTTTTAGTAATTGTTGTCATATATATATCTGTTAACGTAATGTTGAGATTGACAAGCGAAAAAAAATAAATTAAGCTAAACTTAGAGAATAATGATTGCTCTATAATTAATCATTATTCTCTCAACTTTTTTAAAAGGAGAAAAACATGAGAATTAATAAGCACATGTACTTTCCTGTCATGCTTTTAATAATTTGCATAGTTCTTGTAGCAATCTTTGGGATACATGCAGGTTCGTTTAATGTGAGAGGTATGAAGGATATAAGATTTGGTATTGATATAAGAGGCGGCGTTGAAGCAGTATTTGAACCGTCAAACCTTGACAGGTTGCCTACAGAAAGTGAACTTGAATCCGCGAGAGTAATCATGGAAACAAGAATGGATGCTCAAAATATTTTAGACAGAGAAATAACTGTAGATAAAAACAGCGGACATATAATTATAAGATTTCCTTGGAAATCAGGAGAAACAGATTTCAACCCTCAAAAAGCAATAGCAGAACTTGGTGAAACAGCTAGGCTTACATTCAGAGACCCTCAAGGAAATATTTTGGTTGAAGGTAAGGATGTTACAGAAAGCCAGGTTCAGCTTGATAAAAAAACTAATGAACCGGTAGTTACCTTAATATTTAACGATAAGGGCGCAAAACAGTTTGCAGAAGCGACCGGAAGGTTAATAGGTCAAAGTATATCTATTTATATGGATGAAACATTAATATCAGATCCGATTGTTAATGATAAAATAACAGGTGGTAGGTCTATAATTTCGAATATAGAAAGCGTAGAGGAAGCAAAATCATTATCCGATAAAATTAATTCAGGTGCTCTTCCGTTTTCATTAATATCAAAAAACCACAGCACTATAACACCTACAATGGGTTCAGGGGCTTTAAATGTTATGATTAAAGCCGGTATCATCGCTTTTATATTCGTATGTTTGTTCATGATTGTATATTACAGATTATTAGGAGTTATTGCATGCTTTGCATTGCTTTTACAAGTGTCTGTTCAAATGTTGGCGCTTTCTATCCCTCAAGTTACACTTACCCTTACCGGTATAGCAGGTATAATTCTATCAATAGGTATGGGGGTTGATGCCAACGTTATAATTTCAGAAAGAATTAAAGAAGAATTAAATGAAGGAAGAACATTGGGATACTCCATTGATACCGGCTACAAGAGAGCATTTTCAGCTGTTCTTGACGGAAATATCACTACAATAGCAGCAGCGGTAATAATGATGATATTTGGAACCGGTTCAATGCTTTCATTTGGTTACACACTGATGGTTGGTTGTGTGTTAAACTTCTTGTCAGGCGTTACTGCTTCTAAGATTATGACAAAATCTCTTAGCCAGAATGAAGGGTTATCTAATAAATCCCTTTATGGAATGAAAGTAAAGGAGGCAAAATAAATGATTAAATTTTATAAAAACAGGAAAATATTCTTTACTATTTCATTAATAATTATGTTGGCGGGGATAATTTCAATATTTATAAACGGAGTTAATTTATCCATTCAATTTAAAGGAGGGGCAATTCTCAAATATTCTTTTGAAGGTGAATTGGATTCGATAAAGGCAGAAAGCGTGTCAACAAAGATCTTAAACAGAAATACAGAAGTTCAGATAACAGAAGATTTGGCAACACACAGTAAAAAATTAGTGTTGAATCTTTCAGGTAATGCAGGACTTGAAGCAAGTGAACAAGAAAAATTGGAAACTGCTTTGAAAGAAGAATTCCCGAATTCAAATATAACCTTATCTGAATCAAACGTAGTAGAGCCATTTATAGGCAAAAGATTTTTAACAAATGGTATGATAGCAATAGCGCTTACTTCATTGTTCATCATACTGTATGTAAGATTCAGATTTCAAAAGATTTCAGGTTTATCGGCAGGTGTTATAGGTCTTATAGCAATGCTTCATGATGTGTTGGTGGTGTTCTTTACATTTATAATTTTAAAAATGCCTATAAATGACTCATTTATAGCCGTAACCCTCACCATCATAGGTTATTCAATAAATGATACAATAGTTATTTATGACCGTATAAGAGAAAACCAACCTTATTATACAAAAAAACCATTTGAAGAGTTGGTGGATGTAAGCATAAATCAATCATTGTCAAGGTCAATAAATACAAGCGCTACAACAGCTATAAGTATTCTAATAGTATGTGTTCTTGCTTATCTCTATAACATAGAATCAATAAAGACATTTTCCATACCTATGTTTGTAGGAGTTATTAGCGGATGCTATTCAACAGTTTGTTTAGCAGGACCAATGCTTGTTATGTGGCATAATAAAAATTTAAGTTCAACAATATAAAAAAGAGGTTTGTTTATGAAAAATTATACTTGTTCAAGATTAGTTAAATCAGAAGAATTAAATCATCACGGTACTTTATTTGCAGGAAGGACAGCGGAATGGTTTGTAGAATCAGCATTCATTGCGGCGGCATCAACATTGGGGGATCCTAAAAATGTAGTATGCTTGAACATACATGGATTATTGTTCAAAAATCCTGTAAATATGGGTGAAATAGTTACATTTACAAGCAAGGTGGTTCACTTGGGAAAATCAAGCATAGTAGTATACACAAGGATGGTGACCGAGTTGGCTAAGACAACACCTGTTGATGGATTCATCACATTCATTTCAGTTGATGAGGATGGAAATAAAATTTTACACGGACTGACCATTGATGAAACCAACGATGAAGAAGAGTTAAAATTAAGAGAAATAGCAAGGAATTTGAATAAAAAATAAATATATTTGTCATCCTAAATATTATGTCATTCTGAGACTAAGTCGAAGAATGACATTTTTTATGGACTACATTTTTCTTACATAAGTTGCTAAATGTCGACCTTTATGATAAAATAAGTAAAATATCTGTACTGAGGTATTTATGAAAAAAATTACGAAAATAGAATATCAAAAGAAAAATAAAGACAGGGTAAACATATATTTAGACGACAATTTTGGTTTCGGAATTGATATAAACATAATGATTAAATACTCATTAGCTAAGAATATGGAATTAAGCGATGAATTTATTGAAGACATATTAAAAGCAGAGGAAGAAATTAATGTTTATAATTATGGATTGACAGTTTTATCAAGAAGCTTAAAAAGTGAAAAGCAGCTTAGATTAAAAATGTTGGACAAGGGCTATGACTTAGAGCTAATAGACAGGGCAGTACAGAAATTAAAATATCTAAGATATATTGACGATGAGTATTACAGTGAAGCTCTAATAAACATTAGGATTAACGGTGCTAAATATGGCAAGCGAAGGATAAAACAAGAATTGTATGAAAAAGGAATAGATAAAGAAATATCTGAAAGTAAACTCAATGAAATTTCAGATGAGGAAGAAACTGAAAGAGCTTATGAATTAGGATTAAAAAAACTAAAGTCGATAAAAGAAGAGGACACCCTGAAAAAAAGCAATAAGTTGTCGAATTTTTTAATTTATAGAGGTTTTGATTATGATACAGTAAAAAAGGTTGTTTCAAAAATATTGAACTTTTAGGGGGGCTTTTATGAAGGAATTTGCGGAATACATATCAGATGGAATAATACAGTGCAAGATTGTCAGAGATAAATCAGGCAAAATAGACATTGTAGCAATTTTTGCAAATAAGCAATCTGAAGCCATTACGGGTAAAAAGGTTGAAGAAATATTGAACAAAGCAATGACAGATGTTTATCCTGTCATTTCTGACTCCATATTTAACTGGCCTCAAATATTAAGTGAAGCCGCAATGACCAGCGACCATAAAATTATAGAACAATATGTTGCAGGTTTCGAAAAATACGTTAGATTAAGTATATTTGGTTTTGAAGAAGATACTTTTTACTTAGCTATGACAGATTTAACTGAGCAAAAACAAACAAAAAGGTTATTGCTTGAAAAAAACAGAGAAATTAAGTTTTTAGAAAATGAATTAAAATCGAGAGCAAATGTAGATCCTTTGACCAAGCTGTATAACTTCCAATTTATAAACGAATGTATAAAGAACAGTGTTGCAAGCTATAAAGAAGAAGGAGTGAACTTCTGCCTTATATCAATAGATATAGATGATTTTAAGAAAATTAATTTATTATTCGGTATGAATAAAGCAGATATTATGCTTCAAGATGTTGCTAAAATATTAAGTTCAAATGCTCGTAAAATAGATGTGGTGGGAAGGTATGGAAATGATAAATTCATTATAATATTAAACAATATTGATATAGACATTGCAAAAATTATGATGGAAAGAATCAAGATGGAAATTGAGCACTACAGCTTAAGCTATGATAACAATCTGAGCATATGCAGTTCGTTAGTGGAATACGAAGGTGAAACCATAGAGGAATTAATAGGAAGATCCGAATCACTTTTAAGAAAAGCTCAAACCATGGGAAAAGGAATAATATTGTCATAAAAACAGGGAACTTAATAAAGATCAAGGAAATACAAAACGTAAATAATTGCATTAAATGCAATTATTTTTTTTATATTAAAAAAATACTTAATTAGATAAGAAGAGAGTAATATTTGCAAAGTTCGACAAAGTTTTGCCGAAAAATGTATTAAAATGGTATTGGTTTGGTAATTAATACCTTAACTTATAGAAAACTTGTATGGTGTTAATTAATTCAAAATTTTAATCTACATTGAATTGGGGGTGGTTCAGTTGATAGATTCAATTAAAGTTAGGAATTAAAGTTTATAAGGTGTAAATTTTAAATAATTTGAAACTACAGTAACAAGGGGGTAAAAATGAATATCAAAAACAAATTCAACAAATGTATTTCTTTAATACTTTCAGTAGCAATGGTTTTAACCATGATGCCGAATACAGTACTGGCTGCTGATACAGAGCCGGGAGTGCCAGATGCAAACCTGTTTAAATTTATGAGGATGCGAAGCGCTGACGGAATAGGCGCGCCAATATCCGAAAGCAAAAAAAAGGATCAAAAAGATCCAGATGATCCAGTTGATCCAGAAGATCCAGTTGATCCAGAAGATGAAAGAGTAATAGTTAACACCTTACAAGCAGCCACAAACCTCAATGTGGGCGCTTCCGTACTTTTGGAGTTCAGCCTCGAATATTCACAGCCTGTTGACTTAGTGTTGTATGAATATGTGGGAGAGCAATTAATAAATTTGGAATTTAAATACAATGAAGACCCGGATGAAAAAGAAGATTTTTTAGGAGACAGAATAGGATATATAAAAGGAGTCCGAATGGAAGACAACGTAGATAAAAGCGACCCTGAAAAATATGCCTATAAAGAAATTTCTCCGGAAAAAATGAATAAGCTTTTGCAGGAATACAGAAATAATACCGATACCGAAAGCATCACCATGAAAAATGAAATGTTTTACGGATATACAGGACTGTTTCAGCCAATGTCCTTTAACCAGCTTCTAATGGAGCAGGCTGTGACCTACAGCATATCAGACGTAACTACAGGATCTCCCATAGGTTCTAAAGTTTTTTCAAAGCCCATCACTAACACAGCAATAATATATGATGGAAAGATAATAGACTCTGAAACACAATACCAAGAAATGCTTAAAACAGAACTTCTGCAATCAGAAAATGAAACCATAGATTTCATCCACAATCTCATACTATGGGACGGGGCATTAACCGATGAGGATGGAAATGAAATAGATTATACATACGAATCTGGGATTTATATAATAGCAATAGAACCTGTGCTTGAAGAAAACAGAAAATTCAACAGCTTTTTAGGATTTTTTATAAATGATAAGATGATAGCAGTATATATCCCAAGAGTTGAGTATGAACGCTTATATGGCTGTTTTGTTGAAGACCCCGTAGATCTGATAGACGGTAGCTTCACATGGGATTACACTGACATAGCCCTTAACGGTAGAAACAATCTTGAGCTTTCAAGACACTACTCATCAAAATATGCCGAAAATGATTACGGATTCGGAAAAGGTTGGACTACAAACCACACATACAAAGTTGAAGAAAAGCCTCTCTATGTTAGAGTGACCGTTCCAAGCGGAGAAAGCATATATTTCAACATGGACTTTGACGGAACATACAACTCCTCCGGAGGCTCACCATTTACATTTGAAAAAACATACTACGGCTACACAATGAAACACAAAGATGGGACCGTATATAACTTTAACGAGGACGGAAACATCACATATATAGAAAATCTACAGGGAGAATCATATGTATTTACTTATGCGGGAGAAAGACTAAAAACAATATCAAACCCTGCAGGAAAACTAACATTTACATGGAACGAAGACCACATTTCAGCCGTATCAGACAGCACAGGTAGAACAATTACTTACACATACGATGATGACATGCTTGAAACAAGTGAAAACTCTGATGGAGACAGCCTTATATACACATACACTCCTGATGGCTATATGACAAGCATTACAGATTTCAATGGAGCCAAGTACATTGAAAACACATATGATGACCAGGCAAGAGTAATAACCCAATATGTAAAAGAACAAGGAACATCATATTTTACATATGATTTACAGGCAAGAAAAAATACCGTTACAAGAGAAAACGGCTATAAGCTGTACATCATATATGACGAGTTAGGAAGAATCATCGAAGAAACAGATGATTACGGAACAAAGCTCATAGAATACAACGAGCTCCATCAGAGAGTGTCAGAAACAGATAAAGATGGAAACAAAACAACATACAAATATGATAACAGAGGAAACATAAACGAAATAAGATATCCTGATGGAAGCCATGAAAGATTTATCTACAACAATAGAAATCAAATAACCAGCTACGCAGACGGCGAGGGAGCAGAAACTACATACAAATATGATACTAAAGGTAATGTAAGCTCCATAACAGACGGAAACGGCAATGTTAGATATTTTGATTATGACGGTAACAATAACCTGATTTCATCAACAGATGCTATTGGAAACACTACAACTTACATTTACGATAATGCAGGAAATCGCATAAGTGCCACAGATGCATTGTGCAATACCACAAGCTATACTTACGATGAAATAGGGCGAATGCTTTCTAAAACATTAACCGATGGAGAAACAATTTATTACGAATATACTGAAGCAGGAAAATTAGTTAAAGTAACAGATCCCGCAGGTAATGTAAAAGAATACACCGTTGACGGAAACGGCTTTAATACTACAGAAAGCGACTGGAAAGGAAATATAACGGCATATACATATAATGCACAAAGCAATGTTACCTCAATCACAGATCCATTAGGTAATGCCACAACCTATGAATATGATACAGATGGTAACCTTAATATTACAACAAATGCCAACGGAAATACAATTACATACACCTATGATTTAGACGGTCGTATGACATCGATGACCAATGCCGTTGGAGCTACATGGCGTTACACATACGATGCCAATGGAAATATTCTGACTACCACAGATCCTATGGGTGGTGTAATTTCCAATGGTTATGACAGTATGCAAAGGACAACATCAGTTATTGACGCAAACGACAATGAAACAAGCTATTACTATGACAATGTAGGTAATCAGACCAAGATAACAGATGCAATGAATAAGAGTACTGTCCGCACTTACGATGCTAATGGCAATCTGTTATCAGAGCGTGATAGAAACGGCAGTACAACCACATATATATATGATGCAAACAACAGATTGACCGATTCTACAAATGCACTGAATGGTAAAACTATATACACTTATGACAGTATAGGAAACTTGAAAAGTGTTACATCACCAGGTGGCAATACCGAATTATATACCTATGACAACAGATATAATAATACAGGAGTAACAAACCCAAGAAACTTTGTTACAAACAACAGCTATGATGAACTTGGCAGGCTTACATCTGTTACACATGCAGACGGAGGTGTTGTAAAATACAGATATGACTCCAATGGGTCTATTACAAGCATTACCGATGAATTAGGAGGTGTTACCACATATACATATGACAGCAACCGCCGAATTCTTTCAACAACAGATCCAAACGGAGGAATCACATCCCAGACATATGATGCTGTAGGCAATGTACTGACAAGAACAGATAAAAAGGGATATATTACAACATACACATATACTGAAAATAATGAAATTGCCTCAATAACCGATGCAGAGGGAAACACAACACAATATTCATACGATTTGATGGGAAGGCTTTCAGAAACCACAACTCCTGAAGGCAACACATCAAGGACAGTATATGATAAAAACGGAAATATCACTGATATAATCAATGCAGACGGCAAATCCTACACTTATATGTATGACAGTCTTGATAGATTAGTTTCTTCATCAGACTGGAACGGAAATCTCCGTACATATGATTATGATGCTGAAGGAAATATAACAGAAACCAAAGATCCTTTAGGATATACTACATCACAGTCATATGACGCATTGGGACAGCTAATTAAAGAAACAGACAAAAACGGCAACATAAGAGAATATACATACGACGCCGACGGTAATCTGACATCATACAAAGACCCAATAGGGGGAGTGACCCGTCATACATATGACAATAACGGAAACCTTGTTTCATCAACTACAGCCCTTGGATTAAGAACAGTAAATGAGTATGATTCCATGGACAGAATTTCAAAAACAACCGATCCTATGAACCATACAGTTACATTCTACTATGACGAAAAGGGTCAGTTAGTGAGCATGACAAACAAGGACGGTACAAGCGTTGCATATACTTATGATTTAAACGGTAATAACATTACCATTACAGATGAAGAAGGATATGTTGTAACATACACCTATGATGCCAATAACCGCATGACAGAACTGAAAAATGCCAGAGGCTACACCACTATGTATGAATATGACAAAGCGGGCAATCTGATTAAGACTATCAATGCCCTTGGTGGAGAGAGTAGCTTGGTTTACGACAGAGACGGTAACCTGATTTCGGAAACAAACACCGATGGAGCTACAACCACATACACCTACGACGTGCTGGGTCGTGTTACATCAATTATAGATGCTAAGGGTGTTGTAACAACCACTGAATATGATGCCAACGGTAATGTTGTGAAAGTTAACCAAGCTGACGGAAACAGCATCACTTATACCTATGATGCAGCTGATAGACTTATTTCCTACGTAGATGCAGCAGGTTATACTCATAGCTTTACCTATGACGGCAACGGAAATAAAGTTTCCGAAACAGATGGAAATGGAAATACAACCTATTACACCTATGACGGACTTGATCGATTGGTAAGTAAAACAGACACTGAAGGCAGTGTTTCCTCCAAGACCTACGATGCAGACGGGCGTCTCATTAAGGTTATCAATGAGGAAGGTGCGCAAACACATTATATTTATGACGATTGTGGTAGAATAGTAAAAATTACGGATGCACTTGGCAATACAACTTTATACACATATGATGAAATGGATCGTGTCCTCACTGTTACAGATGCTCGTGGAGGAGTGACTTCTTATACCTATACCGACCGCAGTGACGTGGCTACAGAAACCAATGCCGAGGGTTATACCGTATCCTACCAGTACGACGGCAGACACAACATGGTAAAGAAGACAACAGTTGATGGAAATACAATTTACACATACGACGCATTAGACCGACTAATATCCATTACCACTCCTGACGGAAAGACGGAAACATTTGAATATAACGGAGAAGGTAAGATAATAAGCAGCACGGACAAGGGTGGACATAAGACTCGATATATCTTGGATGCCAACGGAAATATTATCGAAACCATAGATGCTATGGGAAATAGCGCATTGTTTGAATACGATTCAATGAACAATTTAATCAACACCTCAATGTACCGAGTAGATACACAGGACAATGTGGATGAATGGGAAATTACTTTGTATGAGTTTGATGGCAGAGGCCTTGTAACCCGTGAAGTAAATGCACTAAGAGATGTAACAACATACGTATATGACGGTAACAAAAACCTCAAAACAAAAACAGATGCTGATGGAAAAATGACAGAATATACCTATAATGGTCTTGATATGGTAACCCATATCAACTATAATGGAGGAAAGCAGGTATCCTATCGATACAATAAGGTAGGAGATCTGGTAGAAATGACCGATTGGACAGGCAAGACATCTTTTGAGATAGATTTACTAAGCAGAATAACAAAGACAACCGATAATAAAGGTAAAGCAATAGAATATACATACGACGAAGTAGGCAACCAAACTTCAGTTAGGTATCCCGACAACACTATTGCTACAAAGACCTATGACCTATTAGGAAACATAAAGACAGTAACAGAAACAGACGAACGTACAACTCACTACACCTATGATGGTATGGCAAGAATATCAAAAATGGAATATCCTCATGGTTGGGTAGAAGATTATTATTATGATTCAATAGGTCAGCTAATAAAGGTAGAAGACACAGACCCAAGTAAGAAGGATATGAAGCAACAGAAACATATTTACAAATATGATGACTGTGGCAATATGACATATGAGTACATGCGCGGAAACGGTACAGGAGCAGCAACAGTTGAAAATACCTATACATATGATACGTTGCACCGTGTTATTTCCGTAAAAGAAAATTACGGCAACAAAACAAGGACATACCAGTATGATTCCTTAGGAAATCTGACATATGAAACATCACAAGGTAACAAGAGTGTAGACTACAAGTTGAACAACTTAAATCAGATTATTAAAAAGTCTGAAGATGGCTGGAAGACACAAAGTGACTTTACCTACGACAAAAGAGGCAACCTAATTCAAGAAACATATACCAAGAATAATAAGGTAGAAGCAACAGGAGCATATACCTACGACGAAACCAATAAAATGGTACTTGGAGTAAATGAGCAGGGCGAAAGCAGCGCATACCTGTACAACGGTTTAGGTGCTCTTGTTGAGAATACATGGGTTATTAAGAAGAATGCTTATGGTTATCACGATGTATCCGACCTAACTACTATAGCAGAGGGCGAGACCGTAGTTGACAATAAGACAAGCAAACAAGACAAAAAGGACAAAAACAATAAGAACAATCCTGAGCCGGTAGCAGTAAGCCCTGAGCTTAATAAAAACTCCACAGTTGTAAAGCAGTTCGTAGTGGACTATACAAGTGAAACCTTTGAACCACTGATGGAATACGAAGTAAGTGGACTTGAATACCGCTACATCTATGGCAATAATAGATTGAGTGTTAATATAACCGGTGTAGATAACGGCGCGGGCAAGCTCATAGAAAATGGAAACCAGATAAGACTTTATTACCACATGGATTATCTTGGAACAGCGGATTATCTGACAAGTCCAATGACTGGCAAAGTAGAAAGCTGGACTCACTATAACGAATGGGGTGAAATAACCCACAACGCGGTGTTAAAGAGCGGTCAGCGAGAATTTGACATGGTGAAGCGCTACGCTACCCACGACCATGACAGTGTACTAAATATGTACTATGCCAAGGCAAGGTTCTATGATGCAGAAGATAGAAGATTTGTTGCAATTGATCCGATTTTGGACGGTAGCATCTATGATCTTACAGATTATGTAAAGAATCCTGTTCAGCTTGTTCAGTACCTGTATGTAAAGAACAACCCGATTATTTACATAGATCCAGATGGACTGCGTTATGTAATAGATGACTTAGATATCCATGGAATAAGTGCGGCAAGAGAAAAGGAAAAAGAAAGACAGAAAAAAATAGAAGCAGAAAAGCTCTTTGATTATCGGTATTATCGACAAAACTATAAAAAAATGTTTATTGAGGGAATTGCATCGACATCGACTGCACCTGGATTTAATCTTGCTCAAGTTAGGGATTATCAGAAAAAAATTCCAAAGTGTAAGAATAATAAAATTTCTGGTGAGGAGACGGGTAAGGCTGAGGCGTTGAGCCTGACAGAACAGCTAAAATTAACGGTTAATACTGCAAAGTTAGTTCCTGTAATGGCATTAAGTATCATGGGCGGCGGTGGAGACCCAAACAAGACAAAAGCAACTGCACCATTCGTGACAACTGCTGCTGTAGCTGAAAAAGTAGTAGAGGCAAAAGGACAACAAGTAGTATATACTTTAAGAGAAGTAGGCACAAACATTGTCAAGTATGTTGGTAGGACGATTAATCCAACAGCAAGGGAAGCTGCCCATAAGTTAGCGGAAGAAAAAGCAGATTTAATCTTCAATATAGAAAAATCTGGTTTGTTATATGAACAGGTGAGAGGGGCAGAACAGAAGTTGTTTGAGAAGTTTGGGGGGGTTGAAAAATTGCTTAACAAGATTAACCCAATAAGTCCAAATAACCCAAGAGTTGATGAATATCTAAAAGCAGCAGAAGAATTATTTAAGTAAGAAGGAGAGTGAAATTGTTGGCAAAAAGAGTTAAGTATGTTGAGGGAGATGTTTTTGAATTAAGACTAGATGAAAATGGAAATATAGGGTATGGAAGGATACTCAAAATAGATAAGCCCTCAATATTTGTAGAACTATTTGAACTTCAGCCTTCAAAAGACAGTAAAGAGCTAAAAACAATAAGAGAATTTAACTCACTATTCTCTGTTTGGTGTACAGATAATGGTTTGAAAAAGGGGATATGGAATGTAATTGGAAATATTCCAGTAATTGGAGAAGTAACCATACCAGATTTTTGGACAACAGATGCATTTACAGACAAAATACTTTTGGTTAGAGGCGAAGAGAGAATAGAAATTTCTAAGGAACAAATTGGTGACCTTCTAGCAGCAGGAATATACGGGCATGAAGCCGTCAGGCTTACATATATTCAACAACTCGTGAAGAAAGGATTATACCATAAGTAAGTAGTAAAAGCCAACGGACTCATTCCGTTGGCTTCTTTCATCTAAAATGTAGATGACATGAAAGATAATGAAGACGTGGGTAAGACGTGAGTAAGACGTGGGGACGTTTCATTTGTCTTAATGTTAAGCAAATATATAAAGGTTGATTATAATTTAATCAAGACCTCAATGCACCGAGTAGATACACAGGACAATGTGGACGAATGGGAAATTACTTTGTACGAATTTGACGGCAGAGGCCTTGTGACTCGTGAAGTAAATGCATTAGGAAGTGTAACAACCTACGTATATGACGGTAACAAAAACCTCAAAACAAAAACAGATGCTGATGGAAAAATGACAGAATATACCTATAATGGTCTTGATATGGTAACCCATATCAACTATAATGGAGGAAAGCAGGTATCCTATCGATACAATAAGGTAGGAGATCTGGTAGAAATGACCGATTGGACAGGCAAGACATCTTTTGAGATAGATTTACTAAGCAGAATAACAAAGACAACCGATAATAAAGGTAAAGCAATAGAATATACATACGACGAAGTAGGCAACCAAACTTCAGTTAGGTATCCCGACAACACTATTGCTACAAAGACCTATGACCTATTAGGAAACATAAAGACAGTAACAGAAACAGACGAACGTACAACTCACTACACCTATGATGGTATGGCAAGAATATCAAAAATGGAATATCCTCATGGTTGGGTAGAAGATAATTATTATGATTCAATAGGCCAGCTAATAAAGGTAGAAGACACAGACCCAAGTAAGAAGGATATGAAGCAGCAGAAACATATTTACAGATATGACGACTGCGGCAACATGACATATGAGTATATGCGCGGAAACGGTACAGGAGAATCAACTGTTGAAAATACCTATACCTATGACGCTTTACACCGCGTGGTTTCTGCTAAAGAAAATTACGGCAATAAAACAAGGACATACCAATATGATTCCTTAGGTAATCTGACATATGAAACATCACAAGGCAATAAGAGCGTAGACTACAAGCTGAACAATCTGAACCAGATTACGAAAAAGTCTGAAGATGGCTGGAAGACACAAAGTGACTTTACCTACGACAAAAGAGGCAACCTAATTCAAGAAATATATACCAAGAAGGTAGAAGTAACAGGAGCATACTCCTACGACGAAACCAACAAAATGGTACTTGGAGTAAATGGGCAGGGCGAAAGCAGCGCATACCTGTACAACGGTTTGGGTGCCTTAGTAGAAAATACATGGGTAATAAAGAAAAATGCATATGGCTATCACGATGTGTCTGACCTGACTACTATAGCAGAGGGCGAGACTGTAGTTGATAACAAGGCAGGTAAACAGGATAAAAATAACAAGAATAACAAGAACAATCCTGAGCCAGTAGAAGTAAGCCCTGAGCTTAATAAAAACTCCACAGTTGTAAAGCAGTTCGTAGTAGACTATACAAGTGAAACACTTGAACCCCTGATGGAGTACGAGGTAAACGGACTTGAATACCGCTACATTTATGGCAATGACAGATTGAGTGTTAACATCACAGGCATAGAGAACAGCTCCGGCAATTTAATTGAGAATGGAAACCAGATAAGGTTATATTACCACATGGATTATCTGGGAACAGCAGATTATCTGACAAGTCCAATGACCGGTAAAGTAGAAAGCTGGACACACTATAACGAGTGGGGAGAAATCACCCACAACACAGTGTTAAAGAGCGGACAGCGAGAATTTGACATGGTGAAGCGCTACGCTACCCATGATTACGACCAAGTGCTTGGAATGTACTATGCCAAGGCAAGGTTCTATGATGCAGAAGACCGAAGATTTACTGCGATTGATCCGATTTTGGATAGTATTTAGGGTTGCTAACTTAGTACAATGGGGTTATATGTCTGGATATCTTACATATAATGAAGCTTTGGTCGCAGCAGAACCAGCTGTTAAAAAGCTGCAAAAGAACTTTAGTTCTTGGGAAGAAGCATATGACAACTATGTCGATGGTCATGTTTGGTGGTCCGGTACAGATATTAGGGGACTAAAATATGAGGAATGGGGTAGAAGATCGCAAAGCAAACAAATGCTGGAAACATATAAGGAAATATTTGATAATAGCTTATTTAAAGAAAAGATTATATCTGTTGACGGTATAGATTTATAAAAGATGTTATGCTTTAATGAAGATGAAAAAAATGAAAATCATAGTGGTTGTTAAACTAATTTCTTAGCGCAACAACCACTTTTAGTTTCTATGAGAAAATTCTGCTTATATCTAATACACCGGCTCCTTGTTCATAGGAGGATGCCTTAATTCTTGAACATGCATTTATTAGCTTTCTTTTTATATCATAGTGGCTGTAGTTAGGATTTTCGTTTAATAATAGTGCCGCTGCTCCCGAAACCATCGGTGCAGACATGGAAGTGCCGCTTAAGGATGTATATCCGCTTGTATTATTGTTGGATAGAGATGTAATATTAACCCCCGGTGCAATTAAATCGGGTTTTCTTATTCTATCTATCGTTGGTCCCCTGCTTGAAAATTCTGCAATTTTTTCTCTCTCTGTCTTCCTGTCATCTAAAGCGCCTACTGATATGACGTGTCTTCCGGTAGCAGGTGAAAGAATCGTATTTTTCATTGGACCGCTGTTTCCTACAGCTGCAACCACAATAAAATTATTTTCAATCGCATGGTTAGCAGCTTTTACAAGAGGATCTCTCCTTTCTCTATATTGGGCGATGGCACCTAATGAAAAATTTATAATTCTTGTTTTATAAATATCCTTGCTGTCTATAATGTATTGAACAGTTTCTAAAATATCTGAAGTATTTCCGTTTCCGCTTTCGTCTAAAACTTTAATGGCTAATATATTTGCCTCAGGTGCTATGCCCTTATATTTCCCCTTAGAAGCGTATCCGTTGCCTGCTAATATTCCGGCACAATGTGTGCCGTGACCGTTATCATCGTAAGCTCTAATTTCGCCATTGACAAAATCCTTAAAACCAACAATTCTGTTTGAGGGATAAGTCAAATCAGCGTGCGGAGTTATACCGGTATCGATAATTGCAACAGTCACACCCTTACCTGTATATCCGGTGTTTGTTATTAATTCGGCACCAACATGCTCTCTTGCTAAATCCATAACTGCAAATACCTTAGCATCGTAGCTGATAAATTCAACATCATTGTCAGCAGTCAGCTCTAATATTGAGTCGATGCACATATCGCATGCACATCCGTTAATTATGGGCAGATTATAATTTAATTTATTTGATAAAGAGGAAATTTTCCCTTCTTTCATTTTTTTGTCATTTTTATAACTGACGATTATTGGCATAATACTATTGTCGTTTGAGTAAATCTGTCCCTTTATAGTAGGACACAGTTTATTATAGTCAATATGATTTCTCATTTAATTCACCTACCTTAAATTAATTTATGCTTTTAATTAAAGATGGTGTTCATTTTTTAAAAACATGATATAATATTTTCAATAGATTAGCAGTGGAGTAGCGATAGAGAAGCTATGGATCTGCAATTGGTGAATAATTGTAATAATTTGAAGGCAATCACCAATCAATCGCTAATCAATTGCAAATCAATTGTTATAATAGGAGGAAATATGCCTAAAATATTAGTAGTAGATGATGAAAGACCGATAGCAGAGATAATTAAATATAATCTTCAAAAAGAGGGCTATGAGGTACAAACTGCATACGATGGTGATGAAGCAATTAAAATGGTTCATAAAATGAACCCCGAGTTAATAATACTTGATATAATGCTTCCAAAAAAAAATGGGTTTGATGTATTAAAAGAAATTAGAATGGAATATGTTATGCCTGTTATCATGCTAACTGCAAAAGAAGAAGAGAACGATAAAATTACAGGGCTTGAATTGGGAGCTGATGACTATATTACAAAACCATTCAGCAACAAGGAATTGATAGCAAGAGTCAAGGCGAATCTCCGAAGAGTTAAGCTTTCAAATGTTAATGAGGAAATGAAAGCTAAAATAATTGAGGTTGGCAATTTGACAATTGATATGAACACCTACGAAGTTAGTAAGGAAAAAGAAATAATTGACTTGACAAACAGAGAGTTTGATCTTTTGAAATATCTGTTTTTGAATGCCGACAGAGTTTTTAACAGAGAGCATCTTTTAAAAGAGGTTTGGGGTTATGAATTCGGTGACTTAAGAACAGTTGATGTTACCGTGAGAAGGTTGAGAGAAAAAATCGAAACAGAAGAAGATAAATATATAATCACTAAAAGAGGAACGGGATACTATTTTAAGAGCAAATGATGTCATCCGTCAAAGCAAAGGATCTTATTTATAAGTGTGGAGATTCTTCATTGCGTTCAGAATGACAATTAGGGAGAAATTATGTTTAAAAGTATTAGGTGGAGATTAATTTTAATTTATTTTTTGCTCGTATTTCTTGCTATGTCCGTAGTTGGAATTTACATAGTAAGCCAGCTTGAAAATATACAGCTTGATATGAATACAAAAAATATGAGTGCCAGAATTAAAACTATTATAGAAACATCAAGTTCAATAAAAGCAGACAACTGGGATGAAAATAAAGAGAAAATCCAACAAAGTATCAATAGTTTTCAAGTTGGGTACAACGAATATGTCTATGTTATTATTAATGATGATAAAAAGACAATAATTGCAAGCAGTGTCCAGGACACTATCGGGCAAAGTGCTTTTAATACAAACCAAATAAATAATTATGTTTTGACAAAATCATTTGATGGAAATCCTGAACATATGGCACCGCCGGATCAATTTGATGGCAAGGAAAATCCAAGTTTGTATCATATGTCATTTCCTGTGTATTCTGATGGTAATATAAAAGGATATATTTACTTAGCAAATAATATAGAACATATTTATGAAACAGTTGACCAATCTAAGGAAATAATGACACAGGCAACCATAATCGCATTGGTTTTAACTGTGTTTTTAGGTTTGATTCTGTCTTCCGGTATTACAAGACCGATAAAGGAACTTACTTTAAAGGCAAAGCAAATGTCCCAAGGGAACTTTGATGAAAAGGTAAGTGTAAAATCAAACGATGAAATTGGACAGTTAGGTAATATGTTCAACTTTTTGATTGATGAACTTAAAATTTCAATGTCTAATTTAGTGCAGGAAAAAAGCAAATTAGAAACAACATTTAAGTATATGGCAGACGGAATCTTGACCGTTGACATTGACGGAAACATAATACATTCAAACCCTGTTGCTAAAAAACTTTTGTCACTCCATGATGAAGATGTAAAATATGATGATGTGGTGAAAAATGTAGATGAAAAATTACTTTTATCTTATTTGGAAACAAAAGAATATCACGGCACCGAAATTTTAGAACAAAACGGAGAAACATATAACATAGATTATGCACCGTTTATGAATAATCAAAATGAAGTAGGCGGCGTTATTATTGTATTTAAAAATATTACTGAACAATATAAAATCGATAAGCTGCAAAGAGAGTTTGTTGCCAATGTCTCCCATGAGTTAAAAACACCTATTACAACTATAAAGAGCTACACAGAAACATTGCTTGAAGGTGCCTTGGAAGAAAGAAAATTGGCAGAGGACTTTTTGAATGTTATAAATTCAGAAAGCGATCGTATGTCAAGATTAGTTAGCGACCTTTTAAGATTATCTCGGATGGATTATGAACAGACAAAATGGAAAAAAGACAAAATAAATATAGCGGAAATGATTGAAAATATAGGTAAAAAGCTTCAGATACAAGCGAAAAACAAGAATGTTGAACTCCATATCAAACATATGCCTGAAATGAATGTATTATTTGACAAAGACGGTTTCGAGCAAATAATGCTTAACATAGCCGGAAATGCCATAAAATATACTCCTGAGGGAGGAAACGTATGGCTTAATGTCTCAAAACAAAATGATAAGGTGTATATCAGTATTAAGGACGATGGTATCGGAATCCCTAAGGAAGATCAAAAAAGAGTTTTTGAAAGATTCTACCGTGTGGATAAGGCAAGATCACGTGAATTAGGCGGAACAGGATTAGGGCTTGCAATTGCCAAACAAATAGCTGAAGCTCATGACAGTACAATTACCGTTAATGGCGAATTAAGTATAGGAACTGAAATTATCATAACAATTCCTGAATTAATTTAGTAAAAAGGAGTTAGTTAATGAAGCATGGTATAACAAAAAACATTATATTAACTACAATGGTTATTTGCTGTGTTTATTTAAGCAGCAATGTATGGCTTAAATTACCTGATTTTATAAAACATGAAACATCAGCAGAAGAAAATTATGATAAAAGTAAAGCCATTATGCAAATTTGGAATATAATAAGACCTGTTAAGAATGTTATAAATTACAATGAACATTATACAGTTATTTATTCTGATGATAATAATATGTGGAGCAAGGCAGTACAGGTTTTAAGTAATGTATTTGCCGAATATAATAATGCAGAAATTTCCCTTACAGCTGCGTTTCCCACACAATATTTAAAATTTGATTTTGCTGATAATATACCTGTGGGAATTTTTACGGGGCAAATGACGATAAGTAACAGAAATATTACTGATACGATTAGAAATATTAAAAATGTAATCATAGATTTAGAAAATACAAATTCAATTTATATATACAACGGTGAAAATACTATAAAAATCAAAAGCAGCTCAATAGATACAACAGAATTAATAAACATTGTTAAGCAGTTTGATTTTAGTAATACAACACAGTTTGTATATTATCAAAAAATAGGCAATGAAACCATCCAGGTTCCCATTCCTTTAGAAAAAACAGCGCTGAATCCTATATTTGTAAGGTCAGAGCTTGATGTGTTCGATACCGAAGCAATCAATAAAATTGCCAGGGGATATTTTAAGAAAAATTATGATTACGTCAGAAAATCGGTTGAAGTAAGCGGTAATATTTCTTATATGTACAGAACAGAAAAGGTATTGAAGATAAATGAAGAAGGATTGCTGGATTTTTATGATGCAACAACTGAACTTCAAAATTCATCAGATGTGTATGAAAGCTTTGTATCTGCAGTTGGATTTACAGAGGGATTTTTAGGATTTCCAAAGGATATTTATATTTATTTAAGTAATGTACAAAGCATAGAGCATGACGGAAACTATGGTTACAGATATACATTTTCTTATAAAATCAAAAACAGACCTATACTTTTCAGCAAGGTAAGAGCAAATGCAGCATTGCAAATTGATGTCATAGGAGATAACGTAGTTGCATACAAAAGATTCATAAGAAATTTGAATGAGGAACGGAAAGCCAGCATGAATGAAATTGAAATCATGCCGGCAATAGATGTTATTAATAAAAATTTATATTACGAAGTACCTAAGGATGACTCAACCGGCGTGCCAGAGCTTAAACCTTTAAAGGAAGAAATGATTAAGGACATTACGAATATTTATTTAGGATATTTTGATTTATCCAGAATTTCAAAAGAACAGGCGCTGAGAGTCGTTTGGGTTGTTGAAATAAAGGATAAAACCTTTATATTTAATGCAATTACAGGAAGTTTAATAGAAGAATGGTAATCTAAAGGATGTGATCAAGTGGATTGGAATAAATCAAACACAATATTTATAGTTGCGTTTATAATTTTGAATATATTTCTTTTTTCATTTTCATTTAATGATATTTTTTCAGAAGAATATAATATAATGTCTGATAAAGAATTTATTAAAGATGTTGAAAATATTTTAAAAGAAAAAAATATTTCAATTAATTGTGATCTGCCAAAAGAAACTTATACGCTTCCGATATTGGATGCAGAATATAAAATTATCACTGTTGATAAAAAACTGCTTGAAAAGTATTTAGGTGAAGGAATAGAGCCGGTTGAAGATATTTATACTTATAGCAATCAAAAAGGAGAAATCCTTGAAATAATAGATGGTAAAAAGATTATATATACTCTAAGAGAAAAAGCAGCCGGTGGTATATCTGATGACTTAAATATTACAGATGAAATAAATAAATTTTTAAAGAATAAAAATATTGATGGATCAGGTTATGCCGAAAATTACAGGAATATTTCCGGTGGTGCAGGTATAATAATGTATACAAGATATCACAACAATGTTAGTGTAGATAATTCCTACATGAAATTTTTTGTTGATAAAAATGGTATCTATAAATTTGAAATGCAAAAAATAATTGCAATTAACGAAATAGCAGAAAAGGTTAATACTTTTACTGCAGCAGAAAGCTTATTAAAGCTATTGTCCTT
This sequence comes from uncultured Clostridia bacterium, assembly GCA_964421845.1. GTDB lineage: Bacteria > Bacillota > Clostridia > Tissierellales > Sedimentibacteraceae > Sedimentibacter. The sequence goes on from CAYQYY010000014.1 coordinate 66,162, forward strand.
TGATGATGTAAATAATAAGGAAATAGTTAGAATTGATATGTCATATTATAGTATAGAAGATGAGAATTGGCAGAACATTTCGGGAATAAATTCATATCCTGCGTGGAAAGTTATTTTTAGTGATGGAACTCAAAAGCATTTAATCGGTGCCAGTTACTAAGAATTTATTTGTATTGAAAAAATTACGGATTTATTATATTATTATATGATGAAAAATTAATCAAATTGCGCTTATTGAGTTTAATTACTGTATTATAAATAAACAAGAATTGAGGAATTATATATGTCAAAATTTGTTATAGAAGGTGGATCAAAACTAAAAGGAAAAGTAAATATCGGTGGATTCAAAAATGCTGCAGTTGCAATAATTCCCGCAACCTTATTATGTCCTGGAAAATGCACTATTCAAAACGTACCTAATATAGAAGATGTTAATGTTTTTTTAGATATTCTAAAAGAGTTAGGAGCAGAAGCAAAATATATCGATGATACTACAATTTATGTTGATTCATCAAACGTTGACGGATGCTACTTAAAAAACGGGTTATCTAAAAAAATGAGAGCATCCTACTACTTGCTCGGAGCAGGACTTGGAAGATTCAAAAGCAGCTCGTCATTGCTTCCGGGAGGATGTGACATTGGAGACAGACCTATTGATCAGCATATCAAGGGCTTTGAAGCATTGGGAGCGACCGTTGATATAACACCTGACGGGAGAGTCAACGTTCATGCAGATAAACTTATAGGAAACAAGATATATTTAGATAAAGTAAGTGTTGGTGCAACAATTAATATAATGCTTGCAGCTGTTTATGCAGAAGGCAGGACTACGATCGAAAATGCTGCAAAAGAACCGCACATAGTTGATACTGCAAACTTTTTAAACTCCATGGGTGCAGACATAAAAGGAGCTGGAACTGATGTAATCAGGATAAACGGTGTAAATGAACTGACAGGATGTACATACAGAGTTATTCCCGATCAAATTGAAGCCGGAACATATATGATTGCAGCAGCAGCAACTAAGGGAGATATCATTATAGATGATATAATACCAAAGCATCTTGAACCAATTACAGCGAAGTTAAAAGAAATGGGTTTAGGCATAGAGGAGTATGGAGATTCCATGCGAGTTTTCTATGACCATGAACTCGTTCCTGTTAACATACAGACATTGCCTTATCCGGGCTTCCCCACAGATCTTCAGCAACCTATGACTGTTCTTTTATCAACATTAAATGGAGAAAGCATAGTGGTTGAAGGGGTATCCGAGGATAGGTTTAAGTATGTGAATGAAATCAACAGAATGGGTGCTAACATAGAGTTTACTAAGAAGCAAGCAAGGATAATAGGTACTGACAAATTAAGGGGAACGGTGGTACAAGCCACTGATTTAAGAGCCGGTGCTGCCCTGATAATTGCCGGTTTAATTGCTGAGGGTTTAACGGAAGTAATAAACATACACCATATAGACAGAGGTTATGAACATATAGAAAACAAATTTATGAATCTTGGAGCAAAAATTAAAAGAGTAAAAGATGAAGAATAAGGGGGCAAAAAATGTTATTAAAAGACTTAAAGTATCTAAAAGTAAATCTTCCTGAAGATATACTTAAAATGAAATGTAACGGCGATTTCACTAAAGCAACAAAGCTAATTGACTTAAGATTGAAAAAGCAAATTCCTGTTGCTATGAGAAAAAGGTTAGAGTTAGAAAAAGAAATCATAAATACGATAAAGGGCGAATACACATATACATTTGAAGAAGCTTTAAAGAGATGTCAAGATAACATAAAGGATTTTACTAAAGAAGAATTGATATTTCTTCAAGAGGATAGCCAGGCAGATTGGATATTAGTCGACGGTCAAGTAAAATTTAATGACAGTTTCTACGGTTCATTGCTTGTAACGAGATCTGATTTAAATGAAAGATTAATAAATAAGGGCGAATCAGGAAACGAAAGAGCAGAATATTTAGATGCGAATATAAAAAATATGAAAGAAAATAAAGAAGCTTCATACTTTATTCATATGAAAACCACTCTTAAAATAAAAGATGAATGTGCAAGGATGGGGGAAAAAATCAAGGTTCACATGCCTCTTCCCGCAAACTGTCAGCAAAAAAACATAAAAATAATTAAAACAACACCTGAGGCAACCTTTATTGCCGATGAAAACCATCAAAGCAGAACAGCTTATTTTGAAACAACCTTACAAGAAAATTTGGAGTTTTCAGTAGAATATTCTTATGAAAGCCATTTAAAATACTATGAACCGGAACCAACAACGGTATCAAAAGTACAACCAAGCTTTGATACTTATGAATTTGAACCGCAAATTATGTTTACTCCGTATATTAAAGAGCTTGCAAATGAAATTATAGGTGATGAAACAAATCCATTAATCAAAGCAAGAAAAATATACGATTATATAACGCAAAATGTAAAGTATTCATATATGAGAGCATATTCTACAATTATTAATATACCTGAATATTGTGCATTAAATTTAAAAGGAGATTGCGGAGTTCAAGCGCTTTTATTTATAACATTGTGCAGATATGTAGGCATACCTGCTAAATGGCAATCAGGCCTGGCAGTAACACCATACCACATAGGACCACATGATTGGGCTCAATTTTATGTTGAACCATACGGCTGGTTATTTGCAGATCCATCCTTTGGTGGAAGCGGCTACAGAAACGGCAATATGAATAAATGGAATTTTTATTTTGCAAACTTAGACCCGTTCAGAATGGTTGCTAATTCAGAGCTACAGCATGAATTTGATCCTCCTAAGCAATACTTCAGACATGACCCATACGATAACCAAGTAGGAGAATGTGAATACGAAGACAGGGCAATAAGAAGAGAAGAATTTAAAGTAGAATACGAATTAATTGACATGAAAAAGATTTAACAAAGAACGGGGACGGTTTTTCCATTTCCTTAAAAGGAAATTAAAAGACCTGTCCCCGTTTACATATTATTTAAATTAATTAATTGGTTAATACATCTCTAACTTTAACCAATTAATTGTTAATTCGTTGACGATTTTAGATAATTATAAACTTTAATTCCACGTTCATTTATTTTGCTTCCGCCTCTACCGTGGGACATTTTTATAAATCCTAAATTATTTAAATCATATAGAATGCTTCTCACTTCTTGTTGAGTTAGAAAATGTCCTTCGATTTGAGCTTTCTCAGCTATGGATAATCTGCCAAGGTTTTTTTGCTTAACATATCCATCATAAAGTGTTTCTAATACAAATAAATAATCATCTAATTTATTTCCGGCTATTTTTTTAAGTAAATTGACGTCTAAATTATTTTCATATTCCATGTTTTTTATAGATAAATCCTTATGAAAGCTATTAGGTAAATCATCATATTTAATATAATCTTTATCTAAGCATGTTAAATATTCTACATAGTTATGAAGCTCACGAACATTTCCTTTCCATACATGTGAAATAAAAGCATTTTTAACCTCTGATGAAAGCACAAATTTTCCGCCTAATTTATTTTTTATATATTCAAACAAAAGCATTATGTCTTTGTCCCGTTCCCTTAATGGCGGAATTTCAATTGGAAGAGTATTCAGGCGGTAATATAAGTCGCTACGAAAATTCCCTTCTGCTACAAGGACTTCCAAACTTTGGTTTGAAGCAGCAATAATTCTGACATCAACGTTTATGATTTTGTAACCGCCAACATGCATTATTTCTCCTTCTTGTAAAACCCTTAGAAGTTTAATTTGAAGAGCAGGACTCATGCCTTCAACTTCATCCAAGAATATGGAACCTTTGTGGGCAAACTCAAAAAGCCCTAACTTTCCACCACGCTTTGCACCTGTAAATGATCCTTCTTCGTAGCCGAATAGTTCGCTTTCCAACAGATTATCAGGCATTGCAGCACAATTTATTGCTATAAACGGGTAGTTGCGCCTGTCAGATTCATTATGTATGGAATGCGCAAAAAGTTCTTTGCCTGTCCCACTTTCCCCTGAAATAAGAACAGCAGAGTTATTTTTGGACATTTTTTTAGCTATAGAACAGGCTTTTTTTATTGCTTCACTTTCACCAATTATATCATTAAAAGTATATTTTGCCTTATGACCTTTATTTAAAAGCTGAATACGCAGGTTATGCTGTTTTGATTCTTCTTCGGTAAATTTCTGTATTGTGGCAAAAGCTCCTAAATACTCATTTTGCCGTATAACCGGAGCAACCGTAACGTTTATATCCACTCCATTATATTTTATCAACCTGTTATTTATTTTTTTTCTTGTAAGTCGGCATTCTGAAAAGGGTAAAAAGGGAAAACAAATTTCAGCTGATTTATCAATAACTTGTTTTTTATTGATACCTGTAATTTCTACAGCCTTTGAATTGCATGCAAATACAACATCGTCGTCGTTTACTCCGATTATTCCTGCATCTATAATTTCCATCAATATTTCAAATTGGCTTTCCATTCGGAGAGATTTTCCAAATAGCTTATCAAAACTATAGTTGTTTGTAGTTATAGAACGAAAATATTTCTTGAAGTTTTCTCTTTCTAATAAATACTCTAATTTTAATCTAAGCGCAATTTCTACTATGGTTGTGGAGTCCATAACACGATGGCCAAGATTGATAATTTGAGATACATATTTTGGAACTAATTCTAACTCGCCCGGAGTTATAGCTAATTTTATATCAGTTGATTCGTCACATCCAGGATAATACGGTATGAAATTAATATGATTAATTCCTAATTGACTAAGCCGAGTAATAGTTTCACGTACCATTTTATAACTTATATTAACAAATAAAGCAGTAGTTTCTTCAGGAATAAGCATTAACGATTTTAATGCTTGTCTGGTAAATGTGGTATCTATTATAACTATAGGAACATTTATAGGAAAGTATTTCTTAATAGTTGTAATACTTTCATATGCAGTTGTGGTAACAACAAACAGATCAGCATTTGTCATTTCTGTAACCGTTCTATCAACCAAATTGTATGTTTCTGTTATAACATACTCACCGAACAGTGCATTTATTTGTTTTTCATAAAACTTAGAAGCGGTATAACTATAAGCAACAATTGCAATATGTCTTTTTATAACTGACACCCTTTCTAATTTAGATATTTATTTCATTGATATCTTTATATTAAATGTAATAATAATGTATGTCAAGTTTATTTCCGGTTTATAAAAGTGTATCCTTTTATTTGGCATTAAATTTGCATATGATTAATGTGTATATAAATATTATAATATTTAACAAAGATACAAAAATAATTTGTAGAGGGGGATTTGTTGAGTAATAAACTTTTCAATTTTAATTACATATTTAAAAACTAAGCAGTAGGGAGGAATTAATGAAGAAGTTAATAAAAAATGGCTTTGTTGTAGATCCGGCAAATAAAGTTTATTCCAAGCAAAACATTCTTATTGAAAATGGAAAGATTGTTTCAATCACAAATGAAGTACCACAAAGCGACGTGGTTATAGACGCTGAAGATAAAATTGTATGTCCAGGTTTTATTGACATACATATGCATGAAGAGCCGTTTAATAAGTTAAATAACAGCTTAGAAAAAAGCATTACAAATTCTATGTTAAGAATGGGAGTTACTACAGCTATAGGAGGCAATTGCGGCATTAATACAATTGAACCAAAAAAGTATCTTGACATTGTTGATGAAGCAGGCAGTTCTATAAATATAGGACTTTTTGTAGGACATACTTTTATTAGGGAAATGGTTGGTCATAAAGACAAATATTCTAATATAAAAAAAGATGAACTGTATAATATGCAGAGATTAATTCAAGAAAACTTAGAAGCAGGATGTTTTGGTATCTCTTATGGAATTCGTTATGTTCCTGGAATAAATGAAGAAGAGATGTTGGAAACTGCAAAATATTGTAAAAATAATAACAAAATAATTACTGCACACGTTAGAAATGATGCATCTTATGTATTTGATGCAGTAAATGAATTGGTGAAAGTAGGAGTTAAATTAAATATACCGGTTCAAAATTCACATATTGGAAGTATGGCCGGTTTTGGTCAAATGGAAGAACTGTTAAGTATGATTGATAGATATAAAGCTAATGGGCTTGATATTACCAATGACTGTTATCCTTACTATGCATTCAGTACTAGAATTGGAGAAACAACATATGATGGTGATTTTTTAAGCAGATATAAAGCTGATTATTCTTGTATTGAAATTTGCGAAGGAAAATATAAGGGACAAAGGTGTAATGAAGAAATATTTAATGAATTGCGCAAGGGATATCCAAGAACAATTACTGTTTGTCATGTTATGAAAAAAGAAGATGTTGATTTGGCATTAATTCATCCTAATGTTATGATTGCAAGTGATGGTTTAATGGATGGTGAACAAGGGCACCCAAGAGCTTCTGGTACATTTCCAAGATTCATAAGCCAATACGTTAAAAATGGTAAAATATCATTGTTTAATGCAATTGAGAAAATGAGTTTTATGCAAGCAAAAAAATTAAGACTCTCCACAAAAGGTAGATTAAACGTGGGAGCTGACGCAGATATTGTTATTTTCGATATAAATAAAATTAATGATAATGCAACTTTCGAAAAACCAACAGCAAAACCGGACGGTATTGAGTATGTTCTGATAAATGGAGAAATTGCTTTAAAAGATAATGAAATAATTAATAATTCTTTAGGAAAATCAATTAGAAAATATTAAATAATTAAAGGAGAAATAAATTATGGAATATGGCATTTTATCAATTTTACCACCAATTTTTACAATTATACTGGCTATTTACACGAAAAATGTTTTTATCGCGTTATTCTTAGGAGTATTTCTTGGAAATTTTGTAATTCATGGTTGGGATTTTTTCATTGCTTTAAACAGTACACTAAATGGTTTTATCAGTATATTTGAAAGCCATAGCAATACTATAGTTATTGCATCTATATTGTTAATAGGTGCTTTGATCTATATAATAGAAAGATCCGGAGGTATCGAAGGGTTTGTAGAGGTTATGGTTCGCAAAAAAGGTCTTATAAAATCAAAAAGGGCAGCTGGAATTTTTACATGGCTAATGGGAGTATTTGTTTTTACTTCAGGAACATTAAGCACTTTAGTTGTTGGTTCTGTTACAAGACCTATTAATGATGCACTTAAAGTACCCCATGAAAAATCTTCTTTTATAGTACATACAACTTCTACACCTGTATGTGTTCTTTTGCCACTGAGTGGATGGGGTGCTTCAATGATAGGGTATCTAACTTCTGGTGGAGTTCCTGAAGCTGAAGCAACAACAGTATTGGTTCAGTCAATAGGATTAAATTTTTACTGTATTATAGCGGTTTTCGGAACATTATTACTGACTATATTTAGAAAAGATTTTGGTCCTATGAAAAAAGCTGAACTAAGAGCGGAAGCTACAGGCCAATTAGATGAACCTTCAAGTATAGCTGCAAAATCAGAAAACCTTGATACTGAGATACTTATTGATACTGATAAACCTCTTGCCAGAAATTTATTACTTCCAATTGGTACTCTAATTGCAGTTATCATTACTGTTTTACTTATAACCGGAAAAGGGAATTTACTTAAAGGAGATGGAATGAACGCACTGCTATGGGGTGTTTTTGTATCGCTTGTCGTAGCTGGCATACTATGCATATCCCAAAAAATTTACAACCTTAATCAATTCATTGAAGTAATGTTTAAGGGTGCCGGTGGAATGTTATCTATATCCATGATATTGGTATTTGGTTTTGCAATGGGGGGTGTTGTTAAACAACTTGGTACAGGGCTATATCTTTCTTCTGTATTTGAAAGGTTTTTAACACCGGGTTTATTGCCTGCATTAGTTTTTATTATGGCATGTCTTATCTCTTTTGCTACGGGTACTTCAATGGGTACAATGGCTATAACATCGGTTATTGCTTTGCCAATGGCTTATAATTTAGGTGTAAGTATTCCACTTGTTGCTTCAGCAGTATTTGGTGGAAGTATCTTTGGTGATCACAGTTCTCCGATTTCTGATACGACAATAATGAGTTGTTCAACAACAGGTTGTAATATAATAGATCACGTAAAATCTCAAGTGCCATATTGTTTAGTGGCGGCTGCAGCTACTATTGTGTTATATGTGATTTTTGGATTTGTTTTATAACTAAAAAACATAAAACAACCTACATATACTTAATGTGGGTTGTTTTACTTTGCGCAACTATCATTGAGAAAAGTAATAATAAATTGGCTAATTTAAATCTTAACTATATTTTTATAAAATAGGTTGTCATAAGTATGATTTTATTTTATTATGATAATAGTATTAATTAAAATGAGAGGAAGCATTTATGATAAAAGAAATAAAAAACGATACATTATATTTTGATGGCTGCAATACAGTTGAATTAGCAAAGCAATACGGCACTCCCCTGTATGTTGTGAGTGAAACAGCAATAGTTGAAAAATGTAAAGAAATAAGAGATACATTTTTAAACAAATATGAAAGAACAAGGGCTGCATATGCTTCAAAGGCATTTTTGACACTTTCAATGTGCAAGATAATTGAAAGAGAAGGATTGTGTATGGATGTAGTTTCGGGAGGAGAATTATATACTGCTATAAAAGCAAATTTCCCTGCAGAAAAAATAGAATTTAACGGTAATAATAAATCAGTTGAGGAATTAGAGCTTGCTATTGATTACAACATAGGAAGAATAATAGTAGATGGGTTAGATGAATTAGGAATTATAGAAGGTATTTGTAAGGAAAAAAATAAGAAAGCTAACATTCTTTACAGAATAACTCCGGGTGTTAAAAGCGATTCTCACGATTATATAGTAACAGGAAAAAAAGATTCAAAATTTGGAATACCGCTAGATGATGAAGTAATATTTCCAGCAATTGAAAATGCAATAAATTCTCCATATATAAATTTCATGGGCTTTCATTTCCATGTGGGTTCACAGCTTCATAACAATGAATCACATTTAAAGGCATTAGAAATTGCATTAAAGTTAATAAAAGACACAATTGATAAATATAATTATGTAACACCTGAATTAAATATTGGTGGTGGCTTTGGAATTAAATATACAGATGCTGATGATAAAAAACCGTATGCGTATTTTTTAGAGCCAATGATGGCAAGAATTGAAGAATTTTCAAAAGAAATGAATATAAAAAGACCTGAAATTGTAATAGAACCGGGCAGGAGCATCATAGGAGAGGCAGGGATAACACTTTATACAATAGGTACTATAAAGGATATAAAAGGTATAAGAAAATATGTATCAGTTGACGGCGGGATGACTGACAACATAAGACCGGCATTATATCAGGCAAAATATGAAGGTGTTATCGCAAACAAAGCAGATCAACCTAAGCAAGATTTAGTTACAATATGCGGTAAATGCTGTGAGTCAGGAGATATCCTTATCAAGGATGCAAATATTGCATTAGCTGAAAGAGGAGATATATTTGCTATATTTTCAACAGGAGCATATGGCTATACCATGTCAAGCAACTACAATAAAAATCCTATGCTTGCCACTGTATTGGTTAAGAACGGAAATTCAGAGATTATAGTAAAAAGGCAGACATATGAACATATGATTGCAAATGAAGTAATACCGGAGTCGTTGATGTAAAAAATATTGATGGGGGTGTGAAATTATGGAATTTTACAAAATGCAGGGAGCAGGAAATGATTTTATTATTATAAATAATATGAAATTAAATATTCCTGTGGATAAATTATCTTTAATAGCAAAAAAGCTATGCCAAAGAAAGATATCAATCGGAGCAGACGGCTTCATGGTTATTGATTACCCGGACGGTGATGCTGATTTTAAGATGCGATTTTACAACCGTGACGGCAGTATAGGCGAAATGTGCGGCAACGGAGCAAGATGTATATCTCGTTACAGCTTTGTAAATGGAATTGCAGGTAAAAAAATGACCTTTGAAACAGGAGCAGGGAAGGTAAATGCCGAAGTTTTAGAAGAACGTTTGGTTAAGGTTTTGCTTAACAGACCTGAAATAATTATACTTAATAATGATATTGAAATAGACGGTATCAATTATGAATGTTCGTACATAGAATTAGGAAATCCCGGACTGCCCCATGCAGTAGTTAAGTATAATCTTCAAGAATCAGATGAAAACAAATTGCGTGAAGCCGGTATCAAAATAAGGTATTACAATGGCTTTACCAAAGGTGCCAATGTTAACTTTTTTGAGGTATTAAATGAAAATACAGCATTAGTAAAAACCTACGAAAGGGGGGTTGAAGATTTTACCTTAGCTTGCGGCACCGGCTCTGCATCAACAGCGGCTGCTCTTATACTAAAAGGTTATTTGAAGGGGGACAAAGTAAAAATTATAGTTGATGGAGGGGAGCTGTTTATTGAAGTTGAAAAAACAGACAATAAAATAGATAAGCTGTACCTCATAGGTGACACAAATATTGTTGCAATCGGGGAAGTAATGGATGAAGATTTAATTATTTAGAACAAAATTTAGGGGAGGAATAATGAGTACATCTAAAAAATCAGTATGGGAAAATTATAAATTTTCCATAACACTAATTATTGCAATTGCAATCGGTAGTATAATAGGTGTTATCTTCGGTGAAAAAGCAGTAGTATTAAAACCATTCGGCGATATTTTCTTAAATCTTATGTTTACTGCAGTAACACCATTGGTATTCATTACAATTGCAAGTGCGGTAGGCAGCATGGTAAACATGAAACGTCTTGGAAAAATATTAGGAAACATGTTCATGACATTCGTTGTAACCGGTTTAATTGCAGCAGTTCTCATCATAGCTGTCGTAAAAATATTCCCGCCTGCAGAGGGAGTAAACTTAGAGTTACAAGCTGCTGAAGAATTACAAAAATTATCATTTGCAGACCAAATTGTTGCTGCACTTACAGTAAATGATTTCAGTAAAATTTTATCACGTTCTAATATGTTACCTTTAATAGTATTTTCTATCATATTCGGATACTGTGTAAGTGCTGTGGGGGGAGAAGACAATGTTGTTGCAAGAGCATTAGATGCATTATCTAAAATTATGATGAAATTCATAAGCGTAATCATGGTTTATGCACCTATAGGACTTGGAGCTTACTTTGCAAGCTTGATAGGTGAATTTGGACCGCAGCTCCTTGGAGCTTACGCAAGGGCAATGTTAGTTTATTATCCACTATGTGTAGTTTATTTCATTGTTTTCTTTGCGGGTTATACATATTATGCAGGTGGTATGGAAGCAGTAAAATCTTTCTTCAAAAATATTATTGAGCCATCAATTACATCAATTGCTACACAAAGTTCAATTGCAACTCTTCCTACAAATTTAAGAGCTGCACAAAGAATAGGAGTTCCGAAGGATATACGTGAAATAATACTTCCAATCGGTGCTACCATGCACATGGACGGAACAGTTATATCATCTATTTTAAAAATATCATTCTTGTTTGGTATATTTGGTCAGGAATTCTCCGGTATGGGAACTTACCTTACAGCAATCATGTTATCAATATTAGGCGGAGTAGTTATGTCAGGAGTACCGGGTGGCGGACTTATAGGAGAAATGCTTATAGTTAACATGTACGGATTCCCTGCAGAAGCATTCCCGATTATAGCTACAATCGGATTTTTGGTTGACCCTCCTGCAACATGGTTAAACGCTACAGGAGATACAGTTGCTTCAATGATTGTTACACGTATAGTTGAAGGCAAGAATTGGATGGCTAAAAAACTTACACAAAACGAAGAAGCACTATAAAAAAAGGGGACAAAAATGTCCCCTTTTTGATTATCTTATACTCTAATTATTTACTCTATTACAATTGTTTGCATTTCTTCGTCATATTCAACATTTATTCCTAATTGTTCCGCAATAAAACGAAGAGGAACCATTGTTCTGTTATTCATTACTTCTGCAGGAACATCAATTATAATTTCTGCTTCATCAACATAGACCTTATTTTCTGTGAGATTAAAAATAATTATTTTCGCATCTTTAGTTATTGTAACTGTTTTTTCTTCCGCATTCCAAGCAACATCCGCGCCCATGGCTTCTGAGATTGCTCTTACCGGTATCAAAGTTCTTCCTTCCTTAATAACAGGAGGTGTATCAAATTTTGCTTTTCCTTTTCCGATAATTACATTTTCAACAGGTATTACACTAACATCTTCCAAGGTTTCTAAAATATTTGCAATCTCTTCTAATTCTGTTAATTCCTCTAAAGTGTATTTCTCTTTCATAATTTGCTGCATCTCAGAGATTTTTGCCTTGAACATTACTTTATACTCATCTTTTTCAGTCTTTAAAGCTTCGAGTTTCTCTTTTAAAGCAGCAACTGTTGCTTCATCATTGGCATTTTCTGCAGCTTCCAACTGTAATTCAAGCTCCTCCATCTTAGATTCCACTTCATCTTTCAAAGATTCAATTTCATCTTTTTCCAATTTAACAGCGGATTTAGCTTCTTTCCAATTTTTGTTTTTAACCTGGCCTTTATTTTCCTTAATTGTTTCTTCTTTTGTTTCATCTTCTTCATCTGTTACATCTTCTACAACTGTTGTTTCATCAGCTTCAGTAGTTTCATCAACAACATCTTCCCCAAATGCTGCAGTAGGGAAAATTAGTGTTAATAAAAGTACTAAAATTAAAGCCAATTTGTTACCTTTTTTCATTTTAATTCTCCTTATAGGTATATTTGGGATAAATTCGAATTAAAAATGCTCTGATTGAGTCGCCAAGCAGAGCTAATACTTATATGTATTCGCAATTTTGGTAACCCGGCTACCTTGGTTATCACCTTCAGGCCCGTGGCTTTGCGTCCTCGGCTTTCACCGAGTTTGCCTTTATCAATTCGCTAATTTATTCCATTAATTCATTATATTCTTTATAGAAGATTTTGTCAACTAATTCACATCATCCTTCATTCTCCACGGACTTTTTCACAAAATATTTTTGAAATATCTTAAAATCTAAATTTGAAGTAACTAATCCAATCAATATAACAATAACTCCTATCCATTGCATACTTGATAACTGTTCATTAAGTACGATTCTTGCTGACATGAGGGCTACAACAGGTACCAATAAAGGAATAGGTGCTACCTTTCCCATAGGATACTTGCTTATGAGCATACTCCAAACTCCATAACCAAACAATGTTGCTCCTACAGCTAAATATAAAACAGCAAAAATTGATATGCCGTTAAAATTAATCAATGCATTAAATATCGTTTGTGGTGTATCAAGAACGAATGCCAATGCCATCAAAGGTATTGGAGGAACTAAAGCTGACCATACTACTAAGCTGAACATATCAAGCTTTTCGCCTTTTTCTTCTGCTTTGTTAGATGCAACTCTTGCAACTATGTTTGAAGCGGACCAAAAAAAAGGAGCTAATAGATTAAGTACGATTGCTAATACAGGAATTGAAGTGATACCGCCTTTGCTGTTTGCTGCACCTATTATAAAAAGTCCCAATGCAGCAATCACTGAACCGATAATTTGCTTAGGTTTAATTTTTTCATTTAAGTAAAACACTGCCATTGCAGGTGATATGAACGCTTGTATTTGCAAAACTATAGATGCGATACTTGCAGGCATGCCGATTTCCATGGCATAAAACAAACATGCAAACTGTCCTACACCAACAGTTAGAGCATATAATATTATAAATTTCCAGCTTGTATTCGGTTTTTTAACAAAAAATATGGCGGGAAAAACAGTTAATATATATCTTAATGTAATTAATAACATTGAAGGTACACCTTTAAGACCTAATTTAATAACTGTAAAATTAATACCCCACATAATTACAAGTAATGTCGCAAGTACAATATCTTTTTTCTTCATAATAAATACCTTTCTATAAAAACATATATGAATAATTATATCATCGAAAGTACTAATATCAATTTAAATATATATTTAACAACTTAACATCAACCCGATATACTTACTTATTGCCTTTATTGATCCCTTTGTTATCCTAAATATATTCTTTACCCCATACATCTTTATCATTTCCGTGTTTTTATTTAAAAACAAATTTACATATAAATTAGTTTTTAATAACTCAAAGTAATAAACTCTTAAGCTGATCTTCAAAGGCCTTATCATAACTTGACCAAAGCTCCATTTCTCAAAATCATCAGCACTGTAAATCAATCTATCTCTATAACGTTCATACATAGGTAGATTAGGAAATGGTGTTAACGGACTTATAGATGTTATTTGCGGTTTAAGCTTTTTGATATAGTTTCTGAATTTTTTAAAATCGCTTTTTCCCCAATCGGGATGAGCCATAAAAGAAGCCCAAACATCGATTTTTAGCTCTCTTAGTATTTTGGCAGCTTCAAAATTATCGGTTGTGCTTGATTTCTTATTATAATTGATCATTTCATTGTCACTGAACGTTTCATAACCAACAAGCAGTGCCTTCAATCCAAGCTTTTTAAGCTCACTTAAATACTCCTTATATTCTATTATCCCTTTTACGGATGCATACATTATATAATTTTTGTTTAACTTATATTCCTTTACCAATTTGATAAAGGTAATAATTTTTTCTTCATTAGCTAAAAAATCATTGTCCATAAACATTATTGTCGGCTCATTAATATTTGCTAAATCTCTTTTGGTCAGTTCAATATCGATTAATTTCTCTTTTACACCTTCAATTCTCCATCTAAGGCAGAAATCACATACCTTTTCACAGCCGATGCCAAATTCCATAATAGCTGCAGGGCGATAACCGAAATAAGAATACTCTTTTCGATATTTTTCAGTTGAGCTTCTGTCCGGCAGCATGTATTCATTGCGTCCTTTTATGCCGGTTGACTCATAATTTAGCTTTTTGGATCTGATTCCGTTTATTAATTCTATTTTGTTTTCGGTTAAATTGTTAATTAAATTAACTAAATTATTTGAATCAGTGTATTCAAATATATGGTCAACAGAAATCTTATAAAAAGCATTAGGATTTAAATAGGCTTGAGTACCCCCAACAAAGGTAACAATATCAATATCAGTTTTTTTAACCTCATCACAGAGCCATAATACTTTATTTACATCGATGCAAAGAGAAGTTATCCCAACTATATTAGGTTTATAATCCAATACTTTTTCAGATAAACCAATTGTTTCTATCATCATATCAAAGATTTCAACTTCGTGGCTCGTTTTCAAGACACCATAAATCATCTCAAGACCTAACGGTTCCGAGAACATAAAATCACTTAATGTAATTGCTTGCTTAATCCTTGGCGGCCTTACCAATAGTATTTTCATAAATACTCCTAAAATATATTTGGTGTGATTTTTCTTTTTATCTGATACCTGTAAAATAAATTAACCACACAATAAAATAAATATTTTCCCGGTTTTCTTAAAAATTCTTTTCTTATAATATTTCTTTTAATAATAGATTTATAAGTGAATAATGATTCATATAACTCCCAATAGCTCTTTGTTAATTCTTCAGGTGTCATATTTTTTGGTTGATGAACGGCTTTTGTTCCGTCAAAGGAATAAATATTGTCATTTACCAATCTGCCTTCTGCAACCATATCATTAAAAAACTTTGTGCCCGGTATAGGTGTCAATATATAAAATCGTGGGACCGATATTTTATTATCTTCAATAAAATTTTTAGTCATCTTTATGGATTCTAAGGTATCACCCTCGCCTCCAACAACCATTTCAGTGGAAACATCAATTCCATGATTTTGAATATTTTTTATTAATTCAGGATATTTTGAAGGATTTGCCCAACCCTTGTTCATGCCAATCAAACTTTCTCTTGAGATGCTTTCAAGCCCGAAACTTAATGTAGTACAGCCGCTTTCGGCTAATTTCTTTAAAAGTTCATTTTCCTTGCCGATTTTTATGTCACATTGACTCATCCATTCCATGTTGAGTTTTTTGATTTCCTCTAATAATTTATGCAAATAATCTCTGTCCGAAAAAATATTGTCATCTAACAACAGAAATTTTTTAAATCCTAATTCCTTAACCTGTTTTATATCTCTGATAACCTCCTCAAGAGGTTTTTTAATGTAATGACCCTTATAAAGGCAAGCCACGGAGCAGAAGCTGCAAGTGTTAGGGCAACCCCTTCCTGCTTGCACAGGAAGAAAATCTCCTATTTTTTTATTTGTTATCAAATCAAACCGTGGCAAAGGTGTTGAAAAAAATCCGCTTTCTAAATTTCTTTCATAAACTTTTTTAAGCTCACCGCTTTCAAAGTCCTTTAACAATTCATTCCAAACTAATTCAGCATCGCCGACTACAACAGAATCACAGTATTTTAAAGCTTCCTCAGCCATTATGCTTACCATGTAGCCGCCTAATATTACTGTCTTGCCTTTTTCTTTAAATGATTTTGCTATATCAATTGATCTTATGACACCGTGCCCCATGGAGCTTATTCCTATAATATCTGCATCGGTATCCCAGGGTATGTCCTCTAAAATTTCAAGAATTATTTCTGTTTCCCAGCCATTAGGCATCATTGCCGCCAATAAAGGCATGGCAAGTCCAACAAAATACAACCTGTCTTTCTTTATGGGCTTGTGATTTTGGTCATAGGGGCTTGGCTGAATAAGAAGTATTTTTTTCATTAACATCCCCTCACAATCTTCTTTATATACTGCATGCTTACAAAGGAGCTGCCTATAAGCATTTTAATATTTGCTTTTAGACCATACTTCTTTACTAAAAACACTAAATGTTTCGGTCTCATAACAACTTTGTAATATGATTTCAATAACTGAGCATAGAATTTCCTTATACTCATAAATTTCGGCTTAAGCACAACATGTGCCATATCCCAAACTTCGTAACTTTCTCTTTGAACAAGCAATTCCTTAGTATAAGAATCAAAAATATCCGTGCCGGGCAAAGGGGTCAGAGGTTGCAAATTAACAAATCTGACATCCAAGCTGTTAAGCCAAGCAGTAAGATCATTAAAATCAGAAACTGTAAAATCCAACGGTATAATTAATGTGGCATAAAGTTCAATATCCAATTCTCTTAATAATTTAATACATTCTTCATTAATGTCCTTTGTGGTTCTTTTGTTATATGCTTTTAAATCCTTAGAACGAACGGATTCTATGCCCACAATTACAGCTTGAAGTCCCACGTTTTTTAATTCAGTCATCAATTCTTTGTTTTCGGCAATAAAATCAGCCCTACCGTATACTAAAAACCTTTTGTTTAAATTTCTTTTCTTAATACCATTTATAAATTCATTAAGCTTGTTTGTATTAAACAAAAAATCATCGTCTACAATATATATTTCTTCTTCCGGTATTATTTGCAGCTCATTTAATATGTCTTCCATATCTCTTGAAAAATACTTGCCGTCAGTTATTTCCTTGCAAAAACAAAATGAACAGCTATAAGGGCAACCAAAGGAAGTTTTAATCAAAGCACAAGGGCTGTGAAACATATAGTAGTAAGCTTTTCTGTATTTAGATACCGCATCTCTGTCAGGATATTTGTAGTTGAAGTATAAATTTTTGGAACCATTATTTATTTCATTATTTATTTGTCCAACATCAAAACCCTTTAAAAGCATGGCCAACGTTTTATTAAATCCGTCAATTCCATTTTTACTGTAAATGAAATCAACATATTTTGACTTGTAATCTTCCGGAACAACCTCAGCATGAACACCGCCAACCCCTGTTTTTATATTAGAGTACATTTTCTTAGCAGTTTCAGCTAATTCCTTTATAATTCCAACATGAGTAATATAACCGGTAAACAAAACAAAATCCGGTTTTTCCTCAATCAATATGTCATTATAATTTTTCTTTTCAATTATTAAATCATAAATTTTAATAGAAATCAGATTTTTAATTTCATCGGGTACATTGGAAACTAAATATTCAAGCTCTAAGGGTTCACATATCATAACGTGTTGAAGCCCTATAGTTTCCTTGTGTGGTTTTGGGCGTATTAACAATACTCTCATACTACCGCCTTTTTTAATTTATATACCGCTATTCTTGGCATATAGATTTTTTCTTTTATAATTCCTAAGTTTTCGACTTTAAAAAATGGAGAAATAATTTTTCGAAACCTTTCATCAGAAGGATAGTTAGCAGGACCCGTTGTTAATTTTACAAAGCTTAATATAAACTTATCATAAAAATTATTTCCGCTTGCAAAACCGATTAATAATCTTCCTTCATTATTTAATAATTTACTTAATTCCATAAATATTTTTTCCGGTTCCTTATAATAGGGAAGAGAATGAGTGCAAATAATTAAATCAAATTTATCGTTTAATTTATATAATTCATCGGCATTCAATTTAATATGCTTAGCCATTGGATTTTTATTCTTGGATATTTCAATCATATTTTCGGAAAAATCCATACCGGTTATATCAAGATTATCAAATTTACTTGATATTTCACTTATCAATTGACCGGGACCGCAACCTAAATCCAATACCTTCATATTTTCATTTATATTCATTTTAGAAATTGACTTTAATATATAATCCCTGGTAGGTCTTAAAGAATATTTCTGAACCCAAAGCTTATCATACTTATCAGCCCAAAAATTCCATATACGTTCTTTCATAATAGTCTCCTCACCCTTTTTGACTTCACCAATCCCACATGTATCAAATAAAACATCAAGTAAAACAACCACTTAGGTAAACTTGATTCAAGCACCAAGTGCAAAAAATCAAATTTCCTTGGATCATCGGTGATTAATTTATCCTTCCATTGTTCATAATCATCTGTACCTTTTATGGGTGTTAAAATTGAAATCGTGTAAACTTCAATTTTATTTTCTTTAATAAATTTATATAAATTTCTGAAATCTTTAATATGATAATCCGGTTGCACCATAAAAAGTGCAGTTAAATCAATATTGTTTTCTTTCAGCAAAGTAATAACCATAGGATAGTCAAGGGCGTTTGTAGTTTTTTCATAACCCTTTAATTCATCATTGTTAGTAGCTTCAAAACCTACTATAACTTCAGAAAGACCTGCTTCTTTTAATAGAGGCAACAAATCCTTTTCTCTTAATATAAAGTCAGCTCTTAAATACCCTATTATTCTTACATTTAAACCCTTTGCTTTTATTATATCTATAAAGTTAACTGCTTCATTTCTGTGAGAAAAAAGCACATCATCCACTATCCAAAAATAATCAGCTTTTATATTTTCCATTTCAGTAATCATATTTTCATAATTTGGTTTAACATAGCGGCTGTCATTTAGTTTCTTGCAGTAGCAATATGAGCAGTTATAAGGGCAACCGATGCTTCCCTTGATTAAAGCTACATTTCTCTTATCAAGATATCGAATTTTATCCGAAAATTTATAAAAAAAGCTTCTGTCAGGAAGAATACTTTCTTTTTCATTTAAGGTTATTTTGCTTCCTAAAAACCAATTGCCGTTAACGGAAATTTCGTCTGTTATATAAGAATCAACTCCATCAGTAATGCTGTAATCCTGTCTGTTAATTTTCTGAATTAATTCTTTAAATATACTTAAGCTTTGAGTGTGGCACACATAATCAATACCGGTCACATAGAATTCATTTTTGTTTCCCTGAATATGAACGCCACCGACTATAATTTTAACATGAGGATATTTGATTTTATAATTTCTTGCTTGTTTAATGATTTCATTTTCAGATACATTATAACCTGTGAGCACAATAACATCAGGTACTGTTGCCGGTTCTTTAAGTTTAAATAAATCATCAATTATATAATTTTCCACATTCATACTGTCTAAAGCCGATTTTAAATAACAAAGCTCTAAAGGTTCGGTTATTATAGGTTCAAATACAGAAAATATAGTTTTCACCCTTACTTTTTTCAAAAATACAATCATAAGTACCCCTTGAACACATTATGTTTTATTTTGTACGGCTTATATGAAAACATAGGTACTAATTTTTGAATAATAAAATTCAAAACACAATTGCTATGATGCACATACAAATATTTATATTGTTCTCTGCAGCCGATTTTCAACTTGCTTTCCTCTGCAGTCTGCCCGAATTCAATAGTTTTTACTTGCTTTTTAATTCCTACTTCAATAATTTTAAGAAGCATATTATAGTATATATCATATTTTCCTATATCTTCTTTTTTAAAACCACCAAACAAAAAATAAAGAGTATCATTTATAGTTTTTAACTGGATAAAGCCGATAACGTCATTATTGGTATTCGAAAATTCATACAACTCTGCATCATATTCCTTAAAAAATTCAATGGGCAATGTTTCTAAAGGATTATCGGTTCTGTCCATTATACTTAAATAGAGTTTATAATTCTCTTCGCTGAATTTTTCATTATTTATTTTTTTAATAATTAATTTATCCCTGTAACTAAGCGCCTTATTTATTCGTCTTCTGTAAGGACTTCTTAAATTGTTTAAATAATCATCAAGAGAAGAAAATCTGTTATCAAAAACAAAGTTTGATAAAGTTTTTCCTCCACCCTCAAACATGCTGTCACCGTTAAGAAGAATTTTCAAACCATTTCTTTGATTTATGATTTTTTTCACTGCAAAATCATCGCCATAATAACCCTTCATACAAACAGACACAGGCAAGCCGATTATTTGAACATTAAGCTTTAATGGAAACAAATTGATAAAGTTAAATAAATTTAATTTCAAAGAATAGGAAATTACTAAACTGTTATCATGAAGCTCGTATTTCTGATTGCAGGGATTGACTTTTTCCAACAACCTCAAAAGAGGCATAAGCTCTTGTAGTTCATTATTAGAAATTATATTATGATCTATAATTAAATCATTAACGGATTTATATATGCTCATAGCAGTTCCTTAATATATGCCTTATAACGTTTAGATTCACAATCAGCCCACTTGATGCCAAAACCTTTGGATTTGAAATTATCAGATAAAATCCATCCTGATTCCATAAAATCATACTTACCTTTTATACATTTAAAGCAATAATTAAATAAACTGAGTATTGCCCCTCTGCCTCTTACCTCGGGTATAATACCCATTTCGACAATTTTAAAGGTATCTATTTTTTTAGAAAATAATTTATTCTTTATGACTGTCCCTAAACCTACAGTTTCATTAATACTCATTATTTGATTAAAATCAGGATACCAAAGCATAAAGCCAACAGGTTTTCCGTCCTTTTCAACAAAAAGTAAATTTTCCGGCTTAATTAAAAATTTTAAATCCTTAAACAATTCATAATCTTCTTCTTTTTTTCTTGGATAATAAAATAAGTGTTCTTTGAAAGCTTTGTTATTAACATCAGTATAAATTTCAGATTCACGTTTTAAATTTTTAAAATCGGCTTCTCTGACAGTGTATATTTCATTAATTTTATTAATTGCTTCATCGCTTAACAGTTTGTCCGTATTTCGCATGTCTTTTTTATAGCTGACCATTTCAATTGCTTCAAAGCCATTTGACTCAAAAAAACTATGATAAAATTCGGGATTGTGTGCCATTCCGAAGCTTTGTTTTTTATCATAATCGCTTGCCAAAAATCCAAGCCCGTAATTAACATGAATATTCAATGAAGCACTTATATTATAAGCACCTTTTTCTTTTGCATATTGTTCTGCTCTGTCTAATACCAACTTAAATGGCTCCATATTTAATTCTGAGCTTTCAAAAAAACCTATTTGTATATATTCAGGCATCCTATATGCAAATGCCAATATACATATCATAATAATTTTATCGTTATCAACCACCATCAAAGGTTCCAAATCCATGGATTTACAAAGCTCAGAAGTGCCGTAAAGTAAACCTTTTACCAACCCGGACATAGTATCTCTTTTAAGTGGATTATTTAAATATTGACTCTTATAGAAGTTTAAAAATTTCTTTCTTTCTTTTTTCGTTACATGTATTAATTTCATTGTAAACTCCAAAGTTTTGTCATCCCGCAATTTTGTCATCCTGAACGCAGTGAAGGATCTCATCTTTTTCATTATATCATAATTCATTGAGATGGCAAAATTTTTTCACGATACTTATTAAATCATTAAATTTTGGGTATAACAAATATATATTATTAATAAGGGAGAGATAAAATTGAAAGCAATGGTTATAAATAAAGTCGGTGGTCCGGAAGTATTTGAACTTATGGATATAGATTTTCCTGAATTAAAACCGGGATATGTATTAGTAAAGGTGGTTGCAAGCAGCTTAAATCCATTAGAAACAAAAATAAGATCCGGTTTAACACCTGCAATAATCCCACCATTCCCTGCAGTTCTTAATGCTGATTTTTCAGGAACGGTAATGCGTGTCAGTGAGGGAGTGCAAAAAGTTAAGATCGGCGATGAAGTATATGGATTTGCAGGCGGCGTAAAAAATGAATTTGGGGCACTTTCTGAATATACATTGGTAGATGAAGATTTATTATGTTTAAAACCAAGCAACTTGGATTTTAATGAAGCAGCTATGTTTCCGTTGGTCGGCATAACTGCATGGAGAGCAATTATTGAAAATTCTAATATAAAAACCAATGATAAAGTACTAATTCATGGAGCTGCCGGAGGAGTCGGACATATGGCCGTGCAATTGGCTAAATTATTGAATGCAAAAGTTTATGCCACTGTTTCAAGCGAGGAAAAAGGTGAAATAGCAAAAAGCTTCGGAGCTGATTATATAATAAATTATAAAACAGATGATGTTGAGCAGTATGTAAATAAATATACCGGGGGAATCGGCTTTGATGTTGTTTTTGATACCATCGGAGGCAATAATCTATTAAATAGTTTTAAGGCAGTTAAAATAGGAGGTCTTGTTTTAACCACAAATGCCCGGGTAACACTTGATTTAAGTTTAATGCACAGTAAATCAATAGCTCTTAAAGCAATATTTATGGTACTTCCGGTAATAACAAATGCTAACAGATATGAAATAGGTAATATTTTAAATGAAATGAAAGTTTTAATAGAAGAAGGAAAGTTGAAAATATTAAAAGATGAAAAGGAATTTAAGTTCTCAGAAATATCCAAAGCCCACGAATACTACGAATCAGGAAAAGCAACAGGTAAAATTTTATTGATTAATGATTTGTCATAAAACAATAGCACCCGGTCGGGTGCTATGTTACTTTATTGTTGTCTAATTTAATTTCTTCAATTTTTCTTTTTATGTCTTCAATTGTTTGTAAAGAATCTGTAATTTTACTTATTAGGTCTGCTACAGGGCTGTCAGGGTTATCTTTTTCTTGTTCAAATATTAATTTACCGATTTCCAAAAAATATTGATTGATTTGTTTTTCTTCGGCTGATATTGCAGAGTTAAGTTTAGTAGTTTCTGCAAAATCCTTTGCCTTTTCGGTAGCAGTTCCTGCCGCATCACTGATTTTCTTACCTAAATTATTTAAAAAAGCCATAACATCCACCCTTTCCATATTATTTATTATGTACTTATTAATTTTATACCAAATAAACAAAAATTTAAACGAAAATTGTAAAACTATTTATAATTTCTTAAGAAATATAGTATATTATAATAAGTAATACTTATTTTGTATCCTGAGTATAGTGAAGGATCTCATCTTTTTAAGGAGGAAATATGGAAAGATATTATTATAATGAATTTTCAAATAAAGGTCTGATAAATAAAGTATTAGTAGAGTTTTTTATGCTGTTGTTAATATGCACGGTGGGTATGGTTTTCGGTATGATGTTTGTACCGCCGCAATTTGCATTTTTAGCAGGCATAGGTTCATTTATAGTTTTATTGGTAGCTACAATAACTAAACGAAGAGAATTTAAACCGCTTTCAAGATTAAATTGCTATTCTGTTTCGTTCTTAATGGGAATAAGCTTATTTCCCACATTATTGTACTACTGGTCAGTAATGGGTTCATTCTTAGTGCTTGTATCATTGGGTATAACCACAACAATATTCGGTGGTTTGGCACTTTATTCATCACAATCTAAAAAGGACTTCACATTCCTTGGCGGAACATTGTTTGCAGGAATAATTGCCTTATTATTAATAAGCTTGGTTGGCTTGTTTATCAGATCTGATGTATACCATCTTGCAATTGCTTGGCTTGGAGTTATGATATTCAGCGGTTATGTACTTTATGACATATCCATGATTAAGAACAGACCATTTACAGAAGCCGACGTACCTGCAATTGCCTTAAACCTATTCCTTGACTTCATAAACATATTCATTTATGTTTTAAGAATAGTTTCAAGATTCAGCAGAAGAGATTAAGATGCCCTAACCCTGAATGAGACTGCGCGATGCTCTAACCATATTTTTGTGAATGAGCTTGCGTTATCTCATCGACATACATTAAGTCCCGCTAATTAACATGGGACTTTTTTTATACATTCTTTTAAATACTGTAAATTCATGGTATAATAAAAGCATAATATTACTTTTGAACAGGAGAAAATCATGGAAAAAAACATTAAAATCGCCATATTAGGTTTTGGTAATGTAGGAAAGGCATTTGTAAAGCTGTTAACTGAAAAACAAGAAGAAATATTTAATAAATTCAATTTAAATGTTGATGTGGTAGCAATTTCAACCAGATCAAAGGGATGCTTAGTCAATGAAAACGGAATTGATTTAACAGGTGCATTAAATGATTTAGAAAGATTTAATCATTTTGATGAAAAAAGAAGCGACTATAAAAAATTAAGTTCAATGGAAGTTGCTGAAAATGTTGATTATGATATTCTTTTTGAACTTACACCACTTCAGATATTTTCAGGTCAGCCGGCTATTGACCATATAAAAACAGCCCTTAACAGAAAGAAACATGCGGTAAGCGCAAACAAGGGACCAATTGCCTGGTCATTTGAATCATTAAGAGATTTAGCAAAGAAAAACGGCGTACTCTTTTACTATGAAACTACGGTGATGGACGGAACACCGGTATTCAATCTGGTGGATGAAACTTTGAAATTATGTAAAGTTACAGAAGTAAAAGGAATATTAAATTCAACTACAAACTTTGTATTAGAAGAAATTGCAAAAGGTAAATCATACGATGAAGTTATAACAGAAGGAAAGAAAAGGGGTTTCGTAGAAGAAGATCCATCCATGGATATAGAGGGCTGGGATGCAGCAGCTAAAACAGCAGCACTTTTAAATGTCCTTATGGGGGCTAATATCACCCCATACGGCGTTGATAGAAAGGGAATTGAAGACATAACCTATGAACAAATTAAAGAAGCAGAAGATAGAGGTAAGGTTATAAAATTAATTTGCTATGGTGGCATCGAAAACGGCAAAGTAATCGCAAGAGTAAGACCGGAAGAAGTAGATAAAAATTCTCTTCTTGCAACCATAACCGGCACAACATCCATAGTAAGCATCACAACAGACTTGATGGGCACAGTATCTATTGTAGAACATGAACCGGAAATCGAGCAGACCGCCTATGGAGTGTTCAGTGATTTAATAAGAGTGTTAAGCAACAGAAACAAATAAAATAAAACTAAAAGGCGTTATTTAATTTAAAATAAATAACGCCCTTATTAATTTTACAGTTCAATACCATTAGTTCTGAATAACTCCATCATTTCGCTGGTTAAGCTTATATTCAAGTCAGCATGAGGAATTTCATCTCTGTTTAGCCATACCCCTAATGAAAGTTCATTTTCATCCAATGTGATGTTATCATCACCATCAAGCTCTGCAAAAAATCCTGAGAGCAAAGTATCGGTAAATGGCCATGGTTGGCTTTTGTAAAACTTTAGATTTTTAACCTTTAGCCCAACCTCTTCTAACACCTCTCTATGAACAGTTTGCTCCAAGCTTTCGCCTATTTCCGCAAAGCCGGCAATAAGTGCATATCTGTTGTATCCACGCCCTGCATACTTGGTTAAAAGCAGCTTATCGCCATTATGAACTGCTACTATTACACAGGGAGAAATTGTGGGATATGCTTGAAAACCGCAAGCTTCACAGTAAAGCATCCTTTCCTTATCAGAACGTTTCATTGGTTTACCGCATCTGCTGCAGAATTTATGATTATCATACCAGCGATTAAGCTGACTTCCCACAACTCCGGCAAAAGAACGCCAATATTTAAGTTCAGTCCTGAATCTGCTTGTATTTACATAGATCCATCCATCAACAGTATCAAGTCCCTTTTCATTAACCAAATAATAATTTATATTATCAATTGTGAATAAAAATTGTGCATTTTTTATTAAGTGTGGATACTTTTCCTTAAAATCAAAAAATGAAGGATACCACAGTTTGTCCTTATCTTCCTTAACCAAAACGGTATCACCGTCATAGGCAAGGAATAAATCATTATAATCTGCTTTTTTGTTTAAAAATTTATTGCTGAAAATTCTTGGTTCTATATCATGAATCATAATGTCCCTCATTGATGTTTTTTATTTGCTATTATATCACAATACCAGGCCGGTTGCACAAAAAAGATGTTTAAATAGTAACGTTACAGGTATTAGAAATACCTAACAATAAATTGACAAACACAGTATAATATATTAATATCAGTTTGGAAGAAATGATTTGGAGAAAAAAATGAAGATAATAAAAGTAAAGGGCAACACATATTGCATAGATGTGGGTATGTCTTATGTTCCATTTTATAAAATAAATGAGAAAGATATAATCCTGTTAGATACAGGACACATACACGAAAGAGAAATATTAGAAACAGTTATCGAAGAAAACAATTTTAACAT
The DNA here is from genome assembly GCA_964421845.1 of uncultured Clostridia bacterium. GTDB lineage: Bacteria > Bacillota > Clostridia > Tissierellales > Sedimentibacteraceae > Sedimentibacter. The sequence continues at coordinate 92,885 of CAYQYY010000014.1, forward strand.
TAAAGGCATCATCAACAGTCACGGTCATCCTGACCATGTGGCAAGCAATCAGTATTTCAAGGAAAAATATAAATGCATCATAGCCGCCCCAATGTATGAAGCGCAAATTTGCAGCTCAGCCATGAATCTTAAGGCGTTTTATAACAACAATACCTTAACTGAAGTTAAAGAGCAGTATGGATATATGTTGTTTGAAACAGATGTTTATATTACCGATAGGCAAAATGAGATAAATATCTGTGGAGAAAATTTTAAAATCATGCAAACCCATGGTCATAGCCCGTCGCATATATGTATAACAACCCCCGATAATGTTGGCTACGTGGCAGATGCTCTCATAAGCTATGAAATGATTGAAACAGCTAAAATTCCTTTTGACTTTGTACTTTTAGAGGATCTAAAAAGCAAGGATAGTTTGCTTAGCTATGATTGTGATAAATATATAGTTGCACACAAAGGGATATATGATGACATAACAAATCTCATAGCCGATAACATTGCTTTTTACATTCATAGGGCAGAAAAAACATATGAATTGATAAAAGGTAAAATGACAATGGGAGAAATAGTGAAGGCAGCCTCTAAAAACTTTAATGTAAGTATAAGTAACATATACAAACATGACCTAATTTCTACAATGCTCAGGTGCTATATTGACTATCTGTATGAAACAGAAAGAATCAGATTAGTTATCGATAAGGGTTTCAGAAAATATGAAAGAAATGAAGATTATAAAGATGTTGTTTAATTATTAAAAATTTTATTTGCGATAAACTCATTCAAGAAAAAGGCAAAGTTATAATACTCCCTTAGTTTTCTACGGACTGCTAAGGGTTTTTATTTGTAGGCAGTTTTTTGTGTCATAATTTTAATAACAGCATATAATAAAACAAGCTATATATCTATATGAGTAGTAATAACTGATAAGTTTATGAACTGCATGATCCTATCATTGAATAAATATGAATTATCAGCTATTAAAAAAATCGACCATGCAATGCCTAACAACGATAAAATGCATTTTTTAAAAAAGATCCTACAAATAAACTGAAATTAACGTTGAAAGTTAAAACAAAATTAAGCTTACCCCAAAAATGCAGATATTTATTCAAAATACATAATTAATAAAAAGGATTTGATGTTATGATAAAAGTGGGAATTTATTGCAGGGATAAAGCACAGAAAAAGGATATTAAAAGTATATTGAATCAATATTTTGAAAACCTTCAGATAAAAGCAGAAATCACCATGCTCAGAACAAAAATATCAGCTCTTGAAAAAATTACAGCCGGCTATATTGATTATAACATAATCATAACCTGCGATGATGACCATATAACATATTTCAAGAAAAACATTGTGAATCACTTTAAAAACTATGAAAACATAACAGTGGGCTGGCTTAGTATGCCTTTAAGCATAGACAAGATACAAGAAATTATATTTAATGAAGATTATCACGACTGTCCAACCGGAGTTTATAAGCTTATAAATAGCAAAATCATCCGTGCAATTCCATACAGCCATATTAATTTTTTAAGATGGGACGGAGACAAAACCATAATATACCTAAAAGATGATGAAACAGAAGAAATAAAACAATCAATTAAAAAATTAAAAGCGGAGCTTCCGGAAAATTACTTTGCTGAGTGCCTACAAGGTTATATCATAAACCTGTACAACATTAAAGAAATAGATAAAACAAATCACCAGCTCATCATGTATTCAGGTCACAAGATTCCAATCAGCTCCAGAAAATACAAATCAATAGTAAGGTTATATATTAAGGTTATTTTTGGGATATAACGGTCATCCGGAGCGACAGCAAAAGATCTCCTATTTTACAATCTCATATGGCCAGTCATTTATTCCACCAAAGTCATATACATTTGTATATCCCATTTTAATTAGATCTTTAGCTGCTGTAGCACTTCTGTTTCCGCTTCTGCAATACACCAATATTTTTGCTTCCTTATCAGCAAGTACTGCTTCGGCTTTATCGGGTATTTCAGTTACCGGCAACAAAACAGCATTTTCAATATGACCACTGTTGTATTCTTCCGGAGTTCGAACATCTAAGATAATGACATCTTCATTATCAATTATGGTTTTCGCTTCCTCTGCACTGATCTTCTTGTAAGATACATTATTAGAATTGCTATTACACCCAGTTAAGACAATTGTTAAAATTAAAAACATTATCATTATTTTCTTCATAATATCTTCCCTTTTTATATTCGTAAAAATAATTATATTTAAATGACGGGCAAAGCCCTTATTAAAGAAATTATACCCCGAACATGTTCGTTTTAAACTATTATATATATTTCTATCTAATTCTCAGTAATATTGTGAAATATATCTGAATTAAAAAAATCTTTAATTTCAATTCCTAACCCCAAACATATAAAATATATTGTCTTAATAGTTGGGTTATTGCTTTTTCCATAAACAACGTCATTAAGCGTTGATTGAGTTATTCCTGCCATAGTTGACAGCTTGTTTAATGTAATATTATTTTCTTCGCATAGTTGCAATATTCTTTGAGATATAGCGCTTTTTATAGTCATAATGATAAATTCCTCTCAATTTATCTATAATTTACTTCAGTTATAGATAGCTTATTTTTTATTGTAAGCTTATTAATATAAAAAGTATAACAAAATATTAATAAAAGAGTTACCGATATATCGTTGACAAGAAATGTAAAACATATTATAATTCTATAACGACACATCGTTATAGAATGGAATAAATAGTTTTTTATATGGAGGCTCATATGAAGATTAAGAATAATGTTATATGTTTTAGTGGTCATCGAAAACTACCAAGCAAAATAGAATTAACAACTTTAGTAAAAAATATATTTAATGAAATTGATAATGCAATTTTAGAGGGGTATGATACTTTTCTATTTGGAGCATGTTACGGATTTGACTTAATATGTGCAGAACAGGTCCTATTACGTAAAAAAATAATAAAACTTTCAGATCCTAATAATATTAAGCTTATAGCTGTAGTACCTTTTGAGGAACAGGCATCTAAATGGAAAGAATATGATAGAATTAAATATTATAATATATTATCTAAATGTGATGATGTAATAACTCTTAATAAAAAATATGAATCAGGATGTTACTTTCAAAGAAACAGATATATGGTTGATAACAGCAATAAATTAATCTGCTACTTCAACGGAAGTAGCGGAGGAACCAAATATACAATTGAATACGCTAAAAAGCTGTCTGTTCCAATTGTTAATCTTTGTAAATCCAACTGTATTTAGTATCGTATTTATTGTGTAAAATATTAAAATTAGGTCTCACTGCATAAAGCTATGGGGCTTATTTTTTTATTTCTAAAAAATTATATATATCGTAATAATATAAAATGTTTTCCTGGCAAAGTTTGTCTAATTATGTTATAATTAATTTGTTGTATATCATTTTGAATATAATAATTAAATGTCATCCTGAACATAGTGAAGGATCACATTTATATTAATTTAATATAAAAAATTAAAGTGAATTAATTATTTTGCAGGGGTGCAGGGGATGTCACTTAATAATGGTTTCTATGAAGCTGTAATTAATAAACTTCTATATGAAGAAATTCAAAATATCCAATCTCAAAAAGACAAATACATCGATAAAATAGAAATGGACAAAGAAGAAGGAAGCTCAATCCTTTCTAAATACATGTCTAAAATAATAAACAATTCATTAAATAGAATTTCCGGTGAAGATAAATTAAATAAACAAATAGAAGTATGCAATAAAATAATCAATCTTTTAATTGATGAAATACAATTAGATGATTTTGATGAATTTATTATTAATGAAAATGCAGAATTGTTGCTTGCTGTCTTGAACAGCATGAATAATTCATTAATACAGAATTACAGAAGCAATGTTGTTGTATAAATTATATGGTTAGATGTTTAACGAAAATATAGTAAAGTGTAATAAAGGAGAAAAAATTTATGGGTTTGTTTAATAGAATGAAAGAACCAATCTTTCTTAAGGAGAATAGTAACGCTGAGACGCAATTAGAAAAGCTTAAAGCCTTAGAGCCATTACTTAATAAGGAAGGACAAGATATAATAAAACAAGATATAAAGTACATAGAGTATGGAATAGCTGGGGAGAAGAATATAGCATTTGAACTGAAAAACAGTCATATGCCTATGTATATAATACATGATATTTATTTGGAAGATGGAGATTTAAGTGCACAGATAGATTATCTTGTATTCACAAAGAAAATCTGTTTTGTTATTGAATGTAAAAATCTCTATGGAAATATTGAAATCAATAGTTCTGGGGATTTTATACGTACCATTGAGTTTAGTGGAAGGAAGAAGAAGGAAGGTATCTATTCTCCTATTACACAGAACCAGCGACATTTAGAGTTAATGAAGAAAGTGAGAGTCGATAATAAAAGTAATTTTCTAACCAAGTTTATGATAGATAAATACTTTGAAGACTTCAATAAAACAGTAGTGGTACTTGCAAATCCCAAGACAGTCCTTAATGCAAGATTTGCGAAAAAAGAAGTTAAGAATCAAGTTATTCGTGCTGATCATTTAGTTAAATATATAAAGACTATGTATGAAGAGTCTAAAGAAGTAGTAGTTTCGGATGAGAAAATGCTTGAATGGGCACAGTCCTATAAAGATTTACATAAGGAAGTCGTAAAAGACTATACAGAAAAATATGAGATGTATAGAATAAATATCAGCAAATCAGAGAATCCACAAGAAGTAGCTCCAACTAAAGGAGAAAGAAGTAATATTGTAGATGTTGCAGTATCTTTGGAAGAAACAGATATATTCAAAGAATTAAAGGCATACCGATTAAAAAAAAGTCGAGAAGAAAATATAAAACCTTACTTTATCTATAACGATAATCAATTAAAGGATTTAATCTCTAAGATGCCGAGAAATAAAGAGGAATTGAAAATAGTGTCTGGGTTTGGTGAGATAAAGGCTAATAAATATGGCGATGATATCATGAAGATTTTGGGACAATACTAAGATTATTAATCGTCTGGTTTTTAGCCGTTTCAGATTGATATTAATTAATGGGAGATGATTTGTTTCGAAATACCGTCAAGTTAATTGAAAGCCTTGAAAAAGAGTGTAAATAAAAAAATATATATAAAACGTGCAATTTAATAAACTAATCTTATATATTATGATATATTACTAGGGTTAATTAAATAATGAAAGTTATTTGTAATATAGAAAAAAAAGAATAATAACCGAGAATGATGGATCTGCAATTATTTTGAAGCTGATGCACAGACTAAGGATCAATTGTGGAAATTAGTTGATGAATGTAAAAATATTGTGGATAAAAAATATAATCCCGATGGATATAACATAGGAATTAATTGTGGCGAAGCAGCCGGACAAACGGTTATGCATTTGCATATTCATTTTATTCCAAGATATAAGGGTGATATTGAAAATCCAAGAGGTGGAGTAAGGGGAGTAATACCGGACAAGCGAATTTATTAAAATAAAAAAAATAAAAAATTACGGAGGTTAACATGCCTGCATTAAAATTAAAATCGATTGATGAAAATAAAGCTTATCAATAAGCAAGCAGTTGATAGCCTTGAACGTGACAAATATTATGAAAATGGGGAACACTTTTAGTAAATTATTAATAATAAAAAAGAGGTAGTAAAATGGCAGATATAAAATATGAGATAACAGAAGAATTAGCAGTTTTATCAGAATCGTCTAGAGGATGGTCAAAGGAAATAAATATGGTAAGTTGGAATGACAGAGAAGCTAAAATTGATATAAGAGAATGGTCTCCTGAACACGAAAGAATGGGGAAAGGTGTAACTCTTAACAATGAAGAAGCAAGAATATTAAGAGATGTTTTAAATAAACTTGATTTGTAAATGTTGAAAAACAGTCAATAAATAATATAATTTTTTGTAAAATTATTACTTTAATGGTAATCAAGGGGTATAAGTAAGGCGCTTATTAATTGTCCTGAATGCAGTAAACAAATATCCGATAAGGCGGTTGCATGCCCTCATTGTGGTTTGCCCGCTTCTTATTTTAATGATTTAAAATCTGATGAGATAGATTCGAAGTCGGACTTAGAGCTATCATCTATAGATTATAAAAACCTGAATAATGTATTGACATCATTTGACAGTGACCATTATAAACTTTTTTCGGACAATCATTATATTACATCCCGTGAATTGCAGCGATTAAATGAAGTGTACTCAGCATATCATGAATCATTAAGCAATCAACTTATAATGCAGTACATAATTAACCTAAATAGAGCTATCATTTTCCCTAATATAATCCTTATCCATATAGCTTGAATTTAAAAGGAAGTCCGCTGTTGACACGTTCATTGCAACAGGAATGTCATAAAGAACAGCAATTCTTAACAGTGCTTTTACGTCAGGATCATGTGGTTGTGATGATAAGGGATCCCAAAAGAAAATCATGAAATCAATTTTACCATCAACTATGGAAGCTCCGATTTGCTGGTCTCCTCCAAAAGGGCCGCTTTCAAATGCTCTTATAGGCAGAGATGTTTCTTCCGTAATCATTCGTGAAGTTGTACCTGTTCCGCACAGGTAATGTTTTGATAGAAGTTCTTTATTTTCTTTTACCCATTTTATCAGTTGCACTTTTTTGCCATCATGAGCTATTAATGCAATATGTTTTTGTTTTTTAATATCATTTAATATTCTCATATAATCCCAAACCTTTAATATCATGAATTTTTTATATATTAATTATAAATATATTACATTTAAAAAATTAAATCAATACCTAATGAATGTGAAAAATTGATTCAAAAGCATAAGGATGGAAAAAATGTAAGGTTTATTATTGTGACAGGAAGATTTGCACTTTTGATTCATTTAATTAAAATTTTAACAGTTACATGTTGCAAATTACATAAATTTGGAGTATGGTAGAATAGATTAGACTTTATATTATTAGGAGGATATAAAAATGGCAAATAGTTTTAGCGGACTTGAAATGCTTAAAATAGCAATTCTTATGGAGGACGAAGGGTATAAGTTTTATAAAAATGGAGCAAACAATACTTCCGGCAAGTTGAAGGAGTTTTTATTATCAGCTGAAAAACAAGAATTTCTGCATAAAGAAAAATTTACGAAATTATATAAGGAATTAGAAGCTAAAGATGAAGCGACAGCAGAATATCTTTATGATGATGAGGTTTCAAATTATTTAAAATCAATAATAGAAAACCAGGTTTACAAAAAAGAAGAAGAGTATAAGAATGCTTTTGTAGATTTAAAAACAGCAGTTAAAAATGCTTATGACACTGAAGTTCGCACAGTTGAAATTTATACCGAATTATACAAAGGAATAACTGATGAAGAAGCTAAGAAAATTATGGCTGTTATAATTGATGAAGAAAAGGATCACGTAGCTTATTTTGAAAAGCTGATGAATGAAATATAAAAATCATGTTAACAAGATAAAAACATTGCAGCAGAACCAATTTACGGCTCTGCTGTTTAATGTTTATAACAGTTTTTTGGATTTACTATGTAATAAATTAAAGGAATTTTAAAGTTATAGAGGGTAGTAACAATGTTTATAAAGATATATTTGTTTTTTTTTATATATGCGTTTTTAGGATGGTGCACAGAGGTTGTTTATGCTGCTCTGACTGTAGGTAAATTCGTTAATAGAGGATTTTTAAACGGACCTTTATGTCCGATTTACGGATTTGGGGTAATTGCAGTTGTCAATTTATTAATGCCGGTTAAAAATAATTTATTTTTACTGTTTGTCGGTTCGATTTTTATAACAAGCTTGATTGAACTTCTCACGGGATTTATACTTGAAAAAATATTTCATAATAAATGGTGGGATTATTCGGACAGGCCATTTAACATTGGCGGGTATATTTGTCCTCTCTTTTCATTGATGTGGGGAATTGCATGCCTTATAGTTGTTGATAAAATACATCCTATGATATCCGAGCTTGTTAATTTTATTCCTGATACTGCCGCAGTAGTTTTTTTAGTAATTATGTCGATTATTTTATTAATTGATTTCATTGCAACAGTCAATACAATTTTCAAACTCAATAAAAAGTTAAAGCATATAGAAGAATTGTCTGCAATGATTAAGCAGTCTTCAGATGAGATTGGAGAAAATTTAGCTGCAGGTGCTATGATTTTAGCAGAGAAGAAAGAAGAGATTGAGGATAAAATGTATCAAAGGAAAGAAATAATCGAGGAAAAGATTGATTATACTAAAAATCTCCTAAAATCAGACATAGCTTTAAGAAGACAAATCAGAAAAGAAGCCATGGAACATAGAGAGCAGGCACTTGCTGAACTGAAAAAGGCAAACAGGGAACTCCTTGAATCTACTATATTTGGACAGAAGCGTTTGCTTAATGCATTTCCCGGTTTAAAGTCAACACGTTATAAAGAAGCCCTTAAAACATTGAAGGATTATGTTCTTAAAAAACAATAAAATTAAAGATTAAGGAGGAGTTTATGCAAAATATATTAGATTATATTGATTGGCGCGGTGATATAAGTTTTGAGACAGATGGTTTCAATGAAGTTTTATTGAGGCAGTATATTTGGAAAATTGTTCGGAAAGAAAGAAAAAGAACCGGTTAGACCGGTTCAAATTTTTTGTGATTGTTTTATATAGTTATTTGCCTACAAAAGCTGCTGCTTTTGCTCCGGCTATTTTACCGAATACAGTTATGTCAGTCACTGCGTTTCCGCCAATTCTGTTGCCGCCGTGAACGCCTCCTGTAACTTCGCCTGCTGCATAGAGTCCTTCAACAGGTGAGCCGGAATTATTAATAACCTGCGTGTCTGTGTTGATTGTAACTCCGCCCATTGTGTGGTGAATTGCAGGTGATACTTCAACAGCATAAAATGGTCCCGATATTAGTTCAACTTCTAAGGATGTTCTTCCAAAATCAGCATCTGATTTTGCTTTTACCGCTTCATTGTATTTTGTAATTGTTGCTTCAAGTGTAGCTGCATCAACATTCATAATTGTTGCTAAATCAGCAAGAGTTTGTGCTTCTTTAAGCAAACCTTGGTTTTTGTACTTTTCATAGGTTGATGCTTTTTCATAAACTTGTTTGTCTAAGACAAGGAATGCTGTAGCACCATTTTGTTCAAGTATTGCTTTTGAAACTACGTCTCTTGTTTCAAGTTCATTAATGAATCTCTGTCCTTCATGGTTAATCAGTATAGCACCATCACCTCTGATTCCTTCAGTAATCATTTCATTGATTTTAGGTACTACTGTCGGGTGAGTTTGAATTTGTTCGATATCTGTTAATGAAACATCTAATTTTTCAACCATTGCCAGTGCATCTCCTGTTGCTCCCGGAGCATTCGTTGTTCCAAAACCTTTTAGCTCAGGTTTGAAATTCACAACTAAATCAGGATTAGCGCCAAAACCGCCTGAAGCCATAATTACCGCTTTTGCATTGATGTTGTAACTGTTGCCGTCTTTATTTTCTACCTTGATGCCCTTTGCTGTATTTCCTTCAGATAATATTTCAATTGCTTTTGTATTTAATCTCACATCTATTCCAAGTTTTTCAACTTGACCGCTGAATACATCCATAAGATGCATTCCAACAGGCATACCACCTGGTCCCTTGTGTATTCTGTCAACACTTTGACCGCCTGATCTTCCTACTTCGGATAGATTTGCTCCAAGGTCTTCGAGCCAGTAAAGAGTTTCTGCTGATTTTTCAGTCAGAATTTTGAGAAGTTCAGGATTGTTTAAATTTTTTCCGCCCTTCATAGTATCAGCATAGTATAGTTCAGGACTGTCTTCTAATCCTTTTGCTTGCTGATATTTTGTACCCGCAGCGTTCATACCACCGGTTGCGTAGTTTGTATTACCACCCATAAATGCATTTTTTTCAACAACTATAACTTTTGCACCTGCATTTGTAGCTTCAATCGCTGCAGTCAGACCTGCACCGCCTGCTCCTATTATAACTATGTCTGTATTTACATCTTCAGCTTTTTCCGCTTGTTTTTCATAGGTTTTTGCTGTAAGAACAGCACCTGATTTTTTAACGGCATCATTTACAGAATTAATTAGAGCAAAACTTGTCAATGTAGCTCCTGAGACAGTATCAACGTCAACTGAGTTTTTACCGATTATTTCTTTTGTAAGTTGTTCTATAACCGGTTTTGTAAAACCTGATTCTGAGCTTTCAACTACTTTTATATCTTTAATTTCAGAATTTTCTAAAGTAACTTCAACTTTAAATGCTCCGTATTTGCCGTTTCCTTCGCCTTGAACTACAGTATTTACAAGGTTATTAGGTTTGTTTTCTTCTGCGGGTTTTTCTGTTTCTTTTTTCTGGCATGCTGTAGCAGATAATATAAGCATAACTGCCAGAAGCAATGATAATAATCTTTTTGTTTTCATGTTACTCCTCTTGTTTGTTATTTTTTTAACTTTTTTGAATTGTATCTATAAATATCACTTGTGTCAAGGTTTTGGTATTAAAATTAATTAAAATAGTTTAGTTATGTAAAAATCCACCTCAATTGCAAATCGAAATGCAACCTTTCCGATATATAATTGAGATATATTTT
>CAYQYY010000015.1:0-55809 GCA_964421845.1 uncultured Clostridia bacterium
CTCTTTCTGATGGTTCTAATACATTTCTGTGTATTAAAACCCATTCACCTTTTTTTATCATTTATTACACTTCCTTACTATATTTTATTTAGATTCTTATTATTTTTCTATTGTCGCGCAGTCTCGCATCACAAATTTATTTGTTCGCTATCGCTCACATAAATTTGGAGCTCGTTGCGAAAGACCTACCGCCATTTTTTAGAAAAAACACTCTAAAAAATGGGGTTAGGGCTTTATTTTACAATTTTGCATTCTGGTTCGATTAAATCTCTCATATCTCCCATTATTGCTCTTGGAACAGGTAATGTAATCATTGATTGCAATCCTGGTCTTGCATTAATAATTTGAGGTATCATGTTTACGCACATAGCAATTGTTCCGATTCCACCCGGTACTTCAGGAGAGTTAACCATATTGATGTTTGGAGTTCCTTTAATTATTACATAGTCACCGGTTTGAACGCCAACTTGTTCAGGTTCGATTTGTTGTGGGTGATCCATTTCTATTTTTAATTCTCCGTCAACATATCCGAATCCCTTCATAGCAACTCCTGCTACATTTCCGGCTGCTGCAAATCCATAAGGAGATTTTCTGTCCACATCTGTAACTATAGGGTCCATAGATGTTGTAACTTTGTCAACTTTCCAACCAATTGCATCTGCTATCATGCCGATTGATTCTTCAAAACCAACGTGTCCTGCCAATGTTCCTGTTTCAACGCCTTTTTTAAATTCGTCAACAGTTATGCCAATACCTTGTTCATGCATTACAGTTGGTCCAAATGGTGACAAGCTGTTTACTCTTCTTGATACTATATGTTCAACTGATTCACAGCATCCTGTCATAACAACAACTAATAAGTCCATTATTAAACCTGGGTTGATTCCTGTTCCTAAAATAGAAACGCCGTTTGCTTTTGCTATTTCATCTAATTGTTTTGCATGTTCCGGTGACTGTGCTTGTGGATATGACATTTCTTCTGCACTTGAAATTACGTTTATTTTTCTTTCTAAGCAGAATTTTAATCTGTCAAATGCAACTTTTGTATATGAGTCAGTACAGCATAAAACAACGTCAGCTGATTTTTCTTTTATTACGTCTTCAGGAGTTCCAACTAAAACTTCAGGTCTGTCCCCTCTTTCAACACCGATTAATTCATACATGCTTTTTCCAAGTTTTGATCCTCTTCCAACCGCACCTACGATGTCAACACCTTTTTTGTTTAATAACATCTTTGCCATTCCGGAACCCATTGCTCCAAGTCCCCAAATAATTACTTTTACGTTTTGCATTTTACAACCTCCTATGGTTTTTATATTATAGTTTATGAGTAATTTTTTGTTAATAATTTTACGCTTTAGTACTCGTCTATATAATTAGCAATAACTGTGCCATTATTCAAAAAATATAAGCACGAAAAACTTCTTCCATTTTATAACACTCAAATTTCAATGGTATGTCCCACATTATGAAAATTACTATTAATTATACATTTATAGAATTTTAATTAAAAACACAAAAAAATAAGTAAAAAAGCAAATATATTTGCAGTTTGTGCAAAAATATTTGCTTTTTTACTCGATATTATATTTCTTTATTTTATGCTGTAGCGTTTGACGCTTGATTTTTAACTCTTCAGCTGATTTAGTGATATTGTAATTATTGTTATTTAGGGTTTTTTCTATAATTTTTTTTTCTAAATTACCTAAGTATTCATCCAAACCCTTATCCCCTATTTCTCTTTCTGCAAAATTATCTTCAGAATCGAAAATGGTAAAATGATTTTTATTTAGAATCTTATCACTGTCATCAACCATACTTATTGCAGACATAATAATATTTTCTAATTCCCTAACGTTACCGGGATATTCATAGTTTAAAAGACAATCCTGAGCTTCCTTTGAAATAGAAAGAATTTCTCTGTTAAATCTTTCATTGTATTTATTAATAAATTTATTTGCCAACAAAAGTATATCCTCTTGCCTGTCCCTAAGCGGAGGAACACTTAACATAATAACATTTAATCTATAGTATAAATCTTTACGTATTTTACCATTTTTTAAAATCAAATCTGTAGGTTCATTGCTGGTAGAAATTATTCTTACATCAATAGGAATATCATTAGTACCTCCAACCCTGCGGATATAATTTTCCTGAAGTACTCTTAAAAGCTTCGCCTGCAGCTCATATGGCATTGAGTTGATTTCATCTAATAAAAGAGTTCCTCCGTTAGCTTGTTCAAATAAACCAGCCCTGTCAACAGCACCTGTAAACCCACCCTTTGATGTACCGAACAATAATCCTTCCAAGAGCGATTCCGGCAGTGCTGCACAGTTTTGTGCTATGAAAGGTTTATCCTTTCTTGTACTCTCAAAATGTATGCTTTGAGCCAATAATTCTTTACCTGTACCGGTTTCCCCAACAATTAATACGGAAGCGGAGTTCTTGGAGGCCTTCTTAGCCCTTTCAACAACACCCATAAAGCTGTGACTTTGCCCTATAATATTATTAAAATTATATTTTCTGATTTTTTTAGTTTTTGCTGTATCAGGTTTACCTATTTCATTTTGCAGCTTTAAAATAGTATGAGACAATTCAGTCATTTTGGTTATATTTTTCGCAACCTCAACAACAGCTATAACCTCATCATTTATTACCACAGGTAATGTCGTATTAATAGTTGTTATCTCTTTTCCGTCTTTATTAAGGTATGTCTGTTTTAAATCCGAAGTAATAATACGAGATTTAAGCGCTTTTAATAAGGTAGAGTTTTCTATATTTAAGTTTTTAAAAACTTCACTAAAGGGTTTTTTCATTACTTCCTTTGTTTCCATTTTTTCAAGTTTAGACATAGATTCATTATATATTATCGTATTACCGTTTTTATCTAAAACGTGTACACCTTCATCGATATGATGCAAAATATTTTGCAGTATAGATAAATATTCTTTTGATTTCATAATGCCCCCTAAGAACTTTTTTGTTCTTACTCTCATACTATTTTACTACAAAAAACACAAAAATTCAAATCGGAAAATAGTCTTTTAATGATTTAATTCTATTTATGGTGTATACTGTAATCATATTATAATTTTAAATTTAAGGAATAAGTTAATGATATTTTTCAATAGATTTGTATAACTTTTCACTGATTTCAACTGTCTTCTTATCAAATACAATCAGGTATACCATCATTTCATTTTCTAAAATAAAATCCTGTATTGCAGTAACAGCCACCTTAAACGCTTGTTCCTTCGGATAACCGTATATACCGGATGATATCAAAGGAAAAGCAATAGATTCCACTCCATTATCTAAAGCTAATTTTAAGGATTTTTCATAACAGCTTCTTAATAATTTTTCTTCATTATGGTTCCCGTCATTCCATATGGGTCCGACAGTATGGATTATATGCTTTGCAGGAAGGTTGTACCCCTTGGTGATAACCGCATCGCCAACATTGCATTTACCAATCGCATTGCATTCCTTTTGCAATTTATCAGCTCCTGCCGCATTAAAAATCGCACCGCATACTCCCCCACCCATTTTGAGTGCAGAGTTTGCAGCATTTACAATTGCATGTACATCCATTTTCGTTATATCGTTTCTTATAATTTGTAATGGCATATTAGCTCCTTGTCATACAGGTTTTATTGTTTCATAATTACATTTCTAAGGGAAAATTTTTATAAATATCTACCAAGCCAATTTATACTTTCTTCCATCATGTTTGTAGTTACAAAATGGTTTAGTTTGGGATACTTAATAAATTTAATTTTCTCTTTGTCATCATACAAGAGATATAATTTATTATAAAAATTACTTTGACTTTCAATCGGCACCACAGTATCGCTATCCCCGTTCAATAACAAAATAGGTCTATCTTTTAATAATTCCAAATGATTAGATGGATCTATATCCTTAATCTTTTTTTCTAACTTCACTACATTTATGGATGTTGTATTATAAAGCTCTTCAATGTTTCTATTAAAATTCGCCCATCCGCAAGAACCATTAAATGCTATAAGCACCTTAATATCATTATTGTGAGTAAAAATACCCCCTGCTGTAAAGCCGCCCATAGAATTGCCCATTACTGCAAATCTTTTAGGGTCTGCATTGTATTTTGTCACTAATTCTTGTTTTATAATTTTAAATTCTTCTAAATTGTTAAATATTACATCCCAAAAATATTCCGCTGCAGCATCTTTACCGTAATCTGTTAATGGGCTTCTTTTTCCATGATGGATTGCATTCGGTATAACCACCTGATATCCGACGGAAGCTAATACAAATCCCCTTATACGCTGATTTTCATTACTTGAACCCCACCCATGATAGAATATTATTGTAGGAATCAGTTCGGTTACTTCTCTTGGTCTAAATAAAATAGCAGGGATGTCTTGAATTATTATATTTTCTTCAATTATGTAATTTGATTTTAAATATTCAGCCATAAAATACCTCTTTAAACTTTCCCATTATTATACCACGAGTCAGTAAATTTAACATTAGAAATATCATTTTTGAAAAAACGTAAAATAAAAAGCAGCAAGATATCTTAGCTGCTCTATTTTTAATTCATAACCCTTGTTGCACCGTAATAATAATTTGAAAAGTATCCGGTTGTTAATGTACTGATTTTAACAGTTTGTCCCGGTACCGGAGAATGAATAAAATTGCCATCTCCAACATAAATCCCCACATGATCTAATCTGCTTGAACTTTTTGTATACTTGAAAAACACTAAGTCCCCGGGCTTTAATTGCGATTTATCAACCATGACACCTACTGAATATTGATCAGTTGAAGTTCTTGGCATTGCCACACTGAAATTAGCCATTACATATTGCACAAATCCGGAACAATCAAAACCTTTTGGTGTGTTTCCACCCGCCGCGTAAGGAGTACCCAAAAATGCTTTTGCATATTCCACGATGCCACTGCCATTGTATTTTGTATCATCTATTATTGTTACATACTCGCTGAATAAGTATGCCGGTTTAGAATCAAAACTTATTTCATACCAACCATCAGCTTCCGAAATTATTTCCACTGTTGTTCCAAGTGAAAGCTTGCCCAATTTTTCATTATTGGTAGATGGTCCGCTTCTCACATTTAATATATCTACGGAAATCATTCCTTTTTTTACGGTAATTTCCGGCTGAATTTCAAAATTTTGATCTTCTTGAGTTTCTGTTTGAAGGATTTCTGTGTTTTGTTCATTTATAACTTGAACTTCTGTTGCAAATGCAGCACTGCAAATCATTGCAGACATGATAATGGCTATTAAAAGCACCTTCTTGATGTTTGTCATATGTATCCAACCCAACTGTTATTTTTCATGAAAACGATTACTAAATAATAGTAACAAAAATTATCATATCGGTCAATGGAAACTTTTGTGGAAATAATTTACAGGTCAAAACCTTTATTGAATTAATTATGGTGATACTAATCATATAACCCAAAATTTCACCATACCTCATGAATTTTGCAATATTTAGTCAAATTATTGCCTTATAACAAAAAAACTGCTATACTTTATTAATAACAAATCCGATAATATGAGGTTTAATTATGAACAGATGTCCATGGTGCGGCAATGATGAATTATATGTAAAATATCACGACGAAGAGTGGGGGGTACCCGTTCACGATGATAGAAAACACTTTGAATTTTTAGTTCTTGAATCAGCTCAAGCAGGCTTAAATTGGTTGACAATTCTAAGAAAAAGAGAAAACTACAGAATTGCATATGATGGTTTTGATGTAAACAAGGTTTCTCAATATGATGGTGTCAAAATAGAAGAATTGATGCAAAATGCCGGCATAATCAGAAACAGAAGAAAAATTGAAGCATCTATAAACAATGCCAAAAAATTTTTAGAAATACAAAAAGAATTCGGAAGTTTTGATACTTACATATGGAACTTCGTAGATAATAGGAGTGTTAAAAATCATTGGAATGAAATAACAGAAATACCTGCTACCTCAGAACTTTCTGATAAAGTCAGCAAGGATTTAAAAAACAGAGGTTTTAAATTCCTTGGCTCAACAATTATTTATGCTCATTTGCAGGCAACAGGTATAATTAACGATCATTTAATCAGTTGTTTTAAGTTTGATAAAGTTTAGCATCTTACATACATTTTAATCAATTTAGAATCAGTTGTTTGAATATTAATTTTTATTTCAGGTGTTATGTTCTCAAATACCAATAAATCACCTTTTGTAATCATAATAGTTTCGCCGGTTGATATTTTAAATGATGAACTGCCGCATCCGCAGAAAAACATGAGCCAATTTTTTTTATTAAAGTTTTCTGCAGGTTTAATTTCAACCACACTGCTATTGCTGATTACAGACATACCTCCTGTACATTCCTTGGAAGTCATAAGATTAAAATCTGTAACCCTGCCTGTTGCAGATGATTTCCATCCGCCATCAAACACGTCTATTTCATTATATGGATTCATTTTAATATCATAATGCTCTTTATGATATACATGAGCAGTTCCTTTAAGCATTACCAAATTGCGCGTGTAGTTTTCCAAATCACTGTATAAAGCTTCTTCATCCGTATTAGAAACAGCCATGCTTACCCTGAATAAAAAGTCCCTTTTAGCATAGCTTGAATTGTTTGGATAAATGAAATATTGGCGGCTTTCGCCTCCGGACCATTTTGAAACTATTACATCCCGTTCTTTTATAATTGATATTTTCAAATTTATACCCTCACTACTATAATCAAAAATTTCCGATATACCTATTATCCCTTTCTAATTTATTTATGTGTTATCATCTAAAAATAAATATATTATTTCATTCTGTATTGATAATTGGCAATAAAATATAATAAATTATAACAAATATGAATTTTATTTACAAATAATTTTATAGAGAACTAATCCATAAACTTACTTTATTGCAATATAAATTATTAATTGTTATACTATATAAACTTAATACTGTTTTAGTTATGAATTAGTTATACCAAGGAGGTACATATGATTAGCAATGCTTTGGAATTACTAAAAAAATACTATGGATATGAATCATTCAGAAATGGACAAAGCGAAATTATTAATAATATTTTAGTGCATAAAGACGTACTTGCCATAATGCCTACAGGCGGAGGAAAATCCATTTGTTATCAAATACCTGCCATGATGATGGATGGAACTACCATAGTTATATCACCCTTAATTTCATTAATGAAAGATCAGGTTGATACATTAAAGCAATTAAACATACCTTCAGCATTTATTAACAGCTCTTTGTCATTAAGTGAATTAAGAAAAATAATTTATGAAGCTGAAAATAATAAATATAAGCTGCTTTATGTAGCTCCGGAGAGATTAGAAAGTGAGAGTTTTATAGAATTAATCAAAAATATTAAAATATCCATGATTGCTGTTGATGAAGCCCACTGCGTTTCTCAATGGGGTCATGACTTCAGACCGAGCTATTTGAAAATCAAAGAATTGAGAAGTTTAGGTCAAAACCCTGTTGTATCCACATTCACAGCTACAGCAACCCCTTCAGTAAAACAGGATATTATTAATTTAATTAGCTTAAAAAATCACTTTGAAATTACTACCGGGTTTGACAGGGAAAATTTAAAATTTGAAGTTGTACGTGTTGATAAAAAGTTTCCTTATATTTTAAACTACTTAACAAAAAACAAAGGGAAATCCGGTATAATTTATTGTCTCACAAGAAAAAACACTGATCAAGTTTATGAGAAACTCATAAATTCCGGCTTTAAGGCAGTTAAATACCATGCCGGATTAAGTGATACGGAAAGAAGCAAAAATCAAGATGAATTTTTATATGACAATGCAGATATTATAGTCGCTACCAATGCATTTGGAATGGGAATAGATAAGTCGGATATTAGATTTGTAATCCATTACAATATGCCTAAAAATATTGAAAGCTATTACCAGGAAGCAGGCAGGGCAGGCCGAGACAGCGAACCATCGGATTGCATTTTGTTATTCAGTCCTTCCGACATAGTAATGAATAATTTTCTTATAGAAAACAGCAGCGAAGGTTTGGATAAATCAAATGAATATGAAAAACTAAGAGAAATGATTAATTACTGCAATACCGATAAATGCTTAAGAAAATTTATTATCAGTTACTTTGAGAAAAGTTATGATAAAGAAACTTGTAATAATTGCAGCAACTGCTTAAGTGAAATTGAAAGTAAAGATATAACCATAGAAGCCCAAAAGATACTATCCTGCATTTACAGAATGGGACAAAGATTTGGTATGAATTTAGTTATAGATGTACTTAAAGGCAGTAATAGTGCGAAAGTTAAATCGCTCAATTTTAATGCATTAAGTACTTACGGAATCATGAAAGAATATAGCAGAGAAACTTTAAATGAACTGATTTCTTGCTTAATTGCTGATGGCTATATTATTGTTTCAGGGGACAAATATCCAATATTGAATATTTTACAGGCGGGTAACCTTGTACTTAAGGGAAAACAAAAAGTTACTATTAAAAAGGTGTTCAGCGTAAATACTAATGTAAATAACGAAAAACAAATATTTGATAAAGTTCTGTTTGAAAAATTAAGATTAAAAAGAAAAGAAATCGCCGATACCTTAAAAATTCCTCCATTTATTGTTTTTTCAGATGCTTCTTTAAAAGATATGTGTCTAAAATATCCGGTAAACAATAAAGAATTCTTAAATGTATCAGGTGTTGGAGAAATAAAAGCAGAAAAATATGGTGCTGAATTTACGGGAATTATAAAAAATTATGTAAGCCAAAACAATATAGAAAAAGTGTGAGAGAATACCCATCTGTCACCTTTTTTTCCACACTCAAATCCATTCTAACGATTTTATATCACTCATAACTCAAATTTTAATGCAAAATTAACTTATAGCATCAGTATATAATAATCCATGATACAATTTTACTTTTCCAACTTAAGTTTTATTATATATCATATAAATCTTAATAATTTTTATCTTTAGTAAGGTTTAATATTTAAATAATGGATATATATTATATTAGAGGGTTTTTTTATTGGGATAACACTGCCTTGATACTCAATAGTTAAATATTTATATTAAAAGACATTTTTTTAAATAAAATATATTATGGCAAAACCTTTATTAATAATAAAAAAATTGGGAGGTATATCGTGAGAAAAATATTAATCACGGGAGCATTGGGACAAATAGGTTCTGAATTAGCTACAGAAATGCGTAAAATTTATGGTACAAACAATGTGGTAGTCAGTAACAGAAGGAAAAAGGAAGGTCATGAAGAACTGATTGCCTCAGGACCATTCGAAATCATCGACATTAATGATGCCGTCAGCTTATCAACTGCAGTTGATAAACACAAAATAAACACAATTGTAAACCTTGCTGCCGTTTTATCAGCCGTTGGTGAGAAAGACCCGCAACAATGCTGGAATGTAAATATGAATGGTCTATACAACGTCTTAGAAACAGCAAGAGAAAAAAACTGTATGGTATTCACACCATCATCCATCGCTGCATTTGGTCCTTCAACTCCAAAGGACAAAACACCTCAGGACACAATACAAAGACCAGCCACAATGTACGGAGTAACAAAAGTAGCCGGGGAATTATTATGTGACTATTATTATAAAAAATTCGGTGTTGACACAAGAGGTGTCCGTTTTCCGGGACTTATATCGCACAAGACGCTACCCGGTGGAGGAACCACCGATTATGCAGTACATATATACTATGAAGCTCTAAAAAACCAAAAATATATTAGCTTTATCCAAAAAGGAACTTACATGGATATGATGTATATGCCGGATGCCCTGAATGCAATTATTGATTTAATTGAGGCAAATCCGGATAAACTTCAACACCGAAATGCTTTTAATGTCACAGCTATGAGCTTTGATCCCGAGATGTTAGCTTCATCCATAAGAAAATTCATACCGGAATTTGAACTTAGCTATGATGTGGATCCAATAAGACAGGAAATAGCTAATTCATGGCCTAATTCATTAGATGACACGGCGGCCAGACAAGAATGGGGCTGGAGCCCTAAATATGACATGGACTCCATGACAAAAGACATGCTACAAGAATTAAGAATCAAACTAAATATTCAATGATGTTTAATATTTAAGGGGACATGATTACACACAGTCCCCTAACCATATATTTATTTTCCAAGTTTATACTCTGTCATTTTAAGTTCCATCCATTTCAACTTTAAAACAACTTCATTTGCTCTACTTCCTTTGCTTTGAATACTGCCTTTTCTAATTTTTCATCTCTTTCGACTTCAGATTCATTCTTTAATTGCTTTTCCAACTGTATATATTCGTTAGTGCCAAGTACATTTTGTCTTATTTTAATCATGTATATTAAATTAAAACAATTCATTATAGAATTTTGCTTTAGGTCTGTTAAGCAGATTAATTGGGTATTGTACTTTTTAGCTATTTCAAATAAAGGTTTTAATAAATGTTCAGATGATATTGGTCCAAATGGGTTATCCATTATTAATACCTTGGTGTCCTTATTTCTTTCATAATCATCGGTATATTTCATGCTTGTTCTGGTATATGACATTAAAGCTATTAATACGGCAAAGAATGAAACAAACCTTTCTCCGCCCGAATTCTCCTTCATAACCTGCTCCCAGGTCTTATACTTGCTGTTTCTTTCATTAATATCAAACTTATATGCCTTTATAACCATTTTTCCTAAATCAGATAAAACATTCAAAAGCTCTCTTGTTGACATATATTTACTGATCTTTTTTTGTATTTCATCAGTCTTTTTATCTTCTTTCATGTCCTGCTTAATAACATTAATGCAGAATTCAATATACCCCTTCATTTTATTAATATTATCATCAGCTGATTCCTCTAATGGAACCATTTCAATTTTCACCATATGCTTAGACTTACCCTCAATACTAATTGAGGAGTTGTCGGCTATTTTTGGGACTTCATCGTACACCTGCATTCCATGAAGATAACTGTGTTGAATCATATCCTTTTTACTTTTTTCTAAATTACTTAACCTTAAATCACATGCTTCTATTAGCTTCCTTAGAGATTCGCTGCTGTACAATATTCTTTCACCCAAATAATAATATTTGTTATTATCATTAGCTGCTCCATCAATTAGTGGATCTAAACCCATAAATATATTTTCAATATTTTTGTTTTTTTCCTTGTATTCAGACCTTACCTTAATATATTGATTATTAATATTCTTTTCATAAGTTTCGTTCTCTGAATGTAGGTTTAAAAGTTCTTTACTTATGGTCTTAAAATCTTCATTTGCAGATACTTTAATTCGATAATCAGTGTTTACTTGATAATTTTCGATTACAATGCGATTTTCAATACTTCTTGTTATATCTGTATATTCATTGGATAATCTCTGCTGTTCATTAATAGTTTCACTTGAATTTTTAATTTTTTCATTTTCTGATATTCTTCTGCTCCCGAAATTTAATTTTATTAATTCCGGCTCTATTGGTGAAAGTGTTAATTTATATAATTCTTTCTTGACATTATCAAATCTGCCTTCTTCAATATTCAAACTTCTTTCAATATTTCTACATACATCATCTTGTGTTTTCTCATCCTTAATCGTGGCAATAGCATCTTTTTGAAACATTTCCAGCTTAGTTTTATTATAAATTATATCAATATACCGATTTTCTTCTATACTAAATGATTTCAAATCGGCTTTTCTTTCATTTAATTCTTGGGTTTTAGTCTTTAATTCATTTTCCAATTTTTCCAAATCATTCAAGATAGCACCTGTTAAAACACGCAACCTTTCTTCCATGTTTTCTATTGTATCATCTTCAATTATACCTTCTTCAGCTGCTTGATATAAATGATATCTTTTTACATTATCATTAATATCCTTGTTTGTTGCCTGTAATTCTAACAATAAATTATCTTTGTTTCTATTTATCGTGCTTTTCTGTTCATTAATAAAATCCTTTTCATCGTTCAACTTTTTTACAGCGTTAGAATATTCTTCATGCAACTTTTTGTTTTGTAGATATGCTTTGTCATTTTCCTTAAAATCAATAAATACTTGTTTCTTATTTTCAAGCTTTTCTAACAATACATTAGCGGTGTAGATCTTTTTGTTAATAGCTTCAATACTATTCAAATTACTTTCTTTAATACTATCTAATTCAGCTATTTTACTTGTTATTTTTTCGATTTCGCCACTTAGATTTTTATATTTATTTTCTATCTCAAAAATATAATTTCTATCAAAGTCAAATTGCATTATAATATAACTATCATTTCTTACAGTCCTTAATTCGTTGCCGTAATGACTAAGCTGTTCACCTATATCTTGTATCTCCATGTTCAGCTGAGTTATATATGATTCTATATTTTCAGCATTTATCATTTTACTGTCGTACAAGCAAATAAAATGGAGATTGTTAACTTCTACCCCTTTGCCGTTAACTACATAATCCTCATTAATGTCACCGTAAGATAACAAAGGTACCATTTGGTTAATATTAAAATCCAAATCCATAGATTTTATTTTCTTAAAATCATCCTCATACAATATAAATGCATAGGGGAGCATAGGGTTTTTATTGATTAATTTATTTCTAATATTTTCATCTTGCTTTCTTAGATAATTTTCACCGGTTTCAAAGTCAATATTATTATTTTTTAGCCACTGCCTAAATTCCTTGGAAACATGATAAGTACCTTCTTTTAAAAAAGTAATTTTTTCATTTGTTGATTTTTTGTTAAATTCAATTTCTCTTTCTGTTTTTTCCAATTCGTTAAGCTTGTTATTAATAAGAAGGGTATTTTCTTCTAAATTAAATCTTTTGTTAAAGTCAATATTATGCCTGTAAAATACATCTTTAAGGGAATCTTCTAATTCATAATACCTATCTATTTCAGCTTTTAAATTACTTTCACCTATGCTTTTTTGAAGTTTCTCATTTGCTAACTGAGTTACTTGCTCTGTCAAACTTTTATTCTTCTCAATCAGCCTTGTAATTTGTAATTGATCGTTATCCTTTTCTGCCTTAAGATTGTTTTCTTCCTTTTGTAAAGATACAGAATATGAATCAATGAATTCTTGTTCAATTTCTCCATATAAATTCCTGTTATAATTAAAATTTAAAGATGATTTTATTTTTTCTTCTTCGCTCTCAAAAGTTTTAATATATGCTGAAAATTCCCCTCTTAATTTTTCATTAAAATTTATATTTGAATCAATATTTTTTATTTTACCCTCGTATTCATTAAGCTTATTTACAACATCGGTTTGTTCTTCATTTAATTCTTTTGCTTTTTCATTTAGCTTAAATAACAAATTTTCGTAAGCAACTTTTAAAGAATACTCTAAGCTTTTGATTCTCTCTTTGTTGTCCGAATTATTTTTAATTTTGTTAATTTCTTCGTTTATTCCTGCTATGATGCTGTTTAAATTTTTAATATAAGAGTACTCTCTTGCAGCCTGTTGTATAAGTATTTCACTGTTAATGGTTGAAAGTTTTTCTTTAGTATCTTCTAACTTCTTTTTTTCATTTTCTAATTTAATTTCTAAGTTTTTTACCGTTTCTGATTGATCATAATATTCCTTAGACCTTTCTTCAATGTCTATTTTCTTTAATTCTTCTTGGCTTATAAGAATATCTTGTTTTAATTTCAAAATAAAATCTTGAATTTTGTTTATTTCATTTTTAAAATAATAATACATCACTGAAAGTTCTTTTTCTAAATTCTTTTCTTTATCCAATGAAACTACAAAACTATTAAGCTTATTAATAAAGCTGTCTAAATCCAAATTGAACTTTCCGTACACTTCCTTTTCATATATGTACTGTTCGTTATTTATCATTTCTTCTACCAAATTTTCAAGCATAAGTTCTAATTTTTTTTGATCATTATCTTCCTTATTTACAACCTTTTCAATTGACTTTAATATCCAATCGTTCATTAATTGCTGTGATGATTTACACTTTTCAAATATTTCAATTACTCCACCTTCAGATTCATTTATCTTTAATACTATAGAATCCCACTCATCTCTGAATATATTGTAGCTTTCTAATAGTTTTCTGTAATGGGTTCTATCATCTGCTTCATCACTAAAAATTTGTATATTTGAATTCTTTGCTTTATCTTTAGATGTTAATATTCTTTTCGCATCCTTAAAATCTTCAATAAAAATCTTACCTTTTTCTTTTCTTAACAAAGGAATATTCTGTATATCATAAAGGTTAGCTTCACGATAATGGTTTGCAAATGTAAAATACTTCACGTTATTTGAATCATCTTCTGCTTCTCTTGATTGTGACTCCCTGTTAGACAAAGCAATTCCTGTAAGCAGGTAGCCACCCTTGTCCTCTAACTTCCATTCAATTAAAATATAAGATGGGGTTTTCTTTCCTTTAAAAAAATCATCTATTTTCCTACCCATTAATCTTGTTTTGGGGATAATTGGCTGAAGCATTAATTGAACTAATACACTTTTTCCGCCGCCATTTTTTAAATTAAGTAAGGCATTTTCCCCTTGATAAAAATCAAAAGTTTCATCAACTATATTTCTAAAATTGTTGTTGTAGGAAAAGTTTATTATTCTACATCTGTTAATTTGGGGCATTTGAACCTTCCTCCTCAGCAAAAATACTGTTTATTTCATTAATTCTGCTGTCATTAAGAAAATAATATGTCATTAAGTCATCTAATTTTCTTGTAGTTCTTATTTCTTTCTTTTCTTCAATTAATCTGATTAGCTTTTCCTGCTCAAGTAACGAACAAATTCTAAGAACTGTTCCGAACTTAGTGGTTCTTTTATTATCATCAAAAGAAATTTTCTGACTCCAAGCTTCTGCTATACTTATGAGATTTATGCTTAATTCCTCTTCTTTGGCTATTACATGTTCTTGATTTTGTTTTAAAATATCCTCAAATCTATTATCTAATTCATCAATTAATGTATTAACCCTCATAAATTCTCTTTGCTTTGGGTTTTTATTTTTTCCGCCGTAAAATTTAAACAACAAAAACATTGTAATATAATATGACAAATAAACGTCGCTTAATCTTGAATTTGAACCGATCCATTCTCTGAAATCCTTGTTCTTAAAACCCAAAAGGCCGTTATCATAATCAGGCAACAAATAAATAGTATTATTCACCCTTATTATCTTGCAGTCCATTTCTTCTTCGAAATTATTTAAAATTTCCTGTACTTCAGAATTTAAATATTCAATAAATAAATCACTGTATT
The DNA here is from genome assembly GCA_964421845.1 of uncultured Clostridia bacterium. GTDB lineage: Bacteria > Bacillota > Clostridia > Tissierellales > Sedimentibacteraceae > Sedimentibacter. The sequence goes on from CAYQYY010000015.1 coordinate 15,273, forward strand.
CTTCTCTATCAAGCTGTCCATTTTCTAATAATATTTTAAATATTTCTACAGCTGTTTTAACATCATTCATCACCTTTCCACCTTAATAATAAAGTTTGATATTTCAATTTTCTCAACAACATTCAGCCCTTCGGCAACTATTCTGTTTATTTCAACTTCCACTAAATCACTGTCATCCTTTAATAATTCAATCTTTTTTATTTCATTAATATAATCAAATTTGTCCGATAACTCGTATAAGCAGTATTCTAAATTAAATTCCTCTGATGGATTCAGAATTGATTGTGAATTGCTTTGTTTCCATGATTCAATATCTATGGTTCCTATATCATAAAGCTTAAGTATTGTTGTAAATAACAAACGTTCTTCTATATATTCGGTTAAGAGATTATCCGCTTTTAATGATTCAATTATATCATTCAATGTTGCAACTCCCATATTGTCAAATGAATGCTTAATAATATAATTTAATATTTCAACATATAAATAATTAATTTTCCGGATTTTTTCTTTTTCCGTATCTTCCTCTAAGTTATCCTCTTCAATATAATTTACTTTTTCTTCTTCATCAAGCTTTATCATTCCTTGTGGTTCATAAATGCTTTGAATATTTAAGTTTTTATAAACATTAGGAATAAATAAAGAATTTACAAGCATCCAAAATCTTTCCGCCATGTCAACATGTTGTTCCATTTGCCTTAATATAACTTCCTCAATGTCAAATCTGTTTTCCATGCTGTAAATAAAAGAATCACCAATAATATCTATGTAAACCTTGGATAAGCTTTGACGGTTAAGAATTAAGTCTTTCTGCTCACTTAACACCGTCTTGATATTATTATTGATCATTTTAATTTCTGATTGGGCTTTTTTAAGACTTTCATCTAAGTTTTTGCTTAATTCATATTCTTGTTTAATTTTATACTCAGATTTCTTTGACATATCCATAATTTCAAAGAGCAAATCATATTCTTCATTTAATAAATCATACGTAGAATTAATTAATTTTTCATATTCTTCTATATGTGCATCATGAATATTTTCCTTAATTTTAGCCAAGAAATTTTGTATCTCCTTTTTCTTATGCCTTACCATTTGAATAAGCTCCAAACTTTGTTCATGTGCCTTTTTAAAGTTTTTTCTTTTAATTAATTCTTTTAATTTCAACTCTTCAATTGTCATCTTTATTTCTTGGTCTACTTCCTTTGTTCTAAACAAAAAATCATAACCTTGGTCAGTAAGAGAGTAATTAATTTTGTGATTTCCATTAATTTCTACAACTCTATCTGTTATTAATCTAATGGTTATATTTCTTTTAGAGCCGGCAGAATAATTTATAGCTTGAAAATAATAAGGCACACCCTCATTTTGAAGAACATTCTTAATTATGTATGATGTTAATTGGGAGATTTTTATTTTATCTATATTAATATGATAATATTTCTGAAGTATGGATTCTATAAAACCCGATATATGCTCACTGTCACAATCACTGTCTTCCGACAATGTTTTTTCCATAATATATAATAAAACCGAAAACACAAGGTTAATAAATTCGTTGTCATTAAATAATCGTTCAAACTCCATATTTCGGTTCTTCCGATTAACAATAGATTCTACAATCCCGATAATTTCCATTCTCTTATCAAATTCTTCAAGAAAATTATGCATGGGCATCTCCTTCTTTCATAACCTTTAGAAACAATTGATAGTTTAATATTTCCTGAGGTATATAAAAGCCATTATTTAAAATTTTTAATATCATTATTTGTTCCTTATGATCAAAATTCTTAAGAAATAAATTTATATCAACCTTTTTCTGTCCTGATTTAGTCTTAGGGAGATTGTATTTTTCGGATTCTACCAGCATTAATGAATACAGTTCAGTACAAAGATTAATGCTGATTTCTGCATTATTTGTTTTTAAATTTTGGTATATTTCAATACCTTCATAATCTAAGTCGCCAAAATAATAATATGAATTATTGCTTTTATTTAACAAAATATCGTATTCCTTAAATCTATCATTACGGCTGATTATTTTCTTTCCTTCTCCATAAAGTAAAATATTATAATTCCTATAAAGTTTGTTTAGTTTTTCTTCTCTCATTATTTTTCTTAAACTAAACCAAGTATCTTTGTTTTCAATGATCAAAATATTCATTTTATCTTCATTAGAAAAGACATATTCAAAAAAGGGCTCGGGAGTTTCATAAAAGTTTAATAAACTTAAATCCATATCATTATAATTAAAGATACTATTAATTGTTGATTTATCCTTAAGAAGCTTTTCTTTTCCCCATATCTGAAAAGAGCGTTCGTTAATAGACATTGGACTCTTTAATAATTCTTCATTTTTCCAAAGGAAATTGCTAAGCATGTCTATTTCATTTTTATATTTAATATAAACTTCAGGATGTTTAACATATTTCGAAATATTGAAGGAAGAATACAATTTTTTAATTTCTTCTATATCATTCCCATAATTATATTCATTTTTAATTATCCTATATTTATTAAATAACGCGGGACTTCTCCCGTTCTTACCTGAAGCTATGACAGGCTCCAATATATTTTCATTTACATAATTATTAATCAGCTCTGCAAAATCAATATAATCCTTAACGCCTGAAATTTTTATAAGCTGTTCAATTGTAATTGTCTTGCTTTTATAAAAGAACAATTTATCTTTCATCCCACTATCCTTACTGTCACTGGTGACTTTTTATATGTTCATGAACCTTAGAAATAAGGTTCACAATTTCCAGTTTAATCCCATTTTGCATAAATAGTATCATTGTTTTCTGCTATGCAGTTCACACTGAAAAAATTCCGTTTCGTGATTCCTATTCATCAGTATTTGAACTAATTCCAAATAATTGATGCAAATAATCCTGTTTTTCACTTAATACACGAACTATTAGAACTCTATCAAATTCTATACGATAAAAGACATAATTCTTCTCTGAAAACAAATAAAAATAATCGGTAGTTATATCAATAATTTTACCAAGACTAACTCCAGACAACGGATATATCTCTAACCTTCTAATATCAGATGTTATCTTTCTTAAGACTTTTTTTAAAACATTCTCTCCCCAATTAGTTAATATATATGCTCGAAGATGTTGTAAATCTTCTAAAGCTTGTGGAGAATATTCAATCTTTAACATAGCTATAATCCTAATCTAACTTCAACATCATCTGCTGTTAGCCACCCTTTCTCTCTTGCTGATTTTTCTCCTTCTTCTATATTAGCTAACAATTTTATTGTAGTCTTTAATTTTTCTAAGTCCGATAATTTTACGATTGCATATTCGCCCCTGCCATTTCTTGTTAAATAAACTGGATTGCCTTCATTTACTTCATTAAGGACTTCAGTATAATTTCTCAAATCCGAAACCGGTTTAATATTTGGCATTCTAAATCATCTCCTTTTAACATAATTATAATCCATATGTCATACAAAATCAATGTAAATTAACACGTTAATTTGCAGCAAACACTATTTTTTAACATCCAGCTGTTATTTTTTATTTTATTTCATACTTTTATGATGTTCCCCTCTCATATACTTACTTACTTCGCTGTCACTTGTCCAATTTTCATTCATCAGCTCCTTTTGCTGATACAGCTAATTCCGGCCATTTTTTGTTCAAGAAATCAAACTTTGACATTAATTAAAATCCTCCGTTATAAATATAAGCGCATTAATTTTACCTTGCAGTTTAGCGCAGTCTACATTAAAATTTCCCATTCTTTTTTAAGGCGATCCACGGTATGTTTCCATTTATCAGTTTGTGGTTTACATATGGTGTTTTGATTTGCAAAGAAATCCTGTTCCCAAATTGCTGAGTTCACGTCAAATGTCTTTATCCAATCAATCTTAATTAAATATTCCTGTTCCTCTTCCGAAGCATCTGTAGCATATTTACCTTTTAAAGATAAATCGTTGAATATAATATCCTGCCCTGCCACTTTAAAGACTGAAGATTTTGCTGGTTGTGATTCTTCAATAACAATGCCTACTCCTACATATCCTTTTTGAGGAATATGTACCCATACCCTGTCACCTACAAAAGCAGATTGCATACTTTTTGTAAACCAACTTCCTCCATTTGCTGATATAAACCCATATTTAACTGCATCATTCCATGACCTGCTTTCATCAAATATTCCAAATGAGGCATATATTTCTCGAGTTTGATCTGAAATAGTATTATCTACATAATCATCATCCGACTGATAATCAAGTACTTGTTTCGCCAAATAAACTACATAATTAATTTCACTTGATTCGTCAACTTTCAATAATACATCGTTACTTGCAAAATTACCGATACCCGTATAATTCATACATAAGCCTTTTTCATCATTAATTTTATCGAATGGAATATTAAAAGCTATTGTTAATTCACTTTTAGAAGGTTTTATGTTTGCAAAACTTGTTTCATATTTATATGCAATATAATATTTTTTGTATTCTTTCATTAAACCAATATCAAGGTTCAGTAGTTTTCTATCTATCTCATCATAAATTGCTTTGATAGAAGTAGACATGGCTGGGTAATGTTCTGTAGATATATACGTTTGTTCCTTTTTTTCAGTTTTTGTATAAGCATCAATTTCAGATTTTGATACCGCTGGATATTCCCAAATTTTCAAAGCTTGTTCAGCAAGATTTTGGCTACGTTTTTTTATTTCACTTTCATCCCATTTAGTAAGATTGACTAAAGTATCGTTTAAACGCAAATGGCTTGTTTTAAACCCACCTTCAATTGATTGCTTAACGTAAAAAGGCTTATCACTCATTTCGCTATTATACCCGGTTAATGTTAGATTTCCAATAGTATGCAATAAGTTCTTTTGAATATCCTTCCAATTCCCCCCAAGCATATCTTGCCATTCTGGACTTAAATTTGAATTTTGGGGCAATATATGTTCTATTGTATAACCGCTACCAACAATACTTATTGGTTCTTTGTGGTTTCTATTTTCCAAGGATTCAAGAATATAATTCCTAATACGCATTTTGTATATTTCTTTAGTAGTAAACATCATTTTAAACTCATCATCCGTTGGAAATGACCTATACGAATCCTTAACTATATATTCGCATAATATGCTATTAACATAATTATCTTTTTTTATTTTTGAATAAAAAGTCGCAAATGTCTTATTCAGTGAATTTGTAGGAATTTCGCAAATCACACGTCTTACTACATAGCTTATTGTTACTTTAATTATTATAATAAAATCTGCCTTTGTTATTATATTCTTTTCATAGTCATTATATATACGCATCAAAAATGGATAACATACACTAACATCAAGGATTCGTATTTGTTCCCATAAAATTTTTAAATCTTTATCATCTTCTTTTCCTAAATGAATCCGAATATAGTATTGAGCATATGTAAAAACTTCTTCAAGTAATTGCATAGTAGATATTCCGGCCATATGAAATTGCTTAAACTCATCGTAAACTTCATTTATTTTACAAATACGACCACTATTGTTATGACTTGTGAGGAAGTCCCTTATAAACAAGTCAAAATAATCAGTATACCCTTGTTGACCAAAACCTTGTTCCATAGGTCGCCAATATGTTGTGTAAAGTTTATTTTGCATTTCAGGTGATTGATCCATTAATATATAATTTCTTATTAAATCTGCCTGTGATAAATCTTTTCCGGTTGAGTTCATACTTTCAAAGATCAATTGGGGATTATCCTGTGTTTTATCTAGAGCAACAGAAACAAGCATAAGACGATTAATACCTTCAAAAATAGTTTCTATTTTTTCGCTGCTTTGTTTAATAATATTAGTAAAATAATCGAAATTTTTCAGCATTTGTTCAGAAGGATTTTGTAGTGTCTTTTCAGTACCTTCAAGTATACGAATAAAAGTATCCCTATCTTGCTCAGTCAATAATATTTTATATTTATCTGAGCAAGATTCCTCGCTATTAAGCAAAAAATAATTTTTTATTTTATTGGGATTGATAATATGTTCAAGATTACTTTCTTCTATACGTCTCGATAAAGCACATAAAAGTAATGATAATGTTGTAAGGCGTTGCTGTCCGTCAATTAGTAAAAGCTGCTGAGGTCTTCCTATTGGTGTTCCAAGATCAATATATACAACCGAACCAATAAAATGAACTATCCCCTCTTTATTATTTGTAATTTGTATAATATCCTTCCATAACTGATTACACTGTTTAAATGTCCAACTATATGTACGTTGATAAATAGGTACAATAAATTGAATAGCTCCGTTCATTAATTTTTGAAGTGTGGTTTCTCCCGCTTTCACTTTAGTATCCTCCATTGTTTCTTTATCTGCAAAAAGTAAATTTGATCTTTGATATTATTCTTACTTATGTTATAATTTAAGTAGAATTACAAATAAAAGTACAAGGTATATGAAGCATTTGGATTATTTCCTTTTCAGGAAGAATGAAAATTGCGAATTATACCTTCTTTAATATCAGCCCATTAAGTGTTTCTACTATCTTATATGCTACTATTTTAATACTATATTTATGTAATCTAAAAATGAATCATATGCCTCTTCCATGTTATAAATATATTCTAAACTGAATATGCCTTCATCATCAAATACCTCATCTACTAAAGTTTCATCATATTTGTAATATTTCTTTAATACTGCTACTTGTATTTTTTCATCTGAATTTAAAATAATATCAAAAATCTTCCTGCATTTTTCTTCTGAGCGTTGATAAAGTTTATAAAATGTTTTTTCCGATTCGCTTATGTTTTTTATAGCCTTTCTTAATAGCTTGTCATCAATTTCTTCACCAATAGACATGTTAGCCCAATTAACCGGATCATAATATTCGACACTTTCATCAAAACTTTCACCTAAATCACTTAGGATTCCCCAATAATGTTTGTAATCTAAAAATTCGCAAACAGAGAATTTAAATGCTTCATTAAGGTCTTCTGCATTTTTAAAGTCATATGGTTTTACCCTATGTTCCATTCCCATACCTTCATTCATAATTTCTAATTTTTTCATACTATCCTTATCAAAATAATTTTTCATATATCCCATACCTTCCTTATTAAAGCATAATATTTTACCAAATAAAAATTAATAGAGCTTTGCTTTTCATTCCACCCCCAACGCTTTAAAGACTGCATCCTCTGCATTCTGATAAAATGATATCTGGAATTTTGCAAATAGTTCAGAGGGTACTGTACTTAAGTCTGCTGCTGATGCCATGGGGATAAGTATTTTCTTTGCTCCTGCATCAAAACATACTTGAAGTGTGTTTGCTAATTCATCTACCTTTGTTATAGTACCGCCTATACTCATTGAACCAAGTATGACAAGTTGACTTTGTACAGGTTTTTTTAATGCTCCTGAACACAGGGCTATAAATGCTGCTAAAGAAAGTTCATTGGCCACGCCTATACCTTGCAGGTCTTGAATGTGCATTAGATAATCAAAATTTTGTATTGAAATTGTCCCGCTGATATTTTTTTTGTTTGCTTTAAAATAGTTAAATGCTGTATTTATACTTTCCTTTGCTTCTCTGTTAGAGCCTAAACCACTTCTTTCAAATTTTCCGGAACCTGCTACTACTTCAGTTTCAATTTTATAAACTCCTAACATTCCGGTATCACCACGACCAACCAAATAAATGTGCCCGGGTTTACCCATTCCTTCAGGTATTAATTTTCCTCCACCTTGTTCGGGCACCGACACAAATTCTTCTTCAAAGGACTCCTTGTCTATATATGAAAAATGGACATCATAAAATTCCATGCCGCCTATTTTTTTAAGTTGTTCTTTTACGCGTCTTCTGCCTTCCAAAGAAAAATGCAACACTTCTTTTAGTTCATCTTTCGTAAATTCGCCGTCCGGATAAATTAGTTTTATTAGTCCTGATACTGTCTTTCTTACAGCAATAACGTCCCTTTGATTTAAGTTATTGCCAAAGTTATAATACTTGTCTATTGCATCAGTAAATGATCTTTTTCTCATTTCTCTGAAAAATTCTGATATATAATCGGATATAAAACCATATTCATTGGTAAAATATTGAGGTCTGTATTTTGGGATTTCCCATCCGGGAATATAATAATGCATACGGTCAAAAAATGCGGAATCATACGCCATGGCTTCCGGAAATGGCTCAAATAAATGGGAGGTCTTTAATAACACATCCACACTTTGATTTATGTTTCCTACAAATACCATTGAAGCAGATGCATTTTTCTCTTCCTTGCCCCTTGCAAAGGAACCTGATGCCATATAGTCTTTCATAATTTGTATGCCATCTTTATCTTTAAATGAAATACCCGCAACCTCATCAAAAGCCACAACATCCCACAGACCCACAAGTCCTACCTGCTTACTGGCCATATTGTAAAAAAGATTTGCAACTGTAGTCTGTCCACCTGATATAAGAATTGAATTTGGCGATATTTCTTTATATAAATGTGATTTACCCGTCCCACGTGGCCCTAATTCACAAACATTGTAGTTGTTTTCAACTAATGGTATCATTCTTGATAAAAGAAGCCATTTAACCCTATTGTCAAATTGAGTGGGTTCCATACCTATAGATCGTAATAACACATCTATCCATTCATCTTTTGTAAAATATTTTCTGCCGTTAAATATTTCATCTGCATCTAAATTAGGCATTTGTATTGGTGTCAAATTTAAAATTGTAAATGGACTGACATTTTTCATTTCTTCATCATAAAAATAGCTCATTTTTAATATGGACCAAATACCACCTGCAAGAAGTTTTTCAAAATCTTTCACATATCTTGATGATATTTCAACATTTTTAAGTCCCAAATTTGAAAATTCAGCTTCATATACATCTTTTTTTTCATTAAGTTTCACGGTTATTTTATCAATTACAGTATATTGACCTAATTCCCTTATTTTAGATTTTACTTTTTCGGCTTCGTCAGGTCTTACAAAGTTATCAGATAAAATACCTTTTACCCTTTCAACTCCATCATTTATGCTATCTTCATCATCAGTGGCACAATACATCCCCAAAAGATATTCTAATACATAAATTGGTACATTGGCACCTTCTTTAATTTTCTTTGTTAAGTCCTTTCTTACAACTCTTCCTGCGAAGTGTGAATTCAGCTTAGAATTAAGGTTTATTTCATTATCCAAATTATCCATACGTTCACCTGCTATCTTTAAAATCCAAAATCATTCATTATGGCCAAGTCAATTGCAAAAGCTGTCTTTGTATAAATTTTTTCAACAGTCTCATCTTCATCTTCTAATACTAAATAATAACTTTTTGCTTTATCATATGGTTTATCTTTAAGAGTGAATTTCTCTTTATACGTTCTTTCATCCGGCTTAGATGACCTGCTGTCTGCAATGACTATATTTTCATTTGAAATTCTGTTTCCTTCTTCATCTTCAAAATATATTTTTAGTCTTAGTGGAAGCTTTTTTTCTTCAACCTTGTCAACTTGGAAAAATTCTAAAAATGTTATTCTGTTTGTAATCTTTCTTGAAATATTTGTTAATTTAACTTCTACCTTTGATGATTTAAATTCGTCTTTTCTAATGTTTTTAAACTTTATTACCGGAATTGCAATTTCTTGTAATGAAGCTCCTCCATGGACATAGTTAGCCCCTGCCCCTTGGACCTTGTACCTCACTACTCCCTTTGGCACCAATGCAAATAAATTTTTGTCATTTAACAAATAATCCATAGGTATTGATAATAAGCCTTTTTCATTTACATTACTCTCAGTTAATATAAATCTTCTGCCTTCTTCAATTGATTTAGCATCAACCTTTGAAATTTTATCATATTCTTGTAATACAGACCTTCTGTATATAAAACCATGGTCTGAAGTAATATAAATATTTGTCGCGCTTACATTGTTTACAAGGTTTTTAACTAAACTACTTAAATCCTCCAATGCTTTTTCAACTGCTTCAAATACATCCCTTTCAGTTGCAGCTTTATCACCTACAGCATCTATAACATTATGATATATATAGATTAAATTTTTACCATCAAATGTTTCTCTAAAATCAGACCTTTTAAAATCCTTTATATCATTAAATTGAATAGCCAATGCACTGTCTGAAGATAGAGATAAAATCTTTTGTCTGTTTTCTATTCCGGATGAATTAATTCCATTTACTAAAACATCAGAATTGTTTCGTATTTCAATTTTACTATGAGGTAACAAAGATGCCATTCCTAATTTCGTATATGAAGGTATTACCCCTTGTATAGATGTAATTTCAACTTTCCCTCTTACATCTTTATTTAAAATATCACTTAATTCTCTTGCTGATTCATATCTTAGAGCATCGGAAATAATAACAAATACTCTTTCACCGTCCAATACTTGTTTTCGTAAATAGTCATCATAAAAGTTTTGTTGATTTCTTACTCCATTGATTTTTACGTCACTACTAAGTTCGTCTTCCATTAATTGTGACCATTTTAAAGACAACTCCTCCAAATACCAATGAGTGTATGTGTTTTCAATAACTTCAGCTAACTTATATAGTTTGTCTTTATTAACAACTTTATCGTAATAAAGGTAAAACTTTCTGTAAAATAAATCAAACAGATAATAGTTTTTAGTGTAATTATCAAACATATCATAAGCAGTTGCAGCTTTTATTGTCTTTTGCAGTTCGTTTTCAAATCTTAAAACTTCCATTGCATAATACAATGCTTCATATTCATTTTTGTATTTATTAAACCAATGAGTTGTTCTTCTTCTGTTAATTAATTTTCTATATCGTTCAAACTCACCAATACCATCAATCAAATTTTTATTAAGCCAGTTAATAATTTCCACATCAAATGCCTTGAAAGTATCACTGTTAATATAATCATCAATATCCCATTTATTTATATAATCATGTATTTTTAACTTTTCTTCTATATGATTAGCTAATAAATCATAAAATTCATAGTCTGCAGAATGATTCATAAAATGATTTATAAAAACTATACAATCAGCTGCCTTAGGTGAAATAAAAACTTCCCATGTTTTAGGGATTTTAGTTTCAATAGTGCTGTTTAAATAAGTTACTAAAAACATTATCATTAATTGTTCAAGGTTTTTGTCCTCAAAATGATAGCCATACCTTTTTTCTGCTAACTTCCAAAATGCATCCATATCGCCATATTTAGTTATTTCATCATAATATTTGCCATCTTCTTTAGTTTGTTCAATAATTAATGTTTTAAGTACTGATTCAAAATCGCACACAGATAATCTACAAATAGCAGACAATACCGCAATATCTACAACTTCTTCACTATAATCCTTAATATCATATGTTGAAAATCTTTTGTACCGTTCCTTGCTTCCAAAGAATTTTATATATTTTTTAAACACATTTCTTAAACTTTCATCCTTAACCCCTAAATCCCTCATTATTACGGTTGCTTTATCAGTGGAAAATTCGCTACTGTATTTTTCAACGTCCAATAGATAATTTTCTCTTGGTAATGGTTTAGGACCAGAAGAATATATTAAAAAATTAGATACTGTATCTTCCTTTTCAATTAAATACTTGATATAAAAATTATTATTATCAGTTAAATAAATTATCTTTGCATTTTTTAAAATTAAATCATTTATATCTTCCTTAAATTCTCCTTCGGCATCATACCAAAATACAATATTTCTTTTCCTGCCGTCAGATGAATCCTTATTTAAATTTTCAACTAATATTTTTTTTATTTCCGTTAAGTTCATTATATACACCTACTTAATTTTACAGACAGAGTCTGTTTATTTATATACTTTCTAATCTTTTCTCTGTTTCAAGAACCTCCTGTTCTTTTGCAAGTTCTCGTTTCAGTTCTTCTTCTGTTGGCATATAGAGTTTATATTTAGATGCAAAAATTTGATTATTTCCTTCCGGCAAAGTATACTTTACAACAGAGTCACTTTTATCAGCACATAGCACAATACCTATGGGAAGATTATCTCCTTCGTTAATTAATTCTCTTGTGTAATAATTTACATACATTTGCATCTGTCCAAGATCTTGATGAGTCAATTTCCCTACCTTTAAATCAATTATTACAAAGCATTTTAATATGTAATTATAAAAAACTAAATCTATATAATAATGCTCTCCATCAAATGAGATACGCTTTTGCCTTGCTACAAATGAAAAACCTCTACCTAACTCTAATAAAAATTTTTGCAAATGATTAATTAATCCTTGCTCAATATCCTTTTCATATAAATTAGGTGTTTGCTCTAAACCCAAAAATTCAAGGACATATGGATCTCTTATTATATCCTTTGTCCCTATACCTTGTTCTAATAATTGGATTTCATTTCTTACACTATCTTTATCTTGGCTAGATAACAGCCTTTCATAATAAAAGCTATTAATTTGTCGCTCTAATTGTCTTGTACTCCAATTTGATTTTTCACATTCCTCAAAATAAAAATTCCTCGCTTTTGTATCTTCAACTTTAATAAGTATGCGATAATGTGTCCAACTCAATTGGTCACTCAGTGCGTGACGATTTGAAAAAGCAATATAAAATTGTCTCATATATTTTAAATTAGTAACTGTAAATCCTTTGCCAAATTCTTCAGTAAGTTTTTCGGATAAAAATTTTAATAGTCCCTTGCCATATTCAGCCCTTTCATTTTCACCCTGTGCTTCATATATTTGTTTTCCTATATTCCAGTAAGTTTCAACCATTGTAAAATTTACTGCAGCATATACTTTCTGTCGTGCTTTTTCTACTTCACTTCGTATTCTTTCATATACATTATCATCTGCTAAATGGAACATTTAAAAGTCCTCCTCAAACTTATATTCTACTTAATAAATTTGCTGTTATTGGTTTTTTGCCTTCTCCTTGTGGGACTTCTATGTCTTGGAATTTTGCGTAATTTACTACTACACCATCGTCTAAATCTATTTCTATTTTTTGATTAGCAACGTGTGCAATTACTTGGTCATAAGAAAGGCATTCTGTTATTTGTTTTTTAATGCTGTCTATTTTCTTTCTTACCACTGCTGCATCTCTTGTTGACAAATCTGATTCAAGCATAAGTTCCAATCTTTTAACTTCAGCTTCATATTTCTTTTGAAGCTTATGAAAATAATCTATTCTAACCCTTGAAACTGTTGATGCATCATAGCGGTGCATATAAATTAATGCCTTAAAACCATTTTGTTTACCGCTGTCAAATTGCCAGTATATTGGTCGTTTTTGATATATTTTAACATGATCGTTATAAAAATCTTTTAAGAAGTATCGCCTGATAGTCTGTCTTGATGTTTCTCCGGTTTTTTGACCTAATGTTTCTGCTATATAATCAAGGTTTTCTTGTAATGACTTTTCACTAAATGTTATTTTTACAAACTCAACAAAACGATTAACTATATCATCTTCAAAATAATCGTCGTCAGCTATTACTAAAACATTGTCTGTTGTGGGAATGAACTTATTATATCTGTTGATATTAAATTCTCCCCCTGCATAAATTAAACCATCTTCATCTAATGAATATCTGCCGAACATACAACCCACAGCATAAGAAAGAAATGATTTAATATCCCTTTCCCTGTCAGCTTTTCTGATGGTTACATCCTTATCTTCTACTTCCGGTGTTAATTCATCTTGTAAACCATAAATTTCTATAAATATGCGATTTAGTTCTTCTTCATTGTGTTTTAGTTGTTCAAATTGTTCATCCGTAAAGTCTTCCCATCTACGGAATGCAGTTTCAATGTTATTATATGCAAAGTCGTTTTTTAATGCTGAATATGTCAATAATGGATGGTATTGAAAATCCCAAGAGGTTTCGTTATTATCCCATTCTATTTTTGAAATATCTATACATAAACAAGTTAATTTGCAAATTTGATCTTTCACTTCCATGCTACCAGTAATAAAGATGGGAATCTTAGACATATGACCAATTTCTGTCTTTAACCCTGTATTTATTATATTTAATAAATAATTAAATACTTTAGTATTATAAAAACCAATACAATAATTGAAATAATTCATGTCTGTTAAAAATCCACTTGGACTTACATCATCAAAAACAAAACCAGAAAGCGATATTCTAGCAGCAAAATTAACATTTGAACCAACTCTATTCCAATTAAATCCATGTTTGAAATAAAACGATTCATTTCTCAACATTGAATTACTCTCTTTTCTTATTTTACTAGCATTATTCTTAAAAAATACTACTTCATTGTGATTACCATACCACTTTCTTCTATCTCCACCATGATTTAAAGGTACCCATTTGTAAATACTGTCATTTGTTTCATTTATATTATGAAAATTAAATCCTATTTCATTATATATTATTTCAGTCCAATTTCTAAAATATTTTTGATTATTTCCTGCAACTAATCCTGTTTTAAACTCAATAAATTTACCATTTTCGTTTATTAATTGATAAATTTCCATGACTCTTTTACTAATCCAATATGCTATAGGTGTATTTGGAATATTATTAAAATCACATTGTTTCACGTCACTATATCTATAAGTCTTGTTAAAAAACTGCATTTCCTTTTCATTTCTTCTTGAGTCATAAAAATCAACTAATCTGATGCTTGTAGGCTTAATTCCAAATATACTTTCATTTCTTATAACAAAAGCTACCGTTTGAACAACTTTACCAATTATATTTTCAAATGCCTCCATACCTAAATGTAATATTGAAAATATAGAATAATTTTCTATTATACGGCTTCTTAAACTTTTAAAAGCATCTAAGAATAACCAGGAATGCATTGTAATCATTGATAGAAATCCTTTTTCTCTAAGAAATCTAAACCCTTTATCGACAAATACAGTGTAAAGATCCTTTTTCGAATTAATATAGTGAAGGTCAAGATATGTAGATAATTTAAAACACATGCCTTTAGAACCCATATACGGCGGATTAGTACAAACCACCTCATACTTATCACTCATTATCTTGCCTTGCAGTATTAGAGCTGGGATTTTTTCTAATACAATTTCTTTATATGTTAAATTATAATTTAAAGTATCTTCATTTAATATTTCTTCAAATCTTTTCCCCAATGATTCAAAATCAATTTTCTTAACATCCAATATAGATCCATATTCCTTGGCGTCCTTAAAAACATCAACCAAGTATTCTACATCTTCTCTTAATTCTTCATTATCCCCAACAAAATAATCAATTACCTCTTTCGTTATACCGTTGCTTTCTTGTATGGAGCAAACATTTAAATCAATTTTGTTTCTAAATATTCTTTTATTTTTACTTCTTGCTTTCATCATTAGCGCAAAGGAGGTCAGTTGTCCGGCTCTATCATCAATATCTAAGCCATACAAATTTTTTTCTAATATTAACTGTGGTATATCACGCTCTGAATAATTAGCTTTTAAATAAATATCGTATAAAACATCAAAAGCATAAACAAGTATGTGGCCGCTGCCGCATGCAGGGTCCAATACTTTTATATCAACGGGCTTTAAATCAGGATTTTTTAATTCATCTAACTGTTTTTGTACTTCCGGTTCTTGTTCAGCTTCCTCTAAATAATATTTCCATTGTTTTTGTAAATCTTCATCAGGATGTGATTCTAACCATAATCTGCCCAATGAATTTTCAACCATATATTTAACAATCCATTTGGGGGTAAATAGTTGAGTGGCAGCAGGGATATTTTCTTTTGTAATTTTTTTATTCTTTTTTAAGTCAGCAAATACTTCATCCTTTTTCTCAGATATATAATACTGATACATCCAACCTATAATTTCTACTTGATCTAAATAATCTTCTTCATCAATTGAATTAACCAAGTTCATAATAACTGAATTTTCAGAGAGCAAATTATCAGGTAAAAGAAGTTCTGTATAATCAGATATTTCTTCAAATACCATGGGCATGATTTTTCCTAATTCATTGCATTGTTTAATTAAAAGATATTTGTACAAATCTTCTGTATCATTTTCATCAATCAGTCTATAAACAATATCTTTATCAATATCTAAGTTGATATTTAATGCTTCCTTTATAATATCCGGCTCTTTCTTATTTTCATCAACGGATGACAAAACCCTTACCCCTGTTGGGAGGTAATCATTTACTTCCATAAAACGAAGTGCAATGAATCTGTTAAACCAAGTGTAGGCAACCTCTTCTACTACTTGGTTATATCCTTTTTCCTTAATGTTTTTTATTAATTTTTCTCTTTGTTTTATTTGATACGTCTTGTATGTTTTGCCGTTATTTATACCCTTAATTTTAAAACCGCCTACAAAGGTTTCTATGTCTTTAATTTCTTTTTCTAAGATTCCAAGTTCATATACTTTTTGGGTTATATCTTCAATTAATTTATTTCTTGCATTTACGGCGAAGTTTTTTATAGCAGTTTTATTCATTGTGAGCTCCATTAAATTAATTTTATCTTAGTATCTTCTTGTAGATGGTCTATCAATGCTTTTCTGATTTGTTCCACAATTTCGTCTATATCATTTATGGATTCAATAGTCCTTGCTCCATGGAGTACATTGGCCATACTGACATTGATTACCTTTTTTGTTTTATATACACCGCCTGAACCTCCAGAAACTTCCGTTATATTTATATCTGCTTTCGGTTTTCTTCTTATTTTTTCTTTTTCTATTTCATCAAACAAACGGATTTTAATTCTATCTGATTCTTCTTTCATAGCTATAGCTTCATAAAAATTATTGGCACTGTCCAAGCGATTTAAAAGATTATCAAATTTTTCTTTAAACTTACTATACAGCTCATCCTTAAAGCTGTGTTTGTTAAGTTCTTCAACTACCTTTTTAAAATCACTTTCTATTACAAGTCTTACAAGTGCACACTCTACTTCTAAAAGTTCAAAAAATTTATGTACAAATTCATCAATTAAATTTGGAAGCCTATGAATTTCTGTGTATGGTTCTTTGGATTTAATTATATTTTGTATATCTTCTACTGTTTTAATTGTATCTTTGTCAACTACATAGGTTTTGTTTTTCTCATATATTTGGAGTTTTTCTATTGCTTTATCAAATTGGTCAACTTGATTTTTAAAGAATTTTTTAACGTCAAATACATTTTCCTCATAATATATCAAATCATCTTTTAGTTCATAAAGTTTTTCGTAAAATTCTTTGACATCTTTGATTTTTATAATTTCTTCAAATAGCTTTTCCCCATTTAAAAGGATCTCTTTGCCGGGATATAGATCATGATTTTTATATCTTTCAATTAAAAACTTAATACCATAATCACCGGTATCTCTGTTAAGTTTAGTTAATTCACTTTGACACAGTTGTTTAAATCTTTCCATCAAGCCATCTTCATCACTTGGCATTGATGTATATCCAAATACTTCTTTTGCCAATTCTTTTACATTATTAATATATTTAGCAGGTGTTTTTATTCTTTTTTTAACAATCAGTCTGTCTTGATTGTCTTTTTTAGTTAAATAATTAATTAAATCCTTATCATAAATATATAAATACTCTACCCCTAATTGCAATTTTAGCTCTTGTGCTTTAAACAATCTAAGCACTATACCGATTATATCAAGTTCTTTCCAACCGTATGGTGCTTTAGAATAAAATGATATAATTGATTTCATTGTTATTGGGATATTTCGTTCAGTGTTTCTTTCTATAAAACTATCAACTTCGTCAGCTGCTAATTTATTTGGAAAATCATTGTCTAATTTCATTTGCATA
This sequence comes from uncultured Clostridia bacterium, assembly GCA_964421845.1. GTDB lineage: Bacteria > Bacillota > Clostridia > Tissierellales > Sedimentibacteraceae > Sedimentibacter. The sequence goes on from CAYQYY010000015.1 coordinate 33,004, forward strand.
TCATTTTCAGCCAATATGTCAAATAAATCTTTGTTAGATTCTACAAATGTATTAATATAGTTAAGCTTGTTATACATGCCTTCAATTAGCAGTTTAAATCCTTCATTTATCCTTTCTATGGGGTGTTTCGCCTTTATATCAAGTCTTTGGGAATTGGCATATATGTCGGATGATTTTAATGCTTCAATTAATAAATATTTTACTCTTTCTTTTCTTGCTGTTACTTCTCTGCCTTTTCGCATCTTTATTTCTTCAATTTCAAAAGTTGATTTAGTACCGCCTTTTCTAAGCATATACGTTTGTATTTTTAGAATTTCTTCCATTTCTTCTAAAAATGTTGTATCATCAGGAAGTTTTATTATCAGATTGTTTTCCCTTGATGCCATCAATTTTAATTCTTGTTCGTTGAGTTCTTCTCCTGTATCATAATAAGGAGTTAATATTTTTAAACCCAATTCATATTTCTGAGGTGACATTAATCTATCATCTATAATTTTATTAAAGTCAAAATGATATCTTGGATTATATCTGTATTTTTTGTCGTTATAAATTCCTTCAAATATTTCCTCCCCAACTTTTAGTATTGTTTCACTCATATCAATGGGGATATTTTGAATTTCCTTATTGATATCTTGTTCTTCATGGGTAAGAAATATATATTCATTTCCGTTTTTTTGTATTAATGTTTCTTTTAATAACCTTCTTAATGAATCTTCAATTTGTTTTTTTAGTTCAATTTTATCTTCATCAATATCTTTAATCATTAAAGTTGCAATATTTTCAATATTGGATGGCATCTCATTCACATACTTAATTAAAAAAAGAACTTTTAAAACTTCTACGTCATGGGGGGTTAGATTATCATTATCTTCTGCTTTGAATATTACAGTTCTGATATTTGAATCTAAAAATGCCTCCACTGTATCATAAAAAGCAGAAAAAGGTATAAGTGCTCCCGCTTCGTAATCTTTATAGGCAATAGCTGATTCTTGAAATGCACTTAATAAAGATCTTTCGCCTTCTGACAAATGCTTGCCACTGGCACCATGCAACCTTATACCGGTGAATACTAACTGAAGTAAATTAAATTGATATGGAATAAAAGGATACACTTCAACAAAGTCATCTTCCGTTTTATATGTTTTCATTTCAGGTGTTTCAGCAGAAAAAGTTATAAGATTTTTCAAAATAGATTCTTTGTTTTGATATAATAGTTTTAAAGTATCAATTGCTACAGCATCTTTTTTTAAAATTCTTTCTTTTATAACTTCATCAACATTTGCTGATGACAAAATAAGCCTTGTATTAAAACGGCCTTGTATTTTGGAAAAGTCATTACCTCTTACCTTCGTTATAGAATCTATGTCTTGTTGGGATGTTACGATAACCCATGCTCTGCCACCGCAATACGTACCTAAATCTTCTACTACCGTTTGAAGATTCAGCATTAATTTTACATCTTCTCCTATGTATTGACCGATTTCATCAACTAAAAAAACAACATGATGATTATTACCTTTTGATTCTATATATTCCTTAACTAAATTAGCAAATTTTTCAATGCTTAGGGTATAATTTTCTTCTGCCTTATTGTACCAGTTCCTTGCAGCATCTTCGCTCATTTTTGTGGTAAGTGCCAATGCCTTTACTATATTATCTTCTTCGAAATAAAAATCTTCTCTTGAATCTTCCCACTTATTACCTGATAATTCTTCATATTTTACTTGAAAAGCATCATATGAGTTATCTTTAACCATTTGTCTTTCTAATTCTGCAACCCAAGGCATGGATGCACAATATCCCAACATTTCATTAAAAACTTTCATAAATACTTTTACAATGGCATCCTTATTGGATTTAGAAGTAGAATCTGATTTTGAGTCTATATTAAAAAGTATTACATCTGCGTTTATGTCACCGGCAGCTTTCATGTCTGCCAGCACCATATTATCTTTTATTTTATCGTCAAAATAGTTGATTGCATTTTTGCCGTCAACTTCCTTGTTATCTAACAAATATGATAATATTTTTAAAAAGTGTGATTTACCGCTTCCAAAGAAACCTGAAATCCAAACTCCCATTTTATCGGTATAATTATTTATTCCTTTTTGGTAGCTATCAAAGAATTCGCTGAAATGTTTTGACAGTTCTCTGGTTACGACATATTCCTCCAACTCTTGTCTAACATTATCATCGTCTTCTTGACCTATCTTAATAACTCCCTTAATATCTCTTTCTATCTCTTTATAAAACATCTTCTTTAGTTGCATATTGTCCCCTCTCTAACTTTCTATTAATTTAAATGCTCTATAGTAGTTATCATCTTTTATTTCATCAAACAATTTTAATTCTAACCCGTCATAATTACCGGGGAAGAACATTATAAGCGGTATATCGTCTATTACAGAATGCAGGGTGTTTAATACTGTATGAGACCGTATTATAGGCCAGGATTTACCCACACCTGTTAAAAATATAATATCATTTTTATTTGTATTATCTTTTATGTAATCAATTAGCATATCATTTTTCTGTGTCAATCTAAGGGTTTTCTTTACAGCATTTATTACATAATCTGTCCCCTTATCCTTTTCCATTTCCAATATCTTGTTTAAATAACCCTTATCATTTAAAATATCCAAGGTAATTTCATATAGGTCAAATTCTTTTATCTTAAAGCCATAATCATCATTATTTATTTTTTCTTTTAAAAATTTTACATGATCCCTCACAATTAATTCATCTGATGGATTATAATCAAAAACATAAAAGCCTATTTCATTCCCAAGGCCTTTATTTTCTCTAAAACGTTTTTCCTGAATTTTCGGAAGTATTTTATCTAAACGTTCATATATGTCCATTTATACCTCTCCTAACATTGCTTGTAAATATACTGTATCGCCTATATCCTTTAAATGATATAATATATCTTCTTCCATCATTTGCGGCACAACTTCAATTTCTTTTTTTACTATTTTTATAAGTCCTGCCTCAGTTAAAATTCTCTTATATACTTGACCTAATTTATAATAAGTATAATCAACCCATGAAGCTATTTTTTCACTTTGTTCTGCTTTTCTTCTGAAAAATATATTAAAGTCCTTTTCGACTAATTTATAATCCTTTAACAGAATTTTTTCTTTATATACTTCTTTCATAAATTCAAAAAATAAACGGTCGGTTTTCAAAATGCTATACAATGCCAACTGCTTGCTTGTTTGCAAATTACCGTTTATAATTTTATCTAAAGTGAAATCATCCATAGCTTTTAATCTGTTGATAACCGTTGAAGCAATTTCACCTTTTCTTGACTCTGTTGTTACAGCAAATATATTTTCTTCTATTGACTTTTTCTTTATGTCATTATAATCAAATCCTTGTGTTTTCAACACACATGCCTTTTTTAACTCAAGGTATAAGTATGGCCTTGATTTTAAAATCGATGTATACTCTAACATAATTTACCACCACCTTCTTATAATATGGTCCGATTTTATTATACCATTTATAGTGTGGCTTGTCTTTAGTTTTTTATGCAAAGATATGTGGAAAAACTGATTTAATCCAACATTCAAATTTAATTATTATCAATAATATTTGCTCATTATATTAATCTTGTTTCCATAAGTTTATAATATTTAAATCTTTACTATTTGGTTTGTTGTTTTCATCTAATTCATCTACTTGAACATTAACAGGAAAATCAAATGCTAACCCGCTGCATATGCATTGCCCCTGAGATAATATAGGTATCATTTCCTGTTTTGACTTGTCAAGAAATGATACTGATTTTCTGATCGTATATAAATCTTCATCATTAACTAATCTATGTATAAAATAATTATGTAACTGCGAAACTAACGTTGGTGATATATCTGAAGGCCGTTGGCTTGAAATAGTTAAAAAACAACCAAATTTTCTTCCCTCTTTAATTATTTCCTCAAAAACCTCTAAGCGATAATCTTTCCATGAAGCACTTTCTCTATTTGAGTTTTCCGATAGAATGTTGTGAGCTTCATCTATTATAATATGAAGACTTTTACTCCCCCTTTTAACCGATTTTTGTTTATCATATATTTCTTTGCATATAAGTAAAGGTATAACCTTTTTAATATGAACGTTACAATTTGATAACGAAACTATTTGAATGTTTTTTTCTTCTATTTCATCTTTGAACTCTAATACCTTAGATATTTCATTAATTCTTTTGTCGGATCTTTTAATCATCGGCGAAATATGCTCATCGTTGCTATAACCTTTTAAGGTTTCATAAATATGCCTATATTTTAGAATTATATCAAATAGTGATAAAGGATCTAAATCCTTACATCCTTTAGGTTCGAAAATATTTATAGAATTTAATAAATTTATTCTTTCCTTTAAGTAATTTTCTAATTCTTCAATAGTATTAATGTACTTTTTAGCGCCCCAATACAAACAGTTGTTGGTAGAATTACATACTAATTCATCAAAAATTACATCATAATTGTTATAATTTCCACCATAAATAACTTGTAACAATTCAAACAAACTTGTTTTAACGCTTATATACTTCGATGGATTTTCATGTATAGCCCTAATTAAATCATTAATACTTATGGATCTTTCTTTATAAAATTCGTAACTTTTAAGTACTCGCTCTAAAAATGGGCGCTGTGTTTTTTCAGTAGCTTCAAAAATTATTGACCAAAATGTAGAATCTTCTATTACACTCCTTGAAAGTGGAAATTTATCTTTTCCATGTGACCTTGTATCAAGTTCGTAAACTATTTTATCCTTGGTTAATACATCATCAGAAATATATTCATCATTAAAATCAATTAATAGAAATTTGCTTTTTTTATAATTTAAATTTGAATTAAATAATTCTGTGTATAATTTAGCTAAGGTATTTGACTTTCCACTTCCCGTATTACCAAATATGCCCATATGACTTGCAAAGAGCCTTTGAACGCTAATTGCTAGTTTATAATTATCATATCCGGTAATATCACCTATCTCTATAATAGGTTCCTCATGTTTTGTAAAACAGAAAATCCTTTGCACTTCATCTTCTTTAAGCACATATACATAATTAGAAATCATGGGAGTTTCATATATTCCTTTAACAAATGCTTTATCATCACTAAAGTGACCAAGAATTTTGACATCTAAAATCCTCGTATATGTATCTGTATGTTTGCTATATACATCTACATTTTTTACTTCCTTAATGTACTCTCCTTCAATGACAGCAATTATCTCTGTATATCCTCTAAGTATCTTTATATAATTGCCTACCGCCACATTTTTTACAACCATTCCATTATATAACAATCTGGATGTGTTTTTTTCTTCATAAACTTTTATCTTAGTTGCGATTCCAACAACTTCTACTACTTCCCCAATCAATAAAATATCATTCATCTTTACCTCCAAACATTAAAGAAGTAAATTTACATAAATCAATTCTTTTATTTTCAGAATAAATATAATAAACATTACTATATTCCTTAAATAATTCTTTAAAATCTTCTAAATTTTTTATATCATGTACGAAAATATACATTGTCATTGTTGGATTAGCCAGTGCCCTTTTTGTAATGCTATAAATATGCTCGTCTTTGAATGAAAATCCAAATACAAAAATTGCCGAATTGGTTTTCTCTAATTCATTAGAATAAATCCTTAATAAGTCATAATAAATATTTAATAATAATGTTTCTTCAAATTTTTTCTTAGTAGGGTTTATTATGTGTAGCATTTTATAAGCATCATTAAATTTCTCAACTCTCCCCACTAACCTTGACTTAATGTTAATTTTCCTATCATTTATTATTTTAATAGATTCTTGCACGTTAATAGGATATTGTTTGTTGTACATAAACCACTCATCATTAAATACCTCAGCATATTCTTCAATGTTTTTAAGAACCTCGGAAATGTTTGACCTATATTCTATTTTTCCATTATCTTCTTTCCAAGACAAAGACCCGTGCAATTTAAATAAATTTATTGTTGGAACTTGGGATTCTCTTTCGGTATTTTGAACAATTTGTTTTACTATTCTATTATAATTTTCTGCAGAAAATTGCGGAATTAATCTACCAGAAAATCCGTCATTATAATTAACCTTATTTGCTTCTAAAGATAATTCAAAGTACATATCGTAGTTGGTAGTGAATATATTTATTCTTTTAAGTAAATTTTTATCATTTCTTTTAGTTAACAAATTTAACAAATTTATAATGAATATATTAGAATTTTGATATGAACATTTTAATTCCAAATCGTGAATATGGGGTAGAATACTATTTCTGAAAAAGTCATATAAAATTAATGATTCAATGGCCGTTTTATTATTCAAATTAGTTTTATTATTTTTCGAATTTTTTTCAATTTCAGATTCCAAATTCCCTAAAGTTTGTAGTCTTTCATAGCAATAACCAGATCCTATTAAAAAATTAATGCTGCAGAATTCAAATAAATCTTTTATTTTATAATTCAATTCTTTCTTTGTATATTGCTTTTTTTCACTACAACCTTCAAAATAAATAGTATCATTTTCTTTTTCAGTAACAATTTTCTCGCCTTTATTTTCTATTGTATTCTTTTGAACTTCATTATCCATATTTTATCACCTATCAAAATTATTTAATATTTTAAAACCATAAGAAAAAACTCTTAGGGTCAATTATCCCATTCTTATGAGGTCTGTTACTATTTTCGGTATAAACCTTATCACTCTATTGCTAATTTAGCAGGGTACGGATTTAAAACTTCCCTATGAATCAAAATATTAGAAATTACTTCACTGAAGATTTTGTCTCTAAGATTAATAATAATCAGCTGTACAAACCAAAATTGATTTAATGTCGTCCTCATCAATTTCAGCACATATACCAAGTGATTTACTTAAAATAGAATACTCATCAACAACAACTGCTTCATCATGTAACTTCAGAAGATTTGCCATTTCTTTAGCTGTTAGCAAAAACAACTCGTTCTCATATAACCGTAAATCTGCTTCCGGGAAAAATTCAATCGCAATAAGTTGATTAGATGTATTGTAGTAAACGTGGCAAAATCCAAAATCATCTGTTGTGTTCTCTGATAATTTGCTTTTTTTGAACGTACTATGTTTGCCAAGTAACTTCCGCACATTTGCACGGTCAGTCAAAAAAACAAGTTCACCGCATTTTATCGTAGGTACAAGTTCAAATATCATATAACATTCTCCTTTCAAAATAGACCAGTTAATTTTTTTAATTCTATAATTTCGGCAAGATATTTATTGCCGGTTTTGGCTATTATGTCATCTAAACCCATGGTATAAGCTTCCTTCAATTTACCTGCATCCAGTAATCTTTTTATCTCTGAACGAAAAGCTATTGCTTCCTTACTATTACCTGTACTTGTAAGCAAACGGTGATCTTTCTCTAATATCTTTATAGACAGACCTTGGCTTGGTGGTACATTACTTGAAGCTTTAGGAATAACATGGTGAACTTCTTCTCCGTTTTCTGCTAACTTACCTGCATATTCTATTTTTAAGTCACGATATGTGCCCACATTTTTTCCTGCCTCAGCTAATTTTACGTGGGCTTGAATACCACCAGTAACTGCTCCGATTACAGCGCCCCACTTTAAACCCTTGCTTGCTCCTACAGCGGCAACCTTACCTAATTCGTTCCAATTAACTTCATTATCTTTACTAAACTGATTGCCAAGTTCCTTTGCACCTTCAAATAAACCGCCTGATGCAGTACCTGTAGTGGCTCCGATTGCAGCACTTTTTGCGGCACAAGTAAATATTAAATGTGCAGTGCTGGTAGCTACCGGTGAGCCCACACCTCCTGTTATAATACTTGCCGTAACAAGCACCACTATAACCCCAGCTCCAACAGCAGTATTTTTAATTACTGTATTTAGCGTATTATCATAGTTTTCAGTTGTTATTGGAACAACAATCGTTTTGCCATCTTCAACAGTAAATGCATATTTAACATCTCCAAACTGCTCGTCAAGTTCTGAAAGTTTATAACCATAATATATATTTTCTTGGTTATTATACTCAAGTTCATCAATGTATTCTTGGGAAACAAAAATCGTTTCGGCAGATTCAACGATTATGTCCTCATTTTCTTCTAATTTGGTTGTAATGTCATATTCAACAAGATATATAAAGTTATTATCGTTTAGAGATGTGTTTGAGAATACCGGATACTCATATACCACGTCCGTCACTGCTACTTCAGTTGATTCTGAATCTGAACTTGGCGATTCGATTATTACTTGTTCCGGTTCCGAAATTAGCGGTAAAGTCTCATTTTTTGGAGTACATGCAGATAGCACAAGGGCAAAACTAAGAATAATACTAAGTATACGTTTCATTTGACACCTCTCTTTCTTTTATAAACAATTACCACAATACAAATAACTATTATAACTATTACTGCAGTGATAACTATATAAAATGGAAATTGATTCATATGCTCATCAGAAGTTTCCGAAGATTCTGAAGCTTCTAAATTTTCATTTATTGGTACGTTAAATGTTGAGGTCGGACTTGTGTCTGTACTTGATACTTCTTCAGTAGCAAAGTCCTGGTTATCAGGCGGAATAACTACCTCTTTTGATGCCTTGATAACTGTGCCGTCATCACCAATCACTGCACCCTGTGATAAAAGCTTATTAATCTCTTCTATAGAAATCCCTGTGGTGACAAACGCTTTTAGTACCTTATCCGATCCCACGTAAATTGTTTTTGTTGTCAATTGATCAGTATAACGATTACTGACAGAAATCGTAAATATCCCTTCTTCTGTATACTTATCACCATCCTTAGCAGGCTTGTTGAAACGTATGTCTTCAGTCAGACCCTCCGCACCCTTTTTTAACACTTCTTTTTTTATATTTATATCGAGATATCGGGATCTTGCTAAATCAAGATAAAAGCCGTTCTCTGTAATTGAACTATTTGTTAACTCGGCCTTAGTAGCTACATCAAACGGGTAAACCATACAGTTTCCGTTACGAACAGAGAACTTAAAGAATATCCGATAGTCGTTATACTCTGGAAGGATAGATTGTCCAAGAACTTTTGTCTTACTATTTCTAATTTTATAATTTAAAGCGACCTCATAATCCCCCTCTTCAAAAAGTTGTACTATTGTATCTGCACCAGTTTTAGCATTTGCATTAAGATAATTAGTATATATAACTGGATCATGCTGAACATTCTCATAATCCGTATATCTTATAATTAGTGCACCGCGTCCAAAATTAGTCCCGCTTGTTTCAAAATAATTGTCATATCCATTTGAGTCTTCTGAAATTGCCAGTGCCTCGTTTCCGTTCAAATGATCAATGTCTTGTTTAAGGTTAAAATATAGTGTTACTTTATCGCCTACATTTTTTAGAAATACTGGGTTACCATTCTCATCTTTAGTATTTCTTGTATATCCACTTACAAAAAAATTACCCAATTCCCATCCATAATGTGGATCCTTTTTTTCAATATCATTAGAGCCGGAATAACCATTGCCTTTTCCTGTATTCACTTTGGATCCAAGGCTGTATTTAAGCTTGTTTTTAGACTCTATTAAAGAATCTAAATCTTTATTTTTGTTATATACATAGAATTCATAAACTTCTGCTTGCTTTTTATTTTCGTAATTATTTAAATTTACAAATAAAATTTTGGTCGGGTCCGATTTAATTCTTGCTTCATATGCGACAATAACTCTGTAGTAACAACCATTAACCAGTTGCACGTTCGTAGCAGAGTAAAACGATTCTGTTTGCGTGGGTATATCCTCAAAAACATTAGTTTTACAAACATCATCCACCCATGTTTTCCCATCCATGGATGTTTGAAGGATTAATACACCTTTCATGATTCTATCACCCAATTTTATGACATCAACTGTCTTGCTTTTATCGTCAATAAGATGCCATTCATCCTCATCTGCCGTTAACAAAGAATCTCCATAAGTATACGAAAATGTAACGTCCTCACTTTCAACACCATATGAAGCTATTCCATTAATCTCAGTGATGTCTGTTACATTTCCATTAATTAAAAGCTTGCCATATGTTTTTCCGCCATCTGCCGTTGAAGTATATTCTTCAACTGATGAGAATTCATAATGACTTTTTTCATCAAATTCATAAACCATCCCTGAAATATTAACTCCACTTGATACTGCATAAGCTATTGTAGGATAATATCTCAAAAGCCATCCCCATAATATTAGCACCACAAACGATATAATTGATGTAGTAAGCAATTTTCTTCTCATACACTAATTTCCTTTCTTAAAACTCTGTCCTCATCTTCAAGTAAACCATAGTATTCATCATTATTGAAATGTCGCTCCTATCAATCAGTACACCACTCTTTCTATAATCAATCCTTTAATCATATATTTCCTTAACCTCATTAATATACTTAACAAACTGCTCCTTAACGTTTTCCGGCCCAATAATTTTTGCTTTATTTCCAAACTGAAATAGCCATCCCCAAAAGGGAGGGCTTAGTTCTACTGTTAAGAATGCAATAAAGTTATTATCGTCTACTTTGTGCATAATAGTGCTTTTTCCGAAACGGTCCATAACTACCCCTAACAATGAATTATCAAATTGAATTTTAACGGTTTCTTCTTCACCGCCAAACATATTGAATATTTTCTTTGTATATTCAACTATATTTATTTCTTCACTACGTGATTTTTGGTCTGTTATCTCTATGTCTTCCATCTTATCCACACGGAAATGGGTAATTCCATTATATTTTTCGTAGTAAGAAATCATATAATAATTTTCATCATCCCAGGTTAGGGCGTAGGGGCTTGCTATGTATTTATTTCCGTCATTTCTGTATTGTTTTTTTTTGTCTATGGTGTATTCAAAATATTTGAAGGAGATTTGATTGTTTTCTGTTATGGCTTGATTGATTAGGTCAACATTATAGTAGATTTTTTCATTCATGGCTTTTACTCTGCCGGCAACGTAAATTTGTCTGGTAAGTTGTCTTGTTTCATGGCTGCTGGTTAAGCTGCCTATTTTTTTAATTAATTCTCTTGATTTCTTTTCGGTAATAAACTTAGATGAAGCAACTGCATCAGCTAAAAGCTTTAGTTCAGCTAATTCGAATGTTCTGTTTGCAATATAATAATCGTGAGTCTTTGATTTTCTGCATAGGATATCAATCCCAAAGGTTTTAAGGGACTCAAGGTCATCATAAATGCTTTTTCTTTCAGCATTTATATCATATTTTTTCAATTCTAAAATCATTTCTGGAACTGTTAATGTGTGATCTGTATCTGTTTTCTCCATTAGAATTTTTAACAGATATAATATTTTTAGCTTTTGATTTGATGATTTTGACATGAGCCCCCCTCATTGTACTAAATATGAAATCCAATCCTTTTCTTTTTGTAAGTTACTTTTGGTTCTGTTTTTTCACTGCTTTTTAGCTTTGTGTTATTGTTTTCGAATGGCTTATAAAGTAATTATCTTCCACTTCTTCACCTCTTAATATTAGAATAACGCATGAGGTGTACCATAAAACGGTCAATAATTTAATATTTTTATTCAAATTCATATGGTCAATTTCTATGATACTTTAACATATATTATATAGCAAAATATTACAGTTTTCAACAAATACATAAATATAAAAAATCAGTAAAAACAAAATAATGACAGGCTAGTCCTTATATAAAAAAAGTTGCACTATTGTTAGCACAACTTTTTATCATATAACCTATATTTTCCTTATTCAGCAATCAACAAGTCAAAAAGCTACTCTCTGAATTAATCGTATATTATAGCTGTTCCTTGTTCCCGTAATTTTTTTAAAGATGTAATCATATGATTTATTTCTTCATCAGAATGTCTTTCCCACGAAACTAATTCAGCGATTATTTTCAAAGGAGTTTTAGACCTATAAGAGCGTGTAGGGTTACCCGGAAATCTATTGTCAGTTAAGTTAGGATCATTTTCAAAATCACCTAATGGTTCAATAATATATATTCTTTCTCTTGATTTAGATGTTGCCAATTCAGCACCCCATTTAGCGGCATCTAATGTTGCAGTAAAATATATATAGTTGGATTTTTTATCTTGGTAATTTGATAAGTGTTGCGGTTCTAATAAATCTCCAATTTTTAATTCTGCTTTAGTACCATGAAAGAAAGGCCCTTTATCTAAGACATCATTTTTATTATTCATACTTATCCACCTTTTATATTTTTAGAATTGTATACACATTATATTGTGAAAATAATAAAAAAAGTAGTCTATAAATAACATAAAAATAATGATATAATGTAAGTAGAGAGAGTTTAATTTTTATTTAGGTCCCTTCATAATAATGCTTTATACTTATTATATATGTAATAACCTCATAATTTCCTTTTCGGATTCTATTACTCTTTCAGCTATAAAATCAATAAATTGTTTATCATTTATATGTGCCTTTTCTAATAATGAAATGTAGTCATTCCTAAGAATTGGTGGAATTATGGCAAGCAAGTATCCGTTTTGAATTAATGCAGTATTCATTAATAACCTTGCGACTCTTCCGTTTCCGTCCTTAAATGGATGAATGAAAATAAACTGTTTATGAAGTAATGCTGCAAATTCTACCGGATGATAATGTTGCCTGTTTTCTTTAATCCAATGAAACAAACTTTTCATTTCATTTTTAATATTTTTATAATCTGTAACAGGATAATTTGATCCTGTAATTATTACATTCATGTCTCTATATTTGCCGGCATAGTTTGGTTCAATATCATTATAAAATAACTTATGCATCATCATAACATGTTCTTCTGTAATTTCCTTATTGGCGAGCAAAGTAAACATAAAGTCATATGCTTTTCCATGGCCTAATACTTCAAATGTATCTTTTATTGGTTTACCTCCAACAGTTAATCCATCTTCCAACAATATTTTTGTTTCACTTTCTGTATATGTGTTTCCTTCTAATGCATTGGATGTCCATGTTAATCCAATTCTATAATAATCTTTTATTTGTTGGAGCATGTCTCCCTTGAAAGGTCTTTGTTTATCTATTTCTTTTTTATAAGTATCAATGATTTCATATATGTTCATATTACCCCGCCTTAAAGTATTTGCCTTATTATACCACAAATTGTAAAGTTAAGCATTAAATATTCTTGTTGCTAAGTCAGCGCACTATTATAACCATGGTGCGTTTTCTCTGATAATTGGCCTTATTCCATACTTTTCATCAAATTCTTTTAATATATTTCCCTGATTTCACTTGATGTTTTTATTTTGGCCACTAAATCTTCAGGTATACCATATGTGAAAGGACAATTTGCTATACATATTGCGCAGTCTGTACCTAAACATCTCCATCTGCGGTAGCATTCTTCCGCATTAATTTTCCACCTTAAAACTTCGTCTTTTTCTTCCATATCAGTTTTAGAAATAGCTTTTCCCGGGCATGTCCTTGCACATCTGCCACAATCAGTACAAAATTCCTTTACCCCAAAATCCACTTTTTTATCCGGCACAAGCGGAATATCTGTTGTTACAACACCTAATCTTACACAGGCACCATACTCTTTAGTTATCATAAGACCGTTTCTCCCAAACTCTCCTATACCTGCATCCATTGCTACCAATGGTGCAACTACCAAATAATTTCCGTCCATGTGATTTCTTGCATCATATCCAAGCTCCCTGATATAGAAATATCCGAACTCCTGTTACAGAGTTCGGATTTATTAATATATTGAATATGAGTATTTGAGCCCGAGAAAACATTTATTTGTACCGTTAGAATGTTTAAGATTACTATTTATTTTCTTAACCTATAGTAATCCATGGTATAATTTTCTTTGAAACCACACGATTTATATAAATTTAAAGCATTTTTATTTTTTGTTTCAACCTGCAAAGTAATTTCATTAACGGTAATTTCTTTTAACTTTTTTATTGATAGAAGCAATAATTCTCTCCCATGGCCTTTCCCGCGATATTCAGGTATTACTTCCAAACCATATATTCCGCCGATACTATCAGTTATTTCTAATCTGACCTTTCCTATTATATCACCGTCTTTTTCAATTACATAAGTGCCGTGAGATGCACTGTCAGAAATTGTTTTAATTTCATCCTCAAAAAGGAATTCAAAATTTCCATTTGCCATTTTATTTATATCATTACTTATAGCTTTTCTAAAAATTAAATCAGAGTTTAATTCGTGAGTTACATCCATATCCAAATTCATATCGTATTCTGAATGATCATAAATGCAGCCCACTTTTTTGATGAATTCAATGCCTGCCATGGAATTATTATCACTTAACAAAAGCATATCAGTTAATTTTCTCTTGTTGAATTCATCTTTAACAAAAGAAAACAACCTTGTAAAAATTCCTTTCCTTCTAAATCCGGGGTGAACCATGCCGTTAACTTCCAAAGCTTCTCCGCCAAAATCACAAATTCCTGCATATCCTATAAGATTATTGCCGCAATAAAACATGAATTCATTTATATGGTTCAAATTATCACTGTTACTATTTGAATTGCTAAACTTATAATCTATCTCTAACTTTAAAAATGTATTATCATAATCAGTACAAATATTTTTTAAATCATTAATATTCGCATAATCATTTTTATCTAAATTTTCTTTTAATTTGATCGATAAGTTGTTGTTATTGTTCATTATTCACCTCATAAATTGGTATCTTTTTTCTGTACATTAAAATCTACTGCTGCCTTATTAACTAATATTTAATAAGAACCCCTATTTTTATATAAACCCTATATTTTTAAGGATTATTGCTTACTACGCCTAAATGCATCATTTCCCCTATTTTATGCAAGTGCAGTAACAAAAATATAATTAATACATAACATAATATAGTTTGTACATAAGATGTTAGCTTTTCTCCGGACAACGTCTTTAATGTATATTAAAAATTGCACCGCATTGTAATATTTAGAAACGCAAGATCTGTAAATGTTTTCTGTTAAAAATGTAAAATTATACAAAAAGTAGAAATCATGGATTCATCTAACTGACACTTTTCACACATATGAGGCAAAATTTTAATATTTTCGGTCAAAATGATATGGGATTTCATTGAAAATACAGGATTTTGTTCATAAGAGCATTATTGCAGCATTATGCAGTTTATAGTATTTCAATAACTGTTATCCTAAATCAATAATCTATACATCTTTTATATAATCTTCTATAGTTTTTCTTGATAAATTAAACTTAGCTTTTGCAATGGTCCAATACTGCTATCTAAGAACACATCTGTCTCTCTACTACTTATAAAGAAACTCTTAACTATTTTGTAATCTTCTTTATTTAATATGGGCTTCGCACTAATCAAATTGCAACTATGAGCATTATCAATGCTATTATTGGCATTATAACCCATGATATTTTTTGCATTGTAATATAAAAATCTGTTGGTTCAGGATCTTTTACATCTAAACAATGAGACAGAGTAAAGAAAAACAATGGACTTTTGATGTCTATTATAGTAATTATCAACAATATTATTGCATAAAACAGTAAACCAATATTGCCTCTTAGCTCTTCTTTTTCAAGGAGTGAAAATTCAACAACACTTTTTAATGGTATTTTATAACCAGCATCATAAGTTACATTTTGAGCTGTACCGGTAAAAAATCCAATATTTTCTTCTATCAAAGGTTTATTATTATTATCATATAAAAATAAACTACCCTTTTGATATCTACCATCAAATATAGTTTTATCTTTTTCATCTTTAATTACCAACGTTCCCAATAACCATTCTTTTTCATGATTATAATAAACCGTATAAATTTTATTAATATTATTTGGTAGATGATAACTTACCTCTGCTTTACATTTCCTAAGTTCGTTAGCTTCTCCTTTTACTATTATTTGTATATCTCCATACTTGCTTTTCCCGGTATAATGTGTTTCATCAAATAAAACTTCTTTTTTTAGAAAAGTATCATTGAAATACACACCTAAAGTAAAAAACGTTTTAAAATAAAGTATTATTAATACAACTAATACCGCCAATAAAATTATTTTGAATAGTTTATTACTAAATTGCTGCTTATATTTTTCAATTATCAATTCGTTATACCCCTCATTTTTTTGATAAATCGCCAATATAATTTACTTATATTTAACTTTCAAGCTACTATTTTAAACAGTAAAAAAGTTAACTACTTCTTTAATTTTGTTTTCCACTCATCTTCCTTGAATCCAACCAGAACTATGCCTTCTCCGACAAGGATAGGCCTTTTTACTAGCATACCGTCAGATGCCAAAAGTTTAATTTGTTCCTCTTCTGACATATTATTTAACTTTTCTTTAATGTTTAAATCCTTATACAATGTACCGCTGGTATTAAAAAACTTCTTTAATGGGTATTCGTTATTATCTATCCATTCTTTAAGTTCATTTTCGGTGGGATTTTCTTCCTTTATAGGCCTTTCTTCAAATTCAATATTATTTTCTTCAAGCCAACCCTTGGCCTTTTTACATGTACTTCATTTTGAATAACAAATAAATTTATACTTCACTTTTTCCTCCAAATTTCATATTAGGCATTTGCCTTATTATACTACAAATTGTAGAGTTAATCATTAAATATTCTACTATCTGTGTCATTTATTATTCATACGACATTACCAATTTATTTTTATATATGCGTTTCAATTGATTAAATCATGGATATATATTATTATGGAATTATATCGTATCTTAATTTGGAGGTTTTATGGACATAAATAATTTTTTAAAAAAGTATTTTAAGAGCCAAAAAATGATGCGTACTGTTCTTTTAAGTTTAATCCCGATTGTATTATTTTCAATTTATCTATACGGATTAAGAGTATTATTATTACTTGCAACCATTTTGCTTGCAGGGACTATTACGGAGTATTTTTGGGAGAAAAAACACAAGAACAAGGCATCTGAGGCCATTTTCGTAACATGTATTCTTTATACTTTAACATTACCTGCGACAATACCCGTGTGGATTGCTGTTGTAGGTATTTTATTTGGGGTTTTCTTTGGAAAACTTGTGTTTGGAGGATTCGGGAAAAATATTTTTAATCCTGCCCTTGTTGGGAGAGCATTTATATATGTTAATTTTCCTGAGCCTTTAACTATTTCATGGAGTAACATTGCAACAGGGTTTCCGGGGGGATTTGGTACATATATAACAGACGGAATTGACGCTGTTTCGCAGGCAACACCGATGATATTATTTAAGAACTATGGAGAGCCGGTGGATTTTCAATCATTGTTTTTTGGTTTAGTTCCCGGTTCTATTGGTGAAACATGCAAAATCCTTATTATATTAGCTGCAATTTATTTAGTTTACAAAAAGGCGGCATCTTGGAAGATTATGGCCGGATCTTTAATTGGATTTATAATTACAAACTCTATACTTTACTTTTTTACTGATTTGAATGTTTCAAACCCTGTATATGTAATGATGCTTGGCGGATTTTTGTTTGGTACTGTTTTTATGGCAACTGATCCTGTATCTGCAGCAAAAACGGAAACCGGTAAATGGATTTACGGAATAATTATTGGGTTGGTGACAGTGCTGATTAGAGCTTTGTCACTTTTTAACGGCGGGATGATGTTTGCCATACTTATAGGCAACACCTTTGCACCTATAATTGATTATTTTGTTAAAGAGTCAAAGAAAAGAAAAAATGTTAAATTAGAGGTGGCATCATGAAAAAACCTTTAGCTTATCCTGTAATTTTTATGACTGTTGTAACAGCTATATTTGTTGCTATACTTGCTTCCTTCAATTATTTAACAACAGATACCATTAAATTTAATAATGAAAATGAATTAAGGCATAAAATACTTTATGTGTTTGATATATTGCCTGAAGGTGAAAACCCAAAAGAAATCGAAGAAATTTTCAATAACAGGATTGTTGAAAAAAATTTTGGGGATATTAAAGGCTTTGCGCTTTTAGACAGCAATGAAGAAAAAGCATATGCAATTTATATAAACGGTCCCGGTCTTTGGGGATCAATTACAGGTTATTTAGGATTAAACAAAGATTTTACAAAGGTTATAGGAATAGAATTTATAACTCAATCCGAAACGCCGGGTCTTGGTGGACGCATCTCCGAGCATGACTTTAAAAATCAATTCAGGGATATAGATATAACTTCACCGGTTAACGGAAGCTACATAATTTCAAGACCGGGTACGGGAGGAAATATTGATGCTATTTCAGGAGCCACTCAAACATCTGCTGCAGTGGTAAAGTTTATTAACGAGGATCTGACCGAATTTTTTAAAGCAGTGGAGGTGAACGATTAATGAAAACAACAGAAATCAAGAATATATTTAATAAAGGTATATTTTCAGATAATCCTATTTTAGTTCAAGTTATTGGGATTTGTTCTGCCCTTGCTGTCACTAACAGAATGATGAATTCATTAATTATGGGAATTGCTCTTTCCTTTGTAACTGCATTTTCATCTTTCACTGTGTCATCACTAAAAGATAAAACTCCAAAGCACATTCGTATGATGGTCCAAGTGTTGATTATTTCTTTTTATGTAATCATAGTTGATATATTTTTAAAGGCCTATATGATAGACATGAGTAAAGCTCTTGGTCCATATGTAGGACTTATAATAACAAATTGCATTATAATGGGACGTGCTGAGGGATTTGCTATTTCTAATCCTCCAATACCATCATTCTTTGACGGCTTGGCTGCGGGATTAGGATATACATTGGTTCTATTATGTATAGCAACAATAAGAGAAATTTTAGGTTTTGGAACTGTTTTCGGATTTACTATATTGCCTGCTGAATTTACAAAATGGACTCTTATGGTAATGCCGCCTTCTGCATTCTTTATACTTGCATGTATAATGTGGGCCACTAATAATCTTAGAACTAAAAAGCAATTAAAAGGAGTTGAGAAAAAATGATAGATGTTCATCCAATGTTAATATTTATAGCTTCAATTTTTACAAGCAATATGATTTTTTCTAACTTCTTGGGGATGTGCTCATTCATAGCTGTTTCTAAGGAAATACCAACTGCCATGGGGCTTGGAATTGCAGTTACGGCGGTTTTAACATTTACAACAATATTAAACTATTTTGTTTATCTGTATATTGTTGTTCCATTTAACCTGCAATATTTGATGTATATTATATTTATCTTAGTTATAGCGGCTTTCGTGCAACTATTGGAAATGTTTTTAGAAAGGTATCTGCCAAATCTCTATTACGCATTAGGGATATTTTTACCATTGATAACAGTAAACTGTGCAATACTTGGAGTTTCGTTGTTCATGGTTTCAAGACAATACAATTTCATTCAAACTGTATTTTTTGCAGCGGGCTCAGGTATAGGTTGGGCATTGGCAATTACGGCAATGGCCGGTATAAGAGCTAAACTTAGTGAAGCGTCTATACCTGAAGGATTGCGGGGCACACCTATAACATTAATTATAACCGGCATCATGGCTCTTGCCTTCATAGGTTTCAGCGGCATGGTTCAAATACAGTAGGAGGCATTTATGAACGAAGTTATTTCGACAACAGTTATTTTTTCCGTATTAGCTGCCATACTGGCATTAATTTTAACCTTAGCCGACAAAACCATAGGTAATTATGGCGAAGTAAAGCTTACTATAAACCATGATAAAGAGTATATTGTTGACGGCGGAAACAGCCTTTTATCTACATTGATATCTCAACAAATATTTATACCATCTGCATGCGGTGGCAAAGGATCATGCGGATATTGCAAGGTAAAGGTAATAGAAGGCGGAGGCCCTGTTTTAGCTACGGAACTTCCTATGCTTACTAAAGAGGAACTTGCCGGAAATGTAAGGTTATCTTGCCAATGCAAGGTTAAACAAAATATAAGTATAGAAATTCCTGAAGAATTATTTAATGTTAAGGAATATTCCACACATGTGGTTAGGATGGTACAGCTTACTAAAACCATCAAACACCTTCGCTTCGATTTAGGTGACGAAGAAATCAATTTTAAACCGGGTCAGTATGTTCAATTAAAAGCACCGGCTTATGAAGGAAACCCTGAAGAAGTTTACAGGGCATATTCTGTAGCTTCATCTGTAAATGACAAGCATGCCATTGAGCTGTTAATCGGTTATACCGGAGGAATTGCAACAACGTATGTGCACCAACATTTAAAACAAGGCGACAAGGTTCACATTAACGGGCCTTACGGTGATTTTTATTATCATGAGGATGACGGCGGTCCAATAATATTTGCCGGTGCAGGAACCGGAATAGCTCCCATAATGTCAATTCTTCAGTATATGGGTGATAACAACATTCAAAGAAAAGCTGTATTTTTCTTTGGAGCAAAATCAATGGAGGATTTGTGTCTGCTTGATAAATTGAAGAATTTTGAAAAAACTCTTTATGATTTTAAATTTATTCCTACCTTATCTCGTGAAGAGTCTCCGGAATGGAAAGGTGAAAAAGGGCGTGTGCCTTCCGCAATTGACAAATATATTGAAAAAGGCGGAAACTATACCGCTTATCTTTGCGGCAGCCCAGCCATGATAGATTCATTAATCGAAGCATTAATAGCTAAGGATATTCCTTTAGAAAAAATATATTATGATAAGTTTTGATAAAATTAAACATTAAGGGGACAGACCTTAAGTTAAAAGGTCTGTCCCCTTAAAATTCACATTGTGCTTCAGTGAGCCAGTTTATATTTAAGATATCACTTCATAATAATATCTTTAGGAGTTATAGTCTTATAATATTGAAACAGTTCTGCTTCAATGCTTACTGTATTTACATCCACCGGCTCCTGAATAACTACTGCCCTTAACTTCATTCCTAATGCTCCTGTTTTTTTATCGGAGCCAACAATGAATCCAATGGCACGGCTGTTTTGAGCAGGCTCTGAATCAAGATATTTCTTTGTATAAAATTCAAGTGAAATACTTTCATCACATTCATATTCAACAATTGGAAAACACATACCTCTTGGACATATTTCAGTAAAATGTTCTTCAAAATCCTTTTTTACTTTGGAAATTTCTTCTTCTTTTATTTGCTCTAATAATTTAGGATTTGAGAAGTTCATTTCCATTTCAGCCCACATGTCCTGAAGATAAACACTGTTTATTTGAGCCCAATGCTCTTCACCAGTCGCTTTATTTTTAAACCATAATTTTTCAG
Source organism: uncultured Clostridia bacterium (assembly GCA_964421845.1). Taxonomy (GTDB): domain Bacteria; phylum Bacillota; class Clostridia; order Tissierellales; family Sedimentibacteraceae; genus Sedimentibacter. The sequence continues at coordinate 54,214 of CAYQYY010000015.1, forward strand.
GATATTCTCCGTTAATTGTAAGTGTAATCGGTTGTTCCACTAATTGTCCAACACTGTCATTTCTCATGGTGAAATGCAACGAAGGATTGTTTTCAAAGTCAGGTATTTTTGAAAATTCGCCCTTCAGTTCAATGCTTGACAAGTACAACATATCAATTCTTTGATAATCGACACCTTCAGGATTCCAGCCATTTCTCAGCAATTCCGATAGGAATAAAACACTCTCTCCATCCTGTAAGCTAAGAGCACGACTTTCAGAGCCACTTACTTCAAACTCCTTATCTCCTATAAATACACTTTTTATAGTTCTTAAGGGTTTAAGAGCATATTCTCTACCCTTCAATAAAATTCTGTTGGTCTCAGGTTTTTGTCTATCATTGCAAAGCTCGGACATCTCTCTCTCTTCGATTTGTGTGCGATACTTTTCATCATAGTCTAATATAATGAGACGCATTTCCGCACCATATCTCACTAACCCTGCCACATTATAAATAACACCGTCAATTTCTGCACTCTTACCGATTATTTTAATTTCATCTATCCTAAATAAAAGTTTTTGTAAATATTTAATATTCATAAATTTCCCCCAATTTCCTTGTCATTTTTTATATTGGCTATTTTTAGCATCCTGCCTATTATAAAACCTATTTATTATTATATCATAATGTTTCATTCTAATGTATCCCTGAATATTACAAAAGTTTCAGTAGCATTATGCACATTCCATGCTTCGACATGATCGTAGGAGAGGGGATAGACGGAAACCTTCCTGCTTATTTTATTCGTTCATTTCATCTTCGTTTAGTTTATTATCAATAGTTTGCTGTTTTTTATTGTTTATAAATATTATCACTGAGCGAAATACAAAGAAGAAAATAACAAAGCTTACAAAGTATGATGTCAAGGCTTTGATATCATATTTACCACTTAACAACGCAAAAATAATTACCGAAGCAACACCTGATATAATTGTGTTTAATAACAATTTTTTCTTACCATAACCTTTTGAACTCCAAATATCAATTCCTTCCTTAAAATGGCGTATTGAGATATATAAGCCACATCCTATCAAGGCAAAAAATTCAACTGAATATTGTGCAAAAGGAGCTTTCATAATAAATTGCTGTACAATAATAGAAATCATTAACACCCATACAAGCCATCCATACGCATCGCTTTGAATTTTTCTTCTTACCAAAAGTATTCTTTCATCTTGAATTTTATTATTTTTCATAAGGCTCCTCCCAAAATAAATCATTTAATGTTTTGTTTAGTGCTTTGCAGATTGCTATACAAAGATTTAGTGTCGGGTTATAATCACCTGCTTCAATAAGTCCTATTGTTTGCCTTGTTACACCAACTGATTTTGCTAAATCTTCTTGTTTCATATCACATTCAATACGAGCAATTTTCATTCGTTTATTTTTCATATAACCCCTCCTATATTGCATATTGTAACCTATATACACCTAATTGTAAAGTATATATTGCATTTTCTTTTAAAATATTAACAATCTATCTTTAGAGGCTTAATAGTAAAACGAAAAGCCACTTTGTAAATTGAAATGCAACATTTGTAATCGACAATTAAATATT
>CAYQYY010000016.1:0-19877 GCA_964421845.1 uncultured Clostridia bacterium
TCAATATCCTTCTCATAAAATTTAGTGCCCCCAATTTCCCACATATCTTCTCCAATCGGGGGAATATCTTTTAGTTGTCCATAATTATAACAAAACTTACACTCTAAATTGCATTTGTTCGTTTTCCTGATTGCTCCCAAACCGGTACCCAACAGACAAGAACGACATCCTTTGGGAAATTTACTTTCATTACCTACAAAAAAAGTTCTATTCTCCAAAGTTTTCAAACCTTTAATTTTCGAAATAAAAAGATAGTTAAAATTAAAGAGTGCAAAAGTGTTTTTATTGACATAATATAACATAATAGTTATAATTATATACAGACCATAGTCTGAAACTATAGTCTGTATATTTGTTTTTGGAGGCAAGACGTGCATATAAAAACTATTCAGGGTAATAAGACGAAGAGAAGAATTATAGAATGCGCTAAAAAGCTGTTTGTTGAGAAGGGATACAACAATGTGACAGTGGATGAAATCATAGATGAAGCAAATTCATCAAAAGGTGGTTTTTATAATCATTTTAAAGCAAAAGAAGATTTGATTTACAGTATGGTTCCAATGGTTGATGAAATATACATTGATTTTTTTAAGTTGAATAATAATTATCAGAACACAATGGAAAAAATTACTGCGTTTATTAGTTATGTTTTTTCTATTATGGAACATGAAGTAGGACTGGAATTTATGTCTGTAATTTATTCATCTCAGATTAAAGACTTAAACACTGTCAGGTTTCTCACCTCACCTGATAGGGAATACTATAATCGTCTAAAATTATTAATAGATGAGGCAAAGGAAAAAAAAGAGATATATAGCGATTTATCAACCGAAGAAATTGCAATGATTCTTACTACCTGCATTAGAGGTGTAATATATGATTGGTGCTTGAGAAAGGGTTCATTTCAGCTTGCTGACTATGGTATGAAGCTGATATACATGATTTTAAATCAAATGAAGCCACAGTTGACAAGCTCTTAGTTTACCCGTACTAAAATATCAAGAAAGGGGTATTATTGATGAAATGTTATGTTAAAAAAACAAACAAAGCTATAAGCATTATGCTATTATTATGTATTATTTTTAATTCATTTTCCGGCTTTGCTTATACCAGTATTGATTATTTAGATCCTGATTTACAGCTATCCGCTCATGATACAGCACTGAAATCTCTGACCGAACAACTTAACAATAAAGGTATAGGTTTGTATTCAATTACGGGTGAGGATATCGTTGTCTCACCTTCGGGATATGATTTTGGAACACGTGTGACCTATGAACTTAATGAACCATTAAATATTGATTCCAATGATGATATAATCGCTACAATTACATTTAAATTAAGTTCTCCAAGTGACAGAGATGTATCCTTTAATTATGAAGTATACCCGGGAAGTGCATTTTTGTATAAACACTATGAAGAGATTGTAAACGGCAGCATAACATTTGAAGCTGGTCAAACTGAAAAAAGTATAGATATTACAATTTCTAAAATTAACAATAATTATGATGCGGATAATCCTAAGATTTCTGAATATGGAGAACTTTGGACAGGAGACAGAGTGTTTTTTATAAGTTGCTATGGCATAAACAATGCTTTGTTTGAAAACGATAAAGAAGTGATGACTGTTCCTGTAAGGATTGAAAATGCTCTTAATCTTAAACAGATATATGAGAGGACCGCTAATGTGTTTATGACGGATATGTCTCAAATCCAAAATGCTGAAAGCTTTCCTGATACTCCCGGCAAATATGTTAACGTAAGCGATGTTATAAATATAGCAACAGCATCAGCCATAACAGCTGATGTCAGAAAAATGATAGACGTAGGCACTTTTTCTCACCTGAATTTACCGACCGGATATTTTTTTAATGAAGAGGGCGCATCAGGAGAGGTTAGTTTACAGATAGAAAAAAACTATGCTTCCTTCTCAAATAATGCATTGAATATGAACACATCTGTAGACGGAGAAAAAATAATAGATTTTGGATTCAATGATGTTTTATTGAGTGATTTAGGGATGGGTCGTAATTTTGAAGCAAACGGTGCTGTTAAGTCCATAGACATAAGTTTAAACTATTTAATAACCAACGGTGATGTATACACTTTGTTTCATGATAAGGATGGTAATTATGTTCAAAATCAGATGAATTTTGAGGATAAAATCAAACCGTTTCCCATAGATATTAAAGCACCTACAGGTGAATTTTGTTTAGGAGAGAGTATACCGATTACTGTTACCTTTAACGAGGCTGTTTTAACAGACGATATAAGTCTAAAGGCAAATGATACTGTTTTGTATCCTATGGAAAGGGATGGAACAGTTTCAGAAGATGTGAGTTTTTTGTATGAGATAGGTGCTGATTTTAATAATCTGATTGATATACAAGAGGTAACAGGTGCAGTTGATTTATCCGGAAACGAACAAGATGAAAGTAAGCCATGTAGTAATCAGATTTCAGACGTTAAACTAAAACCATACACTAAGGAAGAATTGCTATCTTATTGTGCTGAAACAGAAATATGGGTTAGTCAGGGAAAAAGCATGAATGCCGAAGTTGAGATAAATCTCTCGCTCAAAGCAAACGAAGAACTTTCTGATTATCTTACATCACATAAATTGAGTGATGGACGTATAAAAACAGTCAGGGCAAGAGTGATAGGAGAGAACGGAAGTGCCGCTGATGTAGACCTTTATGCAAATGACGGAATTCTTATTACACAGCTCAGAGGAAAATTCACAGCACCGGCAAGTTCTATATCTTCAGATACAAGTTATGCAGCTGAATTATATTTTGATGAAAATGATACTAACGATTACAACTTAATATATTCATTGTCAAAGCAATATACGTTGCGTCAAATTATATATATTGATAATGAATTGGCTTTAGAAATTTTGTATGAGAATTGGCCGGTGGAAAATAAAGTATCTTCTAACAGCGTTGATTTAATTTCATTAAGATATAATGTTAAAAACAATGCTACATGGCAGGAGCCGGAGGACTTTGTGTGGGCGTCAAGCGACAATACAGTAGCATCAATAACAACAGCAGGTGCAATTTCGCTAACCGGAAAATCAGGGAGTGTAAGTTTTTCATTAACTGCCTTAAATTCAGGACAACCCGAGGAACTGTTTACTATATACAGCAATACTTTACAAGTAATTGATACTAATGAGGTATTTTTAAATGTTGGCGGTTGGTCAAAAAATGTTGAGATAATTAAAGGAAATGATGCTAAAATTTATTATTCAACGAACATTCCTGCAAATAATGAAGCAGCAACTGCTTTCCATTATAATTTATATGAAGCAGAATATGAAACAGGTGAAATTAAAAAGGGTGATTTAATAGTTAGTGATACAAAAATATTCACTGCCGAAACACAAGAATTGCATTATACGGTGGATAAGCAACATTTAATCAATGTATCCGAAAGAGGAAAGTATAGTTATATACTTGAAATATCTGCAAGAGATTTAAAAACTGATATGATCTTTACATCATCAGCATACATACGCGTAAAGAGTTTACCGGCAAAAGCAGTATTAAACAGGCCGGACAGTTATTATATAACAGATGAAATCAATAGCTTTAATGTGAATTTTGATGTTGATAACTATAACTTTAATACAGAAGTCATGCTGACTGTAACAAAGAATGGTCATACAATAATTACTAAAAATAGTATATCTGATAGAGCAAAAGATATACAGATTAATATAGACGATGCACCAATCTCAAGTTTATATGATACTTACATGGTATCTCTTAAGGCAAAAAATGAATATGATGAAGCTTATTCATACGATTCTTATATTATGTATGTATATAATTCTGATGCTTTTAAGATAGATATTAATGGTGTTAATAAAGAAAGCCATACAATGAGTATGGATGATAAGCTTAAAGATATGACAAGTGAAGAAATATTAAATCTTAACAGAAATATTGTTTTAATGGATAATATAAATATTAATACTGAATACAAATGGAGCAGATTATTTGATAAAACAACGTGGTCGGTGATGGATGACAACATATTGTCACTTAAATACATGAATGGAGGATTATTAAGCAATGTGGATGGTAATAATTTAGTAGCACCGGATGCACAATTGTTACTTGAAGGACTTTCAACAGGGAAATCATCCATAACAGTCAGACATAATTTAACAGGCATGGAAGAGGAAATCGAGGTTACTGTTGATAATTTGAAAGAAAAGTTGTTCATATTTCAAGTATACCCGGCTCAGAAGAGCAAAGTGACCTATACAAATGGAGATAGCAGATACAAAGAAGTTGAAACTGATAAAGACGGAAGAATTGCTATATTTGAGAGTTCCGGTATAAAAGGTGATATAGTATTTAAACCTGAGAACAGTGCAACATATGATACATTTATACTTAGCAATAATGAACTTAAATCAATGCAACAAAGTTCAAACAATTCCGGTCTATATCCCCAAAACAACATTGTTTTTAAAAAATCTAATTATGAAACATCATTCTATGTCTGGCGTGTTGATTCTAAAGGAAGGACATTTCTTCATGAAGGTGATGTAACAATTAAAGGTGGAGTGTACAGAAATGGGGTATATTGCCCTGATGCAACAATTAACGGGAAAAACGGACAGGAAGAACAAATAATAAGTAAAACCGGCTTTGAGTATGTATTGAGGTTCGATCAGGATCAATTCATTAATGATAAATATGACGGTCCTATTACACCGGAGGATAAAATAGAATATGTTTTCGAGGTAGGCATACCAGGTAACTCACATTATTCAAAATTTATGAAGGTAGACAATGAAGCTATCCGTTTTTTCAAAAAATATTACGAAACTCCGGTTCCTGCAGGAACAGTATTTTTAGAAAGCAAGGATAATTCAAGAATAGAAAACCACATAAGTATAGCTTCTCAGAAGCTTATATTAGGAGAAAATGTATTAGATGTTCCTGAAAGTATTATTATTGAAGATATATCTAAATCAACATATATAAAAACAGAAATGGCATTTAAAGGTAATCCGACCGCTATCTATAATGTTAAATTTATAGATAAAAAAAGTAATGTTCTTGTTGATTCATTAAACACAGAAGTAGAGTTATATGAATTTTCTGATACCATATTAATTAAAAACACCTTTGATGTGCAGCAATATGTTTCTAATTTGGAGTTTGGCGAAGTAAGGAGTCTAAGCATTCAAATAACTGTTAAAAATGCAGATGGGCATGAGATTATAAATCTTCCGTCAAAATACAATGTAAGCCGGATAAATGGTGTCCGTGAAATAAATTCTTTAGAAACAGGAGAACTTAATGAGATAAGACAGGACGTTAAGAATTCTATTAATGGGTCATCTATGATAGATTCTGATGGCAAAGCTGATTATATTAAGACATCACTTAAATATTTAAGCGGATTTTCAGTAGATTCTGATAAACTGCGGCTTGAAATAACTCCTACAGATAACCCACTAATTTTTAAAGGGGTTATAATGATGGGAGTTGGGCAGATGAGTAAATACATGAAGTCGGGTGTGTACAGCAGGGATGAGAATGCATCGCTGTTATATGACTACATGCCAAACTATGAAACATATAACAGTGATTTCATAGGTAACAGCAAAATGTTCATGGATGCTTACATGGGCGGCTACGGTTCTAACAGTAAAACATACGGCGGTGGGGCGTATTTTGACTGTGAAATATTTTATGATATTAATGACGGTGAATGGAAAATTGTTGTGTTGAAGTCTTTTATACATATAGGTGGGGGATATCATTACCAAAAAATATACAATACCTGGATAGGACCTGTTCCGGTAACAGCGGAGTTCTTGGCAGGGGGAGCAGGACAGCTGAATTTAAAAACGGAATCTGACGGGGGCGGTTCAGGTGGAACATATATAACGGAATTCCAGCCATACATTTACATTCGTGGGTTTGGCGGTGTAGGACGTGATTATAAAGTTGTGAGCTTAAAGGCAGGGGTTTATGGAAAAGTATCGTTAGACCAACAGTATCTGTGGTTAAAGAGTGAACAAAAAAACAGTAATGGTCAAAAGATAACATTAGCAGGTGAAACAGGAATTGAATATAAGATAAAGCTTGTTCTTGCTAACGTTGAGGGTAAATATGAAATAGGAGAGGGAAGCAAGACATGGACATTCAATGACTACAACAACATAAAAAAACAATATGAATTAATGAGATTAGGGAGCGCGGAATTTAATTTTTATGATGAGGTTGATGATGGACAAGTAACCTTCGAGGACAGGTCATATCTTACAAACGAAAGAAACTGGAACTCATACATGGCAAAGAGATCATCAGCAAGCGGTACAAATATTATTCAGACAAATGCATATCCTTACTCAAATCCAGTGCTGAGTACCGATGGAGAAATGATGGTATACATATCAGATATGGATAGCTATGACTTAAATGAAACATCCCTGTGCTTTTCGGTAAAATCAGGGGAAGTATTTCCCGAGGGAACTAAAGTAGATGATTCCGATTATGCGGATACAGATGCAGTGATTGATGGTACTGCTGACAGTGCGGCAGTGGCATGGACAAGAATAATAACTGATATGGAGTTAAACGAGGGAAGTGAAGCAACAGCAGAAAATATTCAAAATATGATTTCCGGTACGGAAATTATGGCAGGTATATATGATGGCTCTAAATTTATTACAACTCGTCTGACTGACAATTCTATGGCTGATATGTCTCCTGTAGTTGCTACAAACGGAGAAAAAACCATAGTAGCATGGAGAAGCTTCTATGCCGGGGATATAGATAGCCCTTTGAACTTTGACGGCAGAGATAACATAATGTACCGAATATATGATGGTAGTAAATGGAGTGAGGAAAAATGCCTGTATGACGGAAGCTTTGATATGGTAAATACACTTAATGCAAAGATGCTTTCAGACGGAACTTCATCGGTAACATATGAGGTAACAATTGGTGATACCGACAATACTGAAATATATTGCGCAATAATTAATAAGAATGGTGATATTGTAAAAAATATAAGATTAACTAACAGCCGGCAAAGAGATGAAAATCCACAAATAACATCGGTAGTATTCCCCGATGATAAGGAACGCTTTGTTATAGGATGGAGTTCATTTACGGAAACGGGAACTGAAGAAACTATAGGTAAGAGCATAATTAAAGTTTCAGCTATTGATGGGGATGGAAATATTTATACTCATTTTGAAACTGAAATTGAAGGTTTTGATACAGTGAACTACGACAATTTCAAATTCACAAAGGGTTCAGAAAAACTACAGGATTTGTCAATTGTTTGGATTCAACCGGAATTTGACTCCGAGGATAATTACACCCATGCATTATGGGGAAGGAAATTTTCACTTCAAGAAGATAAAATTACGATTTCTCCTGAAATTAAGCTTTTAAAACTTGATGATAATAGTTTGATTGACTTTTATGATGCGCATGTTGACAATACGGGAAAAATCAGCTTTATGCTTCAAGCAACAGATTATAATACAGAAAAAGAGTATAGCAACATAATTTATGGACAGTCAGTATATTCAAATAGGATATCTCTTGAACAAGTTTATTATTCTCGTGGTGAAATACTTCCCGGCAATGAAATGCCTTTTATGTTCCGTATTTATAACAGAGGAATTGAACCAATTAATAATGTAAGTATTACTTTTGGAGAAGCAGTTCACGAATTTGGAGTTAATGATTATATTATGCCCGGGCAGTACAAAGATATCAATATATTTTACTCTGTTCCCGAGATTATTGTAGACTCTGCATACTCCATTACTGCAGAATATTCTTCGTCTTATGATACGGTTACAGGCACAATAAAATTGGATGTTCCTGATGTGGGCATATATGGTATTGATGTTGTTAAGGAAGCGGAAAGAGAAAGATTGTTCAGCATAATTCTTCAAAATAACACTTTTTCAAAGTTAAGAGAAGGTAAACATAAAGTAAAGCTTTACGCATATGATAACTCTGATTCTGAAGCAATGCCCATTGCAACTGAAACAATATATGATGCGGTTTCATTCAATAGTATTAACAACGGTATATTTAGCAAGAATATGTTGATAAATAAGGAGGCACTGCAAGGCATACTTAATGAAAAAGGTGAAATACCTGATGATGGAGCGCGGTTATTTTTTAGGGTAGCTATTGAAGAAGACGGTAAAGAAATTGAGGATTCGGATTTATCCAATGATTGGGACTATGTTAAAATAAGAGGACTTATCAGCAAAAACATGGAGAGTGTTTCCCTAACAAGCAGAATGAAATCTCAGTCAGGTCGGTCATCTGTGCAGGTTGAGCTTACGAATAATTCCATGAATGACTTAACAGGTGGAAATATCGTGGTAAGCTTGAAGAACGAAAGCGGAAGTATAATTGAAACAAAGCAATTTGGCGGCAAATCTTCATTGATTGTAGGTGGCGAGGAAACCTTCAGTACAACCTTTGACTTTAACAGTGAAGGAACTTCTTTTGATGCATTGTATATCTTGGAAAATCCGGATAGCGGCAAAGATGATTCAGACAAGCCAAAAAATGACGTTCGTCCAAAAGATAATGATAAGCCAAAAGATTATATACTCCCCTTTAGGGACGTCAAAAATACAGATTGGTTCTATGATGCGGTTAGATTTGTATTAGAGAATGGACTTATGGTTGGAACAGATACAGATACTTTTGGACCTGAATTATTAGTCACACGAGGCATGCTTGTTACAATACTTCATAGATTGGAAAATCAGCCATTAGCTTTAAACGGTAATTTCACTGATGTTGTGCCTGATGATTATTACTATGATGCTGTTGCATGGGCTCAACAAAATGGTATTATTTTGGGTATCAGTGAAACAAAATTCGGTCCAAATGAAAGCATAACTCGCGAGCAGTTGGCAACCATCCTTTACAGATACTACCTATATAAAAACAATGGTACAGTAGGTATAGAAGCTGATTTGTCTAAATTTGAGGATGGAGTCATGATATCAGAATATGCATTGCCTGCATTGCAGTGGGCAGTTGGAGAAGGACTAATCAAAGGAAGAGGAGAAATTACTCTTGCGCCAAAGGGTAATGCAACCAGGGCAGAAACAGCCGTAATATTTCAGAGGTTCATAGAAAGAAGCAGATAAATTTAATCCCCATATTCTATACCGCTTTGCTTGATGATATAGTATTTATTTTCGATGTCATCCTGAGGGTTTGCCACAACCATCACTTCAGTTGACTTTAATCGTACATGATGATACCATTTAAGAAAGCAGGAGGTATGAAAATGTTATTGACAAAGGATTTAATAATAAGAAAATCAATTATTGAGGATATCGATTATTTTTATGAATGGGAGTTAAAACCTGAAATTTCCAACTTCTTTAGTATAGATTCAAATCAATCTTACGACACTGTTATTCGCACTTTTATTCATGACGATGATGATAATTTCAAAAGGCAGTATACCATTATTCTCAAAGAAACAGATGAGCCAATTGGTAGAATTGTTTTAAATGATATTAATAAAGGTTGGAAAGCTGAAATTTTTAGAATTTATATTGGTGTTCTTCCTCTCCGAGGTAAAGGATTTGGAAAACAAGCTATGCAATCTATTATGAAGTTAGCTTTTGAAGAATGGAATGTGGAAAGATTATATCTTGATCATTATACAAAAAACCCTGCATCTGAACTATACAAATCATTAGGTTTTAAAAATGAAGGTGTTTTAAGAAATGCATGTAGAAAAAATGGAAAACTCCACGATGTTCAATTAATGTCCATACTCAAAAATGAATATTTTGAAAAACACCTCTCATAGGTTTTTTAATTAAAAACAAGAATGCAAAACTCCTTCTTAGTATTAAAATAGATTTATTTATTATCATTACTTAGAAGGAGTTAATTAATAGATGTTTATAAATAATTAATTTTCCAATGAAGAATCTGAAAAAAATCTACTGATTATCAACTCTCTTGTATGTTTATCATTAAAATTCATAATTCCTGAAAAATTATCCAGATGCAGCACTATGTTTCCTTTTTGAATTATAATTTCATCCCTCTCCTCTGTCAGCGCCATATTATCCACATCCCATAAAGTCTTCATCTCGTCATCTGTGATAATATTTTTTGCAAACAAAGTCATACCACTCCACTTCATTCCTTTTTCTAATTTTTCAGTTATTCCGTTAAATATTATCTCGGCAAAATATGGACTTATTGCCTCATAATATTTAATATTTATACTTTTCGAATTAGCGTTTATATTCTCATATTCCCAATAAGTATAGTGTTTAGGTACGATGGGACTCATGCCCGGTTTAAACTGTCTGCTTACACTTCCTTGACTTGATTCCTTTAATATTTCTTCTAAAGTAATTATAGAATAGTCCTCTGGAACGGAATCTACCTTATAAATATCCTCGGACCTTTCCATAATAAATGAGCCTATTGTTCGCATAAAAACAATTGTTACAATTATTGCAATTACTGTATATAGTACAATTTTATCCTCTTTAATTTTATTTTTCTTTACAAGATTCCTTATACCTGAACCTATAATAATACCTACAATCGGACCTAACACCGATATCAATATATCATCAGGCTTGAAAAATGCATCTGCAATAAAAGCCAATACAAAAATCAATATAATAATCCATGTTGAACCATTAAATGTAATTATACGTATTCGAGCGCTTTTCAAGGTAGGTTTTGTTATAGGTAGACCATTTTTAATATTTCTTCTGGCAGTTACCATCCAGATTATACTGTATACAGCAGAGGTTGCAGTAAATATAAAAAGTAGAGGGAATAAAAATGTGCCTGTAACTCCTACAAAACTTAAAAAATTACTATATTTTATAGGAAAATTATTGATAAGTACAAAAATGGAAGCGATTAATACTATCAAGATACCAAAAAGCTCTTTCTTCAACAACGTATTCTCAACAATTTTTTGTTCAATTTCTTCATCTGTTTGAATAGGAACAGGTTCGCTGTCTACGTCAGTATAGAAAAACTGCAGATATTCCTGTGATGTTATAAATGTCCACCCCGACTCCTGGCACAGCTTCCTATATTCCACTAATTCTTCATTGTTTTCTGAAGTAAGAGTCCCACCTTTTTTAAATACATCAACATTAAATTTAAGTTTTTGCGGCTCTATAGCTCTAAACTTTGCTATATATTGTCCGATCTTTTCCAGCATCCATCCCTTCTCAGCCATATCCTCCAAAAATGTTTCCATAGCTTTATAATCTAGTGAAAAAAATCCCCAAAGCACTCGTTTAGTTTTATTTTTCATTTACCGCACTCTCCTTTCTAAGAAATCACTGCCATCTGAAACTAATTGCTTTAATCGTTGGAATTCATCTCTTAAAATACTTAATCCTTTATCCGTCAGGGCATATGTTTTCCTTCTGTTTTCTTCAGAGATTTGCACTATAATATTCTCCTCCTCAAATCTGGATAAAAGATTATATAATGTACCTGCTCCTATCTTTACCCTGCCCTCCGTACGTATTTCTACCTCCTGCATAATTCCATATCCATGTTGAGGTTCTGATAACGCTAAAAGAATGTAATACATTGGTTCAGTTAAAGTTTTTAATTGTTCTCTAGCCATAGATTCATCTCCAAAAACAACTATATCTATAATCGATATATCTATTATCAATATAGTACAAATATTTTGCATTAATGTCAACATTATTTAATAAAAAAATACCATAAAATCCATTTCTGAATAATACGGTATTCTTTATACTATTACTTTAACATTAAGTTGTTGGAATGATGTCATCTAAATCTATTATCCCCTTACTGTTCACGGCGTATTGGGTCATTGGATAGTACATATTTTTCCATTAGCAGCTCCTTTCAATAAAACCCAGCCTTTTATTTTTCCGTGCTTTTAAAGCTATCCGCCCATTCTTTTACTCTCTGACTGCTTTCTTCTTCTGATAAATCCTCGATCCTGGCCATAATGGACCATCTCACTCCGAAAGGATCTAAAATACTTCCAAATCGATCACCTGAAACAAAATTAGCAATCGGCTCCCTGATCTTTGCTCCTCTTGCCACTGCATTTTCAAATACCTGATCAACATTAGCAACATAAATTGCTAAAGAATAGCATGCATTATCCTCATCTGGCTGCAAGACCAATTTATATGCCGGATTTGCTGCTCCCAACTGTAAAAAACCATTCCCAAAATCCAATTCCGCATGAACAACTATTTTATTGCCATTTCCATCAGAAAATTCAGTAATATCCTTAATCCTTGCATTAAAAACAGATTTATAGAACTCTATTGCTTCAGAAGGATTCTTTATTACTATAAACGGTGTAATAGATGTAAATCCATTAGGTGTTCCATTCTTTGTGTATTTACCTGACACTCCTATATATTTTTTACTATCAGTCATTTTTATTCCTCCTTATTTAAACATAACATTTCCATACTTATACCCTCATTATTGGTTTAAATTCATCAGCTCATAAAAATATTTAAATTCATGAGTCCTATAACGATTATAACAGACATCTAATGTCCCCCTAAATTTTTTTCGATATCAAAACCATTAATTATAACACTCCCAGCATCTGCTTTATCTGTATAATATTTTTTTTCATTCTATTTACCTCCTCTATATTTAATAATCTTACTGAAATCTGCTTCTAATAATATCAATGCAACTCGAACGGTTACTAAAAGAAAGAGCCGACAACTGTGATTTCACTCACAATTATCAGCTCTGCATCTTAGTGCCTGGCTCCTTGGTAACTACTATATTCATTTATTTTACATTGACTATCATTTCCTCTTTACACTTGGGACAAAATAGGGGAAAGTTTTCAAGTACCGTACTAACACCTATCTTAACCCGTGTTTTATTGCCACAGACCGGGCATAATATCCACTCATAATTACACACACTATTCCCCATTTACTTTATTTATCCGTATGCTTTTTCATGGCCTTGTTAACTTCTTGGTTAACAGGTTCTTGATACATATCTGCGTAAGTTTTTGAATCTTTGATAAGATCGTCGCAGAAAGCCGCTACATCACTGCCTGTCACTTCAAGCACACTTTTTTTCAAGGCTACTCCCTCTTCAAAAAGACCGACAATCCCTGACAGCAAACCAATCCCATCGGTTAGTTCCACTGGACCAACCTTAAAGAAATATTTTTGAATCTCATCATAAACAATCTGATAATCTTTTGGAAGCCCTTTGACGCGTGCCTTATGTGCTTGCCATTCTTTTTTACCTTCAATTATATCTTGTATTCCCATTTTATCCTCCTATTTGCCTAATTTCTTAGCGATATTATTGTTGAGTTGCTCACGCCACTTATCCCTATAAGACTTTGCATCTTTTTCGCCAGCCAGGACTGAACAGAAGCCTTTGATATCATCGCCCAAAACCTCTTGAACACTCAGACCGTCTGCCGCCGTTTCTTCAAGCATTCCAAGCACACCGTCAAGAATTGGCATGAGGTTGCGACCAGAGAAATCCGAATAAGACCAAAGATTGGTATTAATTTCTTCCCATGCTACCTGATAATCAGCTGGCAACTTTTTAGTGCGCTTCGCAAATGTTTTCATTTCTTTAGTCATATCACTACCTGTTATCTTATCCCATATATTCATCGCTTTTCTCCTTTAACTCATTTATTTTTGATGATACGAACTCCCATCTTTCCCAGAAACTCAACAGTTTCTCACGCCCCGCCTCGTTTAGGGTGAAAAACTTGCGCGGTGGTCCCATATTAGATGGTTTTTTTTCTATGTCCACTAGTTTATTTTTCTCAAGCCGTACCAAAATGGTGTAAACTGTCCCATCCACAACGTCTGAAAATCCGAGGTCATTCAACCTCCGCGTGATCTCGTAACCGTAGGTTTCCTCGTGGCTGATGATTTCAAGCACGCAACCTTCTAGTACGCCTTTAAGCATCTCAGTAAGGTTCTCCAATGTAACTCCTCCTTGCTATTCTGTATAACCGGTATCAAGTATTACTCACTACCTCTATATAGTAATACATAGTAGCAGTAATGTCAATAGGAAATATACATTTTTTTTGTTAACTTTTTCATCAAATTATATACAATTTTTTTAAATTGAAAAAATTCCCTATCCCTACAAAATAATGAGATAGAGAATTTACTTACTTTCTCTTAAAATACACCTAAATATATTTAGAAATAAAGATTAAACCTCTGTAAAATTAAGCTTTCTTCGTTAGCAAACAGACCGTCTCCACATGCGGCGTATTAGGTTATTGAATAGTGTTTTGATTACTTTTAATTAATTTTACGATATTTAATAAACTCAAACCTTGAATACCTGAGTAATAACCTTTTACAGATGATATAAACTGGACTTCATTCCCTTCTTTCATTACTCCCTTCATGTATGTTCCTTCATCAATAATACTTGCCCAGTCACGGAATGTTTTATCTTCCCAAATAGTTTCCCATACTCTTTCTTTAGAGGCATTTATATCGATTGAAAATTGAATTTCTTTCATTTCTTCCTCCTTAAAGTAAAACCTCATCCTTTAATCGTCTATATATTTCATCTCCGCTAAAAGGTCTACCATCAAATTTCAATATTTTATAATTTGACTCATATGGCGTTTCTTCTTTTATTATGCTATTTAGCTGGCCGGTAGCATTTTGTTCTATATCAATAATATTTTTTGCGTCTTTACCCAAGCTTAAAATCTTTTTCTTTGGAAATGGCCATATATCGCCAAATACTAAAGCTCCAATTGAGAATCCTTCAACTTTTAATCTATATACTGCTTCCTTTACTGCGCCATAGGTTGAACCCCAGCATACTATTAAGTTTGCAGGATTTGCTTCTCCTATAAACCAAGGCTCTTCTACCTCTTCCTTTAATCCTTCAAATTTTCTCATTCTCTTAAGTACCATTTCAGTTCTTAACTTTGGTTCTTCAGTAATATGACCATATTCATCATGTTCATGACTATCTATCAACACTACTTCACCTGGAACCTTTCCCGGAATCATTCTTGGAGATACGCCACTTTCAGTTATTTTATATCTTTTATATTCACTATCACCTGTATCCTTTTGTCTGCAAAGATATCTTTCTATTTTAATTTTAGAAAAATCAAATGGTGAAGTAGTCTTTGTGTAATCTGCTAAATATAAATCTGTCAATATTATTACCGGTATCTGATATTTATCTGCTATGTTGAAAGCTCTTGCTGTCTGGTAAAATGCGTCCTCAGGATCCCTTAATACCATTACCATTCGCGGGAATTCCCCGTGTCCTGCATGTATTGTAAACCTTAGATCGCTTTGTTCTGTCCTGGTTGACATTCCAGTAGCAGGGCCTGATCTTTGAGCGTTTACTATTACAACAGGAAGCTCACCTATTCCAGCAAAACTCAACGCTTCAACCATCAGCGCAAATCCTCCGCCGGATGAACCGGTCATAGCTCTAACCCCTGCATAAGATGCCCCTAATGCCATATTGAGTGCTGCTACCTCATCTTCAACTTGGTCTACAGCGATACCAACAGCTTCTGATTTAGACGAAAAATAACTTAAAATACTGGTGGAAGGTGTCATAGGATATCCACAATAATATTTGCAACCTGCAGCAATTGCTCCGAGGGATAATGCCTTATTTCCGTTGATTATAATATTATTTTCTTCCTTCGGTACCAATTCGCATTTATTGTCTATAAGGTTATATCCTTCATTGATAGCAGCTATATTATCTTGAACTATTTTTTCTCCGAATTCTTCATTCAATACAACTTCTGCTAAACTAACCGGAAGTCCAAAATATTTTAATACAGCACCTAATCCAATAGTATTATATACTTTTGGATTAATGTTTGATGTTACTTTTTCTATAGGAATGGATATTATGTTCTCGCCGGTTGCTATCTCTTCACCGCATATGATATTCCCGTCAACTTTTAATTTGTCTTTATGAATTTCTATTGTCTCTTTATTTAAAGCTAATATTATATTTATTTCTTCTGTAAAGGAACTTATATCTCTATCAGAAAATCTAATTTGAGTAAAATTATGTCCTCCCCTTACCATAGACATATAGTCCCTGTAAGTAAACACATAAAATCCGGACCTCTTTAATATCTTTTCTAATATATTAGCAGAAGTATCTAAACCTTGACCTGCAGCTCCACCAATTAATATACTATAATCCACTTAAAGTACCTCCAAATCAATTGTCAATATCTCTTATTTAAATTCATCCATTAATTTTTCAGCATCTAGTGGATTTAGTTCTCTATCAACAAGAGGAGGTCCATTTTTAATAAACTCATACTTATCTCCATAATCTTCCTTTTCCTCTTTATATAGGATACCTATAGGAATCCTATCATCAAATTCCAGTGCTTTTTCCATTGCAGCTTTTTTGTTTGTATAGTCATAGTCATCCGGTAAATGATAAACTTTATTCTTATACCATGAAAATGTGTTAACCTTGTTCCAAACAACACAAGGCTGTAATATATCTATTAACGCATATCCTTTGTAATTTATGGCTTCCTTCATTAAGCTGACGAGATGTGGAATATCACCAGAGAAGCCTCTTGCAACAAATCTGGCACCCATTGTAAGTGCTAATGCTAAAGGTTGTACCGGCTCTACTTTGACACCATCAAATTGTAATGTAGTCTTTTGACCCATGGCTGTTGTTGGAGATGCCTGACCTTTAGTCAATCCATATATTTGATTATCATGAACAAAGTGGGCTATATCAATATTTCTCCTTATTCCATGGATAAAGTGATTCCCACCTTCTCCATAGGTATCCCCGTCCCCTGATTCTACTATAACCTTTAAGTTCTTGTTTGATAATTTAATACCGATAGCGGGAGGAATGGCTCTACCATGTAATCCGTTAAAACCATTTATTTTTATATAATGAGGCATCTTTGCCGCTTGGCCAATACCTGATACAATCACTGCTTCATGTGGTTCAATTCCTAATTCCTCTAAAGCCGTTTTTAACGCAGTCCTTATCATATAGTTGCCACAACCGGGGCACCATGATGGATCATATAGCTCATATTCGCAATTCATTATAAAACCTCCCTTATTTTTAAATACACTTCTTCACCACTAAAAGGTCTTCCATCATATTTTAATATCTTATCAGTTGATTTAATCAGAGCTTCTTGTCTCATTAGATTATCAAGCTGAGCTGTGGCATTTTGTTCAACATCTATAATCTTCTTAGCATTCTTACTTAACTCCAAGAGTTTTTTTGTTGGAAATGGCCATATATCGCCAAATACTAATGCCCCTATGGAAACCCCTTCTGCATTTAATTTAGATACTGCTTCTTTTACTGCACCATGGGTTGAGCCCCAACATACTACCAGGTTTTCGGGATTTTCTTTTCCTATAAACCATGGTTCTTCAACATCTTCCCTTAATCCCTCAAACTTTTTCAATCTCTTATCAACCATTTTAATTCGTATTTCATCACTTTCAGTTATATTCCCCCACTCGTCATGCTCATCACTATCCACTAAAACTACCTGTCCTTCTATCTTTCCAGGAAGTATCCTTGGAGAAATACCATCTTCAGTAAATTTATAGCGCTTATACTTTTCATCAGTGTCTATTTCATTAGCAATATATCTTTCAATCTTGATTTTGTTAAAATCAAAAGGTTCTTTTGAAACTATGCTATCTGCTAAATATTGATCGCTCATTAATAATACAGGTATCTGATATTTTTCTGCAATGTTAAAGGCTCTTGCTGTTTGATAAAATGCATCTTCTGCATCCCTAAATGCCATAATCATTCTTGGAAACTCTCCATGCCCTGCATGAATCATAAACTGCAAATCTGCTTGTTCTGTCCTTGTTGGAAATCCGGTTGCAGGACCTGGTCTTTGAACATTTATTACTACAACAGGTACTTCTAACATTCCGGCAAGGCTTAATGCTTCAACCATCAGCGCAAATCCTCCACCTGAAGAACCAGTCATAGCTCTAACGCCCGTATAAGATGCGCCTAATGCCATATTAAGTGCTGCCACTTCATCTTCCACTTGGTCAACTGCAATTCCATATTCATCAGAATGTTTAGCAATATAGTTCAACACTCCCGTAGATGGAGTCATTGGATAACCACAATAAAACTTAACACCTGCAGCTATAGCTCCCACACCTACAGCCTGATTGCCATTGATTAATATTTTTTCATTCTTTTGAGCTTCTAAATTATATTTCGTGTCTAAAAGATTGTATCCTTCTTTAACAGCCTCAATATTTACTTCTATAATCTCTTCATTTAATTCATCTTTTATTACTTCTATTGCTGTATCTATGGGTAATCCAAAATATTTCAGTATTGCACCTAGGCCTACTGTACTAGTTACCATAGCATTCTTTAATTTGCCGACAATTTCACCCAGTGGTAAATGAATGATATCGTTATCCTTTGAAATATCACTATCAGCAATTATGATTCCATCTTTCTTTAGTTTATCTCTGTTATTTTCAACGGTTTCCTCATCTAATGCAAAAACAACGTCTACATTGGGACTATAGGAATAAAGCTCTTTGTCAGAAAATCTTATGTAAAAGAAATTATGACCGCCTCTTACTCTGGACATATAATCGCTATGGGCATAAACATTAAATCCTAACCTCTGCAGTGTCTTTTCCAAAAGACCTGCAAATGTATCCATGCCCTGTCCAGCCTTACCCCCTACCAAAATATTATAATCCATTTCAACCTCCTATTAATTTTATGGTTACCCATTATTTTATACCCAGATTATATTGCAATAAACTAATATATGGGATTGAAAGTAAAATATTCTTTATATATCTATATTAAAACTTTTTCCTCCTCAGAAAAAACATCATTAATATTATATTTTAAAAACATATCCTTCCATGGTCTCTTTATTGTTAACTTTAAGCATATTCCTTCTTTTTCCTTTAACTAGTTATAGTGTTTTTATTTTATAATATGACATATGTC
Organism: uncultured Clostridia bacterium; assembly: GCA_964421845.1. Lineage (GTDB taxonomy): Bacteria > Bacillota > Clostridia > Tissierellales > Sedimentibacteraceae > Sedimentibacter. The sequence continues at coordinate 19,053 of CAYQYY010000016.1, forward strand.
ATATACTTCTCAACTACTTCATGTTAAATTAAACTTATAACTTAATGTTAGAGAGAAGATGCATGAACAGTTTAGTTTCTGCCTTTATTGGTGCTTTAATTGCTGTAATGATTATGATTAATGGTACACTGTCAAATGTTTTATGAAACTATACTTCAACTATATAACTATTGTAAAATTTGTAAAAATTTTATACAATTATACTATATAAGACAACCTTTAAAACTATATTTATTTTATTGTTAGATTTATAAAACTTTATTTCAACACAATTAATTGATTATAGGCTAAACCACAAAATTTGCAGATTGTTATCTATGAGATAATCACAGTTCATTTTTAGCCAAAGAATCATTTCTATTTAGCTTTCATTTACAACGAGTAGAAAGGATAAGAAATATGGATAATTACTATGCCGAAAAATTAAATTCCAAAAAGTTGTTTCAAGTGTATGAAACCCAAATTCCGCGTGTCAAGCAGTATTTACAAGCAGAAATAGATTTTATCAAGCGAAATCTATCAAACACACAAAGTGTTTTGGAACTTGGAGCTGGATACGGTAGAATTATTAGGGAATTGGCTCCCTACTGCGGAACTATTGTCGGGATAGATATCCCAGTGGAAACCGTTGAGTTAGGCAATGAATATCTCAAGGGCTACCACAACGCAAGCATAGTTACGATGGATGTTAATCAGATAAAATTTCCTAAGCTCTTTGATGTTATTTTGTGCCTGCAAAACGGGTTGTCTGCCATGCGTGTTGACTCCATTGTCATTCACAAAATTCTTGATAAAGTGGCACCAGGTGGAACGGCTTATTTCAGT
>CAYQYY010000017.1:0-6348 GCA_964421845.1 uncultured Clostridia bacterium
TTTTCGAGCGGAGGTATTTGGAGATGGAATCAATTCCGCTTTTTACAGGTTTCATAATCAACGTCCTCTGTGATCTTCCATTTTTGAGTCTTCCTAATTACTATTTACAGTAGTGTTGCAAATTTGCTGTAAATTCAAAATTATATTTCTAAATATTGTATTTAGTATATTCTTAAGTCTAAATATATTCTACTAACTTCAGTATTAGCACATGGGGTACCGCCAACATTTCCGACAGAATAACCTCTAAGGAATAATTGAAAAAGAAATTCACGATTTTCACTTTAGGAATGACTCAATAATTCCATCTCATAAATAACTACCAAAGACAATGCTAGTACTTAAATACTTAAAATTAAATTTTTATTCATTCAATATTTTTTGATATTTTTCTTTAAAATTAATGTTATGATCTTTATTGAAAAACGGTAAACCTATAAGTCTATACTTATGATTTTCCTCTTTGATCTCCTTTCCAAACGCATATCTTTCCGATATTTTCTCTAGAAATATTTCTTTCCATCCTTCTTTTCCAGTCTTAAAAGTTCCATCATCTCCAATAAATTCGTTCCCTTTAGGTTCTATAAATATTTGATAATACAGATTATTCTCATCTTTTCCTTTTAGAAATAAAATAAAGTCAGGTTGAAAACCTCTTCCTTTATCAAAATCATAAATTTTGTAAACTTCTTCATTTCTTAATAAATATACTTCCTGATATTTATCTCGTAAATTCCCAAATGTTGTTTTGATAAAGTCAATAAGTTCTTTCTCTTCGCTTGTGCCATAAAATGAATCCAGTACATACCAATTTTCTTGTTCCAAATATTTAGCAATTCTTTCAGAATCAGGATCAACCTCAATTATCTTTGTTTTTGGATCATTGAAGAATTTCTTGAAATCTCCTGCGATAAACTCGCTTCCAATTTTTGGATTGATAGTGTCTTTTAGTTCTGCAAATACATTCTCTAAAAACTTTAAAACGATGTTTAATTTGTCATTATTCGAAATATCATTATAGCTTCGATTCTTGCTGATAATAATTTTAATATCAAAATCACCCAGTAAACTGCCTTTTTGCAGGTCATCAATACTATCAATCTCGAGTTCTTCTTTTATCCTTTCAAATTGAAATAAAGAATTTTCTCGTTTTGCTTTGATATTGATAGCCTTGTTAAAAATATGCTTTTCAATATCCTCAAATTTCAATGAAATTGTTTGCAATCCTTTCTCTAATAAATTTAATCTTTGCAAATCCTCTTGGTTTTCAAAATCAATTTCTTGTTCTGAAATTTCCAAACCTTTGATTTTATAAGGAACAAAAAAGTCTTTTTTTAAATCTTTTAGCGTCTTTTTCTTTCGGTTGGGATTATTAGTCTGCTCATTATACCAAACCGTTGTTTTTTTATAAAAATCGCTTTCTTGAAATTCTTTTTTCAATCTAAATGTTTTTACAATTTTATCATCTCTTATGTATCCATCCTTTCTTAATTCTTCCTTCAGATGAGAAATGTATCTTGATTCTTCATCGTATGTGTAATAATACAGTTCTTCCAATACTCTTAATTCATTTTTCAAATCGTCATCAAATTTCCTTTTGTTTTTAATTTTCTCTTTGTACTCAAAAGGAAAATATCTAACACCTCTACCAATAAGCTGTTTTTCTTTGGTGGTTGCTTCTGGAACTGTTTTGCTGCTACCACCTGTATTCTGTCCTTGGTAAAGTCTGACAATATCAAACAGATTTAATACGTCCCATCCTTCTGTTAATCTATCAACAGTAAAAATGGCTCGAATGTGGTTATTTTTATCTTCTAAACTATTGAGTAGTTTATCCTGTTCTTCTGTTGTCTGTTCAGTTTTGGTTTTGTTAGTTTTGGAGTTGGTAATAATGATGTTTCTTTCTTTAAAATTATCTTTTATAAAATAAGCGATTTCTGAATAAGTAATATTTTCATTCTTAATGAAATCTAAAACTTGCTCGTTTCTTGATTTTCCTTGCTCATAAATACTTTTGTTTTGTGAAATTTTTCCTTCTATTCCTTTAAAAAAATCAAAATCATCTGATTTTATATTGCTTGTCCAGTTGATAAAATCTTCATAATCGGCTTTTGACTCATCTATCGTTTTGCTCCTAAAAAGAATAACGGGCTTAAAATTGGCAATACCATTTTTAAGTGCGATCTTATGCCTGTACCAATGAAAAAGAAGTGCGTGCAATATCCTTTCTTTTTTTCCCAGAGTGGAAGAAATAAGGTTGATTTCTTTGGTATATCCAGCTCCAAGAAATTCTTTTAGTCCAAATTTATAAATTATTTTATCGCTATATTTTTTTGCTACTTGTTCATTAGCTGGAATAGTTGCGGTAAATTCTAAAAGCACGTTTTTGTTTTCTTCTTTTTTTCCGTTTTTATTAAGTATCAATTCTATTACTGTATGTTCCCAGCCTTTTCTTTCGATTTCTGTTTCGCTTGTTTTATTGGTTAATTCTGTAGGAATAAGTTCTCGCTGTATCCCGTTTTTACTTTTAGTATCTGTATTTAAGTGATGAGCTTCATCGGCAAGCATAACAATATTTTTTTTGTGCAAATCATCCAAAGTAGTTTGATTTTCTCTTTCCAAATGAATATCGTTATAGAGTTTTTGAATAGTGGTGAATTTGATTTCGATACTTTGTGGATTATCGCTAAAAGTCCCTACTTTTTTTATTTGTACAGTTTTGTCATCTATTATAATTTTATCTTTATACAAATATTTTGTGTGGGTGCAGTCAATAAAGTTGTTTTCGGTTTTGTCGACAATGTTATTTTGATTTACAAAAAAGATAAAATGTCTATATCCTTGCTTGTAATAATACAGAATAGTGGAAGCCATCAAAAGTGTTTTACCTGTTCCTGTTGCCATGTTGAACATCAGGTGCGTAGGTTCATTTGGATTTTCTCTTCCTTTTATGCTTTGATAAGTCAAAAAGTTTTCAAAAGCGGCTTTTTGCCAATCAAAAAAATCATGCTTCAAATTATCTAAAATATATTTTGGTATTTCTGGGAAAGGCAGTCTTAATCTAAATGCTTTCTCTCCAATTGTTTCGTAAAGGTTTTTGATATCTGCCATAGTTATTTCCCACTGTTATAAAATAGAAAAGTCATATTCTGATCTTTTTCACTTACCCCAAACCTTTTATCTGCCATCTCTGTTTTTGGGATATAAAGTTGATTAAGGTCAAGCATAGTCAAAAACATTTTCTTTTGTTGACCTAGAGACAAATTTTTAAAGTTTTCTTCTTTGATTACATTTTCTTTAAATTCTTTGATTTTGAGATTGTAGTTTAAGAAATATTTCTCAAAAAGATTATCAAAAAATGTTTCTAATTCTTCCAAACTCTCACAAGCCAAGATGTGTTCTTTTGCTTTTTCGTTCCATTTTGCAAGTTCACAATAAACAAAATCCCCGCCACCTTTCCAATTGATTTCAGGATTTGTTGAAATTCCTTTATTATCACCCCTAATAACATTGTTTAGCCTTATTACACCATCATTTCCCCCATAGTCTAATTGTTCGACTCCTATGTATTGCCTATTCATCTTATGAGCTGTCGCCGCTGTAGTTCCACTTCCTAAATGATAATCTAAAACAATGTCATTTGGTTTTGTAAAGTAATCAATAAAAAATGATAATAGCATTTCAGGTTTTTTTCCGCCACCAATATCAACTTCGCCTTCGTGCCTACAATTGCCAAAGTCTCCTTGAAATTCGAGGTAATTATATATTATATTAGGTATAGGTTTTTCTTTTTGATAGTCATTTTTTTTAACTGCTGCTTTTATAGATTTTGGTATTCCAGAATAAAATTTCCCTCTAAAAGCATCATCCTTTTTTGGACCTGTTATATACCTATATCCAAGTCCATCTTCCCCCATTCCATAAACCTTATACAATACTTTTAGCCCATCTTCTTTTTTACGTTCTATTAAATATTTACTCAAAAATTCGGCTGCTGTTCCACCTTGTCTTATCAAACTTCCCGTTGCCCAAGTTTCTTTAAGTGCATTGATATGTGGTTCTACTTCCTTTATTTCGTATTGATGTTCTTTGAATATTTCAACTTCTTTACCATTTATAATAACTTTTTCTCCCATCTCCAATTCATTAATTTCAAACTTGAACTTATCAATATTATAATCTTCCTTCAATTTATTTGGCTTGAATACTGAAGTATCTTTGGAATAAACATGGGCTACTTCCATAACCTTTTGGAAATCGTTGTCCTCAGACAATGTTTTGTTATCATACCTTACTTGAACATAAAATGACGTTTCAAACTGTTCCACTTTCATAACTTCATCCAGTAAAACCTTTAAATAAGACTGTTCTTTATCATCTGCTTGTACTATTAAAACGCCATCATTTCTCAATAACTCTCGTGCCACCTCAAACCTATTCTTCATAAAAGTTAGCCAAGAAGAGTGATTAAAATTATCATTATACTTAAAAGAGTCTTTACCTGTATTATAAGGTGGATCAATATAAATTAGCTTTACTTTCCCTGCAAACTGTTTTTTAAGACTATGAAGTGTCAGTAAATTATTACCTTTAATGATCAGGTTTTCTTTTATCGTTCCATCTGCATCCCTTTTAATCTCTTTGACTTCCTCCTCGCCGTCTTTGGTAAATCTTTTCCAGTTCACAAGTGCTTTTTCATCGAATAACCTGTCAATCTCATCTTGAGCTAAAATTTGATTGAAAAATATCTCTTTTCTTTTTGCTTGTTTTTCTTTGTATTGCTTGTTTTTGTCATCATATTCAAAATAAGTATCCATTCCTTCCTCAGTGCTTTGTCCACCTTCCAGAACACAATCTTTGTAGGGAAAACTCAAGACAACATCTCCGCTGTCTTTGAGAAATCTTTTACCGTCAGTTAATCCAATTCTATTTTTGTATTGGGTATAAGAATTATCAACCTTGTTTTCTTCCATAAAAAATTTAAAGTCATTTGTTTTGAAAACAGATACATCTTTAATTCTGATAAAAAACTTCTCTCTTGTTTCCTTCTCTTGGAGCAGTAAATCAACCACTTTTTCATCAATTTTATCGACTAAATCCAAAAGCAGCGTATTATTAAGTTCTGACTTATCTTCTTTCCAAAGCCTATCATCTTGTTTTAAAATATTGATAATTTTTGATTTTAGTTGTTTATTATCCATATTAACCACAATTTTATAGATTAAGACAGTAAACTTGAGATGTTATCTCTTCTTTATTCATGTTTTTAACTACCAATACGTTCTATTGCTTCTTTTTTCTATTTTTCTTAAGTTGGGGTAATACTAGAATCTCCACCAGAGCCTTTTAGCTCACATTACTTTAAACCAAATAACTTTTTACATCTTACTCTCAAGTATAGTTTATGGCAACCGAAGAAGAACGAAAAGAGGAAATTAAGAAGACATTCTTTGAATATGCAGCACATAACACGCTTCAGCCTTTGATACTCCCGGCTATTTTGCAAGATAGATTTTACCAGATGAATCTTTTTTCTTAAAAGCTAACGTAATTCAAGATTTAATAGATTCGGGGGTTATGGTAATAAGGGGTGAAAACTGGATTATAAAAAAATGAACTACCAAAACTTATACCATGGTCTTTTCTTTTCTCCAGGCGCTTCTATTTGCTTAATTTCTACATTCTTGAAGTAGTGAGCGAACATATCAAGCCTGCTTACTTCCCTTGTAAGGTCCTCTATCCTCTTATCTTTCTCTTCAAGTAGTCTTTGCGTTACGGCATAACTGCCTTTCATTTCTGCAAGTTCGAACGGGTCCGGAGCTTCCTGTATTACACTTTGTAATCTGCGTATTTCACTTTCTTTCTCTTGTAATACGCTTTTGTAGTTTTGTATTTCGGTGGATTTTTCCTGTAATACAGCTTGAAGGTTTTGTATTTCAATTTCCTTTTCTTGTAATGCTTCTGTATTATCCTGTGCCTCTTCTTGCGTATTATTGAATAATTTTTCCAGTGCTTCCGTGATACATGCTGTCTTATCTTTGTATTGTTCTGCCTCCACAGCTGCAAGTATTGAATCATGCAGGCTCTTAGGAATCTTGGCGTTTACAGGGATCCGTATTTCATCGGGCATACGGGCGTATTACAGCGTAATATCTTAAAAATATGATGAAATTAAGCAGGTTATTAAAAATTATAGATCTGCTATGAGTATCATCCTGGCAGGGTATTTTAATTTTATAAGACTTGATTTTATAAGGCTATGATAATCTTAATCTTTTTTTACAAAAAAGTATCACTCATCGAAGGAAAAAATATACTCATTTTTGAAAAAGCTTTAAGAGATGTCGA
>CAYQYY010000018.1:0-2670 GCA_964421845.1 uncultured Clostridia bacterium
GAGCACCTGCCTTGCAAGCAGGGGGTCAAGAGTTCGAATCTCTTTATCTCCACCACTTTAATAATTGTATTAAAGTTAGTACTTTGAAAATTGCATAGGAAAATAAAAGAGAAGACATTAGTTAAATTCAAATTTTTTGAAGAAAGAAAAACAAATACAATTTAACCATAGTAATAAATATGTTATGAAGAAATAACATAATCTGGTCAAGATAGAAAGGGCTTAGGGCGAATGCCTTGGCACTGGGAGCCGAAGAAGGACGTGGCAAACTACGAAAAGCTGCGAGGAGGCGTAAGCTGCCTACGATACGCAGATATCCGAATGAGGAAACTCACATAAGGTAAACCTTATGTATCATACAGTAAATACATAGCTGTATGAGGGGAACGAGGGGAACTGAAACATCTAAGTACCCTTAGGAAGAGAAAATAAATAATGATTCCGAAAGTAGCGGCGAGCGAAAGCGGAAGAGCCCAAACCATGTAGTAATATATGGGGTTGCGGACATATCAAAGAGATCGGAGACGATAGCAAAATATAGCTGGAAAGCTAATCCAAAGAGTGTGATAGACACGTATGCGAAATTGTCAAAGACGAGGATATGATCCAGAGTACCACGAGACACGAGAAATCTTGTGGGAAGCAGGGAGGACCACCTCCCAAGGCTAAATACTACCCAGTGACCGATAGAGAAGAGTACCGTGAGGGAAAGGTGAAAAGAACCCCGGGAGGGGAGTGAAAAAGAACCTGAAACCTTAAGCCTATAAACAGTGGAAGCACGAAAGTGTGACCGCGTACTTTTTGTAGAACGGGCCAACGAGTTACAATATGCAGCAAGGTTAATAACTGAGAGGTTAGGAGCCGAAGGGAAACCGAGTCTTAAAAGGGCAAAAGTTGCATGTTGTAGACCCGAAACCGGGTGACCTATCCATGTGCAGGTTGAAACTAGAGTAAAATCTGGTGGAGGACCGAACCCATTAGCGTTTAAAAGCTACGGGATGACGTGTGGATAGCGGTGAAATTCCAATCGAACCCGGAGATAGCTGGTTCTCCTCGAAATAGCTTTAGGGCTAGCCTCAAGAAAGTATAGTGGGGGTAGAGCACTGAATGGTCTAGGGGCGTTATACGTTACCAAAACCTATCAAACTCCGAATACCATATATATGATTTTTGGGAGTCAGACTATGTGAGATAAGTTTCATAGTCGAAAGGGAAACAGCCCAGATCACCAACTAAGGTCCCAAAGTATAGATTAAGTGGAAAAGGATGTAAAACTACACAGACAACCAGGATGTTGGCTTAGAAGCAGCCACTCATTAAAAGAGTGCGTAATAGCTCACTGGTCGAGTGGTTTTGCGCCGAAGATGTCCGGGGCTAAAATCTATCACCGAAGTTGTGGGATGTACAGTAGTACATCGGTAGAGGAGCATTGTATACGGGAAGAAGTTCCATCGAAAGAGGATATGGACTGTATAGAAGAGAGAATGTTGGCATGAGTAGCGAAAGGTGAGTGAGAATCTCACCCATCGAAAGCCTAAGGATTCCTGAGGAAGGCTCGTCCACTCAGGGTAAGTCGGGACCTAAGCCGAGGCCAAAGGGCGTAGGCGATGGACAACTGGTTGAAATTCCAGTACCACCTATAAGCGTTTGAGAGACGGGGTGACACAGTAGGGTAAGTTAGCGCACTGATGGAATAGTGCGTCTAAGTAAGTAGGGAGATGATACAGGCAAATCCGTAACATCAATCCTGAGATACGAATGGGAGCGAAAATAAGTAGTGAAGTAACTGAGCCCACACTGTCAAGAAAAGCCTCTATCGAGCAAGTAGGTGCCCGTACCGTAAACCGACACAGGTAGGCAAGGAGAGAATCCAAAGATGAGCGGAAGAACTATTGTTAAGGAACTAGGCAAAATGACCCCGTAACTTCGGGAGAAGGGGTGCCGTTTAGAGTGAAGGTTGCACAACTGGAGCTTTGAGCGGCCACAGAAAACAGGCCCAAGCGACTGTTTACCAAAAACACAGGTCTCTGCTAAATCGAAAGATGAAGTATAGGGGCTGACACCTGCCCGGTGCTGGAAGGTTAAGGGGAGAAGTCATCGAAAGAGAAGCTTTGAACTTAAGCCCCAGTAAACGGCGGCCGTAACTATAACGGTCCTAAGGTAGCGAAATTCCTTGTCGGGTAAGTTCCGACCCGCACGAAAGGTGTAACGATTTGGGCACTGTCTCAACAATAGATCCGGTGAAATTGTAGTACTCGTGAAGATGCGAGTTACCCGCGGCAGGACGGAAAGACCCCATGGAGCTTTACTGCAGGCTGACATTGGAATTCGGTAGCAATTGTACAGGATAGGTGGGAGACAAAGAAGCATGTACGCCAGTATGTGTGGAGTCAACGTTGGGATACCACTCTATTGTTACTGAATTTCTAACATGGTACCGTGAACCGGTACATGGACACTGTCAGTTGGGCAGTTTGACTGGGGCGGTCGCCTCCGAAAGAGTAACGGAGGCGCTCAAAGGTTCCCTCAGCACGGTCGGAAATCGTGCGAAGAGTGTAAAGGCAGAAGGGAGCTTAACTGCGACACCTACAAGTGGAGCAGAAACGAAAGTTGGACTTAGTGATCCGGTGGTTCCGAGTGGAAGGGCCATCGCTCAACGGATAAAAGCTA